>NZ_BAAAQX010000002.1:0-709466 GCF_039531895.1 Nonomuraea monospora
CGGTGCCGGAGTCGGGCTCGTACAGGCCGGACAGGATTTTCGCCAGAGTGGTCTTGCCGGAGCCGTTCTCGCCGACGAAGGCGATCACCTCGCCCTGTTTGATCTCGATCGACACCTCGCGCAGGGCAGGGCCGGAGGCGCCGGGGTAGGTGAAGGTGAGATCGGTGGCGGTGATGCGTTCGAAGCCCTCGAGGGCGGTGGCGGTGCGGGAGCTGGGCAGACGGCCTTCCGCTTCGGCGCAGAAGTCGAGGAAGTCGGTGAAGTAGAGGCCCTCCTCGTAGAGGTGGTTGGTGGCGTACATGAGGTTGCCGAGTGAGGTCTGGCCGGAGCGGATGGCGAGGACGGCGGTGCCCGCGACCGCCAGGGGGATGGCGGCCACGGCCAGCAGGATGCCGAGCGCGACGTAGACGAGCCCTGTGCCGAGACCGCCGAGGGCCTCGCCGACCAGCCTGGCCACCGTCTGGCGGCGGGCCAGGGTGAGCATGACGTCCTGCTCGGCGCGCGCCACCGCGTCGTACATGCGCAGCAGGAAGCCGCGCATCGTGAACGCGCGCACCTCGGCCGCTGGGGTGCGCTCGGCCAGCAACTGGCCGATGATCCATTTGCGGCGGCGGGCCGGGATGAGCGCGTACATGGTGGAGTAGCGCAGGCGGGCGCTACGGACGGCGGCCCAGGCGTCGGGGAGCACGGCCAGGAGGAGGAGCGGGAGCAGGGTCGGGTGCAGGACGCCCAGCACGCCGGCGGCGGCCACGATGCCGACGGCGGCGGTGACCGTGTCGACGGCCGACGCCACCACCGACCCCGCCATGGACACGCCGCGGCTGCTGGCACGTTCCAAGGCGTCGTGGAAGTCGGGGTCGTCGTAGGCGGCGAGCTCCACCTGGCTGGTCAGGCCGTACAGGCGTTCCTCGGTGAGGCGGGCGATCTGCGGGGTGAGGCGGGACTGCGCCCAGCCCGCGCCGGCCTGCGTCGCCGCGCGCAGCACCGCGGCGCCGCCGACCAGGGCGAGGGCGGGCAGGGCGGCCATGACGCGGTCGGGGGTGGGGCCCTCGCTGAACAGCGCGGTCAGGACGCCGGTGGTGGCCAGCAGGCCGAACGCGGTGAACAGGCCGCCGAGCAGGTTGAGCGCGACCGTGGCCAGGGTGTCACGCGGGCTGGCCTGCCAGGCCATCCGCATCGCCTGGCCGACGAGCGACGGCAGCTTCCTGGCGATGGTCAGGAAGCCGACCTCCGCCATCTTGTCGGTGTGGGCGTACCAGGAGGAGAAGGAGATCTCGCCGAGTTCGAGCGGCTCGTTCTGCATGCATTGAGTGTGCACTTGAGCACTGACAGTTTCCGGAGCCGGGGGCGGAGGCCATATCACGACGATAGGGGCAACTTGATACGTCTCCGGGGCGAGCGGGTGCGCATACCGTCACAACACCCCCAACTCCTGGAGGAGGCTCCGTGTCAAGACCTCTTCGCTTCATGCTCTCCGTCGTCCTGAGCCTGGCGTTCCTACTCGTCACCGCGCCCGCTCAGGCCACCGCACTGGTCACGGTGCTCAGGTACGACGCCAGCCGCGCCGCCGAGTTCAGCGCCACCATCGACCAGGCCGCCCAGGTCTGGAACTCCAACGTGGTGAACGTCCGGCTCATGCGCGGCACGCCCGCCCACTTCGTCGTGCTCGCCGACAACGGCTGGCCCCGGGCGCAGCCGACCAGCCTCGGGCGGGGCACGATCTGGATGGGCCGGCAGGCCGTCAACCAGGGCTACTACCCGCTGCGCATCGCCACGCACGAGATCGGGCACATCCTGGGGCTGCCTGATCGGCGCACCGGGCGGTGCTCCGACCTGATGTCGGGCTCCAGCGCGCCGGTGAGCTGCACGAACGCGACACCCAGCGCCGCCGAACGGGCTGAGGTGGATCGCAACTTCTCCGGCGGGACGCCGCAGGTGGAGTTCGGGCGAGTGTACGAGGAACGGTAAGGCAGGACGAGGCACCGGGCCGGTGACAGGGCGAACCCATCACCGGCCCGCGCCCACGATCAGCCGCGCGCGTCACCGGCCCGCATGGCGCTCAGGCGCGCGCGTCACCGGCCCGCATGGCGCTCAGGCGCGCGCGTCACCGGCCCGCATGGCGCTCAGGCGCGCGCGTCACCGGCCCGCATGGCGCTCAGGCGCACGTGTAGCCCGACGGCAGGGAGGTGTCGCCGTTCGGGCGGGTGCCCTGGAAGCCGAACGACGTGCTGGCTCCCGCCCCCAACGCCCCGTTGTGCCCCACGTTGCGCACGGTGACGGTCTGGCCGGACGTCGTGAACGTCCCGTTCCAGCCACCGCTGATCGTGTGCCCCGCAGGCAGGGTGAAGGTGACGGTCCAGCCGTTCCTGGCCGCCGTGCCGGTGTTGGTGACCGTCACCTGGATGACGTACCCGATGGCCCACTGGCTCTGCGTGGACGGCGTCGCCGTGCACCCGCCGCCCGTCCCGCCGCCGGTGGTGGTCAGGGTGACGGTGCCCGAGCGGGGTGAGCGGTTGCCGGCCGCGTCCCTGGCGTAGACGGCGAAGGTGTAGGAGGTGTTCGCGGTCAGGCCTGTCACGGAGGCCGAGGCGGTGGTGGAGGTGGTCGCCGCCGTCTCGGCCGAGCCCTGTAAGCGGACCACGTCGTAGCCGGTGACGCCCACGTCGTCGGTGGCGGCCGTCCAGGTCAGGGTGGCCGAGGTGGAGGTGACGGCGGAGGCGACGGGGGTGCCTGGCGCGGTGGGCGGGCTGGTGTCGTCCCCGCCGGAGGGCTCGTACGTCAGGCCGAACCCCTGCGCGAACAGCGGCGTCTTGCCGTCGCCCGCGTTGATCGGCTGCTGGGACGCGCTGCTCATCCAGGTCATGGGCAGCTTGCCGGTCGGCTGCGTGGCGCCGAACAGCACGTCGGCCACGCCCTGCCCCTCGGTGCCCGGCAGCCAGGAGGCCACGAGCGCGTTCCAGCCGGAGAGCTGGGCGGCGACGTCCATGGGACGGCCGGAGACGAGCACCACGACGACCGGGACGCCGGAGGCGCGCAGGGTGGCGATGGTGTTCAGGTCGGCGGTGTCCAGGCCGAGGCTGCCGGGGCGGTCGCCCGTGGTCTCGGCGTACGGGGTCTCGCCGACAACGGCGATGGCGGCCCGGTAGGTGCCGTCGATGCCGCTGCCGTCGCGGCTGTAGGTGACGGTGGCGCCGGAGCCGACCGTGTTCCTGATGCCTTGCAGGATCGTGGTGCCGGTGGTGGTGTTGCCGGACGAGCCCTGCCAGGAGATCGTCCAGCCGCCGCTCTGGTTGCCGATGTCGTCCGCGCTCTTGCCCGCCACGAAGAGCTTGCCGCCGGTCCTGGCGAGCGGCAGCACGTTGCCCGCGTTCTTCAGCACGACCTGCGACTTGGCGACCGCCTCGCGGGCCAGCGCGCGGTGCGCCGCGCTGCCCACGCTGGAGGTGTACGACCGGTCCGTGAGCGGCTTCTCGAACAGCCCCAGCTCGAACTTCTTGGTCAGCACGCGCCGCACCGCGTCGTCCACGCGTGCCGTGGTGACCCGCCCGGCCTGCACCTCGGCGCGCAGCAGGTCGATGAAGCGCCGCCACTCGACGGGCACCATGACCATGTCGATCCCGGCGTTGACGGCGGTGCGCACGTCCTGGGCCGAGGTGCCGGGTGAGCCGTCGATCTGGTCGATGCCGTTCCAGTCGGAGACGACGAACCCGTCGAAGCCCAGCTCACCCTTGAGCACCGTGGTGATCAGGTACTGGTGCCCGTGCAGCTTGGTGCCGTTCCAGCTGCTGAAGGAGATCATCACAGAGCCGACGCCGCGCTCCACGGCCGCTTCGAACGGCGGCAGGTGGACGGCCCGCAGCTCGGTCTCGGAGAGCTGGGTGTTGCCCTGGTCGGTGCCGCCCGTGGTGCCGCCGTCGCCGACGTAGTGCTTGGCGGTGGCCAGCACGGAGGCGGGCCCGTTGAGCGCGCTGCCCTGAAGGCCGGTGATGATCGAGGCCATCGAGGAGGGCAGGTCGGGGGTCTCGCCGAACGACTCGTACGTGCGCCCCCACCGGTCGTTGCGGGCCACGCACAGGCAGGGCGCGAAGTTCCAGTCGATGCCGGTGCCGGACACCTCCTCGGCCACGGCCCGGCCGATCCGCTGGACGAGGGCGGGGTCGCGGGTGGCGCCGAGGCCGATGTTGTGCGGGAAGATCGTGGCGCCGTGCACGTTGTTGTGGCCGTGCACGGCGTCCACGCCGTAGATCACGGGGATGCCGAGGGGCGTGGCCAGGGCGGCGTTCTGGTACCTGTCGTACATGTCGGCCCAGGCCGTCGCCGTGTTGGGGGACGGCGCGGAGCCACCGCCCGACAGCACCGAGCCCAGCCGGTACGTGCCGACCTCGGCCTCGCTGACCGATCCGCGTTCGGCCTGGGTCATCTGGCCGAGCTTCTCGTCCAGCGACATCCGGGACATCAGGTCGGTGACCCGGGTGGCGACGGGGAGGGTCGGATCCTGGTAGGGGAAGGCCGCGGCGGCGACGGCGGGGGGCGCCGTCACCAGGCTCGCGGCGACGAGCGTCAGCGCGGCGGCCCTGCTCGTCCATCTACTGCTCGGGTTGCTCATGGCACGCTGCTCCGCGCTCGGTTCGAAGGGTGTTTTGGGAGCGCTCCCAAACGCACTCTAGGTCACAACTGCCGAGTTTCCCGGGACGGCAGGCCCCGGCGCCCCCGTGATCCCCGGGCACCAGCGAAAACGGGGCCCGATCCGGTGAAAGTTTCATCACCGCTTTACCGCCTGTGAGGGGCTGCCGATCACGCTTGCCGGAAAGCGCTTTCTCACCCTTCGGGGAGCCACCTATCCCTGTGGGGGCATGAAACAGTCAGCACTTGATCAACGCCACTGATGTCGGGCCGGTCACCGACATGAGCGCCTATATCGTCCCCGATGTCCGCAGCAGCAGCACGACCGGCCTCGGGGGATCTCATGTCGGGTGGATGGACGCGGCGTGCTCTCCTGCGCGCCGCCGGTGGAGCGGCACTCAGCACCGGGCTCGTCACCGGGATGGGGCCTGGGACCGCGCGCGGCTGGGCCGGGGTGGCGCCACGGCACGCCGACCTGCGGGACCGGTGGCGGGCGCTGCTGCTCGGGGAGGGCTTCGACCGCTCGGCGGAGCCGTACCGGAGCAGGCTGGCCGAGCTGGGACGGGCGGCGGCCAGGCACCGCGAGTCGATGAGGCCCCAGCCGGGAGCGCTGTGGCGCGGGCTCCCTTACGCGGGCGCGGGCCCGTCGGGGGTCAGTCTCATGTACGCGAGCCCGTCCGAGATCAGCATCACCCAGCACAGCCGCGCCTGGTCAGGCAGGGGGCAGCGCGGCGCCGCGCCCGCCGACCCCGCCGTGCTGTCGGCGAGCCTGCACGAGAGCTTCACCCGCCTCAGGACGATGGCCGAGGCGTACGCCCAGCCCGGCACCGGCGTGACCGGCGACACCGCGCTGGGCCGCGCCGTGCTGGCAGGCCTGGACCACCTCCTGACCGACGTCTACCACCCGGGCACCACCCCGTACGGGAACTGGTGGCACTGGCAGATCGGCGGCCCGCAGGCGCTGCTGGACACGGCGCTGCTGATGTCGGACAGGCTGACCGGCCGCAGGGCGGCGGCGTGCTGCGCGGCGGTGGACGCGTTCGTCCCGGAGACGGCGGTGACGCGTTACACGGGCAGCAGCACCGCCGCCAACCGGGTGGATCTGTGCCAGGTGCTGGCCCTGCGCGGCCTGCTCGGCGGCGACGCGCCACGCATCCAGCGCGCCAGGAACGCGCTGACCCCGGTGTTCGCCCCGGTCACCGAGGGCGACGGCTTCTACGCCGACGGCTCCTTCATCCAGCACAACTGCGTCCCCTATGTCGGGGGTTACGGGGCGGTGCTGTTCGGCGGGGTCGCGATGCTGGGCGCGCTGCTGCGCGGCTCGCCGTGGGACCTGGACGGGCCGGAGCTGCGGGCGTTCCTCGGCACGGTGGACGAGGCGGTGGCGCCGTTCGTCTACAACGGGCTGCTCATGGACAACGTGGCCGGGCGCTCCATCAGCAGGGGCGCGCAGGACGACCACCGGCGCGGGCAGGACATGCTCGCCTCGATCGCGCTGCTGGCGGAGGTGGCCGGCGGCGAGCGCGGGGAGCGCTGGCAGGCCATGGTCAAGGGCTGGCTGGAGCGCGGCAGGCCGGTGAAGGGCAGCCGCTCGCTGGGCGTCGCCCGTACGGCCAGGCTGCTGGCCGTGTCGGGCTCGGCGGCGCGGGCGGCGGCCGAGCCGGTGGGGCACCGGCTGTTCCCGAGCATGGACCGGGCGGTCCACCGGCGGCCCGGCTGGGCGGCCTCGGTGAGCATGGCGTCGCGGCGGGTGGCACACTACGAGTACGGCAACGGCGAGAACGCGCGGGGCTGGCACACGGGCGCCGGATGGCTGTCGTGGTGGGGCGACGGGTTCGGCGAGGAGCAGTACACAGACGCGTACTGGGCGACGGCGGACCCGTACCGGCTGCCGGGGACCACCGTGTCGGCCAAGCGGCTGGCGGACGGCGAGGGCGGCGCGTGGGCGCTGCCCCGTCCGGACGTGAGCTGGGTGGGCGGCGCGACGGACGGCGAGTTCGCCGCGGTGGGGCAGGACCTGCGCGGGCTCGGCGGCACGATGGCCGCCAGGAAGGCGTGGTTCTTCCTGGACGACTGCGTGGTGTGCCTCGGGGCGGGCATCACCAGCGCGGACGAGGTGCCGGTGGAGACGGTGGTGGACAACCGCAACCTGGGGGCGCGCGGCGAGGTCGCCGTACGGGTGAACGGCGACCGCTGGAACGGCCGGTTCGACGGACGGCAGGCGGACGGCGGCGACGGCGGCAAGGCGACCCGCGACAAGGCACGCCGGGACGGCAGACGGGACGACGGACGGGACAGCGGGCGGGACGGGGCGCGGGACGGCACGCAGGCCGGCGCGCGGGAGCGGCGGGACGGCGTCTCCTGGGTGCACGTGGCCGGCCACGCCGGCTACGTCTTCCCCTCCCCCACCAGCCTGAACCTCCTGCTGGACGAGCGGACCGGCTCCTGGCGGGACGTCAACGCGGGCGGCTCCCCCGACCCGATCACCCGCCGCTACCTGACCATGTGGCTGGACCACGGCGCCGACCCGATCAGCGCCTCCTACGCGTACGTGCTCATGCCGGGCGCCACCGAGGCGGCGACCCGGGCCAGAGCGGCGGCCGCGGGCCGGGTGCAGATCGTCTCCAACACCCCGTACGCGCAGGTGATCAGGGTTCCTGAGCTGGGGCTGACGGCGGCGAACCTCTGGGCGCCCGCCCGGGTGGGCACGCTCTCGGCGAGCGCCCCGGCGAGCGTGCTGATCCGCGAGCGTGCCGACGGCACCGCGCACGTCTGCGTCTCGGACCCGCCGCGTGAGGCCGCGGCGCTGGCGCTCACCTGGGACCGCCCGGTACGCGAGGTGCTCTCGGCTTCCCCGTCCGTCACGGCCGCCGGGACGGGCGGCTCGCTGCGCCTGTCCTTCGGCGACCTGCGCGGCGCGGCCGGAGCCACCCAGCGCGTCACCGTCGCCCTCGGATGACCCGCACGACGCAGCCCGAGCCGCGCGGCGGGTGACCGTGGATCAGCCGGAAGGCGGCGGCGTGACCGCGGATCAGCCGGAAGGCGGTGGCGTGACCAGGGCCGACAGCAGCCGGTCGGCCTCCGCTGCGATGTCCCGCAGCGTGGCCTCCGGCTCCTCGGCCCTGGCCAGCAGCATGCCTCCCTCGCACAACGCACCGAAGACGAGCCGCGCGCGGGCGTCCAGATCGCCTTCCGGCGCCCGCCCGGCGGCCACCGCCATGAGCAGCCCGTCGCGCAGGATCCGCAGCATGTGATCGTGCTCGATCTCGCGCACGGTCTCCCACCCGAGCACCGAGGGCGCGTCGAGCAGCACGATCTGCCGGAACCCGGGGTCGAGGCAGTGCTCCAGGAAGGTCCGGCAGCCGCGCCGCAGCGCCGCCCACACGTCGCTCTCCTCGGCGGCGATGCCGAGCAGCTTGGCGTCCACCGCCTCCAGCTCGGCCACGAACGCCGCCCGGAACAGGTCGGCCTTGCCGCCGAAGTGGTGGTAGGCGGCGCCCTTGGTCACCCCGGCCGTGGCGGCGACGGCGTCGATCGAGGTCAGCGCGTATCCGGTGGCTCCGAAGCGGTCCCGCGCGGCGCGTACGAGCCGCCCCGTGGTCTCGTCGGAGCGCTCTGCCTGGGTACGGCGAATCATCGTGCTCCCATTGACTTACATACTCGCGGTACGTAAGTTCGAAAACAGTTACGTACGGCCAGTATCCCAACGTAAGGCACGATGATGTCACCACCGCACATCGCCGTCTACGGCGCGACCGGGCACACCGGCCGCCTGGTGGCGGCCGACCTGCACGCCCGCGGCCTGGAGATCACCCTGGCCGGCCGCGACGGCAACGCGCTCAAGACCCTTTCCGAGGAACTGGGCGGAGCCCTCGTGTCCGAGGCCGCCCTCGACGAACCGGCCGCGCTGCGCGATCTCGCGGGCTCGGCCGACGTGCTGATCCACTGCGCGGGCCCGTTCACCGACACCGGCAGGGCGCTGGCCACGGCCGCCGCCGAAGCCGGCTGCCACTACGTGGACCACGCCCTGGAGCAGCACCACACGAAGTGGATGTTCGACACCATGCAGGGGCCCGCGCGCGAGGCGGGCATCACGATGGTCACGGCCATGAGCTTCTACGGCGGGCTGGGCGACCTGCTCGCGGGCGCCGTGGCCGCGGGCGTGACGGGCATCGACCGGGTGATCACCGCGTACTCGGTGTCCGGCTGGCGCCTGACCACGGGGGCCAGGAAGACGGCCGAGCTGCTGTTCGCCGACACCCGGCGGATCACCTACGCCGACGGCGCCGAGCACGTCGGCTACGTCGAGCCGCGCAACGCGGTCTTCCCGTTCCCGCCGCCGCTGGGGCCGCGCACGATGATCGCGCCGGTGCCGTTCCCCGAGGTCGTCACGGTGCCCAGGCACGTGGCGGCGCGGCAGGTGGAGGCGCAGCTCACGGCGCACACGTTCGAGGAGGAGCAGGCGTTCACCAGCGAGCACGTGGACGCCGCCACCCGGGCGGGCTCGCACTTCACGGTCGCCGTCCAGGTGATCACGCAGGACGGCAACCGGGCCGGTCAGGCGCGCGGGCACGACCTGTGGCGCATGAGCGCGCTGGCCTCCGTCGAGGCCGCTCTCCGACTGACCAGCGGCCCTGGGCCGGGTGTCTTCAGTCCGGCCGAGGCGTTCCCCGCCGGGCCGTTCCTGCGTGACCTGGAGCGGCTCGGCCTGTTCACGCTCACCCTTCAGGAGGAGAGATGATCCTGGTCACCGGCGCGGCCGGCGGGCAGCAGGGCGCGACCGGCAGAAAGGTCGCGGAGCTGCTGCTGGAGCGCGGCGAGGAGGTGCGGGCGTTCGTCCGCGCCGACGACGAGCGCGCCGCCGAGCTGCGCAAGCTGGGCGCGGAGGTGGTGGTGGGCGACCTGCGCGAGATCACCACGGTGCGCCCCGCGATGCGCGGGGTCACGCGGGCGTACTTCACCTATCCGGTGACGGCGGGCCTGATGGACGCGACCGCCGCGTTCGCCGCCGCGGCCCGGGAGGAGGGGGTGTCCCGCGTCGTCGAGGTGTCGCAGCTCGACGCGCAGCCGGAGGCGGGCACGCCGCGGATGCGCAGGCACTGGCTGTCGGAGCAGGTCTTCGACTGGGCCGGGGTGGGCGCGGTGCACCTGCGGGCGGGGGTGTTCTTCGAGAACCTCGCCGTCGTGGTGGCCGCGGCGGGCCGGCTGGCGCTGCCGCTGGGCCCGCCGTCCACGAAGCTCCCGCTGGTCGCGGGCGCCGACGTGGCCAGGGTGGGTGCGGGGCTGCTGCTCGATCCCGCTCCGGTCGATCCGGTGTGCCTGCTGACGGGAGAGATGTCCACCGCGGGCGCGGCGGCCGAGGCGCTCGGGGTCGAGTACGCGGACCTGCCGCCGGAGGAGTGGGAGGCGGGGGCGATGGAGGTGTACCGGGACGCGTACGCGGTCGAGCATCTCACGCACCTGTGGGCGCTCTTCCGCGCCATCGGCGCCGGCGATCACCCGCTCTACCGCGTCACCGCGACCATCGAGCGGCACGGCGGGCGGCCTCCCCTGACGTTGCGGGAGTTCGCCGCGGGTTGAGTCAACCCCTTTCCTGACAAGATCGCGCCATGTATGTTCGGGCGGAAGGAAAGTTTCACCCATGGAGGAAGAGTGGGCAAGAAGCTTCACATGCTGGCGTTGCCGCTGGCCGCCGCCGCCCTGACCGCCCTGGCCGCGCCGGCCCAGGCCGCGGACGGCTACGACCGGTGCCAGGACGGCTACTACTGTCTGTTCTCGGGCCTCGACGGCACCGGGGACATCGTCCAGATCAAGACCGACACCCCCGACCTGGCCGCGCTGGGCATGGCCGACCGCGCCAAGTCCGACTGGAACCGCACCGACTCCTGGATCCACCTCTACTCCGAAGCCGGCTACGACGGCTGCTCGGCGGTGACCCGGCCGCGCGACCAGGGCAACTTCTTCGTCAGCTTCCGCGACTTCTTCGACTCCGTCCGCTTCGACGGCGCCAACGGCCCCTCCTGCTTCACCACGTTCAAGGGCTCGGTGTCCGACTCGCACGGCTGATCAAAAGGGAAACCCCCGGCCGGAGGGGCCGGGGGTTTCGCCATGCGACGCGGGGATCAGCCGGTGAAGCCGACCGCCGTGTAGTCGTAGTACGCGTAACCACGCGCGCCCCAGTTGGCGAGCGTCTTCTTCACGGCCCAGATGTCAGGACGCTGGTACAGCGGAATGGTGTGCACCATGTCCCAGATGAGCTTGTCGGCGGCGTTCGCCAGCTCGACGGCCTTGGCCGGGTCGGTCTCGTCCACGGCCGCCTGGATGGCGGCGTCCACGGCCGGGTCGCTGGCCTTGGGGAAGTTGCTCTCGGAGCCGGTCTTGTAGATCTGCGGCAGGCTGCCGAGCGGGAGCGGCGTGCCGATCCAGGAGAACGGCACCAGGTCGAAGTCGCCCTTGATGATGAAGTCGGTGAAGAACTTGTCATCGGGGACCGGGCGGATCGTGACCTTGATCCCGGCCTCCTTGAGCATGGCCTGGGTCAGCTCACCCTCGGTCTTCGCGGTCGCGACGCTGGCCGGGATGACGAAGTTGAGCGCGAACTCCTTGCCGTCCTTCTTGCGGTACTCGCCCTCCTGCTTCCAGCCGGCCGCGTCGAGGAGCTGCTTGGACTTCTCCAGGTTGTACTTGCCGAGGTCGCCGGAGTTGTCGACGTAGCCCTTGTGGTTGTTCATGTAGACGTGGTTGCCGAGCGTCTGGATCGGCCACTCCATGTCCTTCAGGTCGGACTGGGTGATCACGTCACGGTTGATCGCGTACTGGACGGCCTGGCGGACCGACTTGTCCTTCAGGAACTCGCTGGAGTTGTTGACGGTGATGTGCCGCCAGTTCGGGCTGAGCGCCTTGCGGATCTCGGAGTTCGGCACCTCCTTGGCCCGCTGCAGGTTGGCCGGGTTGCCCGCCTCGATGTAGGCGGCGTCGATCTCGCCGTTGGCGAAGGCGTTCACCTCGGCGGACGAGTCGGCGATCGTCCGGAAGATGATCTTGTCGAGCTTCGGCTTCTGACCCCACCACTTGTCGTCACGCACGAGGGTCAGCGTCTTGGTGCCCTCGTCGATCTTCTCGACCTTGAAGGGACCCGCGGTGGCCGGGATCTTCTGGTTGTAGTCGTTGTCGAACTTGTCGGGCGTGGTGATGTGCTCGCCCGGGATGAGGTGCGCGGTGCCGCGGTTGAACAGGCCCTGCCACTCCGAGTACGGCTTGGAGAAGGTGATGATCGCGACCTTGTCGGAGTCGCCCTTCTTCACAGACTCGATCTTGTCCCAGCCGTCGGTGGAGGCCGGCTTGTACTTCTTGTTCTCGCCGTTGTTGGCCTTCCACGCCGCCTCAAGGTCCTTCCAGGTCATCGGCGTGCCGTCCGACCAGGTGGCCTTGTCGTTGATGGTGTAGGTGACCGTCTGCTTGCCGTCCACCGTCTCGTTCTTCACGTCGGAGAGGTAGTCGGCGTTCGGCGTGAACTGCGCGTTCTCGTCCGCCATCATGAGCTGCGGCAGGATCGGGTCGAGCATGGTCGCGGTGTCGGCCTGGTTGCCGTCCACGTGGTTGGGGTTCCACTGGGTCGGCCACTGCCCGATGGCGAGAGTGAGCGTGCCGCCGTCCTTGACCTGCTCGTAGGGCACCGGGTTGATGCTGATGGCAGGGGTCTGCGTCATCTGCTGCTGCGCCTGCTGGGACTGCTCGGCGTTCGGCTGCTTGCTGCCGGACTCGCCGCCTCCGCCGCAGGCCGCCACGGCCAGGGCCAGGACCGCCAGCCCAGCGGCCGCACGGTGATGAACCTTCACTCTTCCTCCTGAATTTCCGAGGTCGCGATGACCTCGATCTCCTCCGCGTAATGGCAGGCCGCACCGTGGTCCACGGCACCGGTCAGCCTGGCAACCGAGGGCTCTTCGTCCACACACCGCCGCCGTTCCGCCTCACTGAGCCGGGCGAACTTGGGGCAGCGGGTGCGGAACCTGCACCCCGACGGCGGGTCCGCCGGGCTGGGCAGGTCACCTTCGAGCAGGATCCGCTTGCGGGTGCGTTCCATCTCGGGGTCGGGCAACGGGATCGCCGACAGCAGTGCCTGCGTGTACGGGTGCGCGGGGCGGTCGTAGACGTTCTCGACCTCCCCGATCTCGGCGATCCTGCCCAGGTACATGACGGCGACGCGATCGGCGAGGTGCCGGACCACCGCCAGGTCGTGCGCCACGAACAGGTAGGACAGGCCCAGCCTGTTCTTCAGCTCCTCCAGCAGGTTGATCACGCCTGCCTGGATGGAGACGTCGAGCGCGGAGACGGGCTCGTCCAGCACCAGCACCTTCGGCTCCAGCGCCAGCGCGCGGGCGATGCCGATGCGCTGCCGCTGGCCGCCCGAGAACTGCTGCGGGTAACGCTCCGCGTGCTCCGGCGCCAGCCCGACGAGCTGCAGCAGCTCGGCGACCTTGGCGCTGACGTCCTTCTTGCCGTGCGCGCGCAGCGGCTCGGCGATGATGTCGCCGACCGGCATGCGCGGGTCGAGCGCGGCCATCGGGTCCTGGAAGACGATCTGCAGGTCCCCGCGCAGCGCCTTGCGCGCGGCCTGGTCCAGCTTGGCGCTGTCCTTGCCGAGCACGACCACCCGGCCGTCCTGGGGCGGCTGGAGCTGCATGATCTGCTGCAGCGTGGTGGTCTTGCCGCAGCCCGACTCGCCGACCAGGGCCAGTGTCTCGCCCTCGGCGATGTCGAAGCTGATGCCGTCCACCGCGAACACCGTGCCGACGCGGCGCTTGAAGATCGCGCCCTTCATCAGCGGGTAGTGCTTCTTCATGTCGTCGAGCTCCAGCACGGTGGCGCGCTCGGCGCGCGGCACGCGTACGACGTCGCTCGGCGGGATGACCGGCACGGGGAACACGTCGGCGCCCGTGAGGCCCTTGTGCTCGATCTCGTGCGCGCGGATGCAGGCCACGTGGCGCCCGCCGCCGAACGGCGTCAGCTCGGGCTCCTCGTCGTCGCACATGTCCACCTTCATCGGGCAGCGCGGCGCGAACGGGCAGCCCGGCGGCAGCGAGGCGGGCGAGGGCGGGTTGCCCTCGATCGGCACCAGCGGCCCCTCCTCGCCGTCCACCCTGGGGATCGAGGCGAGCAGCCCCATCGTGTACGGCATGCGCGGCCGGTAGTACAGGTCGTCCACGGGGCCCTGCTCGACCGGGCGGCCCGCGTACATGACGAGCACCCGGTCGGCCATGCCGGCGATGACGCCCAGGTCGTGGGTGATCATCACGATGCCGGCGCCCGTCTCCTGCTGCGCCGTCTTGAGCACCTCCAGGACCTGCGCCTGGATGGTGACGTCGAGCGCGGTGGTGGGCTCGTCGCAGATCAGCAGGTCGGGGTCGTTGGCGATGGCCATGGCGATCATCGCGCGCTGCCGCATGCCGCCGGAGAACTCGTGCGGGAACGCCCTGGCCCGCAGCTTCGGGTTCGGGATGCCGACGAGGTCGAGCAGCTCGACGGCGCGCGTGGCCGCCTTGTCCTTGGCCAGCTTCTGGTGGATGCGGACGGCCTCGGCGATCTGGTCGCCGATCGTGTACACGGGGGTGAAGGCCGACAGCGGATCCTGGAAGATCATGCTGATGGCCTTGCCGCGCACCTTGACCAGCTCGTCTTCCTTCATGCCGAGCAGTTCCTGGCCGTGCAGCCTGACCGAGCCGCTGACCACCGCGTGCTGCGGCAGCAGGCCCATGACGGCGAGCGAGGTCACGGACTTGCCGGAGCCCGACTCGCCGACGATGCCGAGCACCTCGCCGCGCTCGACCTCGTAGCTGACGCCGCGCACGGCCTCGATGCCGCCAGGGAAGGTGACGGTGAGGTCCCTGACCTCCAAGATGCTCACGAGTTGCTCCCCGGGTCGAGTGCGTCACGCAGGCCGTCGCCGATGAGGTTGACGCTGAGCACCAGCGCGACCAGCAGGCCGGCGGGGAAGGCGAACAGCCACGGGTAGCCGGTGGCGTTGCGGGAGCCCTCCGCGATCAGCGTGCCGAGCGAGACGTCCGGCGGCTGGATGCCGAAGCCGAAGAAGGACAGCGCGGCCTCGCCGATGATCGCGCCACTGACGTTCAGGGTGGCGTCGATGATCAGCAGGGAGGCCAGGTTCGGCACGATGTGCCGGAAGATGATCTTCCAGCGCGGGATGCCCATGTAGACGGCGGCCAGCACGTACTCGCGCTCACGCAGCGAGAGCGTCATGCTGCGGACCACCCTGGAGGTGATCATCCAGGAGAACGCGGCCAGCAGCACCACGAACCACAGCCAGGTGCCCTCCCTGAGCCGCGGCGAGATGATCGCGATGATCAGGAAGCTGGGCAGCACGAGCAGCAGGTCCACGCCCCACATGAGGGCCCGGTCCACCCAGCCGCCGAAGTAGCCGGCGAACGCGCCGACGACCGCGGCCAGGCCGGTGGAGATCAGCGCCACCAGCATGCCGATGATGATCGACTTCTGCATGCCGCGCAGCGTCACCGCGTACATGTCCTGGCCGATCGCGGTCGTGCCCCACCAGTGGTCGGCGTCGGGCGCCGACAGGAAGGCCATGAAGTCCTTGTCCGTCCAGTCGTACGCGCCGAAGAACGGCCCCACGTACGCCAGCGCCACCAGCAGGATCAGCGCGATGAAGCCATAACGGGCCTGCTTGTTGCGCAGCAGGCGCTTGAAGACGACTTTCGATCGCATCTCAGCTCACCCGCACCCGGGGGTCGAGGGCCGCCACCAGCAGGTCCGACAGGAAGGACGCGGCCAGAATGCAGACGGCGGCGAAGAACGTGACCGCGGCGACGGAGTTGACGTCGTTCTGGTTGATCGAGTCGACCAGCCAGGCGCCCATGCCGTGCCAGGAGAAGATCTTCTCGGTGAAGGTCGCGCCGGTGAACATCGTCCCGAACGCGAACGCGAAGTACGTCGCCGAGGGGATCAGCGCGGTCCGCAGCGCGTGCTTGGTCAGCGCCGTCCTGCGCTTCAGCCCCTTGGCCATCGCGGTGCGGACGAAGTCCTGCCCCAGCACGTCCAGCATCATGTTGCGCTGGATCCGGCTGTAGAAGGCGATCGCGCCGAGGCTGAGCGAGATCGTCGGCAGGATGAGGTGGTTGATCCGGTTGAGGAACTGGTCCCAGCCGGACAGCCGGGGGTTGTACTCGCCGGTGTACTCGATCAGCGTGAACCCGAGCGCCCTGTTCAGGTTGTACGTGCCGATCGCCAGCAGCGTGGCCAGCACGAACACCGGGATCGCCATGATCACGAAGGAGCCGACACCGATTAACCGGTCACTGGGCTTGTACTGCCGCACCGCCGAGACCGCGCCCAGCGCCACACCCAGGGCGAAGCCCAGCAGCGTGCCGATGAGCAGGAGTCTCAGGCTGACCATGACGCGACGGCCCATCTCGGCGTTGACCGAGCCGCCGTTCCACGTCTTGCCGAAGTCTCCGGTGACGACACCCGACGCCCAGGTCGCATAGCGCTGGAGCAGGGGGGTCTTGTCGTTCAGGTTGTAGGCATCAAGTGTGGCGTCGATGACCTCTTCGGCCACCGGGGGCTGGCGTCCCTCGTACGCTGCCCGCGGGTTCATGGTGGTGGCCGCGAGCATGTACGCCAAACTGGCCGCTACGGCGACCAAGATCACATTTATTGCCAACCTGCGGAGCAGGTACTTGCCCATCACTCTCCGTTCGCGCTGACCGAGGGCGCAACCTTCCTTGGCGGAGAGGCGCCCCCCGCAACGAAAACCCATCTCGCATCGTGAAATTTCAACGCGATGTCGGGATGGCGATCAGGGCGCAGAATATAAGCAAAAATATAACAGTCAGAAACGGCGATATATAACGGTAAGGTCACTCACATTTGATCGACTCGGGGGGTGCGACACCCCGAAAACCCCGGTTCACCTGCGGAAATCTGGCTTACCGAAGGGGTTGTGGGACCGCTCTCATATGCCTCTGTGTCACAGAATCCGGACATAAATTGCTGTCCGGACATAGTGCTCTATATCATATTGACTTGGTGAGTTGTGCGCGGCGCCGTTCCGCCGGCGGCGCTCAGGAAGAAGTCCTCGCCGCCCACCTGGCCGCCCTTGAGCGCCACCTCCAGGCCGTCGCACGCCGGATCGTCCGACGCGAGCACGCACACAGGGCCGCCCACCGCGAGGGTGGCGGTCACGTCCAGGGCTCGGGCGCCCAGCGCGGTCACGACCAGGCCGGACGTGTCGCCGCCCGCCACCACCAGCCGCCCCACCAGGCCTTTCCGCACCGCCGCCACGGCCACCCCGCCGAGCAGGTCGCCGACGCCCGCCCGTGACGGCCCACGGGTGGACTGGACGATGGTGTGACGGCCTTCGCGCAGGTTCGCCTCGGCTCGCGCGATCGTGCCGGGGCCGCCGGAGACGTCCAGCACCGCCCAGCCCGCCGCCTCGGCGACGTCGATCTGACGGGCGGTCACCGGCGAACGGCTCCCGGACACCACCAGCACCGGCGCCGCCGGACCGAGCACCGCGCCTGCGTCGTCCGGCGGTCGGCAGCGGGAGGTCAGGGCGGTGGCGAGGGCGTAGCTGAGACCGCCTGACCCGACGCAGTACAGCGGCTCCTCGCCCGCCACGCCGAGCAGGAGGCGGCCGAGGGAGACGAGGTGAGCGTCCGTCATCGCGTCGGCGACGACCGCCGCGCCCGCTCGCCGTGCCAGGTACCGCTCCTCCGACGCCCCCGCAGGGAGCCACCCCACAGGCCCGGCCCCCTGCTCGGCCAGCCGCACCCGCAGGTCGGCCTCGGTCGCCGGGGTGACAGGGTGGTCGCGGGCCGGTGGGTGGCGGTCGAGCCGGACGACCTCGTCCCCCGCCCGTACGAAGTGGTTGGCGAACCACGTGTAACGCCCGAACTCCGGCTGCGCGGCCAGCACCGGCACCGCGCCGCGAGCCAGCCCCGCGCCGCGCAGGGCCGCGATGACCGCGCCGATGCTGCCCCGCGACGGGGAGGAGTCGAACGTCGAGCAGACCTTGTACTGCACGACACGCGGGCCGAGCGCCGCCACCGCCCTGAGCGCGGGCAGCGCGGACGCCACCGGGTCGGCCGAGGCGCGGGCGGTGGTGGCGAGGCCGATGACGTCGTCCCGGTCGTGCAGGTGCGCGATGTCCGTGACCAGCGACCCGCTCAGCCCGAACCGGCGGAACTGCCACAGCGCGTCCGTCGCGCCGGTGAAGTCGTCGGCCACGAAGGCGACCAGCGTCACGTTGCGGCACCCCCGGGCCTTATCGCGCCACGCCAGGGCAGCCTCACCGCGCCACCCCGGGCCTCACCGCGCCACGCCAGGGCCGCCTCATCGCGCCACCACCCCACCGAAGTGGGCCAGCGCCCGGGCCAGCTCCGGCGAGTCCACCTCGTGCAGCGGCACCCCCGCCACCGTCGCCGCCCAGGCCTGCCGGATGCTCGTGATCCCCGCCGCGGCCCCGTCCGGGTGCCCGAGCACTCCCCCACCGGCCAGCACCAGCAGGTCGTCGGTCCCGGTCCGTTCCAGCGTGACCGGCGCCGTCCCCGCCCACTGCGCCGACGACAGCACCGGCAAGCAGGGGAAGCCGCCGAGCAGCGGCGTGCGGACGGCCGCGACCATGGCGGCCACGTCGTCGTCCGTGACGTAGAACTTGCTGTGGAACCCGCCGCAGTGCAGGTGGTCGATCCCCGCCAGGCGGGCCAGCTTCTGGTACGCGACGTGCCCGATCCCCAGCCCCGCGTGCCGGGACAGCGCCCCGATCCCGGTGACGTGCGCGTGGATGGGCACCCGGGCGTGCCTGCGCAGCATGGCGACGGCGGGGAAGCCGACGACGTTGAGGTTGACCATGACGCAGGTCCCGCCTGCGGCCACCACCAGGTCGTGGTTGCGCAGCATGCGGTCGGGTTCGTCGCTGATGTTGAAGGCGTACATCGGCCGCCGCCCCGTGCGCCGTTCCACCTCGTCGAGCGCGCCCGTCACGGCCCTGACGCGCTGCGCCAGCGGCGCGGGCGGGCAGTCGGCGTTCACCTCGTCGTCCTTGATGAAGTCGGCGCCGGCCAGCCCCAGCTCCAGCACCAGGTCCACGTAGTCGGACGGGCGCAGGCCGACGTTGGGCTTGACGATGGTGCCGATCATCACCCCGGACGGGCGGCCGACGAGCCGTCTGGTGCCCTCGACGGCGTGGCCCGCCGGCAGGTAGGCCCGGCCGAACGCGTCCGGGAGCTCCAGGTCGACCAGCTTGAGGCCGGCCAGCTCGCGCAGCTCGTACAGGTTGCCCGCGACGACGGGGAACAGGTTGGTGAGGGACGGCCCCGTGTTGTCGAGCGGGAAGCCGATGCGCACGAGGGCGGCGTGCAGCGGCCGGTCGCCGCGCGAGCCGGGCAGGGGCTCGGTGATCGGGGCGGGGATCTCGGTCATGTCGAGGACGACCGCGCTGTGGCGGGCGCGCAGCTCGTCGGTCTCGCCGGCGACGCTGACGAACGTGCCGGTGCTCTGCTCGCCCGCGATCGCGCTCACGGCCTGCTCCAGCGGGAGGCGGGTGACCACCCGGTACGTGGCCACGGTCAGCTCACGCCCGCCAGACGCGACCGGCTGGCGTCCGGCGGGCACGGTCAGCTCACGCATGCAGCTCCTTCGCCAGGTGTTCCATGGCCAGCGGCGGGCTGGCCAGCACCGGGACGGGCACGGAGACCGTCCCGGCCACCCGCGCCATCGACGCCTGCGCGAGCACGACCACGTCCACCTGCCCGCCCAGCTCGGCCAGCGCCTCGGCCACGCGCGCGTCGTGGGTGGCGGCGTCTCCGCTCATCAGCGCCTCGAACGCGCCCTCGCACAGCCGGGCGGTCAGCGCGATCTCGGCCCCCGCCGCGTGGGCGCGCCGCCGTACGAGGTCGGCGGTCGGTTCGAGGGTGGTGGACAGGGTGGCGAGGACGCCGACGCAGGGCCCGAGCGTGACCGCGCGGTCAGCCATCGGCCGGTCGACGCGGAGCACGGGCACGCCGGTCAGCGGCTCGGCGGCCTCCACGGCCGGGCCGATCGAGGAGCAGGTGACGAGGATGCGGGAGGCGCCGGCGGCCTCGGCGGAGGCGACGTGGCCGGCGACGCGGCGGGCCGTCCCCGGGGTGAGGCGGCCGGCGGCGATGGTGTTCTTGATCAGGCTGTCGTCGACGATGTTGAACGTCTCGACGCCGGGCAGGTGCTTCGCGCACAGCTCCGCGAAGACCGGCACCAGCGTGGCCGAGGTGTGGATCAGTCCGAGTGTCGGGGTCAAGGCCGCTCCATCGTGGGTTGCGTGAACAGGTCGTGCCAGACCTGGAAGTGGTCGTCGCTGGCCTGCCCGGCGGCGTCCGCGTCGCCGGCGAGCAGCGCCTCGTACAGGGGCCGGTGGGCGGCCACCGACACCTCCTTGTCGCGGGGGTGGGTCTTGAGCCGGTCGCGGCGCTGGCGGACGGCGCGGAAGAGCACGCCGGTCATCGCGTCGGCGAAGAAGGTGAGCGCGGCGTTGCCGGTGGCGTGCAGGAGCGCCTGGTGGAAGGCGAAGTCGGCGTGGTCGATGTCCTCGGCGGTGGCGGCGGCCTCCATGTCGGCCAGGGCCTTGCCGACGTGCGCGATGGCGACCGGGTCGCCCCGGCGGGCGGCCTCCCTGGCGGCCTGGCGTTCGAGCGCGACGCGTACGGAGTGCAGGGACTCGATCGTGAGGTGGCTGGCGGACAGGGCCAGGTCGAGCGCGGTTTCCAGGCCCTGGGGGTCGAGCCGCTGGACGTAGGTGCCGGAGCCCTGCCGCCTGCTCAGCACGCCGAACGCTTCGAGCAGCCGCAGGCGGTCGCGCAGCGCGGTGCGGCTGACGCCGAGGCGCTCGGCCAGCTCGCGTTCGGGCGGCAGCCTGGCGCCCTCGCCGAGGTCGCGGATCAGCCCGGCCAGAGCATCGGAGACGGCGTCCACGGCGATCACCTCAATTGGTCGTACCACTTGCCGGAAAGGTACTACCAAAGTCCCGAAATGTCACTTCATCAGATGAAAAACTAACTTCATCAGATGAAGGTCTATGAAAACGGGCGCGCTCGGGATAGCGTGCGGAGCCGTGGCAACTGATCCCCAGCGGGACTCGGCCAGGAACGTCCAGGTCGTACGTGCCCTCGGCGCCCGCATCGTCGGCGGCACCCTGGCCCCCGGCACGTCCATCCCCATCGAGGAGGAGCTCGTCGGCGAGCTCGGCGTCGGCCGCTCCGCGGTGCGGGAGGGCGTCAAGGTGCTGGCCGGGAAGGGCCTGCTGGAGACCAGGAGGAGCGCGGGCACGATCGTGCGCCCCCGCGAGTCCTGGAACCTGCTCGACGCCGACGTGCTGAGCTGGCGTTTCGAGCCCGAGCCCCGTCCTGAGGACATCCGGGTGCTGGCCGACCTGCGGGTCGCGCTGGAACCGGGGGCCGCCAGGGTGGCGGCCGAGCGGGCCGACGCGGCGGCCGTGCGGCGCATCGACGAGGCCCTGGCCGCGCTGTACGCCACGGCGGACGACCCCGAGCCGTTCATCGAGGCCGACCTGGCCTTCCACAAGGCGGTGTTCGCCGCCGCCGACAACGACCTGCTGCTCTACATCTACGAAATGATCAGCATCGCCCTGCGGTCCGTGCGCCAGGTGCACACCCGCTCGGTGGCGCACAACAAGGAAACGCTGCCCGGTCACGAACGCGTGGCCCAGGCGATCAGGCGCCGGCACCACCGCAAGGCCGAGGAGGCCATGCGCACGGTGGTCGAAGTGGCCAGGGCCGACGCCGAGCAGCACGTACGTCTCTGCTGTTAGCTGTGAAGCTGTTAGTTGCGAAAGGGCTCCCCCCTTGGACGTCCTCCTCGACCTCGACGGCCCCGTGGCCGTCGTCACCCTCAACAGACCCGCCAAGCTGAACGCGATCACCCCCGACATGGCCGCCGCGCTGCGTGCCTGCCTGACCCGGGTGGACGCCGACCCCGACCTGCGCGTGGCCGTGCTGACCGGCGCCGGCGAGCGCTCGTTCTGCGTCGGCAGCGACATCCGCGAGCTGGACGAGTACGCCACCCCCTGGGAGTTCCGCAACCGCGGCGACTACGGCGACGCCGTCCGCGCCCTGCGCAAGCCGATCATCGCGGCCGTCAACGGCTACGCCTACGGCGGCGGCCTGGAGCTGGCCATGGCCTGCGACATCCGGCTGGCCGCGGAGACGGCGACGTTCGCGGCGCCGGAGATCAAGCTCGGCTGGATCGGCGGCAGCGGCCAGTCGGCGCTGCTCGCGCACGCCGTCGGCCAGAGCAACGCGGCCACGATGCTGCTCACCGGCGACCCCATCGACGCCGCCCGCGCCCAGGCGTGGGGGCTGGTCACCGACGTCCACGCGCCCGATCAGCTGTTGAAGGCGGCCAGGACGCTGGCGCACACCATCGCCAAGCGCCCGCCGATCGCCGCCCAGACCGCCAAGGCCAACCTCAAGGCCGCCTACTCGATGCCGCTCGACCAGGCCATCCAGTACGAGCGCGACCTGCAGACCGTCTGCTTCGCCACGCAGGACGCCGCCGAGGGCAGGGCCGCCTTCGCCGAGCGCCGCGAGCCCGTCTTCGAGGGGCGCTGACATGGGAGTGCTCGACGGCTACCGCGTCGTGGACCTGTCCATCGCGATGGCGGGCCCGCTGGCCGCCATGCGGCTGGGCGACCTGGGCGCGGACGTGGTCAAGGTGGAGCCGGTCACCGGCGAGTGGCAGCGGCACGCCCCGGCGGGCGGCGCCCACGGCAACCAGGTCAACGCCTCGTTCCTGTCGCTGAACCGCAACAAGCGCAGCCTCGCGGTCAACCTCAAGTCGGACGAGGGCCGCGCGATCGTGCACCGGCTGGCCGAGAGCGCCGACGTGTTCCTGCAGAACTACCGGCCGGGCGTGGCCGAGCGGCTCGGCATGGACTACGAGACGATCAGCGGGCTGAACCCGTCCATCGTGTACGTCTCGATGTCCGGCTACGGCGAGACCGGCCCGTACATCTCGCGCCCCGGCCAGGACCTGCTGCTGCAGGCCATGAGCGGCGCCATGCTGAGCACCGGCCGCGACGGCGACCCGCCCGCGCCCGCCGGCTCGTACGCGATCGACGCCATCACCGCCTACAGCGCGTTCGAGGGCGCGCTGGCCGCGCTGCTGCACCGCGAGCGCACCGGCGAGGGCCAGCGGGTGAGCGTCAACATGCTGGACGCGGCCGTCGCCGTGCAGATGCAGGAGCTGTCGATCTTCACGGTCGGCAAGGTGCCGCAGCGGCGCGGACGCGAGCCGCACGGCCACACCTACATCCGCGCCCCCTACGGCGTCTTCGCCACCAAGGACGGCTTCATTGCGCTCGGCATGCCCCGCCTGGACGGGCTCGCCGTGGCACTCGACCTGCCGGAGCTGGCCGCGATGGACGGCGACGCCGACGGCCACACCCGGCGCGACGAGATCACCGCCATGGTGGCCGCCCGCCTGCCCGGGCGCACCACGGACGAGTGGCTGGAGATCCTGGCCCGCCACGACCTGTGGGCGGGCCCGGTGTACGGCTACGCCGACCTGGTCAAGGACCCGCAGGTCGAGCACAACGGCTCGTTCGTCACCTACGAGCACCGCACCGAGGGCACGGTCACCACGCCCGGCTTCCCCTACCGCTTCAGCGCCACCCCGCCCGAGGTGCGCAGGGGCGCGCCGCTGGTCGGCGAGCACACCGCGGAGCTGCTCGCCGAGCTGGGCTACTCCCCCGGACGCACCGCCGAGCTGGCCGCGGAGGGCGTGCTGGCATGCGAGGGCTGACCTGGGACCATCCGCGCGGGTACGCGCCGCTGGACGAGCTGACGCGGCTCGACCTGGCGGGCGCGAACCCGTACGGGGACGTGCCGGAGCCGATCACCTGGGACCGGCAGCCGCTCGAAGGCTTCGAGTCGGAGCCGATCGCCCGCCTGTGCGAGACCTATGACGTGATGGTGATCGATCACCCTGGCCTGGGCGCGGCGACGGACGCGCTGGTGCCCATGGACGAGCTGTTCACCGCTCAGGAACTGGCCGGGCTGCGCTTCGCGGGCCGCTCGTACGAGAGCTACCACCTGGACGGACGGCAGTGGGCGCTGCCCCTGGACGCCGCCACCCAGGTCGCCGCCGCCCGGCCGGGCGTGCGCGTGCCGTCCTCCTGGCCCGGGGTCCGCGCGGCGGCCGAGTCCGGACGGATGGCGCTGTGCCTGGGCGGGCCGCACGCGTTCCTCATGTTCTGCGCGGTGACGTGCGGGGACTTCCTCGACCCGGCGGCCGGGGAGCGGGCGCTGGAGCTGATGGCGGAGCTGCTCGCCGCCGCCGACCCCGCGTTGTCGCTGCGCAACCCGATCGGGGTGCTGGACGCGATGGCGGCGGGCGAGGTGGACTTCTGCCCGCTGCTGTACGGGTACGTCACCTATCCGCTGGCCTTCACCGACGCGCCCGCCTGGCCGGGGCGTGAGCCGGGCAGCGTGCTCGGCGGCACCGGGCTGGTGGTGTCGCGGCGGCGCATCGACACGATCCGCGACGCGGTGCGGGCACACCTGCTGCGGCTGACGTCCGAGCCGGTGCAAGGCACGCTCTTCCCGGCCACCGGCGGCCAGCCCGCCGCGCGGTCGGTGTGGACGGGCGGGCTCGGCGAGGCGACACCCGCCGCGACCGGGAGCACCCCCGCCTTCTACCGCGACACCCGCGCCACCATGGAGGCCGCCTGGATCAGGCCGCGCTTCCCCGGCTACATCGCCCGCCAGGAGCGCTCGTCCGCGCTGATCCGCGACGGCCTGCTCGCCAGGACCCCCGCCCGTGACCTGCTCAAGACCCTGCACGAGGAATGGAGGACACCATGACCACGGCGCTCGTGACAGGCGCCGCCGGGGCGCTGGGCCGCGCGATCGTGCGCCGCCTGACCGCCGACGGCCACCAGGTGGCAGCGCTCGACGTGGACACGGCCGGCCTGGAGGGCGCGCTCAACCTGAAGACCGACCTGCGCGACCCGGCGGCGATCGAGGCCGCGTTCGAGGAGACGGCCGCGCGGCTCGGCCCGGTCGGCGTCCTGGTCAACAACGCCGCCGTCTACCCGGCCCGCCCGTTCCTGGAGGTGCCGCTGGACGAGTACGACCACGTGGTCGCGGTCAACCAGCGCGCGTACTGGCTGTGCGCCCAGCACGCGGCCCGCCAGATGACGGAGCTGGGCGGCGGCGCCATCGTCAACATCGCCTCGATCACCATGCACGGCGGCTGGGCGGACCTGGCCGCCTACGTCTCCACCAAGGGCGCGGCGGCGGCGTTCACCAGGGCGCTGGCCCGCGAGCTCGGCCCCCGCGAGATCCGGGTCAACTGCGTCTCGCCCGGGGCGTTCCCGACGGCCGCCGAGGAGATCCACGAGGACCTGGCGGCGTACAACCGGATGGTGCTGGAGCGGCAGGCGCTGCAGCGGCGCGGCACGCCGGACGAGCTGGCCGCCGTGGTGTCGTTCCTGACCGGCCCGGACGCCTCGTTCGTCACGGGCCAGAGCATCGAAGTCAACGGAGGGTGGGTGATGGCATGACGCCGGACCGCAGGCGGCTGGCCGAGCTGACGGGCGACCTGAGCGCGATGGGCGGGGTCCGGCTCGTCACGCTGGGCGACGGCGTGGAGCGCGGGGTCAGGGCGCTGGAGTTCAGGACGGGGTCGGGGCTGGCGTTCGACGTGCTGGTCGACCGGTGCATGGACATCGGGCACGCCGAGCACGCGGGGCGGGCGTTCGGCTGGCGCTCCCCCACCGGGTTCCGGCATCCGGGGCTGCACGAGCACAACGACGAGGACGGGCTGTCGTGGCTGCGCTCCTTCTCCGGGCTGATCGTGACGGCGGGGCTGGACCACACGCTGTTCGGCGGTGACGTGCCGGCGGAGGGTTACCGGTATCCGCCGCGCGAGTCCGTACGGCACGGCCTGCACGGGCGTGCGGGCAACCTGCCCGCCAGGCTGACCGGCTACGGCGAGCGGTGGGACGGCGAGCGGTGCGTGCTGTGGGCGGAGGGCGAGGTGCGGCAGGCGGCGGTCTTCGCCGAGAACCTGCGGCTGGTGCGGCGGATCGAGGCCGACCTGGGCGGCGACGAGATCAGGCTGGTCGACACGGTGACGAACGCCGGGTTCGAGCCGACGCCGCACATGTACCTGTACCACATCAATCTGGGCTGGCCGCTGCTCGACGAGGGCGCCAGGCTCGAGGCCGACATCCGGGAGACGCTGTGGCAGAGCGACAGCGTGGCCGAGCAGAAGGCCGACCACCTCACCTTCCCGGGGCCCGTGCCGGGGTTCGTGGAGCAGGTGTACGAGCACGCGCTCGTCCCCCGGCCCGACGGGCTGCACCGGGTGGCCGTGGTCAACGACCGGCTGGGCATGCGGGTGGCCGTGGAGTGGCGGGCGGCGCAGTTCCCGTACTTCTTCGAGTGGCTGAACCTGCGCTCGGGCAACTACGCGGTCGGCCTGGAGCCGTCCACCCACCACGTGTCCGGCGACGCGGCGGCCCGACAGGACGGCAGCATGATCTGGCTCGGCCCGCAGGAGTCGCGCGCGTACCACACGACGTTCCGGGTGGAGTCAGCCTCCTAGCCGGTACGCCCGCCGCGCCGTCCCGGCGAACACCTCCTCCCGCTCACTGTCCGACAGCCCTGCGCACAGCTCGTCGGCGGCCGAGACGACCTGGTCGTACTCGGCCGCGAGCAGGCACACCGGCCAGTCGGAGCCGAACATGACCCGCTCGGGGCCGAACGCCTCCAGCACCGTCTCGGCGTACGGCCGCAGGTCGGACGTGCGCCACGAACCCCAGTCGGCCTCGGTGACCATCCCCGACAGCTTGCAGCAGACGTTGGGCCGCGCGGCCAGGTCGAGGATCCGGCCGCGCCACGGCTCCAGCTCCCCTGACGCGATCGGCGGCTTGGACAGGTGGTCGAGCACGAACGTCAGCTCCGGCAGCGCGCTCACCGTGTCGATGGCGGCCTGGAGCTGGTGGGGCAGCGTCAGCAGGTCGTAGGCCAGCCCCGCGTCCGCCACGGCGGCCAGGCCCCGGCGCACGTCGGGCCGGTTGAGCCAGGCGGGGTCGGCCTCCGCCTGCACGCCGTGCCGCACGCCCACCAGCCCCTCGGGAAGGGCGGCCAGCGTGTCGGCGACGCCGGGCTCGGTCAGGTCGATCCATCCGACGACTCCCGACACAAGTCTTGACTCGGCGGCCAGCGTCAGGAAGTCTCTGGTCTCGTCGAGATCGGGCAGCACCTGCACCAGCACGGTCGCGGTCACACCGTTGGCGGCGGCGTGCCCTGCGAGGTCATCGAGGGTGAACGTGCGGCGTACCGGGGCCATCTTGGCAGGGTCGAGCCAGGCGTGGGAGCGGGCGGACAGGTCCCAGACGTGATGGTGGGCATCGATGCGATTCACGACAGACATCCTATGTATGCGACAGGAGTGATCAACAGTGGACAGCAACGGATATACGCGGCGCGGAGTGCTCGCCACCGGTTTAGGGGCGGCGGCCGGATCCCTGATCATGAGCGGTGCCGACGCCCTCCCGGCATGGGCCGACGACAGGCAGGCCGGTCCGCTGACCCTCTGGTACACCCGTCCGGCCGAGGTGTGGCTGGAGGCGCTGCCGGTCGGCTGCGGGCGGCTGGGCGCGATGGTGTTCGGCGGCGTGGCCACCGAACGGCTGCAGCTCAACGAGGACAGCATCTGGGCCGGCGGGCCGCACAACTACGACAACCCGGGCGCCCTGGAGGCGCTGCCGGAGATCAGGCGGCTGGTCTGGGAGGACAAGTGGCAGGCCGCCCAGAACCTCGCGGACGAGAAGCTGCTCGGCACGCCCAGCGAACAGGCGTGGTACCAGGTGCTCGGCGACCTCACACTGACCTACCCCGGCTCGGCGGAGTTCACCGGCTACCGGCGTGAGCTCGACCTGGCCGACGCCGTCACCAGCGTGCGGTTCACCCGTGACGGCGTCCGGCACGAGCGCGAGGTCTTCGCCAGCAACCCCGACCAGGTCATCGTGCTGCGGCACACCGCCGACCAGCGCGGCTCGATCTCGTTCACGGCGGCCTTCTCCAGCCCGCAGCAGTCCGCCTCGGCCGCCGCCGGGCGGGCCACGATCGCGTTGAACGGCGTCAGCGGCCAGACCGAGGGCATGGCCGGTGAGGTCCGCTTCCAGGCGCTGGCCAGGGCAGAGGCCAAGGGCGGCACCGTGCGCGTGCACGGCGGCACGCTGGTCGTCGAGGGCGCCGACGAGGTCACGCTGCTGATCTCCATGGGCAGCAGCTACCGCGGCTACCAGGACGTCGGCGGCGACCCTGCGCAGGTCGCGGAACGGCATCTGACGAAGGCGGGCGGGCGGCCGTACGAGGTGCTGCGGCGCAGGCACGTACAGGACTACCAGCGGCTGTTCGGCCGGGTCTCGCTCGACCTGGGCACCTCGGAGGCGGCGGCGCTGCCCACCGACGAGCGCGTCCAGCGCAAGCAGCTCGACACGGACCCGCAGCTCGCCGCCCTGTACTTCCAGTACGGCCGGTACCTGCTGATCTCCTGCTCGCGCGCCCCCGGCTACGCCGCCAACCTCCAGGGCATCTGGAACGACTCGCTCGAACCGGCGTGGCAGTCGAAGTACACCATCAACATCAACTGCCAGATGAACTACTGGCCCGCCGCGCCCGGCAACCTCGTCGAGTGCATGGACCCGCTCTTCGACCTGATCAAGGACCTGTCGGAGACCGGCGCCCGCACGGCCAGGGACACCTACGGCGCGCCCGGCTGGGTCGCCCACCACAACACCGACGGCTGGCGCGGCACCGCCCCCGTGGACTTCGCCTTCTACGGCGTGTGGCCGACGGGCGGGGCGTGGCTGTGCCTGACCCTGTGGGAGCACTACCTCTACACCGGTGACGAGCGGCGGCTGCGCGAGCACTTCCCGCTGATCAAGGGCTCGGTGGAGTTCTTCCTCGACACCCTCCAGACCGACCCGCGCACCGGCTACCTGGTGACCAACCCGTCGCACTCCCCCGAGGTGGGCCACCACGAGGACGGCGGCGAGAACGTCAGCATCTGCGCGGGCCCCACCATGGACATGCAGATCCTCCGGGACCTGTTCGGCGCCTTCGAGGAGGCGTCCGAGGTGCTGGGGGTCGAGGCCGGGATGCGCGCCCAGGTGGCGCAGGCGCGCGGGCGGCTCGTCCCCAACCAGGTGGGGCACCTCGGGCAGATCCAGGAGTGGCAGGAGGACTACCGGGGCGACGCGGCGCTGTCGCGCAGCCGGCACATCTCCCACCTGTGGGGCCTGTTCCCCAGCCACCAGATCGACCCCCGCCTGACCCCCGACCTCGCCACCGCCGCCCGCCGCACCCTGGAGCTGCGCGGGGAGGCGGGGGCCGGGTGGTCGCTGGCCTGGAAGATCAACTTCTGGGCGCGGCTGCTCGACCCCGTCGAGGCCTACAAGCGGCTGAGCAACCTGCTGGTGCCCGCCCGGACGGCGCCCAACATGTTCGACCTGCACCCGCCGTTCCAGATCGACGGCAACTTCGGCGGCACCTCGGGGATCACCGAGATGCTGCTGCAGAGCCACGGCGACCAGGTCCACCTCCTGCCCGCCCTGCCCGCCGCCTGGCCCGCCGGCTCGTACCGGGGGCTGCTGGCGCGGGGCGGGTTCGAGGTGGACGTGGAGTGGGCCGGCGGGTCGCTGCGGCGCGGGCGCGTGCACTCCCGCCTGGGCCGCCCCCTGACCCTCCGCACGTCCACGCCCGTCACCGTCACGGAACGCGGGCGGCCGCTCAGGGTGGAGCGGCCGGAGGCGGGGGTGGTCGTGTTCGAGACCCGCAAGGGGGCGACCTACGACGTCGCACCATCCTCCTGACGCGCCCGGGCCCGCCCGCCACCCCGGTGCGGGCCCCGTACCGGCACGCACCTCGCCACCCACCCGCCCACCGCGGGCTGTGCGCATGGCGTGTGCAGGCGGTGCCGCCGTCCGGGCCGTACCGCGTTCTCCCGAAAGGACCTCAGCCGGAGTACGGCGGGGAAGGAGCGTGGGCTGGTCAGGTGGGGCGGGGGGCGCGGGGGCGGGTGCGGGAGGCCTCGCCACGGGCGTGCGCCGCGAACAGCCGCGCCGCCTCATCGGGGTCCCCCGACGCCAGCGCCGCCACCAGGTCGTCATGGTGACCGGCCATGGCCGACCAGTCCCCGTCGTAGAGCGGGTTGCCGACCACGTGCAGGCTCCACAGGTTCGACTCGATGGTCCGCCACAACCGCAGCAGGAAGGAGTTCCCGCAGGCGGCGCACACCCGCCGGTGAAAGGCGAGGTCCGCGTCCCTGAAGGCCCCGATGTCGCCGTCGCGGGCCGCCTGCCGCATGCTCAGGACGTCGGCCGAGAGCTGCCGCAACGTGTCGGCCTGGATGCGGGCCGCCGCGCCGCGTGCGGCATACTCCTCCAGCAACACCCTGATGTCGCGCACCTCCCGAGCCTGCTCGTCCGAGATCTCCGCGACGTAGCTGCCTCGGTTGGGATAGGAGATGACCAGGCCCTCGTGCGCCAACCGTTTGATCGCCTCCCGCGCCGGGGCCTGGCTGGTGCCGACCCGGCGCGCGATCTCGGCTTCGACGAGCCGCTGCCCGGCGACCAGCTCGCCGGCGACGATCCAGCCGCGCAGCAGCGCGTAGACGCGGTCCGACAGCAGCTCTCTGGGCAGGACGCGAGCCGCGTCGGGCGCGATCTGCTGCTCCTGCCAGATGCGGGCGACCGTGGACTGGGAGAGACCGAGCTGGGCGGCCATGGTGCGGGTGGACGGCACGGCGCCGCCTCCTGCCGCGGCGGCGATGACGCGTTCGGCCTCCTGCCGTTCGGCGCTGCGGGGGCGGCCCGGCCTGGGCGCGTCGGCCAGGCCGTCGAGCCCGCGTTCGACGAAGCGGGCGCGCCATTTGGCGACGGTAGCGGGGCTGACCGACAGCCGGGTCGCGATCTCCTTGCGGGGCAGCCCTTCGGCGCACGCCAGCACGATGCGGCTGCGCAGCGCGGGCCCGCCGCCGCCGGTGGGCTCCCGGCCGGCCCACTCGCGCAGGGTGGCGAGCTCCTCGGCCCCCAATACCAGCCGTTTGTCGTCCTCGTGTCCAGCCACGCCGCAACCTTAACGTATTTATGACTCGGCAACTCACAGGACACGTATTTGTAGCGTCGCATTTGCCCTTGACGGGCCTATGTGACCAACGTATTAAATAATCGCTAATCGAGTAACGACCCATTAAAAGGCGTCGCAGATCTCGCCCCCTTGGAGGTGCGATGCGTTCCCCCCGTCCATCCCTCGCCCTTGCGTCCCTCGGCTGCCTGCTCGTTCTCACCGGCTGCGGCGGGGGCGGCTTCGCCGGCGAGTCCCAGGCACAGCAGAGCGAGGGCGGCCCGGTCACCGTCCGGATGCTGGTCAACATCAGCCCGAACCTCACCCAGACGTACTGGGACGGCCTGGTCAAGCCGTTCGAGCAGGCCAACCCCGGCATCGACGTCAAGATCGAGGCGCCGACCGGCAAGGGCGTGGCCGACACGCTGCCGCAGCAGCTCGCCGCCGGCAACGCGCCGGACGTGGTGGAGACGCTGATGGCCGACGAGACGCTGGCCAAGCAGATGCTCGACCTGACCGACCAGGCGTGGACCAAGGACACCCCGCTGGCCGAGCAGGCCAAGCTGGGCGGCAAGCTCTACCAGGTCGGCGTCGGCGTGCAGGCCCAGTCGCTGGTCTTCTACAACAAGGCCGCCTTCGACAAGGCCGGCATCGAGCAGCCGCCGCAGACGTTCGACGAGTTCGAGACCGCGATGGCGGCGCTGAAGAAGGCGGGCTACCTGCCGCTGCAGACCGGCGGCGACTTCCTGACCGGCCTGCAGCTCCTGCAACTGTCCAACCCGAGCCGCGCCCAGACGCACCCCGCCTGGCAGCAGGACGTCAAGGCGGGCAAGACCAAGGCGGGCGAGTCGCTGCGGCCCTACCTCGAGCGCTACAAGGGCTGGATCGACAAGGGGTACGTCGACAAGAACGCCCTCGGCCTGAAGTACGCCGACGCCGAGACCCAGTTCCTGTCCGGCAAGTCGGCCATGTACGTCATGGGGAGCTGGTTCACCGCCACCGAGGCCAAGGCGAAGAAGGACTTCGAGGTCGGCGTCTTCCCCGCCCCGGTCGACGAGGGCCAGACCTACCCGGGCCCGCAGGGCGCCACGCTCGCGGCCCCGTACATGATCCTCAAGTCCACCCCCAGCAGGGACGCGGCGCTCAAGCTGGTCCAGTGGCTGGTCACCGACCCGGCGGCGGTCAAGAGCCAGCTCGCGCAGGACGGCAACTTCCGCACCGGCGTGGAGCGCGAGTTCACCCCGCTGGAGAAGCAGGTGCAGGACATCCTCGACCAGGCGCCGCAGGGTGTCCCGCAGGGCGAGGGCTACGGTGACGCGACCCTGCCCAAGGGCTTCAACTCCGCGTGGAACACCGAGGTCCAGGGCCTGTACGTGGGCAAGTCGCCCGAGGAGGTCGCCGAGGGCGTGGACCGCTGGCTGGCCGGACGCTCATGACCCTCACCCGAGAGCACGCTCCTCCCGTCGTGCAGGCGCCCGCGCGCAGGCGCGGAAGGAGTCACGACGGCTGGGCCAACACCCTCATGGTGGCCCCCGCCACGATCCTCTACACCGTGATGCTGATCGTCCCGGTCGGCCTGGCCCTCTACCTGAGCCTGACCGACTGGGACGGCTTCAGCGCCAATCCCGCCTTCGTCGGCGCCGCCAACTACCTCGACCTGATGGACGACCCGGAGCTGCGGCGCGCCTCCCTGGTCACGCTGCTGGTCGCGGTCGCCGGCACCGCCGGGCTGAACCTGCTCGGCCTCGGCTTCGCCCTCCTGGTCAACGGCGCCTCCCGGGCCAACACGTTCTTCCGGATCGTGCTGTTCTACCCGCACGTGCTCAGCGCCCTGGTGGTCGGCTTCCTCTGGTCGGCCATCCTGGGCACCGGCGGCGCGGTCAACAACCTGGTCACGACCTGGGGCGGCGAGGTCATCCCGTTCCTGTCGGACCCGACCTGGGCCACCGTCACCATGATCGCGGTGCTGGTGTGGGCCGGGTTCGGCGTCAACGTGGTGCTGTACCTGGCGGGCCTGCAGGCGGTGCCGCACTCGCTGATCGAGGCGGCCCGCATCGACGGGGCCACCCGCTGGCAGGTGTTCAGGAACGTGACGCTGCCCGCGCTCGGCCCTTCGGTGACGGTCAACATCGTGTTGTCGCTGGTGACGCTGCTGAAGACGTACGACCTGGTGGTCTCGCTGACGGCGGGCGGCCCGGCCGGGCAGACGCAGACCGTCGCCTACCTCATCCTGTGGAACTCCTTCCACGACGCCCGCCTCGGCTTCGGCTCAGCGCAGTCGGTGCTGCTCATGCTGGTGACGGGGGCGCTGGCGTTCGTGGTGACCAAGCTGCGCAGGCGCGGCGAGCTGGCGGTGCACCAATGACGAAGAAGACGTTCCTGTGGGCGAGCGTCGCCTTCATGCTGATCCCCCTGTACGTGCTGACCGTCAACGCGTTCAAGGGTCAGCAGGACATCCTGTCCAACCCGTTCGGCCTGGGCGGGCTCACCCTGGAACCGCTCGGCAGGGCGCTGACGAACCCGAACTTCAACGTGTTCAAGGGCTACGCGATCACACTGCTGTTCGTGGTGGCGGTCAACGTGCTGTCGGTGGGGCTGGCCGCGCCCGCCGCGTACGTGATCGCGCGCAGCCCGAAGCGCCGCTTCCGCGCGCTCATGCTGTTCTTCCTGGCGGGCACGTTCATCCCCGGCCAGGTGCTGGTCATCCCCGTCGTGTACGTGCTCAAGACCTTCGGCCTGATGGGCACCGTCCAGGGCTTCGTGCTCTTCGAGACCACGCTCACGCTGCCGTTCTCGATCTTCCTGTACGCGGGTTACATCGCCACCGTCCCGGCCGTGCTCGACCAGGCGGCGGCGGTGGACGGGGCGGGCAGGCTGCGCACGTTCTGGCAGATCGTCTTCCCGCTGATGCGGCCCGCGGTCGCCACGATGGTCATCCTCAACACCTTCTCGGTGTGGAACGACTTCGTGAACCCGCAGATCATCCTGGGCCCCGGCAGCGGCCTCTACACGGTCACCACCGGCGTGTACGCGGCGGTCAGCCAGTACTCCACCGACTACACGGTGGTCTTCCCGACGCTGCTGCTGGCCATCGCGCCCCTGCTGATCTTCTTCGTCTTCATGCAACGGCACATCATCAGCGGCCTCACGGCAGGAGCAACGAAAGGTTGACCATGCGCGAGATCAAAGCGACGGTGCCGCTCGGCGAGCCGCCGGCGTGGGCGGTGCTGGAGCGCAGGCTCTTCGACGCCCTCGACGAGGCGTGGCGCGGCTTCGCCGCCCGCTACTGCGGGCCGGACGGCCGGCTGATCTACCACGGCCCTGCGGCGGACCGCGACGGGGCCGACGACTTCTACGAGGCGTTCTTCAACTGGCCGACGCTCTACCAGCTCGGCGGCGCCGACGACCTGCTCGACGCCGCCAAGCACCACTGGGAGGGCGTCACCACGCAGCTCACCGAGCTGGGCTACCTGGTGGAGGAGTACGAGCGCGGCTACGACTGGTTCCACCAGGGCGAGTCGATGCTGCTGTTCTACGGCATCTGCGCGGCCGACCCGCGCGACGAGCGCTTCCGCGAGCGGGCCCGCCGCTTCGCCGACCTGTACCTGCCGGGCTCGGCGAACTACGACGCCGCGCACGACATCATCCGCGCCCCGCACAACGGCGCCGGCGGCCCCCGCTACGGCCTGCAGTGGGAGTGGGCCTCCTACCACACGGACCTGGTCAGCATGCGGCCGTTCGGCCTGCCGCTGCGTGACCTGCCGGGCATCGAGCGCTGGGAGGACCTGGGCGACCCGAGCAACGCCGCCCGGATGGGCGCGGCGATGAGCGAGCGCATCGGCCGCGGCGACGTGGCCGTGAACCTGGCCGCGACCAGCCTGGCCGTCAACGCCTGGCTGTACGACGGCGACGACCGCTACCGCGACTGGGCGCTGCGCTACATCGGCGCCTGGCAGCGCAGGGCGGAGGCCAACGACGGGGTCATCCCGGACAACGTGGGCCCGTCGGGCGTCGTCGGCGAGCTGCACGGCGGCCGCTGGTACGGCGGCAACTACGGCTGGCAGTGGCCGCACGGTCTCTACAGCGTGGGCGCCGCCGCGGCGATCGCCGCGGTCAACGCGTACCTGCTGACCGGGGACGAGGCCACGCTCGCCATCGGCCGCGACCCGCTCGAAGCCGTGTACGGGCGCGCCGTCCAGGCGGCCGTCACCGAGACCGACATGAGCATCAGCGACCGCTGGCTGGCGGAGCTGGGCGACGAGGCCGTCAAGCCGACCATGCTGGTGCCCAACCGGCACGACGACACGGGCTGGTTCGACTTCCAGCCGCCGCAGCTCGGCCTGCCGGTCTGGCTCTGGCACGTGTCGCAGCAACGGGGCGACGCGGACCGGCTCGACCGGCTGCGCAAGGCGTCCGGCTACGACTGGTCGACGGTGCGGCCGTTCCGCAACAAGGAAGAGGCCGGGCACGAGGCGCCGTGGCTGGAGTTCCTGCGCGGCGCCAACCCCGGCTTCCCCGAGCGGATGCTGTCCACCGCGCTCGGGCAGGTGCAGCGCCGCATGGCGCTGGTCGCCTCGGACCAGGCGGACCTGGCCACCATCCACGTGCACCACTGGCAGCGGCTCAACCCGGTGCTCACCGAGGCGCTGCTGCAGCTCGTCACCGGCACCCCGCAGGTGCTCTACAACGGCGGCCTGCTGCCGACCCGGCTGGCCTACTTCGACGCCGACCGCGCCCGCCCGGGGCTGCCCCGCGACGTGGCCGCGCTGGTCGACTCGGTGCGCCCCAGCGGCACCGCCGTCGAGCTGGTCAACCTGAGCCTGGCCCACACCCGGCGCGTCGTGGTGCAGGCCGGCCAGTTCGGCGAGGACCGCATCGACCGCGCCACCGTCACCCAGGTCGCCGACGACGACTACCCCGGCGACCCGCGCGCCTACACCTCGCCCCCCATCGCCCACACCGAGCAGGAGGTGACCGTGGACGGCCCGCGCCTGCTCGTGGAGCTGCCGCCCGGCCGCCGCATCCGGCTCGACCTGCACACGACCGCGCGCGTCCGCACGCCGTCGCACCAGCACTACTGAGCCTTGCGACCGAGCATTCGCAAGACCGATTGAGGAGTTTCATGGACGACGCCATCTGGGATCTGCCTGTGCGCGGGAAACTGCCCGCCGCACCCGATCCCGCCCTCGTGGAGGGGCTGTCCCGGATCAGCTCGGCCACCGCCTGCGCCAAGCTGCACGCGCAGGGCATCCGCCGCACGTTCGTGGAGGGGCCCCGCCCCATCGCGCCGGGGCAGCGGATCGCCGGGCGGGTGCGCACGCTGCAGTTCATGCCGCAGCGCGAGGACATCGCCTCCGGCCTCGGCCAGGAGTACGTCGAGCGGCACACCGCCCTGTGGCACGTGCTGGAGGAGATCGAGCCCGGTGACGTGCTCGTCGTCCAGGCGTACGGCAGCGCGTACACCGGCTGCTTCGGCGACATGCTGGTGCGCTACTTCAAGCGCAAGGGCGGCGCCGGCATCGTCGTGGACGGCCGGATCAGGGACCTGCCGCGCGTGAGCGGCCTCGGCCTGCCCATCTGGTCCACCGGCGCCACCCCGCACTACGCCTCGCAGGCGGAGCTGTTCCCCTGGGCCTACGACGTGCCGGTGGCCGTCGGCGGCGCGCTCGCGCTGCCCGGCGACCTGTGCGTGGCCGACGACGACGGCGCCGTGGTGGTGCCGCTGCGCCGGGCCGGCCAGGTGCTCGAAGCCGCCGCCGACCACGAGCAGTGGGAGCGCTACAGCCGCGCCCGCATCGAGGAGGGCGGGGCGCTTTCCGACTACTACCCACTCACCCCCGAGACCCGCGCCGAGTACGAACGGTGGCGGGACGTTAAGGAGAGCCAGTGATTCTCAGGTCCGTGGGCGCGATCGTCTTACTCGTGGGCGGTCTGACGACCCCAGCACCATCGGCCGCGACGGCCAGAACCTGCGACTACTACGTTTCCACCCAGGGCGGCGACCGTGCGGACGGCAGCGCCAAGCGCCCCTGGAAGAGCATCGAGCAGGCCCGCGACGCCCTCCGGGCGAAGAAGGGCAGGCAGAGCTGCGACATCGTCGTCAACGTCAAGGCCGGCGACTACGTCGTGGACAGGACCATCGAGTTCACCGAGGCCGACTCGGGCAAAGACGGCCACAGGATCACCTACCGCAGCGCTGACGGCCCGGGCAAGGCCCGCCTGCTGGGTGCCAAGCCGGTGACGGGATGGCAGAAGTACGACGACAACATCTACAAGACCAAGGTCGATCGTACCTTCTTCACGCTGTTCGAGGACGGCAAGCGCGCCACGACCGCCCGCTACCCCAACCGGACCAGCGACGACCTGTGGTCGCCCTACCTGTTCTCGGTGCTCGGCGAGCCGGAGAAGGAGGCGGTGCGCCAGTGGCTGTACTTCAAGCCTGAGGACGTGCCCAAGGAGTGGGACGCGGACTTCGACAAGAACTCGCAGGTCGTGGTCTGGTCGGGCGGCTCGTGGAGCTGGTTCACCGACACGGTCCCGCTGGGCGGCGCCGACTTCCGCAAGAACTTCTTCACGCTCAACCACTGGGCGCGTTACTCGTTCGTCAACAGCCGCAGCGGCTCCCGCTACTTCCTGCAGAACACGCTGCGCTTCCTCGACCAGCCCGGTGAGTACTACTTCGACTTCGCCAACAGCGAGGTCTACTACTGGCCCAAGGGCTCGATCGACAAGGTCATGGCCCCGACCGTGAAGACGATCCTGTCGCTCAAGGGCAGCACGCCCGACCAGCGCGTGCAGAACCTCGCCTTCGACGGCCTGGCCCTGCAGTACAGCGACTTCGTCGACTGGTACAGGGCCGGCTGGATCAGCGAGGGCGACTCGGGTTACGAGCACAAGTACCCGGTCTACGACCGGCAGATCGAGATGCCGCGCAACCGGTTCGGCATGATCACGCTGACCAACACCCGCGACATCGACCTGACCAGGCTGCACCTCTCCGACAGCGGTTTCATGGGCGTCTACATGCTCTTCGCCAACGAGCGGGTCAAGGTGTCGGACAGCCTGCTGGAGAACATCGGCGCCGACGGCATCAAGGTCGAGGGCGGCTACCCCGGCGAGGGCGACGTCTCCGGCCACCACACGATCAGCAACAACTACATCTACCACGTCGGCGAGCTGGTGCCGGGCGACGCCTCCGGCATCGAGCTGATGAGCACGGGCAACAACACCGTCAGCAACATCAACGTCAAGCACAGCGCGCGGTACGGCATCAGCCTGGAGGTCCGCCCGGAGATCAAGCCGGAGGACAACTACGCCCACAACAACTCCTTCTCCTACATCAAGCTGGAGGAGACCGGCCTGGACAGCGGCGACATGGGCGCCTTCTACACCTACGGCGTCAGCAACGTCGAGCCGCACCCCATGGACAACCACGTCAAGCAGATGGTGATCACCGACGTCGTCAACGACCCGGCCGGCGCGATGCCGGACAGCGGCACCCGGGGCGTGCACATGGACGCCGGCGGCTGCGGCTTCACCTTCGACGACATCGAGGTGGGCAAGGTCAGCGACGACAAGTACCAGAGCTACCAGTGCAACCAGGTGACCAACGCCAACTGGGCCGACGGGTTCGACGCCTCGAAGATGGAGTACGACAAGATCGGCGTGACGAGCGCGTTCCCGTACCCGATCCCCGGGGCCGCCCAGTGAAGGCGCTGGTGACGGCGGCGGTGGCGCTCGGCGCGCTGCTCGTCGCGCCGACCGCGTCGGCGCAGGCGCCGTGCACGCCGATCGACCTGTACGTCGCCCCGAACGGGACCGACGCCGGCCCCGGCGACGCCCGGCGGCCGTGGAAGACCATCGAGCACGCCCGCGACCAGGTCCGCAAGCGCCCGCAGACGTGCGACATCGTGGTGAACCTGAAGGCCGGCGACTACGTCGTCGACAAGACCATCGAGTTCACCGAGGCCGACTCCGGCAGGAACGGCCACCGCGTGATCTACCGCAGCGTGGACGGCCCCGGCAAGGCCCGCCTGCTGGGCGCCAAGCCGGTGACCGGGTGGGAGAAGTACAAGGGCGACATCTACCGGACGAAGCTCGACCGTACCTTCTACACCTTGTTCGAGGACGGCAAGCGGGCCACCACCGCCCGCTACCCCAACCGCCGCTCCGACGACGTGTGGGCGCCCTACCTGACGTCCGTGCTGAAGGAGCCGGAGAAGGAGGCCGTCTACCAGTGGCTGTACTCCAACCCCGGTGACTGGGACAAGAGCTGGGACCTGACCAACGCGCAGGTGATGGTCTGGTCGGGCGGGTCGTGGAGCTGGTTCACCGACACCGTGCCGATCAAGAACCCGTCGTGGGACGACAACCAGCTCACCCTCGCCCACTGGACGCGCTACGCCCTGGTCAACAGCCGCGGCGGCTCCCGCTACTACCTGCAGAACTCGCTGGACTTCCTCGACCAGCCCGGCGAGTACTACTTCGACTTCGCCAACAGCGAGGTCTACTACTGGCCGCGCGGCTCGATCGACCAGGTCATGGCGCCGACCGTGAAGACCGTACTCTCCCTGAAGGGCGGCTCTCCCTCGGCGCGGGTGCGCAACCTGTCCTTCGACGGGCTGGCCCTGCAGTACAGCGACTTCGTGAGCTGGTACCGCAACGGCTGGATCAGCGCCGGCGACGCCGGAGAGCCGCACAAGTACCCCGAGTACGACCGGCAGATCGAGATGCCGCGCAACCGGTTCGGCATGATCACGCTGACCAACACCAGCGGCATCGACCTCACCCGCCTGCACATCTCCGACACCGGCTTCACCGCCGTCTACCTGCTGTTCGCCAACGACCACGTCCGCGTCTCCGACAGCCTGCTGGAGAACGTCGGCGCCGACGGCATCAAGGTGGAAGGCCCCTACCCCGGCGAGGGCGACGTCGCCGGGCAGAACGTGTTCACCAACAACTACATCCACCACATCGGCGAGCTGGTGCCCGGCGACTCGTCCGGCGTCGAGCTCATGAACACCGGGAACAACGAGGTCAGCCACACCGTCGTCAAGCACAGCGCCCGCTACGGGGTGAGCCTCGAAGTCCGGCCCGAGGTGAAGGACGGCGACGGGTACGCGCACGGGAACGTGTTCAAGTACCTCAGGCTGGAGGAGACCGGGCTCGACAGCGGTGACATGGGCGCCTTCTACACCTACGGCGTCTCCAACCTGGACCCGCACGAGATCACCAACCACGTCTCCCAGGTCGTGATCGGCGACGTCATCCCGGACGCGTCCATGCCCGACAGCGGGACCCGCGGGGTGCACATGGACGCCGGGGGGTGCGGGTTCGCCTTCGACAACATCGAGGTGGGCAGGACCACCGACCAGTCGTACCAGAGTTACCAGTGCAACGAGGTGGCCAATGCGAACTGGGTGGATGGGTTCGACGCCTCGAAGATGGAGTACGACAAGATCGGCGTGACGGGGGCGTTCCCGTACCCGATCCCCAGTTAGCCGAGGGGGCGGCGGGGCTCGTAACCGTCGCCTGGCTTCGGCACACCGGCCGGGGCGCCGGGCCAGTTGGTCCGGCGCCCCATCCAACCGGCTTCTTGGAGCGCCCGTGAATGACTTGACGCAGCACGGCCTTTCCAACACGCGTTCCGGCGACGCATCCCTTCCGCCACCCGCCACCGCCTTCGCGCGGCCGGGCGACGCCTCCCTCCCGCCACCCGCCGCCACGCCTCCCGGCGGAGTCGCGGTGACTCGGCGTGGGTTTCTCGCGCTGGGCGCCGCCGCCTTCTTGACCTTCGACGACCTCTTACCCTCCCCCGCCCCTTCGGCCGCCTGGTTCGCGCGTCCACGCCGCGAGGTGAGGCCGATGGTGCGCTGGTGGTGGCCCGACGCCCACGTCGATCCCCGGGAGATCCGGCGGGAGGTGGACCAGCTCGCCGACGCCGGCTTCGGCGGGGCGGAGATCGCGGCCGTACACCACAGCATCCGCGACAAGTCCGTCCTCGACCCGGCCGGGCACGGCTGGGGAACGCCCGCCTGGAACGCCGCCGTGGCCGCGGCCCTCGACCAGGCGGCCAAGCGCGGCCTCAGCATCGACCTGACGATCGGCCCCGCCTGGCCGGCCGCCGTCCCCACCATCACGCCCGCCAGTGCGGCGGCGGCCAAGGAGCTGGCCCACGGCACCGCGCCCGTCCCCGCCGGCACCACCTACTCCGGCCCGGTACCCCCGCCCACCATCCCCCCGCCTCTCGCCGAGCCGCCCGCCACCTCCCCGCGTTCCGACGAGCCTCCCGCCGTTCCGCGTCCTGACGAGCCTCCCGCCGTCCCGCGTCCTGACGGGCTTCCCGCCACCGACGCGCGCGTGGACGAGCCGTCCGCCGCCGCAGCCCGTCCGGGCGAGCCGCCCGCCACCGACCCGTCCGGCAGTGAGTTGCTGCTCGTGCAGGCGGCCAGGATCGACCCCGCCCACTCCACCCGCGACGAGACCGGCCTCGACCCCGCCTCCCTCCAGCCCGTCCCCCTCACCGACGCCGGAACGATCACCTGGACCGCCCCCGCCGACGGCGACTGGCTCCTCATCTCCTACTGGCAACGCGGCTCCGCCCAACGCCCGGAATCAGGCCCCCACACCACCCCCGAGTCGTACGTCGTGGACCACTTCAGCCAGGCAGGCACCCAGGCGGTGATCGACCACTGGGAGTCGGCGCTCCTCACCCCCGCCATCCGCAAGCTGCTCAAGCAGGCCGGCGGAGCCCTGTTCGAGGACTCCATAGAGATCGAGACCGACGCCCTCCCTTGGACACCCGCCCTCCCGGCCGAGTTCGAGCGCCGCCGCGGCTACCCCCTCACCGACATCCTGCCGGTGGTGATGCTGGCGAACGAGGATCCGGTCTTCGCCTACGACTCCGTCCTGACCCGCCGCGCTCGCAAGGACTACTGGGACACGGTGTCCGAGCTGTTCAACGAGCACCACTTCGCCGCGCTGCGCGACTGGGCGCACTCGATCGGCCTGCGGTTGCGGGCGCAGCCGTACGGGCTGCAGACGGACGCGATCGAGGCGGCGGCCATCGTGGACGTGCCGGAGGGCGAGTCGCTGGGGTTCAAGAACCTCGACGACTACCGCTGCCTGGCCGGGGGCCGGGACGTGGCGGGGCGGGAGGTGCTGTCCTGCGAGGCGGGGGCGTACCAGGGCGGGGCGTACACGACGACGTGGAAGAAGCTGCTGCGCACGATGGGCGGGGCGTACGCGGCGGGTCTCAACCAGACGGTGCTGCACGGTTTCTCGTACGCCGACGCGCCCGGCGCCGGGTGGCCGGGGTTCGCGGCGTTCACGCCGTACAACGGGACGGTGGGGTATGCGGAGTCGTGGGGCCCGCGCCAGCCGACCTGGGACCACATCACCGACATTTCCGGATATTTCGCGCGAATTCATTTGATCATGCGACAAGGTGTGCCCCGGGTGGACGTGGCCGTCTTCCGGCAGACCGGGTACACGAAGACCGGCATCGGCGCCTCCTGGTTCACCGCGAGCGGCGTGCCGAGCGGCTGGACGCACCAGTTCGTCACCGGGCCGGTCCTCGACCTGCCTGGCGCACGCGTCTCGGACGGGCGGCTCGGCCGGCCCGCGTACCGGGCGCTGTTCGTGGAGGGCGACCGCTTCCACGCCAACGCGTGCACGATGACGCCGGGGACGGCGAACCGGCTGCTGGAGTACGCGCGGGCGGGCCTGCCGATCGTGCTGCTCGGCGCGTGGGAGTCGGCGTCCGTCCCTGGCGTGCCGCACGACGGCGCCGACGAACGCCTGCGCGCGCTGCTGACCGCCCTGCTCGCCGAGCCCACGGTCAGGACGGTCGCCACCGCCGCCGAGGTGCCCGCCGCCCTCGCCGCCCTCGGCGTGCGTCCCGACGTCCGGTACGCGACCCCGTCCACTCTGCTCACCATGCGCCGCGTGGACGGCGAGGTGGACTACTACTACCTGTGCAACGGCAAGCACCAGGAGAACGTCAAGCCACCCGTGACCGCGATCGACCACGACGTCACGCTGTCCCGCACCGACCCGCACGGCGTCCCGTACCTCCTCGACCCGTGGACGGGCGGCATCTTCCGCATCGCGCACTACGGGGCGGACGGCGACGGCGTCCGCCTGCGCGTGTCCCTGCAACCTGGCCAGGCCAGGATCGTGGCCATCGGCCGTCCGGGCCTGTTCGGCGACCGCGCCCGGCTGGGCGGACCTGCCGGCCGAGGCGGCGACCCAGGCGCGGGACGGCGGGCGCACGCCACCACCACGGACGCCGACCTGGTGCGCTACGACGGAAACCGCCTCGTGGTGCGGGCCGCCGAGGCGGGCACGTACACCACCACCCTGTCGGACGGCCGCACGCTCACCACCCAGATCGGCCCCGTCCCCGCACCCACCGAACTCAGCGCCTGGCGGCTCACGGTCTCGGACCGGGGACCTTCGCGAGCCACGCACTCCGTCACCCTCGACCGGCTCCTCCCCTGGTCGCAGCTCCCGGAGCTGGCCGACGTGTCCGGCGTCGGGACGTACACGGCCACAGCGCAGGCGGACGGCCCCGCCTACCTGGAGCTGGGCGAGGTCACCGACACCTGCCGGGTACGCGTCAACGGCCGTCGCCTCGGCCCCGTGGACCAGCTCCACCCCGTCCTCGACCTCGGCCCGTACCTCCGGCGCGGCCCCAACACCATCGAGGTGGAGGTCGCCACCCCGCTCGGCAACGCACTCCGCGTCGCGGACCCGTCCGTCTACGGCGGGCTGACGCGGCAACCCTACGGGCTGCTCGGGCCGGTCAGGCTGGTGCCGTACGGGGAGGCGCCGCTCGGATGACCCCGGCCCGGGACCGGCACCCCAAGAATCCGGACCGCCTGCCCGCCTTCTGCTGCTCCCCCGGCCACCCCCGAACCACTGTGTTGGCCATGACCGACTCCACTCCCCCTTCCCCCTCCCCTGATGACCGCACCGCCGACCAGAGCACCAGCCCAGCCACCAACCAGACCGCCGACCAGAGCACCAGCCCGACCACCAACCGGACCACCGACCAAGGCGCCAGCCCGGCCACCAACCGGACCACCGATCAGGGCGCCAGCCCGGCCACCAGCGAGGGCGCCGCGCCCAGGCCCGGGTGGCGGCGCGCGCTGGCCGCCGTCGGACGCCGCTGGCCGACCTGGCTGGCGCTCGCCTGGGCCGCCTTCAGCCTGTCCGACGTCGGCAACGGCCTGGAGTACACGATCGTGTTCGTGGTGCCCGCCGCCGGCTACCTGTTCCTCGCCGTGGCGGACCGGCGCCGCATCACCTGGGCGGTGGTGCTCGCCGCCCTGGCCACGGTGGTGCTCCTGCGCGTGCTCGGCATCGACCCTGGCCCCCCGCTGGCACTCACCGTGATCACCCTCGCCGCACTGGGGTTGATCAACGGACGGCTGCGCGGGCCGCGCATGTACGCCCTGCAGACACCGGGCGCGCTCGCCTTCATCGCCTACGGCCTGCTGGTGATCTCGGTACCTCCCGTCGCGGGAGGCTTCCTGGTGGCGGCGGGCCTGCTGGGACACGCGGCTTGGGACGCCTACCACTGGCGCGCGGACAAGATCGTCGCACGGACGTTCGCCGAATGGTGCGGCATGCTGGACCTGACGCTCGGCCTGGGCCTGCTGGTCATACTCCTAACCCGCACATAACCCGACATGCCCCACATATGACCGATCGATCGCGGTTGACCAGCCTCCATCACGGCATGCAGCATGGCACTTCCGGGCACCCCGAGGAGCCGTGTCATGGCCAGGCCCCCATCCCGGGCTTCGCCCGGCGAGGAACACCCGGCGGCCTCCGCCACCGGCCCGCGCAGGCCCCGCCGCCTGACGTTCACGCCCATCGTGCTCGGCCTGGGCCTCGGAAGCTGCCTCAGCGCGCTCAACGTCATCCTGGCCTTCAAGGCCGGAACCGGCTTCGGCGGTGCGATCGTGACCGTCCTGCTCGGCGGCGCCGTCCTGCGCCTGCTGCGAGGGCTGCACTGGCGGACGCTCTTCCTCACGTACGCCGTCGCCTCAGGCGGCACCCTGGCCGTCACCGCGATCGACACCAGCATCGGCGCCGTCCTCCTGAGCGGCGCCGCACCACCGCCCTGGCCCGCCCTGATCGCCCTCGGCCTGACCGCGAACCTGCTGGGCCTCCTCCTGGGCATCCTCCTGGCGCCCTCGATCATCAACGACCGCACCCTGAAATACCCGGCCCTGTGGCCCGTCATCGACCTCATGCACGCCCTCACCGACGCCCGCGACCGCGAAACGGCCGCCGGCCAGCAACGCCTGATCCTCATCGGCGCCACCGTCGCGGCCGGCCTCTCCTTCGCGGCGACCCTCGCGAACCGCACCTCCCTTCCGCTCACCCCTGGCCCGTCCGCCTACCTGGCCGTGTCGCTGTCACCGATGCTCTTCGGGCTCGGAATGCGAATCTCCGGGACGGCCGCCGCCTGGGTGGGGGTCGGTGCGGCGTACTCGCTCGTCGTGTGGTGGCTCGGGTCGCCGCAGCGAGCGCCCGCCTACATCGAGCACCTGGGCTCGCCCTGGATTCTCGCCGTCGGGGTGGGCCTTTTGCTGGGGTACGCCTGCGGCTTCCTCGCGAAGTTGTCCGGCGGAAAGCTACGCAACCGCAGGCAGAGCCTTACCACCGACCTACGTGTACCCGGAAGAAGCCGCCGCTGGAAGGCGACCGTGGCAGGCACCGCCGTGCTGCTCCCGATCACGATCGCGGCCTCGTCCCCATGGCTCCCACCCACCACGGCGCTCATCCTCATCGCCCTGCCCCCGCTCTTCGCCCTGCTCCTGAACCGCGTCAACGCCGCGATCGGCATGGCCCCCGTCGGGGTCTTCCAGTACCTGACCATCGTCGTCCTCGCCCTCCTCCACGTACCGGCGCACACGACGTACCTGCTCACAGCCTTCATCTGCTGCTCAGCCCTGTCCTCCGCCTACTACATCGAGGCCGCCAAGGTCGCCGCCACCTCCCCGACGGGCCAGCTCCCCGCCGGACACCGCCTCTTCACCTACCAGGCGATAGGCAGCCTGGCCGGAGTCGCGACCGGCATCGGCCTGCTCTCCGCGATCACCCAACTGGGCACCCTCGGAACAGCCGACTTCCCCGCCCCCACCTCAGCCGCCCTGAACTTCCTGAACACCCTGCTCAAAGGCTCAACCGACTACACACAAGAGACCACGACCTTCCTCCTCTGCGCGGGGCTGGCCGGCCTGGCCCTAGCCTGGTCCACCGCCATGCCCACCATGCTGGCCCTCGGCGTCCTGCTCCCGGCCGCGACCTGCGCCGCCATCCTGCTCGGCAGCCTCACCAGACTCTCGCTGGAACGCCGCAGGCACGACCACGGCACCTTCGCCGCCACCCTCGGCTCGGGACTGATCCTCGGCGGCGGCATCGCGAACGCCATCCTCCTGCCGCTTCAGGTGCTCGCCCCATGAGCAGCCGATGCAAAGCCCGATCATCATGAATGACCGTTACAACGAGTGAACGATCCGATACGTTACGCGTCAATACGCGTACAGCATGTCCGGACCCGAAATCCGGAAGATCCTGGAGGAGATCATGGCGTCCACCGCCTGGCCCGTCTACAGTCCCTTCGCCCGCGAACACTTCGGCCGAGGCAGGGAAGAGGGCCGGGAAGAGGGCAAGATCAAGGAGGCCGCCGAGGCGGTGCTGCTCGTTCTGGCCTCCCGCGGATTCAACATCCCGGACAGCATCCATACCATGATCACAAGCACCAAGGACCTCACTCAACTGCACGATTGGATCACCCGCGCAGTAAATGCCCCGACACTCCAAGACCTGTTCGGCAAGCCCGCTGAGCAGGGCGAAGAGTAGGGATCTCCCGCCCACCGCTCGCGTGATCGCCATCCATCGGGCAGTTCCTGATCAGGTCGGCCGTTTCAGCCCGGCGGCCCGCTCCAGGAACACCTCCCGCTCACGCGCGTTACGCGTCAGCCCGGCCGCGCGCCGGAACTCAGCCGCGGCCTCCTCCTCGCGGCCGAGCTTGGCCAGCAGGTCACCGCGAACGGCCGGCAGGTGCGCGTAGTCGCGGAGCGCACGCTCGTCCAGGAGGGCGTCGGCGATCTCCAGGCCCTGGGCGGGGCCGTGGGCCATGCCGACCGCGACCGCCCGGTTGAGCTCGACCACAGGTGACGGGGTGAGGTGGGCCAGGAGCCGGTACAGGGCGGCGATTCTGGCCCAGTCGGTGGCCTGCGGGGTGAGGGCCTGGGCGTGGCAGGCGGCGATGGCGGCTTGGAGGCCGTACGGGCCGAGCGTGCCCAGGGCCTCGGCGCGGCGCAGGGCGTTCAGGCCGCGGCGGACGAGGAGCCGGTCCCAGCGGCTGCGGTCCTGGTCGAGGAGGAGGATCGGGGTGCCGTCGGGGGCGGTTCTGGCCGGGAGGCGGCACGCCTGGAGCTCCATGAGTGCCAGGAGGCCGTGCACCTCGGGTTCGGCGGGCATGAGGCCGGCGAGCACGCGTCCGAGGCGCATCGCCTCCTGGCAGAGGGACGGGCGCGTCCAGTCCTCGCCCGCGCTGGCCGCGTAGCCCTCGTTGAAGATCAGGTAGATGACTTCGAGTACGGACGCCAGCCGGGCGGGCAGTTCGGCGGGCGGCGGCAGCTCGATGGGGATCCGCTTGTCGGCGAGCGTGCGTTTGGCGCGGGAGATGCGCTGGCCGACGGTGGGTTCGGGGGCGAGGAAGGCCCGGGCGATCTCGGCGGTGGTGAGGCCGCCGAGCAGCCGGAGGGTGAGGGCCAGCCGTCCTTCGACGGGCAGCTCGGGGTGGCAGGCGGTGAAGATGAGGCGGAGCAGGTCGTCGCCGATGTGGTCGTCGAGGGCGTCGTCGAGCTCGGCCTCGGCCCATTCCTGTCGCAGCTCCATGTCACGGCCGATCTGTTGCAGCTTGCGCTGGTAGGTGTCGCGGCGGCGGAACTGGTCGATGGCGCGGTGCTTGGCGGTCTGCGTCAGCCAGGCGCCCGGATTGTCCGGTACGCCGTTGCGCGGCCATTCCTCCAGCGCCGCCACCAGGGCGTCCTGGGCCAGCTCCTCCGCCAGCCCAAGGTCGTTGACCATGCGGGCCAGCGCGGCGATGACCCGGGCGGACTCGATGCGCCAGACCGCTTCGACCGCCCGGTGGGAATCGGCTGACGTCATGCGTCCTGAATATCGCGATCAGGCGGGCGGCGCGAAGTCCGCGGGGCCGAACAGTCTGAGCACGTCGGCCTGGCCCTCCCAGCCCGGCCACAGCTCGTGGTGCAGCCTGACGAAGCGGGAGGCCCATTCCACGGCCTCCTCCTTGGTCCTGACCTCGTACAGGGCGTAGCTGATCATCTCTTTGGCCTCGGCGAACGGGCCGTCGCTGACGATCAGCCGGCCGCCGCCGACCTCGACCCTGGCGCCTTCCGAGCTGGGGGCCAGTCCGCTGGTGTCCAGCAGGGCGCCGGATTCGGTGGCTTCCTGGCCGAGTTTGATGATGGCGTCCATGAGGTCGGCGGGGGGCGGGCCGTCGGGCTGGGCGGTGACCTTGAGGGTGACGAGGTAGCGCATGGTGGCAGGGCCTTTCAGTGGGATGGCTGATGAGAGAGGACTTCAGGCGGAGCGGGACAGGTTCAGCGACATTAGCGACATCCACGTCCAGAGGGCGAGGATGCCGGCGACGAACGCCAGGTTGGTCCAGGCGACCCCGCCGCCGCTGGCGATGCCGAGGAACGAGCCGAGGAAGACGGTGCCGGTGACGCGGGAGTACCAGGCCCAGCCCTGGTGGCCGTCGCGGGCGTACCGGGAGGCGATGACGTAGCAGGCCGCGACCGCGCAGAGGAAGCCGACGCCGCCGACCGCCATGTGCAGGGTTCCGGAGAGGGTGATGGCGCCGGGTCCTTCCGGGGTTCCGGCGGGGAAGCCCATGGCGGGGTCGGCGGGGAAGAGGGCGGCGCCGATCATGCTGGCGCCGAACGCGCCGAGGAGGATCGGCGCCCACCGCGCGCCGCGTCCCGGGGTGAGGGCGTGGCGCAGGCCCGCGGCGGCGGCGATGGTGGCCAGGGCGGTGAGGACGAAGTTGACGGTCTGGATCCAGCCGAGGTCGCCGTTGGCCAGGTAGCTCCAGGGGTGGCGGGCCAGGTCGAAGCCCTCCCTGGTGAACGCCTGGACCAGGGCGACGGTCACGTACATCGGGCCTGCCAGGACGCCGCAGCCGAGCAGGAGGCGGCGGGGTGCGGAGATCGGGCGGGTCTGGTTGTGGGCGAGCTGAGTCATGGTGAGCCACCTTGCGTTCGCGGGGCCGGTCTGTCCGGCTGTCTGGCATGGCGGCGAACGAGCCGGGCCGTTTTCGACACGTCCTCAGAAGTTTTTTCTCGCGGACGGGTGCGCGCTCTGTGTCGTCTGGCATATGCGTGGCCGGACCCGCGGCGTCTACTGCTGCCATGGTGATGGGGATGGTGGGCCGTGACGGTGAGGCGGCTGTGCTCTTGGGGCTGATCGGTGAGGCTCGGCTTGGCAGGGGCGGGGTCGTGCTGGTCACGGGAGAGGCGGGGATCGGGAAGTCGCGGCTGCTCGGTGAAGGTGGTGATCTCGCTCGTGCGGCTGGGCTGGTGGTGCTGGGTGGGCGGGCGGTCGAGGGGGGTGGCACCTTTCGGGCGGTTGCGCAGGCGTTGGCCGGACGTTCCTCGCCGGGGGCGTTGCCGGAGGGGTTGCGGCCGTATCGGGGGATGTTGGGGCGGCTTGTGCCGGAGTGGGCCGAGCCTGGTGACGCGCCGCCGCCGCACGTGGACCCGATTCTGGTGCTGGGTGAGGGGCTGCTCCGGCTGTTGCGGGAGGCCGGAGATGGTGGGGGCGGGTGCATGCTCGTCCTGGAGGACGTCCACTGGGCGGACGCGGACACGCTGGCCCTCATCGAGTACCTCGCCGCGGCCAGCAGCCGGTGGCCCGTCCTGATCGTGGTCTCCGCCAGGGATGACGAGCCCGGCGCCCCCGACCACCTGGACCGTCTTCTCCTGCTGCCGGAGGTAGCCACGCTACGGCTCGGCCGCCTGTCCGACGCCGACATCGAGGTGCTGGCCAGACGCCGCGCCGGCGCCGTCATGCTTCCCGGCGAGTTGCTCAGTCACGTGGTGGCCCAGTCGGACGGTCTGCCCTACCTGGCGGAGGAGCTGGTGGCCGGGATACTGGAATCGGGCACACCCCAGGTCACGCCTCGCCTCGCCTGCCGCATCACTGCCCGCCTGACGACGCTCACGCCCGCGCAGCGCACTGTGCTGGAGGCAGCCGCGGTGCTGGGCGACGAGGTGGACGCGACGGTGCTCGGGCCGGTGACCGGCCAGCCGGAGCCCGAGGTGCTGGCCGCGCTCCGAGCAGCGGGCCCTCGGTTGCTGGTGCGAGCCGCGGACTCGCAGGCGCCGGTGCGAGGCGCAGGCCCGCAGGCGGCGGACGAGGCGGGAGGGCGGTTGCGGTGGCGGCATGCGCTCACGCGTGAGGTGGTGCTGGCATCGGTCACGCCGCCCGAGCGGGCCGCCGTGGCGCGCCGCGCCGCCGAGGTGCTGCTGAGCAGGGCCGATCCGCAGCATGACGCGCACGCAGCAGCGCTGCTGGCGGCGGCGGGTGAGCGGGAGAGGTCGGCCGGGATCCTGCTCCGGCTGGCGAGGCGAGACCTGGCCGGCGGCGCCCTGCACAGCGCGGAGGACCTGCTGGCGCGGGCGTCCGCGGCTCAGGCTCTGCGGCCGGTCGTGACGATCGAGCAGGTACGCCTGCTGACCCTGCTCGGCCAGCCCCACACCGCGATGGAGTCCGGCGCCTGGGCGCTGGAGGAGCTGACCGGCGACCGGCACGCCGAGTTGTGTCTGCGGCTGGCCGAAGCGGCCGTCGTCGCCAGGTGCTGGCGGGCAGCCGACCGGTACGTGGAACGCGCCGGACGTCCAGGCGACCCGTGGGCGCTGGTGCTCGCCGCCGATGCCGCGTTCGGGGCGGGTGACCTGCGGCGGGCGGTCGAGCTGGCGGCCGTGGCCGTGGAACGGGCGGAGCGGGCCGGACGCTGGGAGACGGTGTGCCGGGCGTTGACGACCGTCGGCCGGTGCGCGCTGGGGCACGACCTGGAGGTGGCGCGCGAGGCGTACGGGCTGGCGGCGCGGGTGGGGGCGGAGCACGGCCTGCTGCCTGCGCGGGTGACGGCGCTGTTCGGGCTCGCCGCGATCGAGCTGCTCGGCTCGCCGGACTCGCCGCTGCTGGCGGAGGCGCGTGAGCTGGCCCGGCGTACGGGGCTGCTGGCCGAGGTGGTGCGGACGGATCTGCTGCGGGTGAACTCGGCCGTCACCGTGGAGGGGCCGCGTGCGGCCCGTGACCTGGCCGTGCGCACAGCCGAGCGGGCCGGACGACTGCGGCTGCACGGGATGCGGGCGGTCGCGGAGGTGTTCGCCGCCATGGGGTACGCGGCCGAGGGCGACTCGCCACGGATGGAGGCCGTGCTGGCGGACGCGGCGGCCCGTCCTGATCCGCCCGTCGAGGTGGCCGCGCAGGTGCACGCCACCCGGGGGCTGCTGCACCTGCTGCGGCACGACCTGCCGGAGGCGACCGCGCTGTTCGACGCCGCGTTGCGTGACCTGGTGGGGCGTTGCGAGGCGGGGCCCGTACAACATTGGGGTCTGTGGGCGCTGCTGCGGACGGTCGTCGCCGATCGGGACGCCGAGGCGCGTGAGACGCTGCGCCGCTCGCCCGCGGTGTTCCGGGCGGCGAACAGGGCGGGGCTGCAGTACGCCGACGCCGTCGCCGCCGGGCGGGAGGGGCAGGGGGCGCGGGCGGCGGCGCTGTTCGCGGAGGGTGACGGCACGCTGGCCGAGCACCACTGGTGGCGGCGGCTGCTGCGCCTGTTCGCGCTGGAGGCCGCGATCGCCGACGGGTGGGGTGATCCGGTGCCCGCACTCCGTACCGACCTGGAGGCGCATCTGCGCGCGGGCGACGCGCAGCTCGCCCGCATCTGCCGCGACCTGCTGCGCGGCGCGGGCGCGCCGACCCGGCGGGGCCGGGGGCTGGCCACGGTTCCGGACGGGCTGCGCGCCGCCGGGGTGACCAGCCGGGAGATGGACGTGCTCGGCCTGGTCGCCGAGGGACTGTCCAACAGGAAGATCGCCGAGCGGCTGTTCATCTCGCCGCGCACCGTGGACACGCACGTGTCGAACCTGCTGGCCAAGACGGCCTCCACCGACCGGGCGGAACTACGTGCCCTGGCCCGCCGTCCTTAACTCGGTGGGAACCACGGATCCGCCGCCACCCCCGCCGCGGCGAAGCTCGTTCACAGAGTCACTCATCTGTGAAGGAGTTCCATGTCCACCGCAACGGTTCGGCGCCGCGTCAGCGCGGCCCTGCTCGGCACCATCGCGCTCGCCGGTCTGACGGTCACCGCCGCCCCCGCCCAGGCGGCGGTGCCGCACGTCGAGTTCGGCCTGAAGACGTCGTTCGGCACCCTGGTGCTGACGGCCCGCGCGCCCGTGCCCCACTCCAAGGTCGGCTTCACCTTCGACAACGACAGCAGCCAGGCCCAGTGGGCCTTCCTCAAGGAGCCGGACAACTCGACCGGCCGGTACGTCCTGCGCTCCACCGAGAACACCAGCAACCCGCTCTGCCTCGACGGCTTCCCCGACTTCGTCACGCTCCAGCCGTGCAACGGCAGGCTCGAACAGCTCTGGACCTACAGCAGCAGCCTCGGCCTGAAGACCGTGCTGACCGGCAGGACCGCCTTCCTGCCTGCGGGCGACGTCCTCAGCCCGGACACGAACCTGATCACGAGCACGCAGACGACCCGCCTCACGCGGCTTTTCGTGCCCTGATCACGAACGAACGGGGCTCACAACCCTTGACCCAGCCTGTTGAGCGGTCTACATATATATTCACCGCCAACTATCCATTCGCGCATAGAGAGGCCGAATGTGAAGGCATCGATCCCCGTTCTCGTCACAGCGCTCGTCTTAGTCACGGCCCCGGCCGCCGCGGAGACCGGTCCCCGGTTCTCGGCGCCGGGACGTGGCGGGACCTGCGTGGACGCCCCCCTCACGATCACCTTCCCCGAGCCCGTCACGCTGGGCTCGGCGGGAGCCGTCGAGATCCGGCGCGCGGACGGCACGCTCGCCGACCGCATCGAGGCGGCCACCGCCAGGACGGACAAGAAGAACATCGGCCAGGCGATCTCGGACACGGGGCTGCCGCACGACTTCTCGTACGAATCGATCATGGTGGACGGGAGCACCGCCACCATCCATCCGCACCACCGGTTCGACTACGGCCGGCGGTACACCGTCACCGTCGAGGCCGGCGTCTTCGCCGGGCAGGACGCCGCGAGCTGGAGCTTCACCACCAGGAAGCACCCGCCCCGCGACCTCCGCCACCTGACCGTCTCCGCCTCCGGCGCCGGCGACTTCTGCACCGTCCAGGGCGCCGTGGACGCGGTGCCGACGGGCAACACCCGGCCGGTCACCATCGACGTCAAGCGCGGCGTCTACACCGAGATGGTCTACGTCCGCGAGGACCGACCGCACGTCACCGTCAAGGGCGCGGGCGCGGGGCGCACCGTGATCCAGTACCCCAACAACGACCTGCGCAACGGCGACAAGGCGCTGGTGAACGGCGGCCCGGCCGACGTGTGCCCGCGCCGCGTGCTGGAGACGTCCGACCTGCACAACTGCTGGCGGCAGACGTTCGGCGTGGACGCGGCCGACTTCCGGCTCGCCGACCTCACCGTGCACAACACCACCCCGGACGGGGGCTCGCAGGCCGAGGCCTTCCGGGGGAACAACGACCGCATCGCGCTGGAGCGGGTGAACCTGTTCAGCAACCAGGACACGCTGCGGCTGCAGGGCAAGGGCTTCGTCACCGACAGCCACATCCGCGGGGACACCGACTTCGTGTGGGGCACGGGCACCGTGTTCATCCAGGACTCGGTGCTGGAGTCCACCGACCGCGGCTACATCTCGCAGAGCCGCAGCGACGCCACGCGGCCCGGCTACGTGTTCGTGCGCACCAGGTTGACGCGGGCGGCCGGGGTGCCGGACGCGTCCGTGGTGCTGGGGCGGACCGCCGTGTGGCGGTTCACGCACAGCCAGGCGGTGTTCATCGACACGAAGATGGACGCGCACGTGGCGCCGGTGGGGTGGCAGATCGATCCGAACGACTGCGCGCAGGCCGGGTCGGCGTCGTTCTGGGAGTACGGGAGCACCGATCTGGACGGGCGGCCGATCGACACCTCGCAGCGGCTGGCGTGCTCGCGGCAGCTCACGGCCGAGGAGGCGGGGCGGTGGAGCGATCCGGCGTTCGTGCTGGGTGGCTGGGATCCCGAGGCCTGGCGTTGATGGAGGGGAGTAACGAGATGACGGACATGACGGCGGACGCCTCCAAGGACGGCCCGGGTGCGAGTCGGCGCAGGATGCTGGGCGGCGTGCTGGGCGGGATCGGCGCAGCGCTGGCCGCCGGCGTGCCGGCGAGCGCCGCGGCAGCGACCACCTCGGGGAGGACCACCGCCGCAGGAAGCGCCGCCACCGAAAGCGGCCCGGCGGCCGTACGCGGGGGCAAGCTCGCGCCCCGCCCCGTGGCACCCGTGAACCAGGAGTCGGCGGCCAAGTTCGGCCCCGAGTACAAGACCCTCCCCCCGGCAGCCGCGGGCGTGGACATCGAGCCCCTGATCGGCATCACCACCCCCGAAGAGATCACAGCCCGCCGCCGGCAGATGATCGACTTCATCTGGAAGGGCGCCGGTCTGCCGAAGACAACCCCCACCGTCGAAACCGGCATCCCCACCCCGAGCGAACTGGCTTCACTGACGTCCGTACGTCGCATCGACCTCCTGACGGTCCCCCTCAACTACAAGATCACCGCCAAGGTCTACGACCTCCTCCCCCGCAAACCGTGGAACCACCGCCTGGCCCTCTACCACAACGGCCACGGCGAGCCCCTCGACACCATGCTCCGCACCATCCAGCCGCTCCTCGACCGCGGCTACCGCGTGATGACGTACGCGATGCCCTTCCACCACTGGAACGCCGGCCAGCGGATCGAGGACCCGAAGACCCCGGGCACGATGCTGCCGAGCCCCTCCCACAAGGAGCTGGGCCCGTGGGAGAGCGACACGTTCTCGACGCTGACGTTCTTCCTGGAGCCGCTGGTCGTCACGCTCGACCACGCCCAGGCCACCTACCGCCCGAGGTCGGTGGAGATGCTGGGGCTGTCGGGCGGCGGCTGGACGACCACGGTGTACGCGGCGCTGGACCCGCGGATCAACCGCAGCTACCCGACGGCGGGCTCGCTGCCGTTCTTCCTGCGGGCGGCCTCGCCGAAGCCGAGCCCGACCACCGGTGACTGGGAGCAGACGCGGGCGTCGTTCCCCGGCTTCTACTCCTCCATCACGGCGGGCACGGCCGACGACTACCTGCAGATGTACGTGATGGCCTCGGTCGGCGAGAACCGGGGGCAGTTGCAGATTCTCAACCGCTTCGACGAGTGCTGCTTCAACGGCGTGAGCCACCGCGTCTACCAGGCTCCGGTGCGCGACCGGGTGGCGCTGCTGGCGGGCGGGCGGCCGGAGCGGGGCCGGTGGGACCTGCTGGAGGACGCCACGCACGACGATCACACGATCTCGCCGCACGCGCTTGACGTGATCCTCTGGGATCTTGACACGGCAAATGTCACAACCTAATATCGGAATATAGATACATTGCTGAATAAATATTCATGGCGGGAGTCGCATGGCGGACAGAACCTTTTCCCATCGGCGCCGGGTGATCATCAACACCGATGCGAAAAACGAGGCGGACGACCAATTCGCCATCGTGCACGCCCTGCTCTCCCCGAGCCTGGATATTCGCGGTCTGGTGGCCGCGCATTTCGGCAACCGGCGCACCCGGTCGAGCCTGGAGGAGAGCCGGGCGGAGATCGAGCTGCTGCTGCGGCTGATGAAGCTCGACGGCCGGGTGCCCGTGGCGGACGGCGCGCCGTACGCGCTGCCCGACGCCGGCACCCCGGTCCCCGCGCCGGGCGTCGAGCTGATCGTCGAGGAGGCCATGCGTGACGTGGCCGAGCCGCTCTACGTGGCCTTCCTCGGCCCGCTCACCGACATGGCCTCCGCTCTGATGCTGGAGCCGCGCATCGCCGAGCGGGACGTGACCGTGATCTGGATCGGCGGCGGCGGGTACGACGGGGTCGGCCCGCAGGGGCCCCGGCCCGAGTTCAACCTGTCCAACGACATCACGGCCGCCAACCTCGTCTTCTCCTCGGCGCTGAAGGTCTGGCAGATCCCCGCGCCGACGTACCGGATGATGGCCGTCGGCTACGCCGAGCTGGACGCGAAGGTCGCGCCGTGCGGCGAGATCGGCGAGTACCTCGTCCGCCAGCTCGTGGAGTGGAACGAGCGGCAGCACGGCGGGTCGATCGAGTTCCGCGTGCTCGGTGACTCCCCCGCGATCGGCCTGATGCTGCACCCCGACTGCGGGACGTGGGCCGAGCGGCCCGCGCCGAACTTCCGCTACGACGGCACGCACGACTTCTCCGTCGCCAACCGGCCGATCCGCACCTACGACTCGATCGACGCGCGCTTCATCCATGAGGACTTCTTCGCGAAGCTGCGCGCCTTCGCGGATCACCGCTGATGGGAGGAACGAGGACCATGCTGACATTCGGCGCCGGAATCTGGGCGTTCGGGCAGATCGTCGACAGGTACGCCACCGACGGCTACGGCCCGGCCAGGACGATGACGCAGATGCTGGACCTCGCGGCGGCCGTGGACGGGCTGGAGTGCCTGGACGTCAACGTGCCGTTCGCCGAGGGCATCGACAAGGCGCCGGAGCTGGCGCGGGCGCTGGCCGACCGCGGGCTGCGGGCCAGGGCGATCACGCCGCACCTGTACACCAGGGAGTTCGCGAAGGGGGCGTTCACCAACCCCGACCCCGGGGTGCGCCGCCGCGCCGCCGAGCGCGTGCACGAGGCGGTGGACGTGGCCAGGGAGCTGGGCGCCGACTACGTGAAGTTCTGGCCGGGCCAGGACGGGTTCGACCTGCCCGGCCAGGCCGACTACGCGCGGCTGTGGGAGCTGACGGTCGGCGCGATCCGCGACCTGGCCTCGGCGCATCCCGACGTGCAGTTCGCGATCGAGTACAAGGCCAAGGAGCCGCGGGTGCGCATCACGCTCGCCGACGCGGCCCGCACCCTGCTGGCCATCGACGAGTCCGGGCAGCCGAACGTCGGCATCGTCATGGACTTCGGCCACTCCCTGCTGGCCGGCGAGACGCCGGCCGAGGCGGTGCAGCTCGTGCACCGGCGCGGCAAGCTGGTCTCGGTCGAGCTGAACGACAACTGGCGCGGCTGGGACGACGACCTGCCGGTGGCCTCGGTGCACCTGTTCGAGACCATCGAGTACCTGCTGGCGGTGCGCAGGATCGGGTGGAGCGCGCCCGTCCTGCTCGACCAGTTCCCGTTCAGGGAGGACCCGGTACGGGCTCTGTCGGAGAGCATCAGGACCATCCGGGCGCTGGAGCAGGTGTGCGACCGGATCGACCTGGAAGCGCTCAGGGACGCCCAGGAGCGGCAGGACGCGCTGGCGGCGCAGGCGATCCTCTGGTCGGCGATCGGGATGGCCCGTGCGACCTAGCGAAACGACGACGGGCTCGCCCGTGCGACCTGACGAGACGACGGGCTCGCCCGTGCGACCTGGCGAGACGACGGGATCGCTCTCGCGACCGGGCGAGACGACCGCGACGATCACCGCCGCCCCTCCCGTCGGCGGCCACGGAGGCCTTCTGCCCGACCACGACGCCATCGCCGAGTGGCGGCGGCTGCGCGAGCGGCTGGCGCACGCCGGCAGGGACACCGCCGCCGTCACGCTGGCCGCCATGGCCGGCGGCATCCGGCGTACCGTGATCAGCACGATCGCGGGAGCGGGCCTCGGCCACGCGGGCGGCGACCTGTCGGTCACCGACATCCTCACCACCCTGTACGGCGCCGTGCTGCGCGTCGATCCGGCGGACCCTGCCTGGCCGGACCGCGACCGGCTGATCCTGAGCAAGGGCCACTGCTCGGTCGCTCTCTACACCACGCTCGCGACCTGCGGTTTCTTCCCCGCGGAGCGGCTGAGCACGTTCGCGGCCCCGCTCTCGCCGCTCAACGGCCACCCGAGCCGCAGGTCGGTGCCCGGCGTCGAGACCAGCACCGGCCCGCTCGGGCACGGCCTGCCGGTCGGCGTCGGCATCGCGGTCGGCCTGCGGCTGCGCGGCTCGGCGGCCAGGACCGTGGTGGTGCTGGGCGACGGCGAGCTGCAGGAGGGCAGCAACTGGGAGGCCGCGATGGCGGCCGGGCATCGGGGGCTCACGTCGCTGACGGCCGTCATCGACAGGAACGGCCTGCAGCAGGGCGCCAGGACCAGCGCGACCAACGAGCTGGAGCCGCTCGCCGACAAGTGGCGGGCGTTCGGCTGGGAGGCGGTCGAGGTGGACGGCCACGACCATCTGGCGCTGCTGGACGCCGTCACCGCGCCGCACGCCGCGGGCCGGCCGCGCTGCGTGATCGCCAGGACCGTGAAGGGGCGAGGGGTTTCGTTCATGGAGGATCGGGTGGAGTGGCATCACCAGGTGCCGGACGCCGGGCAGGCCCGCACGGCTCTCGAGGAACTGCGTTGATCGTCGAGGAGCTGCACGACTGCAGGGACGCCTTCGCCGACGAGCTGGTCCGGCTGGCGCGAGCCGACAGCCGCGTGGTGGCCGTCTGCAACGACTCGGTGGGGTCCAGCAAGCTGGGCGCGTTCGCCGCGGAGTTCCCCGACCGGCTGGTCAACGTGGGCATCGCCGAGCAGGACATGGTCGGCATCGGCGCCGGGCTGGCCAACGCGGGGCTGGTGCCGTTCGTGTGCGGGGCGGCGACGTTCCTGACGGCCAGGGCGCTGGAGCAGATCAAGGCCGACGTGGCCTACAGCCTGGCCAACGTCAAGCTGTGCGGGATGAGCCCCGGGCTCGCGTACGGCGCGCTGGGGCCGACCCACCACTCGACCGAGGACCTGTCGTGGCTGCGCGCCATCGCCGACCTGCCCGTGATCGTGCCCGCCGACCCCGCGCAGACCCGCGCGGCGATCAGGTGGGCGGCGGAGACGGACGGGCCGGTGTTCCTGCGGATCGGCAGGTTCCCGGTGCCGGACGTGTCGCCGCCGGGCGCCCCCGCCTTCACGTACGGGCGGGCGCTGCGGCTGCGCGAGGGCGTGGACGCCACGATCGTGGCGACGGGCACGATGGTGAGCCGGGCGATGCGGGCGGCGGCGCTGCTGGAGGAGCGCGGCGTGCAGGCCAGGGTGGTGAACGTGGCCACCGTCTCCCCCCTCGACCGGGACGAGATCACGGCGGCGGCCCGGCAGACGGGCGCGGTCGTGACGGCCGAGGAGGCGGTGCCCACCGGCGGGCTCGGGGCGGCAGTCGCGGAGGTCGTGCTGGAGACGCGGCCGGTGCCGATGCGGCTGCTCGGCACCCGCGCGTTCGCGCCGACCGGGGAACCGGACTTCCTGCTGGAGCACTTCGGGCTCACCGCCGACGGGATCGCCCGGTCGGTGCTGGAGGTGCTGGGGCTTGACCACGCTTGAGAACCCGCTCGTTCTCGGGGTGGATCAGGGGACGAGCGCGACCAAGGCGATCCTGGTGGACGCGGCGGGCGAGGTGGTGGCACACGCCTCCGCGCCGCTGTCGCGGCGGCACCCCGAGCCGGGCCTGGTCGAGCAGGACGCCGAGGAGCTGTGGCGCAGCCTCCTGGACGCGGTGGCCGCCTGCCTGGGCAACCGTGATGGTGCGGGCAGGGTGGTGGCCGTAGGGCTGAGCGTGCAGCGGGAGTCGGTGCTGCTCTGGGACCGGGCCACGGGCGCGCCGGTGGGACCGCTGGTGAGCTGGCAGGACCGCCGGGGCACCGAGCTGTGCGCCCGGCTGGCCGCCGAAGGGGCTTCCTCTCTGGTATGCCGGATCAGCGGCCTCCCCCTGGACCCGATGTTCTCGGCGGCCAAGGCGGCCTGGCTGCTCGGCCGGCACCGGGGTGACCTCTGCCTGGGCACGGTCGACTCGTGGCTGTTGCACCGGCTGGGCGGCGGGCACGTGATCGAGGTGGGCTGCGCCTCCCGTACGCAACTGCTGGACGTGCGGCGGCGGGCGTGGAGCCCTGAGCTGCTGGAACTGTTCGGCGTGCCGGAGGAGGCGCTGCCCCGGGTGGTGCCGTCCACCGGGGCGCACGCCGACGCGAAGGCGCTGCATCCCGCCCTGGCGGGGGTGCCGGTGTCGGCGGTGCTCGGCGACTCGCACGCCGCCCTGTACGCGCACGCGGCCGGCGAGCCTGGCCGCGTCAAGGTCACCTACGGCACGGGCTCCTCCGTGATGGGCCTGGCGCCCCCCGGAGCAGCGGCGACCCAAGGCGCAGGCCAAGGCGCAGGCCAAGACGCGGACGCGGGCACAGGCCATGGCGCAGGCGCGGACGCGGGCCAAAGCGTGGACGCAGGCGCAGGCCATGGCGCGCGCGCAGGCGCGGGCGCAGGCCCGGGCGCAGGCCAGGGCGCTGGCGCGGGCGCAGGCCAGGGCGCTGGCGCGGGCGCAGGCCAGGGCGCTGGCGCGGGCGCGGGTGAGGGGTTGTGTTTGACGATCGCGTGGGACGACGGCACGCCCGCGTACGCCCTGGAGGGCAACATCCTGTCCACCGGCGCCACGATCGCCTGGCTGGCCGGGGTCCTGGGCGTCGGGGCCGATGAGGTGGCGCGGCTCGCGACCCGTGGCCGCCGGGGTAGGCTGCAGATCGTGCCGGCGTTCGGCGGCCTCGGGGCGCCGTGGTGGGACGACCGGGCGGAAGCGATCATGACGGGTCTCGGCCTGGACAGCCGGCGGGAGGACATGGCGAGGGCGGCGGTCGACTCGATCGGGCTGCAGGTCGGCGACGTCGTGTCGGCCTTCGAGCGCGCGGCGGGCCCGGTGGCCGAGCTGCTGGCCGACGGCGGGCCCACCGCGAACGGCGACCTCATGCAGTGGCAGGCGGACGTGACCGGTCACGCGGTGCGGGTGGCGTGGCGGCCCGAGCTGTCGGCGCTGGGGGCGGCGCATCTCGCGGGGGCGGCGTCCGGTGTATGGTCCCGCCGGGAGCTGTCCGGGCTGCCTCGCCATGGGCGGCGCTACACCCCCGTTCTGCCGGTGTGCGAACGGCGCCGCGCCCTAGCAGAATGGCACTCGGCAGTGGCCCGGGCTCGCCACCGGACCAGCAGGAGCGGCGGAGCCGAAGCGGAGGCCAGCGATCGTGGCAGCTGACAGTCAGTTCGAGAAGAGCCGCGCGGACACGGTGAGGCTCGGCGGTCGCCGGCTGAGCCAGGAGTCCGAGCGCATGCGGCTGCTGGTCCGCGTCGCGCGCCTCTACCACGAGCACGGCGTGCGGCAGCCGCAGATCGCCGCCCAGCTCCGTATCTCGCAGCCGCGGGTGTCGCGGCTGCTGAAGGAGGCCGCGGAGATCGGCATCGTGCGCACGGTGGTCGTGGTGCCCAGCGGCGTGCACGCGCTGCTGGAGGAGGACCTGGAGCGCAAGTACGGCGTGGAGCAGATCATCGTCGTGGACGCCGCGGGCGAGAACCACGACGTGGTGGCCGCGCTGGGCTCGGCGGGCGCGACGTACCTCGACGCGACGCTGATCGGCGGCGAGCATCTGGGCATCTCGTCGTGGAGCGCGAGCCTGCTGGCGACGGTGGAGGCCATGCAGCGCCGTCCGGTGCGGGTGGCCGAGGAGGTCGTGCAGCTCATCGGCGGCGTGGGCAAGGGGTCGGCGCAGGTGCAGGCCACCAGGCTGGCCGCGCATCTGGCCGATCTGACCGGCGCGGAGCCGGTCTTCCTGCCCGCGCCGGGGCTGGTGGGCTCGTCGGTGACGCGGCAGGCGCTGTCCGACGACCACGTGGTGCGGCAGGTGGTGGACGCCTGGTCGCGGCTGACGACGGTGCTGGTCGGGATCGGCAGCCTCAACCCGTCTCCGCTGCTGCAGGAGAGCGGCAACGCGATCGGCGAGGAGGAGATGGGCACGCTGCGCGGGCTGGGCGCGGTGGGTGACGTGTGCCTGCGCTTCTTCGACGCCGACGGGCGGCTGGTCGACTCGCCGCTGGAGGACCGCATTCTCGGCATCTCCGCCGCCGACCTGCTGCGCGTGCCGCGGCGCATCGCGATCGCGGGCGGGCGGCGCAAGACCGCCGCCATCAGGGCGGCGCTCAGGGGCGGCTGGGTCAACACCCTCATCACGGACGTGGGCGTGGCGGAGGAGCTGCTGAAGGACTGACGCGCCCCCGAAGACCAGGAGCGCCCCTGGACAGGGCCGTCGTGCGCGTGCCGCACGGCGGCCTTCGCCGTTCCTGGAGGAGTCCTGAGAATTTACCGGCGCGTCATCTGGCCGAGAAACCGCTCTTGACAGTCACTTCGGTGTCGTTCACGATGTGATGCAATCCACTCCATTCATGGCTGAATAAAAATTCTCACCTAGCGACAGCGTGGTCCGGAGTGTGCCGATTCATGGCACAGCCCTGCCTATTCCCGGGGCGGAAAGAGAGCGTTTCGATGGCCGAGGCCCCTGGCTTCGATCCCCAGCAATCAGAATTCAGCCGCCGCACTTTCGTGCGCTCGGCGGCCTTGGCCACGCCCGCCGTGGCCTGGGCGGGCCCGGCCGCGGCGGCCTCCCCGACGCCCCAGCCCAGCGGCGGCCCGAGCGCGAGCGCGCCGGCGACCGCCGCGGCCAAGCCCAAGATCCCGGCCTTCCCCGGCGCCGAGGGCGCGGGCATGTACACCACCGGCGGCCGGGGCGGCGCCGTCTACGAGGTGACCACCCTGGACGACGACGGCCCCGGGTCGCTGCGCGAGGCGGTCGCCAGGTCGGACGGCACGATCGTCTTCCGGGTCGCCGGCAACATCAGGCTCAAGGGCGGGCTCGACATCACCGGGTCCAACCTCACGATCGCCGGCCAGACCGCCCCCGGCCACGGCGTCACCGTCATCGGCAACGAGACGCAGATCAAGGGCAGCAACATCATCCTGCGCCACCTGCGCTTCCGCGGCGGCGACGAGATGGGCACCCCGATCGACACGTTCGGCGCCCGCGGGGTTAAGGACCTCATCATCGACCACTGCTCCTTCAGCTGGGGCGTGGACGAGTGCTTCTCCGTCTACGGCAACACCAACGTGACCGTCCAGTGGTGCATCATCTCCGAGGGCCTGACGAACTCGGTGCACGACAAGGGCCGGCACGGCATGGGCGGCCTGTGGGGTGGCGACAACATCACCTACCACCACAACCTGCTGATCCACGAGAACGCGCGCAACCCGCGCTTCAGCTTCACCGAGGGCATGAGCCTGGTCGTCGACCACCGCAACAACGTGATCTACAACCACGGCATCACCTCCTGCTACGGCGGCGAGTGGTCCAACGGCATCAACCTGGTCGGTAACTACTACAAGCCGGGCCCCAACACGCTGCCGAAGATCGCCAGGGAGATCGTCGCACCCGGCCGGTTCGGCCAGTGGCACGTCAGCGGCAACGAGATCGAGGGGCACGCCGACGTCACGGCCGACAACACGCTCGGCATCACCTACCCGATCGGCGGCATCACGCTGCTGCCGCAGCCGGTCGAGTTCGCGAACGGCATCACCGAGCAGCCGCCGCGGCAGGCGTACGCGACCGTCCTGGAGCAGGCGGGGGCCACCCTGCCGCGGCGGGACGCCATCGACGCCCGGCTGGTCGGCGAGGCGCGCACCGGCACGGGCCGGCACATCAACTCCCAGAAGGACGTGGGCGGCTTCCTGCCCTTACCCACCGAGGTGGCCGCGCCCGCCGACACCGACAAGGACGGCATCCCGGACGAGTGGGAGACCGCGCAGGGGCTCGACCCGAACAACGCCGACGACGCCAAGACCGCCGGGGCCGACGGGTACACGAACCTGGAGCGGTACCTGAACTCGATCCAGCGGGCCGGAGCGGCCAACCCCACGGTGGCGATCACCTCCCCCACGATCGACCAGGTGTTCGCGGCGAACAAGGACAAGCAGCCCGTCGCGATCACGGCCGACGCCAAGGCGGCCGACGGCGCGACGATCGCCAAGGTCGAGTTCTTCCACGGTGACGAGAAGATCGGCGAGGCGACGGCGGCGCCGTACCAGGCGACCTGGAAGGGCGTCACGGACGGCACCTACTTCCTGACGGCCAGGGCCACCGACAGCACCGGCTCGGCCACCACCTCCTCGCTGGTGCCGATCCACGTCAACCGCGTCAGGACGCACTCGGGGTGGCAGGTCAAGGACATCGGCGAGGTGCCGATCCCCGGGAACACGGCGCTCAAGGACGGCGTGTTCACGATCAAGGGATCCGGCAAGGTCGCCGGCTGGAAGGACTCCTTCCACTTCGCCTACAAGGCGGTCGGCTTCAGCAAGCGCGGCGAGGTCCTGGAGATCACCGCCCGGCTGGACGGCGTGAGCAAGAACCACGTGGACGCCGTGGCCGGGATCATGATCCGGCAGGACCTGGAGCCGAACTCGCCGTTCATGATGGCCGGCATCGGCTACTCGGCCAGCAACGAGGACGGCTCTCGCAAGCGGGCCAAGGCCATCAGGGTCGCCTCGCACGGCACGGCGCCGAGCGTCGGCGTCTACCCGCCGACCAGCGAGGATCCGCTGGACGACGACAAGTCGTACTGGCTGCGGCTGGTCTGCCGGAGCCTGCCGACCGGCGGCGACACCGAGTTCGAGGCCTTCCTCTCGGAGAACTCGCTCAACTGGGAGCGCATCGGCTACGAGCGCATCGTCATGCGGACCGGCAGGTTCTACGTCGGCCTCGCCGTGGACGGCAACCAGGAGCCGAACGGCGTCCACGTCTACACCACGGCGACCTTCAGTCAGGTCAAGGTCAATCGTTAGACCCCGAACGGAGCACCCATGACAAACGAAGCGTTCACGAGGAGGAGCCTGCTCCGGGGCGGCGGCCTGCTGATGCTCGCCACGGCCACCGGCTGCAGTTTCTTCGACACCAGCCCCAGCGCGGCCGGAGGCGGCGCCGCCCAGGTCGCCGACGCCTCGGCCAAGGAGGCGCCCGCGCTGGCGGAGCTGGTCAAGGCCGGCAAGCTGCCGCCGCTGGAGCAGCGCCTGCCGAAGAACCCGCTGGTCGTGACCCCGCTCAAGGAGCCCGGCAAGTACGGCGGAAGCTGGAGCTCGGCCATGGTCGGCGAGGACGACCTCGACTGGCTGTACTACACGCTCGCCTACGAGCCGCTGGTCCGTCTCAAGCCCGGCACGAACGGCCAGAAGGGCCCGGACGACATCATCCCGAACGTCGCCGAGTTCGAGGTCAAGGACGGCGGCCGGGAATACGTCTTCCGCCTGCGCGAGGGCCTGAAGTGGTCCGACGGCCAGCCCTGCACGGCCGACGACATGCTCTTCGCGTTCGAGGACGTGACCACCTACCACGACCTGCACACGACCGGCGTCTACGACCTGTTCCTGGAGAACGGCAGCACCACCGAGAAGGCCAAGGTCGAGAAGGTGGACGAGCGGACCGTGCGCTACGTCTACAAGGAGCCGAAGGCGGGCCTGCTGTTCCAGATCGCGGTCTCCACCTTCGAGCGGGGCGGGGCGAGCGGCCTCCTGCTGCCCAAGCACTACCTCAAGCAGTTCCACAAGAAGTACAACCCGGACGCCGACCAGCTCGCCAAGGAGCAGCAGCTGGAGGACTGGACCCAGTTGTTCATGAACAAGAACGACGTCCCGCACAACGCCGAGATGCCCACGCTGCACCCGTGGAAGATCAGCAACGCGCTCGGCAACGGCACGGCGGTGGTGGCCGAGCGGAACCCGTACTACTGGAAGGTCGACCAGCAGGGGCGCCAGCTCCCCTACCTCGACCGCTTCAGGGCCGAGGTCCTCGGGGACGTCGAGGTGGAGCTGCTGAAGATCATGAACGGCGAGATCACCATGCAGACCCGCAACTTCAACACGCCGGAGAACAAGCCGCTGATCGCGCAGAACGCCGAGAAGGGCAAGTACCGGATCTTCGACGTGCCGAGCCGGCTCAGCAACACGATGATCATCCAGTTCAACCAGACGATCGGCGACGACGACCTGCGGGAGCTGTTCCAGAAGGAGGACTTCCGGATCGGGCTGTCGTACGCGATCAACCGCAAGGAGATCATCGACGGCGTGTACGCGGGCCAGGGCGAGCCGTGGCAGGCGGCGCCCTCCAAGGCCAACGCCCTCTACGACGCCGGCTTCGCCAAGCAGTACACCGAGTACGACGTCGCCAAGGCCAACGAGCTGCTGGACAAGGCGGGGCTGACGAAGAAGGACTCCGGCGGCAAGCGGCTCGGCCCCGACGGCAAGCCGCTGACCATCACCGTCATGTCCAACACCGACTTCCCGCACCACGTGCAGGCGCTGGAGTTCGTCAAGAAGCACTGGGACGCGGTCGGGGTCGGCCTGCGGGTCGATCCGGTCGCGGCCACGCTGTACACCGAGCGCACGATGGGCAACAACCCGCAGGCGTCCGTGTACACGTGCAGCGACTTCGACATCATCACCGGCACCGGCGGCGACCACTACTACGTGCCGAGCAACTCCGGCAGCGCCCGCTACGCCATCCGCTGGGCCCTGTGGTACGGCAGCAAGGGCAAGAACGGCGACGAGCCGCCGGCGGAGGTGCGCGCGCAGTTGGAGGCGTTCACCGCGATGCGCAACGAGCCGGACTTCAACAAGGCGCTGGAGCACGCCAAGGAGGTCGTGCGGATCTCCAAGGAGCAGTTCTACGCGATCGGGATCAGCTCGTACCCGAACGAGTACGGCATCGTCTCCAACACGCTCAAGAACGTGCCCGACTCCATGGCCAGCGCGCAGGTGACCCCCGGGCCGACCATGCCCGAGCAGTACTCCTTCTGAGGTGGCGACGTGCTGAGATATTTCGGCCGCCGCCTCGTGTACGTGGTGGTGACGCTGTGGGCGATCTCGATCGTCACGTTCGTCATCATCAACCTGCCGCCGGGTGACTACGTCTCGACGGTGATCGCGAACGCGCAGGCGGGCGGGGAGAGCCTCACCCCTGCGCAGATCACCAACCTCCGGCTGCGGTACGGGCTGGACGACCCGCTCCTCGTCCAGTATTGGCGCTGGATCTCCGCCATCGTCCTCAACGGCGACTTCGGTCAATCGTTTGCCTGGAAGCAGCCGGTCTCGACGCTCATCGGCGAGCGGGTGCTGCTCTCGGCGATCCTGTCGGTCAGCTCGCTGCTCCTGGTCTGGGCGATCGCGTTCCCCATCGGGATCTACAGCGCGGTCAAGCAGTACTCCATCGGTGACTACGGCTTCTCCTTCCTCGGCTTCATCGGGATGGCGATCCCCGAGTTCATGCTGGCGCTGATCCTCATGTACATCGGGTTCCGCTACTTCGGCGCGAGCGTGGGCGGGCTGTTCTCACCGCAGTTCCAGGACGCGGCCTGGAACCTGGGCAAGGTCCTGGACCTGGCGGGGCACCTCTGGGTGCCGATCGCGGTCATCGCGGTCTCCGGCACCGCCGGCATGATCCGGGTGACCAGGGCGAACCTGCTCGACGAGCTCTACCGGCCCTACGTGCACACGGCCAGGGCCAAGGGGCTGCCGGAGTGGAAGCTGCTGCTGAAGTATCCGGTGCGGATGTCGCTCAGCCCGTTCTTCAGCACGGTCGGCTGGCTGCTGCCCGGCCTGATCGGCGGGGAGACCATCGTCTCGGTCGTCATGAGCCTGCCCACCGGCGGCCCGCTGCTGCTCAGCGGCGTCATGAACCAGGACATGTACCTCGTCGGCAGCTTCGTCATGATCCTCAGCGTGCTGACCGTGGTCGGCACGGTGGTGAGCGACCTGGCGCTGGCGTGGTGGGACCCGCGCATCCGCAAACGGTACAACAGAGAGTAGCGCCACATGTTTCTCAGGCGACCCACGAGACAGGAAGCAGGGACGCTGCCGCAGTGGCGGCTGATGTGGCGGCAGTTCCGCAGGCACCGGCTCGCCATGATCGGGGCGGGGATCCTGATCCCGGTGTACTTCGTGGCCATCTTCGCGGAGTTCTTCGCGCCGATGTCCAGCTCGACGGCGAACACCTCGCTGACGTACGCGCCGCCGCAGGTCCTGCGCTTCTCCGGCGAGCACGGCCTGCACGTGTACGGGTACACGACCGAGCGCGACCCGGCGACGTACGCGCAGACCTACACCGAGGATCCGTCCCAGGTGACCGAGATCGGGCTGTTCGTGCACGGCGACGAGTACAAGCTGCTCGGGCTGATCCCGTCCGACCTCCACCTGATCGGCCCGGAGACCAAGGGCCGGCCGTTCTTCCTGCTCGGCTCCGACGCCAACGGCCGCGACCTGCTGTCCAGGCTGATCCACGGCGCCCGGGTGTCGTTGTCGATCGGCTTGGTGGGCGTGGCGGCGAGCTTCCTCCTCGGCATGCTCATCGGCGGCGTCTCCGGATACTTCGGGGGCGGCGTCGACAACGTCGTGCAGCGGGTCATCGAGTTCCTGATGGCGATCCCGACGCTGCCCCTGTGGATGGCGCTGTCGGCCGCGCTGCCCACCGACTGGGGGCCGCTGACCCGATATTTCGCCATCACGGTGCTGCTGTCACTGATCGGCTGGACCGGCCTGGCCCGCGACGTGCGCGGCCGGTTCCTGTCGCTGCGCGAGGAGGACTTCGTCACCGCCGCCCGGCTGGACGGCGTGGGCCGGCTGTCGATCATCTTCCGGCACATGATCCCGTCGTTCGCCAGCCACATCATCGCGTCGCTGTCGCTGGCCATCCCGGCCATGATCCTCGGCGAGACCAGCCTGAGCTTCCTCGGCCTGGGGTTGCAGGCTCCGGCCGTGAGCTGGGGCGTGCTGCTGGAGGGCGCGCAGAACGTGCGCGTCGTGGCGAACGCGCCGTGGCTGCTCGCGCCGGGCGTCGCGGTGGTGGTCGTCGTGGTCGCCATGAACTTCTTCGGTGACGGGCTGCGCGACGCGGCCGATCCGTACGGCAATAGGAGGGTGAGCAGGCGTGCCCGCAGACGACGTGCTGCTTGAGATCGAGGACCTGCGCACGCACTTCCTCATGGACGACGGCGTCGTGTGCGCCGTGGACGGCGTGGACCTGCGGGTCCGCAAGGGCGAGACGCTGGCCATCGTCGGCGAGTCCGGCTGCGGCAAGAGCGTCATGGCCCGCTCGATCCTGCGCCTGGTGGATCCGCCGGGCCAGATCGAGGGCGGGAGGATCACGCTGTACCGCGAGAACGGCCCCGTCGAGCTGGTCGGCGCGGACACCAAGCTGCTGCGGCAGGTCAGGTGGAACGACATCGCGATGGTCTTCCAGGAGCCGATGGCCTCGCTCAGCCTCGTGCACACCATCGGCAGCCAGATCGTCGAGGCGGTGCGGCTGCACGACAACGTCGGCAAGGCCGCGGCCCGCAAGCGGGCGATCGAGATGCTTGACCGGGTCGGCATCCCGATGCCGCACCGGCGGGTGGACGCCTACCCGTTCGAGCTGAGCGGCGGGATGCGGCAGCGCGCCGTGATCGCGATGGCGCTGTCGTGCCGGCCCAGCCTGCTCATCGCCGACGAGCCGACGACCGCGCTGGACGTCACCACGCAGGCGCAGATCCTGGAGCTGCTGCGGGATCTGCAGGACGAGTTCGGCATGGCGATCATGCTGATCACGCACGACCTCGGGGTGGCGGCGCAGGTGGCCGACAGCATGGCCGTCATGTACCTGGGCCGGGTCGTCGAGTACGGCACCGCCGAGCAGGTGCTGGCCGCGCCCCGCCACCCCTACGCGCAGGCGCTGCTGCGCTCGATGCCCCGGCTGGGGCGGGCCGGGCAGCGGCGGCTGACGGCGATCAAGGGCATGGTGCCGGCCCCGTACGCGCGGCCGGACGGCTGCTTCTTCCACCCGCGCTGCGACCACGTGGTGGCCGGGCGGTGCGACGCGGTGGAGCCGCGCCTGCTCCAGGTCGGGGACCGCCAGGTCTCGTGCCTGCTGTACGAGGAGGAGGACGTATGAGCACCGAACCGCTGCTGCGGATCGAGGGACTCACCAAGCACTTCCCCATCCGCAGCGGCCTGCTGGGCCGGCAGGTCGGCGCGGTGAAGGCGGTGGACGAGGTCGATCTGGACCTCGCGGCGGGCACCACGCTCGGCCTGGTCGGCGAGTCCGGCTGCGGCAAGACGACGCTGGGCCGGTGCATCGTGCGGGCGCACGACCCGACCGGCGGGCGGATGCTCTACCGGCGGCCCGACGGCTCGGTGATCGACGTGGCGGGGCTGAAGGAGAAGGAGCTCAAGCCGTACAGGACGGAAGTGCGGATGATCTTCCAGGACCCGCACTCGTCGCTCAACCCGCGCAAGACGCTGCGCGAGATCATCGGCGAGCCGATGCGGGTGCACGACTACGGCACCAAGGAGGAGATCGACCAGCGCGTCGGCGAGCTGCTCGAACGCGTCGGCCTGCGCCCCGAGTACGCCGGCCGCTACCCGCACGCGTTCAGCGGCGGGCAGCGGCAGCGCGTCGGGATCGCGCGGGCGCTGGCGCTCTCGCCCCGGCTGGTGGTCGCCGACGAGGCGGTCAGCGCGCTGGACGTGTCGGTGCGCGCGCAGATCCTCAACCTGCTGATGGACCTCCAGGAGGAGTCGGACCTGGGCTTCCTGTTCGTCAGCCACGACCTGGGCATCGTCGAGCACGTCTCGGACGTGGTCGCGGTCATGTACCTGGGCCGGGTGGTCGAGCAGGCTCCCACCGAGGAGCTGTACACGCGGCCGCTGCACCCCTACACCGAGGCGCTGCTGTCGGCCGTGCCCGACCCCGACCCGGCGGCCAAGCGGCACCGCGAGCGGATCAAGCTGCTCGGCGACATCGCCGACCCGGCGAACGTGCCGCCTGGATGCCCGTTCAACCCGCGCTGCGTGTACGCCAGGGACGAGTGCCGCACCGAGCGCCCGCCGCTGCGCGAGGTCGGCGGGCGGCGGGTGGCCTGCCACTTCGCGGAGGAGCTGGACCTGCGCGGCGTCCCCGACCCCGACGTACGAGAGGTGACCGCATGAGCGACCCCCGACCCGGCACGGCCGTCCAGGCGGCCGACCCGCGCTTCGACGGCGTCGTGCGGCCGTCCGCCGTGCTGCCCGGCGCCCGCGAGGCGCTGCTGCCGGTGCCGCACGGCCCCGACAACCACGCGGTCAACCTGCTGCTCACGCGCGGCGGCGACCTGCTGTCCACCTGGTTCAGCGGCCCGAGGGAAGGCGACCCCGGCACCAACGTGGTGGTCTCCCGCCGCACCGGCGACCGCTGGGAGGAGCCCCTGCTGGTCGCGGCGGACCCGCTGCGCAGTGAGCAGAACCCGGTGCTGTTCGAGGACGGCGACGGGCTGGTGTGGCTGCTGCACACCTCCATGGAGCCGCACGACCAGACCACCGCGCACGTGGTGGCCCGCACCTCGGCCGACGCCGGCCGCACGTGGAGCGAGCCGCGCGTGCTGTTCGCCGAGCCTGGCACCTTCATCCGGCACCCGCCCGCCGTCCTGGACGACGGCACGTGGGTGCTGCCCGCCTACCACTGCACCGCCGCCGGCGACCACAGCGTGGTCAAGCTCAGCGCGGACGGCGGGCGCACGTGGACCGAGCACCAGGTCCCCGGCAGCGGCGACCTGGTGCAGATGACGATCGCCCAGCGGCCCGGCGGGGCGCTGCTGGCGATGTTCCGCGACCGGCGGGCGGGGCGGATCCACGCCTCTGCCTCGGCCGACGGCCGCACCTGGTCCGCTCCTGAGCGGACCGGACTGCCGAACAACGACTCCTCCGTCCAGCTCACGAGGCTCGGCGACGGACGGCTCGCGCTCGTCTACAACGACGCGAGCCTGGAGCGCGACCAGTTCAGGTGGGTGACCAAGAACGGGCAGCGCCGCAGGAAGGCGCTGCGCACCCCCCTGGTCGTCGCCCTCTCCGAGGACGGCGGCGCGAACTGGCCGCACCGGCGGGTGCTGCAGGACTCCGACTCCGAGTACTGGCAGAACGAGCTCGGTTACTCCTATCCGAGCGTCATCGACGGCCGAGCAGGGCGGCTGCACGTCGCCTTCTCCTACCTGAGGAAGACCATCAAACATCTGGAGATCGACGCTTCATGAGACTCAGACAGAGCTTCTTATACGGCGCGCTGGCGGTCGCCGTCGGGGTGCCCTCGTACGTGGCGGGCCGGCCTGACGACGGAGACGTGAAGGTGGCGCCGACCGGCGCGTACGCCTGCCGCCAGGACGTGGCCGCCCCCGACCCGGCCGTGCCCAAGGTGCACGCCGCCGCCATCACGCAGGCTCCGACGGGCGACCTGCTGACCGTCTACTACGGCGGCACGTCGGAGGGTGCCGCGAACCAGGCGCTCTACCTGTCGCGCCTGGAGGCCGGCAAGCGGACCTGGTCCAAGCCGGAGGTGGTGTTCGACGAGCCGGGCAAGGCCGACGGCAACCCGGTGCTGTGGTCGGACGGCGAGCGGGTCTACCTGTTCTTCGTCGTCATCGAGGGGCACGGCTGGGAGCAGGCCTCCATCCGGCTCATCACCTCCGACGACGGCGGACGCACCTGGGGCGAGCCGAGCACCATCCGCTCCGAGTGGGGCTGGATGGTCGGCACCAACCCGATCCGCATGTCGAACGGCGAGGTGCTGCTGCCGATCTACGACGAGGCGAACTCCACGTCCGGCTTCTACGTCTTCAGCCAGGACCTGAGCACGTGGAAGGCGTATCCGGAGGACACCGGGGCGTGGATCCGCACGCCGGGCGGCTCGATCCAGCCGACGGTGGTGGAGGTGGAGCCGGGCAGGCTGGTCGCCTACCTGCGGACCGGCGACAAGGCGATCCACAAGAGCGAGTCCACCGACTTCGGCCGCACCTGGAGCGCTCCCGTCGCCGAGCCGATCGGCAACCCGAACTCCCGCGTCGCCGCGCTGAAGCTGGCCGACGGCAAGCTCGTGCTGGCCTACAACCCGTGGGTGGAGCACCGCTCCCCCATGCGCGTGTCGCTGTCGCCCGACAAGGGGCGCACCTGGGAGAACACGGTGGACGTCGAGGCCCAGTCGGGCCCGCAGTTCACCTACCCGGTGCTCACGCAGAGCGCCGACGGCTTCATCCACATGGTCTATTCCTACAACCGCAACAACATCCGCCACGTGGTCTTCAACGAGGAGTTCCTCCGCAACTCGGTGGGCCTGCTGTCCAACTGGCCCGAGCACACGATCACCGAGTTCAGGAACAACGTCCGGCGGAACGTCGTGCGCCAGTGCAGTTATTCGCCCGCCAAGGAGAGTGAATGATGAGCAAGGTTCGTGGGATCGCGCTGCTGGCACTCGCTCTGTCCGTCACCGCCGTCCCCGCCAACGCCTCGGCGGCGGCCTGCAAGGACGTCGGCAACAAGTACAACCTGCCGTTCCAGGTCTGCGACGACGAGCTGTTCATCTTCGCGGCCAACTACAAGCCGTTCGAGGCGACCGTCGCGGACGAGCAGGGGTCCGCGACCAGGGTCTTCGACGAGGTCATCGGCAACAAGCTGCGCGCGGCGTTCCCCGACGTCAAGATCAAGTACGCCACGTGGGACTACCCCGTGCGGTACGAGGACCTCAAGAAGGCCGGGGTCACGCCCGACATCATCATCGAGGACCCGAAGAACCGCATCGACCGCGACCTGGAGCCGCTGGGCTGGGTCGGCGACCTGACCGCCGACCTCCAGGCGGCCGGCATCGACGTGAACACGCTGAACAAGGCCGCCGTGGAGCTGACCAGGTCGCGCTCCGACGGCGGGATCTACGGCGTGCCGCTGTTCATCGACGAGCACGTGCTGCTCTACAACAAGAAGATCTTCGACAAGTTCCGGGTGAAGTATCCCTCGCCCGGGATGACGTACGACGAGGCGTACAAGAAGGCCAAGCAGCTCACCAGGGACGACGGCCTGGACCACTACAAGGGCTACATGCAGCACCCCGACCAGTACCTGGACTTCAACCAGGCCGGTCTCTACCCGTTCCTGCCGACCACGAGCGAGCAGCCCGCGCCCGAGGACGTCAAGGTCGACATCAGCAGTGACGCCTGGAAGAGCTACGTCGACAACCTGTACCGCTTCCTGGAGATCCCGCGCAACGAGTTCACCACCGTCACCGACTTCTTCAAGGGCGACATGAGCCAGCCGGGCCACCTGGCCATGGCGGTCGAGACGCTGTCGCGGCTGAACATGTACGCGGGCAGCGAGCTGTTCATCGAGGACGGCGACGAGGCGGCCTTCGCCGAGCAGGCCAAGAGCGTGGACATCGGGGTCAGCGCGGTCCCGGTGCTCAAGCGCGGCGGCAAGACCATCTACCAGCCGAACACGAGGGCCGCGTTCGTCCCGCCGTCGGCAGCGCACAAGGATCAGGCGCTGCGGATCGTGAAGTGGCTGGTGTCGGAGGAGGCCCAGACGGAGATCTCCAAGCAGGGCATCAAGGCCGTGCTGCAGACCGACGCCGTCGTGTCGAACTTCGGCAAGAACGTGCCCGAGCTGGCCAAGCTCGACACGTCGGCCGTGTACTGGGGCGAGAACGCCGTCGTGACGAACTACCAGAACACCGAGTTCTGGGACCTGCCGCTGTGGTCGGTCTACCGCCAGCACATCCTGCGTGACGGCGGCACGCCCGAGCAGGCGCTGGCCCTGTCCCAGCAGCAGGACATCCCCAACTACATCAAGGCGCAGGCCGCCGCAGGGAAGGATTGGTAACACTGTCCCCCACCGTGGAACGCTGGGGCGTCCACGAGATCGAGCTGACCGGGCCGTCCGACGGCAACCCCTTCGCTGACGTTCGTCTGTCGGCCCGGTTCCAGTTCCGCAATCGCATCGTCGAGGCCGACGGCTTCTACGACGGCGACGGCGTCTACCGCGTCCGGTTCATGCCGGACGCGGTGGGTCCGTGGAGCTACACCACCGTCAGTAACGTGACCGAGCTGGACGGCCACGCGGGCGCCTTCGAGGTGTCGCCCGCCGCCGAGGGCAACCACGGCCCCGTGCGCGCGTCCGGCATCGACTTCGAGTACGCCGACGGCACGCCGTACCTGCCGTTCGGCACCACCGCGTACCACTGGACGCACGACCTGGACGAGGAGCGCGAGCGGCGCACGCTGCGCACGCTGGCCGCCTCGCCCTTCAACAAGCTGCGCATGTGCGTGCTGCCGACCGGCGCGATGACGCCGCCCGAGCTGCCGTTCGCCGGCACGGACCCGGACGGGCTGGACAAGACCCGGTACAACCCGGTCTTCTTCCGCCACCTGGAGGCCCGCGTCCGGGACCTGCTGGAGCTGGGCGTCGAGGCCGACATCATCCTCTTCCACCCCTACGACTTCGGCCGGCGCGGCATCCAGGACATGGGCAGGGAGACCGACCACGCCTACCTCCGTTACGTGATCGCCCGCCTGGCCGCCTACCGCAACGTGTGGTGGTCGGCCGCCAACGAGTACGACTTCAACAAGTCCAAGACCGTCGAGGACTGGGACGACATCCTGCGCACGATCGTGCGGCTCGACCCGTACGAGCACCTGCGCTCCATCCACAACGGCACCCGCATGTACGAGGTCGCCACCCTCTACGACTTCACCAAGCCCTGGGTCACCCACCAGAGCATCCAGCACTGGGACGTCACCCCCACCGACGAGTGGCTGCGCGCCTGCGGCAAGCCCGTGGTGCTCGACGAGATCTGCTACGAGGGCAACATCGGCAGGCGCTGGGGCAACGTCACCGGCGAGGAGCTGGTGGACCGGTTCTGGGAGGCCATGGCGCGCGGCGGCTACGCGGGCCACGGCGAGTCGATGTCCGGCTTCGAGGAGCGGGCGTGGATCGGCAACGGCGGCGGCCTGTACGGGCAGAGCCCCGCCAGGATCGCCTTCCTGCGCCAGGTCATGGAGGCGCGCCGCGACGGCGTGCTGCTGCGTTACCTCGGGCGGCGGCAGGCGTCCGCCGTCACGGTGGACCTGCCCGACGACGGCTGCGCCTACGAGGTCGAGCTGATCGACGCCTGGAACATGACGATCACCCCGGTGGACGGCGCGCACCGGAAGCAGGCGCGGGTGGCGCTGCCGCGCCGGCCGTACCTGGCGCTGCGGATGACGAGGGTTTCATGATCATCAATGGGATGGCGACGACCGCGCTGGCCTGGCACCTGCAAGGCGCCAACCGGCGCGCCAGGACGCTCGCCACGCTGGAGTCCTCCCCCTTCGACCGGGTCCGGATGGCGGCGCTGGCGGGCCGGTGCAGCCTCGACTCGCTGGAGGAGCGGGTGACGGAGCTGGCCGGGATCGGGGTGACGGCCGAATTGGTGCTGCTGCACCCGGACGACGGCATCGCCGACGCGGACGCCGCGGCCCGCTGCCTGACGGAGGTGGTGCCACGCCTGGCCGCGCATCCGAACGTGTGGTGGTCGCTGTCGGCCGACCCCTCGCTCTTCCCCGGCATCTCCGAGCACGACTGGGTGCGCCTGGCCGGCCTGGTCGCCGAGGAGGACCCCGGCCACCACCCGCTGTCCATCACCGTGCCCGCCGAGTCGCCGCTGCTGTGGCGGCGCGGCTTCACGCACGGCAGCGTCGCCGCGCGCAGCCCGCGCGACGCGTGGGTCCAGACGCGCGACCACCACCAGCCGGTCGCCATGGACATGTGCGGCTACGAGGGCGACGCGCCCGACCCCTGGCTCAGCCTCACCCCGCAGGAGGTCGTCGCCCAGGCCTGGGACGGGGCCGTGCGGCGGCGGTGCGTCACGCACGGGGAGTCCTACCTCGACGAGGACGGCCTGACCTGGTCGCAGGGCGGCGGGACGCTCGTCGGCGAGGCGGTGCCGCGGCTGCGGCTGCTGCGGCAGGTGCTCGTCACCATCCCGGACGAGGCCGGGTACGTCGACCGCGACGCGCCGATGCTGCAGGTGCCCGGGGAGTACTACCTGGAGTTCTGCGGCGAGCACCGGTTCCCCGAGCGCGCCTACGACGTGCCGGAGGGCCGGTACGAGGTCGAGGTGATCGACACGTGGGGGATGACGGTGACGCCGCACGGGGTACAGGAGGGGCCTTCGGTGACGGTCCCGCTGCCCGGGACGGTCGGGCAGGCCATCCGGCTGCGGCGGGTGTCATGACGCTCCCGCGCATCGCCGAACCCGGGGGGAAGCTCGTCGAGGTGGTGGCGGGTCCCGACGGCCCGGAGCTGCACCTGAGCCACCGGGACGCGGGCGGCCCGCATCTGCGTGCGCCGCTCCGCGGCCTGCTCACCGCCTCGGCGGGCCGGCCGTGGCGCGTCGAACCCGCCGAGCCCGGCGCCGTCCACCTGCGCGAGGACACGGTCGTGGTGACCGCGCGGGCCGGCGGGCTGAGCGCGAGCCTGAAGCTGGCCTTCACCCCCGGCGGCCTGCTCACCCTCACCACCATCTGGCGCAACGACACGGACGGCGAGCTCGCCGACGTGGCGGCGGGCCTCCTGCTCCCCCTCCCCGTCCAGGACGCCCACGTCACCATGCCGGGCGTGCTCTACAACGACAACCCGTCGTCCGGCCCGGACCGCCAGGTCCCGCACCTCGGGTACGTGTGCGAGGAGCACCGCCTGCCCATCCCCGCCGTCAACGCCGCCTGGGACGACCGCTACCTCAGCCTGTTCGCCCACCCGGAGGCCATCAGGGACGAGGACGGCAAGGTCGCCTACGGGTCGCTCGGCGTCCTGCCGGGGCCCGCGGTGACGGCGATGAGCGGCGTGATCGCGTTCAACGGCGAGCCCGACGTCTGCTACGTCAGCAAGGCCCAGGTGGAGGCGCGGCCGCTCGGCTACCGGGACCTCGCCCCAGGAGAGACGATCGTCACCCGCCACACCCTCGACTGGGGCCCGGTGGAGCCGCGCGGTCTCGGGTTCACCAAGCTCGTGCACACCCGGCTCTACCAGAACGAGGCCGCCAGGCCGCTGCCCATCGACGAGATCGTCCGGCTGAAGACCATCGCCATGGACGCGCGCTGGGACGGCGACGGCTACCTCGCCTACGAGGGCGTCCGCCACGGCCGGCCCCGCTCGTACCTGTACGGGTGGACCGGCCAGTGCATGAAGCTGGCGCGGTGCGACGCCATGCTCGGGCGCTTCGAGCGGGCCGGGCGGGCGGCGGGCTTCTACGTCGAGGGCAGCGCCACGCCGGTGCGCGGGCTGCGCCACGCCCGCTACCTGGTCGACGAGGGCCGGTGGGAGATGTTCCGCAGGAACGACGCCGACTTCGTGTCCAGCCGCGCGCACGGAGAGACGATCGCCGACCTGGCGGCGCTCGCGCTGCAGTTCAGGGAGGCCGGCCTAAACGTGCCGCCTGGGTGGCAGGAGGCGGTGGAGGACGCCGCCGCGCTGTTCTGGCACACGCGGCTGCCCGAGGGCGTCGTCCCGATCGGCTGGACGCCGCACGGCACGGCGGTCTCGCCCATGGTCAGCGCGGCGGGCATCGCGTGCGTGCAGGCCATGCTGGGGGCGTACCGGCTGAGCGGGGAGCGCATGTGGCTGATGCGCGCCGAGGAGGTGCTGGCCGATTACCACCGGCTGCACGCGGCCACGTACGAGCGGCCGTTCGCGCACGCCACCCTCGACGCCTCGGGCGAGGACAAGGAGGCCGGGATGTACTTCTTCCTGGCCGCCTGGGAGCTGTACCAGCTCACCGGCCAGGAGCGGTACGCGCAGTGGGCGGAGACGGCGGCCGACTGGCTGCTGACGTTCGTCTACGTGTGGTCGCCCGAGTACGACAAGGGCAGCACGTTCGAGCGGCGCGGCTTCAAGGCGTGCGGCTGGCCGACAGTCAGCGTCCAGAACCACCACCTCGACGTGTTCTTCCCCACCTCCGAGCTGAGCGACTTCGGCCTGACCACCGGCCGGGCCTGGTACGCCGAGCAGGCGGACCGCATCCTGCACGCCATGGGCCAGGGCATCTGCCAGGAGCCCGGCGACTGGGGCTTCCAGACCCCCGGCGAGCAGGGCGAGGGCTTCTTCCAGACCAACTGGCAGCGCACCGGCGAGGCGAACACCTGGAACCCGTCCTGGGTGATCGCGCTGCCGCTCTACCACGCCCTGCGCATGAGGAAGGTGTCATGAAGTTCGCCACCGAGGAAGAGGCCTGGCGGTACGCGGACGAGCTGCGGGACCGGGTGCGCCCGCCGCAGTTCCCCGACCGCTGGTTCGACGTGACCTCCTACGGGCAGGGCACGCAGGCGTTCAGGGCCGCGATCCAGGCGTGCCACGAGGCGGGCGGCGGCCACGTCCGCGTCCCACCGGGAACGCACCCGACCGGCGCCATCCACCTGCTCAGCAACGTGGACCTGCACGTCGAGGCGGGCGCGACGATCCTGTTCAGCACCGACCCCGCCGACTACCTCCCGGCCGTCCACACCCGCTTCTCCGCCATCGAGTGCTACAACTACTCGCCCTTCATTTATGCCTACGGCCAGGAGAACATCGCGATCACCGGCGAGGGCACGCTCGACGGCTCGGCGGGGCCCGAGCACTGGTGGCCGTGGGTGGGCACGCCGGAGTTCGGCTACCGCGAGGGCATGCCGTGGGAGGACGAGGACTGGGCCGCCCTGCAACGCATGGCCGCCGATGGCGTGCCGGTCGAGGAGCGCGTCTTCGGCGCGGGCCACTACCTGCGGCCCAACCTGATCCAGCCCTACCTGTGCAGGAACGTGCTGGTGGAGGGGGTGCGTATCGTCCGCTCCCCCATGTGGGAGATCCACCCGGTGCGGTGCGAGAACGTGCTGGTCAGGAACGTGTCCATCTACTCGCGCGGCCCCAACAACGACGGCTGCGACCCCGAGTCGTGCCGGTCGGTGGTCATCTCCGGCTGCGTGTTCGACGTCGGCGACGACTGCATCGCCGTCAAGGCCGGGCGCGGCCCCGACGGGCGCCGCGTCGGGGTGCCGTGCGAGGACGTGCTGATCGAGGACTGCGAGATGCGCTACCGGTACGGCTCCGTCGCCATCGGCACCGACACCACCGGCGGCATCCGCAACGTGTTCGTCCAGCGCTGCCGGTGGGGCGGCAAGGGGCTCTACTTCGGGCTCTACATCAAGACGAACTCGGTGCGCGGCGGCTTCGTGGAGAACGTCTACGTGCGCGACGTGGAGGTCGGCGAGCTGACCAAGGAGGTCGTCTCCATCGACCTCTACCACGGTGACGGGCACAACGGCGACGACCCGCCGCCGATCCGCGACGTGCACGTGGCGGGGGTGCGCAGCGATCGCACGCGCAGCGCGTACCTGCTGCGGGGGTATCCCGAGCAGCCGCTGCGGGACATCACGATCAGGGACAGCTCGTTCGCGCGGACGTCGCGGGCGGACGTGGCCATGGACGTCGAAGGCCTGTCGGTCACCGGGGTCACGGTCGGCTAGCCGCACGCGCTTCGACGAGGGCGGTGGCCGCATGAGCGCGTGCGGCCACCGCCCTCGTCTCAGTGCATGGGGGTCCAGATCGTCATCGGCCCTGCGCCGCGGTTGGCCCAGGCGTAGTACGGCACGAACGTGAGGTCCACCGGCCCGGTGTGCTCGGGCTCGCGGGGGGCGGCGGCGGTGCGGTAGGGGAAGCCCGCGTCCTCGTCGCGATGCGCGTGGATCCGCCCGCGTGCGATCATCGGCACCACCTCCGCGGGCAGGCCGGCGATCGGGGCGCCGTCGCGCAGGCCGGGCGTCGCGGCCAGGCACAGGTCGTCCACGATGACGCCCGGGTGGTCGGGCTGCTCCAGGCAGTAGACGAGCGGGCCGCGCTCGACGGCGACCTGCCCGCGGGCCACGTCGAGGCGGGGGACGGCGGCGGTGAGGCGGGGGCGGACGGCGAGGTCGAGCGTGACGCGGTCGCCGGGCCGCCAGGCGCGCCGGATCCGGTGGTATCCGGGTTCGGCGGGCTCCGCGTTCACACTCGCGCCGTCGGCCCACGAAGGGATGCGGGCCGAGAACGTCCACGGCCGTTCGGGGGTCTCCCGGACGACGATCTCGACGCGCCCGTCCCACGGGTATCCGGTCCGCACCTCCAGCAGCACGTCCCCCGCCCGGACGGTGCCGGACGCGTACAGGTGGAGCTGGACGCCGTCCTCGGACCGGGTGGCGAGGTAGTGGCCGAGGGAGGAGAGCAGGCGCATGACGTTCGGCGGGCAGCAGGCGGTGCCGTACCAGTCCTGGCGGCCCCGGGCGGCGGCGCGCCGGTCGTCCGGGTTGGCGCCGGCGCGCACCCGCAGCGCGTTGACGTAGAAGAAGCGGTCGCCGCCGAGGGAGAGGCCCGGCAGGACGGCGTTGTACAGGGTGCGCTCCATCAGGTCCGCGTAGCCGGGCTCGCCGGTGGCCAGGAGCATGCGCCACGACCACTGCACGCTCGCGACGGCGGCGCAGGTCTCGCAGTAGGCGGTCTCGGGGGTCAGCTCGTGCGGCCCGCCGAACTGCTCGCCGTACCAGACGGAGCCGAGCCCGCCGGTGAGGTACGTCTTGGTCGCCACCATGTCGCGCCACTGGCGGGTGAGCGCGGCGAGCAGGTCGCCGTCGCCGGTCTCGGCGGCGACGTCCGTGGCCCCGGCGGCCAGGTACAGGGCGCGGACGGCGTGCCCCTCGACGGTGGTGGCGTCCCGCAGCGGCACCCGGTCCTGGCGGATGCCCGGCCCGTGGTGGCCCTTGAGCGGGAGCCGCTCGTGCCCGCGGCCGGTGACCATGCGGGCGGCCAGGTCGAGGTACGGGCGGACGCCGGTCTCCCGGTAGAGCTCGGCCAGGGCGGTCTCGATCTCCGGGTGCCCGTCGAGCGCGTCGGCGGGCAGGTCCTTGACGAGGTGGTCGGCGAACTTCGCGGCCACCCGCAGCAGCGTGTCGTCGCCGAGTGCGCGGCTGCCGGCGACGGCGGCCTGCATGAGGTGGCCTGCGCAGTAGAGCTCGTGGCTGGAGGCCAGGTCGCTGTAGCGTTCGCGGCCGGTGAGCTGGGTGTGGGTGTGCAGGTAGCCGTCCGGGGCCTGGGCGGCGGCGACGAGCCCGGCCGCCTCCTCGTACGCCCGCGCCAGCCCGTCGCTGTCGGCCCTGCCGCGCTCCCAGGCCAGCGCCTCCAGCCACTTGTAGACGTCGGAGTCGGCGAAGACCTTGCCGCGGTGCTCCCCTCCGGCGCCGCGGGCGGCGGCCTCCAGGTTGGCGAAGGCGCCGGACTCGCGAATGCGCCGGGCGCCCAGCGGGATCGTCACGTCGCGGTTGACCCGTTGCCTGGCGCCCCAGAAACCGCCCTCGATCCGCGCGCCGGAGGCGGGTCGCAGGGTCACTACCGCTTCGGGGCGCGGCCGTACCACCGCATCATCGCTCATGCGGCCATCGTGCCTCAGGTTCACATATCCAACAAGACATGAATATCTATACACATCTTGACGGCGGCGCGAGAAGCGAAGGAGGCTTGACGAGAGGTTTATGCGCCCTTGAATATTTATGAGGTGTAGACATGTCGGAGATTCCCGACACGGTGTTGCTGGAGGAACGGGCCGAGCTGGCGATGAACGCGGTGGCCGGGCTCCCTGACCCCGACCTGGGCGGCATCCCGTACTTCAGCGCCGACCTGCTGGCCCGCCCCGCGACGCTCCAGCACGGCGACTGGGACTGGGGCTCCAGCCACGGCCGGCTGCTCGACGCCTGCCTGCTGGCCAGGCAGATGACCGGCAAGGACACCTGGCGGGAGGTCGAGGACGGCTTCAGGACCAGGCTCACCGGCTTCTTCGGCCCCGACGGGCTGAGCTACCGGCAGGCCAGGCCGGAACGCGGCTGGCCCGCCAACGCCAACCTCATCGACCAGCGGGCCGTGCTGCTGTCGCTGACCACGTGGTTCGTCTCCGACGGCGCCCCGGAGGCGCGCAGGCTGGTCGACCGGCACGTGGCCGCGCTCAAGCGGATCGCGATCAAGGAGCGGGACGTGTGGTTCTACCCCGCCTCCGAGTACACCCCCGGCGGCTGGCCCTCCCCCAACGCGATCGCGCTGCACCTGGCCCCCGACCCGGCCTCGTTCAGCGGCCGGTTGATCATGCCGCTGCTCCGCTACCACCAGGCCACCGGCAACGAGGACGCGCTGGAGCTGTGCGGCTGGTTCGCCCGGCTGATCGTCGAGAAGAGCGGCGTCTACAACGAGGACGGCAGCTTCAACGCCGCCCGCGCCTACCGCAGCGGCCACTTCCACACCCGGCTCGGCACCCTCGAAGGGCTCGCCCGCTACGCCGGGCACACCGGCGACCACGAGCTGACCGCGTTCGTGCGCAGGAGCTACGACTGGGCGCTCGGCCAGGCCACCGCGTTCGGCTGGACCCCCGGCGACCTGGCCGACCAGCGCTACGAGCACGAGAGCTGCTCCCTGGTGGACCTCATCGGCACCGGCACCACGCTGGCCCGCTCCGGGCACACCGCGTACTGGGGGGTGGTCGAGCGGTTCCTGCGCAACCACCTCGTGGAGTCGCAGCTCCTCGACCTGAGCTGGGTCGAGTCCGCGCCCGACGCGTCGGGCGACGAGCCCGGCTGGACGACGCACGTCAGGGTGGGCGAGCGGGTGCTCGGCGCCTTCGCCGGTTACGGCGCACCCAACGACTACGTGTGCGACGTCGAATTGGGCCGGGGCCACACCGCCGACGTCCAGGCGTGCTGCGTCGGCTCCGGCGTGCGCGGCCTGTTCTGGGGCTGGAACTCCGTCGTCACCGGCAACCGGATCAACCTGCTCCTCACCCGGGCCACCCAGCAGGTCACCGTGCTCAGCCACCTTCCCCACGAGGGCCGGGTGGACCTCGACGTGCACGAGAACCTGCCGGAGCTGCGCATGCGGGTGCCCGACTGGGCCGGGTACGCCAAGGTCCGCGTGTCACGGGAGTCGGGAGGCTTCGACGGCGGCCAGGCCGGGGCGTGGGCCCCCGACGGCTACCTGCTGATCCCCGCCCCGCGCGCGGGCGAGCGCGTCACCGTCACCTTCCCCGTCCCCGAGACGACCAGCACCGAGGTCGCCGCCGGCCGCGAGTACCAGGTGCGCTGGCGCGGCGACGACGTGATCGGCATCAGCCCCGAGGGGACCGCCCGCCCGATGTACAGCGGACGCAAGGTGCACCCCACCGCCCCGCGCCGCGACTACGACCTGACCCGGCCCGCGAAGGAGTGGACGTGGTAGACCCCATGCCGGACGACTGGTCGCTCCCCGAGCCGCCCGCCGCACCCGTGCTCCAGCCGTACGACCTGCGCTGCGAGCACCTGCGCACCCCTCACGGCGTCGGCACCCGCACGCCCAGGCTGGCCTGGCGGCTGGCCTCCGACCGGCGCGGCGACGCCCCCACCGGCCACCGCGTCACCGTGCGCGGCCCCGGCGACGTCCTGGCCTGGGACAGCGGCTGGATCGACGGCCAGGACGTGAGCGCCGACTACGGCGGGGCGCCGCTGCAGTCGTTCGCCCGCTACACCTGGCGGGTCGAGACGCGCGACGGCGGGTCGGCGCAGTCGTGGTTCGGCACCGGGGTGCTGCACGACGACGAGTGGCGGGCCGCCTGGATCGAGCACGACCCCGAGACCGAGCCGCCGTTCGAGCCGCCCACGGACCACCGCGAGCCGCGCACCCCGCGCACGGCCCACCTGCCCGCGCCGCGCTACTTCCGGCGCGTCGCCGACCTGCGCCCCGCGACCGCCGTGCGGATCGCCGTCACCGCGCGCGGCCTGTACGAGCTGCACGTCAACGGCCACCGCGTCGGCGACGGCGAGCTGACCCCCGGCTGGACCGACTACCGGCGGCGCGTCCCGTACCAGGTGTACGACGTCACCGGCCTGGCCGGCGACGGGCCGCTGTGCGTGGGGGCGATCCTGGCGGACGGCTGGTGGTCGGGCAGCCTCGGCTGGGACGGACGGCAGCAGGCCCAGCGCTACGGCCGCCACCCGCAGCTCCTGGCCCAGATCGTGGCCGAGCACGCCGACGGCTCACGCACCGTCATCGGCACCGACGAGCGCTGGCGGGAGACGACGGGCCCGCTGCGCTACGCCGACCTGCTGATGGGCGAGTGGTACGACGCCCGCCACGCCCTCGACGGCTGGGACCGGCCCGGCTTCGACGACTCCTCCTGGGCGCCGGCCCGCGTCGCCGGCACCGACCTTACGGTGCTCGTGCCGTCCGTCGCCGAGCCCGTACGGGTGACGCAGGACCTGACGCCGGTCGAGACGCGCACCCGCGACGGCCGCACCATCGTGGACCTCGGCCAGAACATCGCCGGCCGGGTCCGCCTCACCGTGCGCGGCGCCCCGGCCGGCACCCACGTCACGCTGCGGCACGGCGAGGCGCTCACCGACGACGGCCGCCTCTACACCGGCAACCTCCGCTCCGCCGAGGCCACCGACCACTACGTGACGGCGGGGCGGGCCGAGGAGACGTACGAGCCGCGCTTCACCGTGCACGGCTTCCGCTACGTCGAGGTCACCGGCCACGCCGACGTCTCGGTCCTGGGCCGGGCGACGCACTCGGACACGCCCGTCGCGGGCGAGTTCACCTGCTCGGACGCCATGGTGCGGCAGCTCATGAGCAACATCCGGTGGAGCCAGCGCGACAACTTCGTCTCCGTCCCGACCGACTGCCCGCAACGCGACGAACGGCTCGGCTGGACCGCCGACGCGCAGGTGTTCCTCCCCACGGCCTGCTACAACGCGGACGTGGCGGCGTTCTTCACCGGCTGGCTCGCCGACCTGCGCTGCGCCCAGACCTCCGCCGGCGCGGTGCCCGACGTCATTCCGCACGTCATCACCGAACGGCACGGCACCCCCGCCTGGGGCGACGCCGCGACCATCGTGCCGTGGCACCTGTACGAGGTGTACGGCGACGAGCGGGTGCTGCGCGACAGCCTGCCCAGCATGCGCCGCTGGGTCGACCACGTCGAACGCCACAACCCCGGCCTCATCTGGCGTGACAAGGTCGGCAGCCACTACGGCGACTGGCTCCAGGCGGACGTGCGCACCGACCGCGACGTGCTCGCCACCGCCTACTTCGCGCTCAGCGCCGACCTCACGGCCAGGGCCGCCGCCGTGCTCGGCGACACCGCCGCACACGAACGGTACGCGGGGCTGCGGGAGCGGATCGGGGCGGCGTTCGCGCGCGAGTTCGTCTCGGCGGACGGGCGGATCACCGGCGACACCCAGACCGGCTACCTCCTGGCCCTCGCCCACCGCCTCGTCCCCGCCGCTTTGGTGCCCGCCGCCGTCGCCCACCTGGTCGCCGACCTGGAACGGCGCGGGCGGCGGCTGACCACCGGGTTCGCCGGGGTGGGGCTCCTCGGGCCCGTCCTGTCCGCGCACGGGCACGCCGACCTGGCCTACGCTTTGCTGCACGACGACCGCTACCCGTCCTGGGGGTACTCGATCAAGCGCGGCGCCACCACCATCTGGGAGCGGTGGGACGGGTGGACCGAGGAGCACGGCTTCGGGCCCGTCGCGATGAACTCCTTCAACCACTACGCGCTCGGGTCCGTGGGGGCTTGGCTGTATGGCGGGGTCGCGGGGCTCGGGCAGGAGGAGGGGTCGGTGGGCTTCCGCCGTCCCCGCATCCGGCCCCTGGTGGGGGGCTCGTTGCGGTGGGCTGCCGCTTCCTATGAGACGCCGTTGGGGCGGCTGGCCAGTCGGTGGGAGATCGCCGATGGGGTGCTGCGGCTCACCGTGCGGGTTCCACCCGGGGCGGTGGCCACCGTGCACGTGCCCACGACGGACTTCGCGTCGGTCCGCGAGTCCGGCGAGCCGGTCGCCGGGGTGGGGCGGACCGCTTCGGCGCTGGTGTGCCAGGTCGGGTCCGGGCTGTACTCCTTCACCTCGGCATGGGGCTGACGACCACCTGGGCCGCCGCGTCCGAACGGCTCGGCGGCTCGCTGCGCGACGTGACGGTGCGCAACGTGGTGCGCGCCGTCGTCGGCGGGACCGGGCTCCGGGTGCGGCTCACCAACGCCTTCGGTCGGCGGGCCGTCACGTTCGGGCGGGTGTGCGTGGGCGTGTCACGGGCGGGGGCCGCCCTGGAGCCGGGCTCGAACCGGACCGTCACCTTCGGCGGGCGCGGTGAAGTGACCGTGGGGGCCGGGGAGACGGTGCTCAGCGATCCGGTCGCGGGGCGGGTGGAGGCGGGGCGGTGGCTGGGGGTGAGCCTGTTCGTACGGAACGACTGCGACACCCTGACCGGCCGCAACCGCGCCACCACACGACCATCGGGCATGTGGAAGCCCGCCTACCGGTCACTCCCCGGTGACCACGCCGCCGAGGAGAGCGGCGGCGCGTACCTCGAGCCCGTCGCGGTCTGGCACTGGCTCGACGCCCTGACCGTGCTCACCCCCTCACCGGTGCCGATCGTCGCGGCGCTCGGCGACTCCCTCACCGTCGGCGTCGGCTCGGACACCGGCCACAGCTGGGCCGACCTGCTCGCCCACCACTCGGGCCTGCCGGTGCTCAACGAGGGCGTATCGGGCGGCAAGGTGCTGGCGGCGGGCACTGGACGCCCGGCCGAGGCGCGACTGGCCGCCGAGGTGCTGACCAAGCCCGGCATCACCACCGTGATCATCCAGGCGGGCGTCAACGACCTGGGCGCGGGCGCACGGCCGGACGACCTCATCGCCGCCTACCGCCGCATGGTGGCCACAGCACACGCGGCCGGCGTCCGGGTGATCGGCGGAACGATCACGCCGTACGCGGGCGCCGAGTATCACACCCCTGAGGGCGAACGGGCGCGGCAGGCGGTCAACGCGTTCATCCGGGACGGCGGCGCGTTCGACGCGGTCGCCGACTTCGACGCCGCCCTCCGCGACCCCGCCGCCCCCGCCCGCCTGCTGCCCCACCACGACAGCGGCGACCACCTGCACCCGAGCACACCGGGCCACCTCGCGATGGCCGCCGCGATCGACCCGCAGTCAATCTGCCGAGCCCAGCCTGCCTCGCCGCCGTAACGGCTCATTCCCCCACCACATCGGCGGGCACATTTGCCGCCCGCTTGGATGGGGCGGCGTCCACCGTGAGAACTTCTGCCCACACCGAAGTGCCCAGGGAACCCGGCTGTGTCCCCCACCGGGTGGCCTGCGCCTCTACAAGGATCAGGCCACGTCCATGATCTTCGTGATCTTCCGACAGCCGGGGCTGCGGAATGGTGCGGGCCCCCGCGTCCGTGACCACGATGCGCACCAGCCCGTCGCCGACCTCGGATACTTCCGCAGCAACCAGGCCGCCCGGAGCGCGTGTGCACCACGGCGTTGCTCAGCAGTTCGGTGAGGACGAGGCGCACACGTTCCAGGTCTTGGTGCCCAGCCGCCGTCAGCACAAGCGTGACGTATCGCCGAAGAAGTGGCACCGAGGATGTGTCTCCCGGCACCACCACCTCAGTGAGAAGCCGCTCGCTCCTTGCGCTGCCGCCCAGATCCGCCGTGTGACGGCACCCGCCTTGCCCGCTCGGCGGCTCCGGTTGCGCATTGTCATGGTTCACGTTGCGTCCTCACAGGTCGGGATCAGACAGCGGAGGCGCCAGCATGTGTACGCTCTTGTCAAGCGTTTATGCGAGAACTGGGAAGGTAGCTGTGGCGGAACGGGAACCTGCCTACGAGCGGATCGCCAATGAGCTCCGCCAGAAGATTCGCTCAGGCGATCTGGCGCCAGGTGTCCGCCCCCCTTCCCACCGCCTGATCGCCGAGGAGTACGGCGTCTCGGACATCACCATTCGCCAGGCCATCGATCTCCTTCGGACGGAGGGACTGGTCGAGACCAAGCGCGGGTCGGGCACCTCAGTGCGGTCGCGCCCGGCGATCCGCCGTCTTTCGATGGATCGCTACCTGGCCGACAAGGGATCTCAGGTGGTTCCGCAAACGTCGTTCACCAGAGACCAGGGCATCGCCTGGTCGCAGTACCGGCTGGACAAACGGTTCGAGTGGATTCAGGCAGACGAACGGCTGGCGGGGCTGTTCGACGTGCCGGTCGGGACGCGTGTGCTGGAGCGGCGATTCGTGTTCTACGCCTCCGGGGTGCCGAGCCAGCTGAGCCGTTCGTGTCTGCTCGCCCGCGATGTCGAGGGCACCCCGGTGGCCGACCCTCACAACGAGCCTTGGCCAGGCGGCAACATCGGCCAGCTTCGCTCACTGGGCATCGAGGTCGACGGTGACATCGTCGAAGAGACCTCGGTTCGCATGCCGACTCGGGAGGAAATGGACCTGCTCGACATCGGCAGTGGAACGCCCGTGTTCTCGATCACCCGATTGATGTCCTCCCACGGACGCGTGGTGGAGGTTGCCGACCCGATCGTGATCCCGGGCGATCGCGCAGTTCGAGTCGATCGAATCTCCATCTAGGGGTTTCCCCTGCGGTCATACTCCGCATGGGGTGAGCCGCCGCGCCGCCTCGATCGTGAAGCCGAGCCGGCGCTGACGCGACCCTCCATCCAGAGACCACCTGGTCAACCCTGAAGATGGATCGCCGGCTCCGGGCGGTGGATTCCCCGGGGCCGGTAGCCGAGGGTGTCGGAGAGCCCGAGGTAGTCGGCGAGCAGCCAGATGATGGCCAGCCACATCTCCGTCCCCTGCAGCCCAGGCGTGCGCGCCGCGCCGCTCCCCCCGCTCAGCGCGAAGCTGAACCCGGCGCCGTCCTGCCAGCCGCCGAGTGCGCGGGCCAGGTGGTCGCGGGCCCACGTCTCGCCCTCCGTGCGGCGGTGCCGGGTCTGCTTGCCGAGCAGCCACAGGGGGTGGATGACGTCGAGGACGTTGCAGGCGTTCCCGGTGTCCGGGCCGAAGTAGCGGGGGTCGCGAGCTTGGGTGAGGACGGTGTCCACGGCCCGCTCCGGGTACGGCAGCGGCATTCCGAACTGGGCGAACGTGCCGCGTGTGAGCCGGTAGAAGCCGTTGACCACCATGAGCCAGCCGGAGTCGTTGTCCGGCTCGCCCCACATGCCGTGAGTCTGGCGGGCGCGGGTCAGGAGCCAGCCGTACAGGGTTTCGACGTCGCCGCGCAGGCCGAAGTCGGCGAGGTTGCGGTAGAGGCCGGTGCCGATCGCGTCCACGACCGAGCCGGACGTCCACGCCTCGCGCGTCCAGTCGAGGTTGTCGAGGAGGGTGGTCAGGTTCTGGGAGCGGAGGTCGTGGACGGCGTGGACCGGGTGATGGAAGGCGGTGCCGAGGAGGTTGAGCGCGTAGCCGACGCAGAGTACGTGGTAGGCGGTCACGCCCTCCAGTTCCGGTCGTCCACCGTCGGCCGCCTCGGGTGAGCCTGGGGCGCCGAGTTCGGGGATCAGGCCGGTTGCCGCGTCCTGGCGGTCGCGGAGGAAGGCGATGATCTCGGCGCGGGACGGGGTCGGTGGGGGGCCGGAGAGCAGGAGGTCGGCGATCTCCACGGCGTCGCACCAGGCGCGTACGGTGGGCGGGGCGTCGGGGCGGTCCACGTAGCGGTCGCCGGTCCAGCACCGGGACAGGACCGCTTCCGCCTGCGCCCGCGCCCGTGCGGCGAACGCCACCAGGCGCTCCTCCAGTTCCCCGGCCCCGGCGGGCCGCGCTCCGTTCGCGGAGGTGAGCGTCCCGGGGCGCTCGGGATGCGCGTCGGCTTGCCCGGGATGCGCCTCGGGCCGCTCGGGGTGCGCCGCCCCCGCAGAGGTGAGCGCCTCGGCCGCCGTGGGCAAGGCCGCCGTGGGCTGGACGTCAGCCGGTGCGGGCAGCGCCTCCTCGGCCGCCGTGGGTACGGGAGCGGCCGGGGTGGAGGGGGGGTCGGCCGGGGCGGGGTGGGCGTTGGGCGGGGTGGGGTGGGCGTTGGGCGGGGTGGGGCGGGGGGTGCGGCGGTCGCGGAGGGGGCGGGCCGGGTTGCCGGCCACCATGGCCCAGGCGGGCACGTCCTTGGTGACGACCGAGCCCGCCCCGATGACCGCATGGTCGCCGATCGTCACCCCGTCGAGCACGACCACGTTCGAGCCGATCCACACGTCGTCCCCGATGCGGATGCCCTTGGAGGTGATCGGCTGGCGGAAGACCGGCCGGTCGGGCGCGGTGCCGTGGTTGAAGCCCAGCAGGGACGTGTGCGCCCCGATCCGCACCGCGTCCCCCAGCTCCACCCGCCCCCGCACCACCGCGTACGGGTTGACGGTGCAGTCCTGCCCCATCGACACGTCGTCCGTGACGTACGCGTGCGCGGCGATGTAGCAGAAGTCGCCCATGCGGAGCCGGTCGGTGTGGACGGCGGCCAGCGGCGAGATGAACACCTTCTCGGCCGCGTCGAGGCCGATCCTGTCGCGGAGGCCGGCCAGGTGGCGGTCCTGGGCGCGGCGGTCCTCGTCGGTGGCGTGGTCCCAGAACAGCCACGGGCAGTGGTCGAACTTGGACGGTTCTGTCATACGATCAGCTTCCTCTCACCACGGTCAGCGTCATGGACCAGGAGTAACGGCGTACCTCCAGGCGGTACCGCTCGGGCAGCGCCGGGCCGCAGGAGGCGCTGCCGACGCCCTGCTGGCCGTGGTCCAGGTTCAGCCACACGCGCCCGGAGTCGGCCAGGTCGTGCGGGCGGCGGGCGGCTTGCAGCGCCTCGCTCGTCCAGCGGCGGGCGGTGAAGTCGAGGTGCGGCGCGCCGTCCACGCGCAGGGTGGGGAGCCCCGGCCCTGACAGCTCCAGCCAGCGGGTCTCGACGTGGTTGCCGTTCTCCTGGGGGACGAGGTACGGGGTCTGCATCCCATTGATGGACCCCGCGAACCTGCCGGCGCGGGCGGCGGCGCGACTGTCGGCGTAGGACTCGCCGGGGCCCCGGCCGAACCAGACGACGTCGGTGTAGCCGCCGGGGAGGGACCATCTGGTGCCCATGCGGGGAGGGGTGAGGGTGAGGTGGCCGTAGGCGGTGTCGTCCCAGTCGCCCACGGGGTCGGCCTCGACGAGGAGGTGGAGGGCGCCGTCCTGCCAGCGGTAGGTGCAGGTGGTGCGGAAGCCGAGGGTGCGGGTGGCGGGGCCGCTGCGGCCGTGGACGACGAGGGTGTGGGGGTCGGGGTGTTCGATGGGGCCGGTGCGGTGGAGGAAGCGGTCCAGGCCTGCCGCCTGCCAGTCGGCTGCCAGGGCGTTGCGGGGGCCCTGGCCGTGGTCGTTCTCCGTGGGGGCGCGCCAGACGTCGAACGTGGGGCCGTCCAGTGCGAGCTTGCCGAGGTGGGTGAGGCGTCCGGTCCTGCTGTCGAACGTCGCGTTCCCGAGCGACACCGTCCCGTCCCGATGAGACGCGACGGCGTGCGGTTGGTGCGCCTTGGGACGGGCTGGGGTGCCGGGGCCGAGGCGGGTCTGGCCCCAGGCGACCACGTGCCCGGCCGCCGCCCAGCGCGTGTCCTCGGCCAGCACCGCCTCGACGGTCAGCCACGTCTCTCCGCCCGAAGAGGCCAGGCGTGACACGGCACCAGCAGCGTCCTGCGCCGGGGCGTCCACGGCGTCCGGTAGCGGCACCCGTACCTCCGACCGGGCCGCGCACTCGGGCACGGACAGCATCCCCGCCGCGACCCGCACCCCGTCCACCTCCACGAGCCACCGGAAGCCCAGGTGCGCGAGCGTCGCGAAGTCGTGCTTGTTGACCACCACCACCGAGGAGCCCTCCACCGTGATGGCCACCGGCTCGATGGCCTTGCGCAGTTCAAGAAGCCCCGGCGACGGCGTCCGGTCGGGGAACAGCAGCCCGTCCAGGCAGTACCGCTCCCCGTTGGGCTGGTAGTCGATGTCCCCGCCGTGCCGGTAGTACCGCCGCCCGTGCTCATCGACCGCCGCGAGCCCGTGATCGATCCACTCCCACACGAACGCCCCGCAGAACCGCTCGTACGATTCCAAGATCACCTGGTAGTCCACGAGCGATCCGGGCCCGTTGCCCATGGCGTGCGCGTACTCGCACAGCAGGAACGGCAGCCCCCGCCGCCGCACGTCGTCGGGGGATCCCGCGACGACGTCCGAGGGGGTCTCCTCCTTGCGCTGCCCGATGCGTTCAAGATCGTCCAGTGACGGATACATGAGGCTGTAGAAGTCGGAGTGCCGGTAGCTGGGGTCGCGTTCGTAGTGCAGCGGCCGGGTGGGGTCGTGTTCGCGGATCCAGGTCTCGATGTCGGCGAAGGCGGAGCCGCTGTCGCTCTCGTTGCCGAGTGACCAGATGACGACGCTGGGATGGTTCTTGTCGCGCTCGACCATGCGGCGGATGCGGTCGAGGAGGGCGTCGCGCCACCTGGGCTCGGCGGGCGGGTTGCCCTCCCAGCCGGAGTAGATGAAGCCGTGTGTCTCGATGTCGCACTCGTCCACGACCCACAGCCCGTACTCGTCGCACAGCCGCAGGAACTCGGGGTGCGGCGGGTAGTGGGCGGTGCGGACGGCGTTGACGTTGTGCCGTTTCATCAGCTCGATGTCGCGGATCATGGTCTCGCGGTCGAGTGAGCGTCCGCGGTCGGGGTCGTGCTCGTGCCGGTTGACGCCGCGGAACAGCACCGGCGCCCCGTTGATCAGCAGCCGGCCGCCGGTGATCTCGACGGTTCTGAAGCCGATGGCCAGCGCGATCGTCTCGCCGGCGGCGCGCAGGGTGCCGCGGTAGAGGCGCGGGTGCTCGGCGCTCCACGGCTCGACCTCGCCGACGACGACCTCCTGTCCTGTGGGGACGGCGATGCCCAGCTCCGGCACCTCCACCAGGCCGGGTGTGTCGGAGGTGACGAGGAGGGCGCCGGTGCCGGCGGAGTAGGAGGCGCGGACGGTGAAGTCGTCGATGCCGCCCTCGGGCCGCGACAGCAGCTCCACGTCGCGGAAGATGCCGGGCAGCCACCACATGTCCTGGTCCTCCAGGTAGCTGCCGGACGACCAGCGCTGCACCCGTACGGCCAGGACGTTGCCGCGCGGCCGGACGACGTCGGTGACGTCGAACTCGAACGGCAGCCTGCTGCCCTTGGAGTGCCCGAGCAGCTCGCCGTTGAGCCAGACGGTGCCGCAGGAGTCGACCCCTTGGAAGCGCAGCACGCTGCGTCCGGAAGGCCAGGTGGGGGGCAGGTCGAAGCGGAGCCGGTAGTCGCCGGTGGGGTTCTGGTCGGGCAGGTGCGGCGGGTCGATGGGGAACGGGTAGGCGGTGTTGGTGTAGAGGGGGTCGCCGTGGCCTTCCAGCACCCAGTGGGACGGCACCCGGATCGTGTCCCAGCCGGTGTCGTCGAGGCCGGGGTCGGGGAGCGACGGGCCGGTGCCGTCGGCGGTGCCGGAGAGCCGGAAGCGCCATCGGCCGTTGAGCGGGAGGCGGGGCGCGTCGGAGACGAAGTCCGCTCGCGGCGCCCGCCGTCCGGTGCCCGGTCCGGGGTCCTCATGAAAGATCAACGCCGCCTCCGGGAGGTGAGACAAAACGTTTTAACCCTATAGACCTGATCGTCCCCAGACCAGATCTCACAGGCATTGACATCCGGGCGTGAATAAATATATCATCCGGTAAATCGTTTTAAGATCGCCTGGGGACTCTCATGACGCCATCACCCCCGACGAGCAGCACCGGCATCCGCTTCGGCACCGCCTACTACTGGGAATACCAGCGGGCCCCCGACCTCAAGCGCGACCTCGACCTCATGGCCGAGGCCCGGATCGACACCCTTCGCGTGGGCGAGTCCGTCTGGTCCACCTGGGAGCCCCGCGACGGCGAGTTCGACCCCGGCTGGCTGACCCCCGTCCTCGACGGAGCACACGAACGCGGCATGCGGGTCCTGCTCGGCACCCCCACCTACGCCGTCCCGCCATGGTTGCAGCGCAAGCACCCCGAGCTGGCCGTCGTGCGGGCGGACGGCCGGCGCGTCCCCTGGGGCGCGCGCCAGGAGGCCGACTTCACCTCCCCCACCTTCCTCCGGTACGCCGAACGCGTCATCCGCCAGGTCATCGGCGCCCACGGCGGCCACCCGGCCGTGCTCGGGATCCAGCTCGACAACGAGCCGGGCCTCCACCTCATGCACAACGAGCCGGTGTTCGAGCGGTTCAAGGCCTGGCTGGCACGCCGGTACGGCGACGTCGGGCGACTGAACGAGGAGTGGGGCCTGGCGTACTGGTCGCACCGCCTCACCTGCTGGGACGAGCTGTGGCGGCCCGAAGGCAACACGACCCCCTCCTACGACCTGGCCTGGCGGCGGTTCCAGGCCGAGCTGACCACCGAGTTCATCGCCTGGCAGGCGGGCATCGTGCGCGAACTCGTACCCGGCGACCGCGAGCTGACCACCTGCCTGGCCTACCAGCGCCCGGCGTTGCACGACGTCGAGCTGTCCCGGCACCTGACGGTCACCAGCGGGAACGCCTACTACCTGCCCCAGGACGCGCTGGCCGGCGACTCCCCCGTGGAGATCACCTGGTTCGCCAGCGGACCGGCCGCGCTGCTGCAGGCCGCCGACCGCATGTACGCGTCCAAGAAGCAGCGGTTCTGGGTGACGGAGACGAACGCGGGCTCCATCGCCGGGTCCCAGCTCAACCTGCCGCCCTACGACGGCCAGCTCCGCCAGGCGGCGTGGGCGCTGGTCGCGCGGGGCGCGGAGATGATCTCGTACTGGCACTGGAACACGCTGCCCTACGGCGCGGAGACGTACTGGGGCGGGATACTCGGGCACGCCATGCAGCCCGGTCGTGTCCATGACGAGGTCGCGGCGCTCGGCGCGGAGCTGGAGCGGGCGGCCGAGGACGTCACGGGCCTCACGCCGGACACGGACGTCGGGTTCCTGTACTCGCACGACAGCAGGTGGGCGCTGACCTTCCAGCCGCCGCTCACCCCCGACGGGCGTAACCCCGACCCGGACTCCTACGAGCGGATCCTGGCGACGTTCTATCAGGGGGCGGTGGACGCGGGGCTGCAGGTGGGGTTCGTGTCACAGGTCAAACGTTTGCCTGTGCTCGTGGCGCCCGCGCTGTACTGCCTCACGGACGAGACGGCGGCGGAGCTGGAGGCGTACGTGCGGGGCGGCGGGCACCTGATCATGACCTTCCGCACCGGGTACGCCGACGAGGAGGCCAGGGCGCGCACCGAGATCGCGCCCGGGCCGCTGCGCGCGCTGGCCGGGGTGCGGTATCTCGAGTACTCGACGCTGCTGCGCCCCGTTCCCCTGCACGGGCTCGGTCTCGAGGACGTGGCACGGCACTGGGCGGACGGGCTGGAGCTGGAAGGCGCCGAGCCGCTGGCCCACTACGACCACCATCACTTCGGCCGCTGGCCCGCGATCACCCGCCATCGCGTGGGCGAAGGCACAGTCACCTACGTGGGCACGCTGCCGGGCAGGAAGCTGACGGCCGAGCTGTTCCGCCACGGCAAGCCCACGGGCCTGGTGGCCACGCGGTCCCAGCAGGTCACCGTGCACTCGGCGGTCAACGCGCGCGGCGAGCGCCTCTGGTTCGCCCACAACTGGTCAGACCGCGAGAGCACGGCCACCCTGACCGCCCAGGCGACCGAGGTCACCGGCCGCCGCGAACCCTTACAGCCAGGCCCGCTACGCCTGGCCCCCTTCGACATACGAGTGGTGAAATGACCCGGTTCCACCCCACCTGGGAGTCTCTGCGTACCCACCGCATCCCCCAGTGGTTCGGCGAGGCGAAGTTCGGCATCTGGTCGCACTGGGGCCCGCAGTCCGTGGCCCGCTCAGGCGACTGGTACGCCCGCCACCTCTACGGCACGCAGCCCTGGTCCGAGCCCTGGGAACGCAAGCGGGCCGGCCGCCAGCACGCCCACCACCGCGCCCACTTCCAGGGCGGCGCCAAGGACCTGTTCCACCAGTGGCGCGCAGAACGCTTCGACCCGGACGAGCTGATGGACCTCTACGTGTCCAGCGGCGCCCGCTACTTCGTCGCCCTGGCCACCCACTGCGACAACTTCGACCTGTGGGACTCCGGTCAGCGCGGCTGGAACGCCGCCCGCGTCGGCCCGCGCCGCGACATCGTGGCCGCCTGGGAGCGGGCGGCCAGGGCGGCGGGCCTGCCGTTCGGGCTGAGCTTCCACCAGAACTGGACGTGGCGCTGGCTCGACGTGGCCCACGGCCGCGACCCGGAGACGGGCGAGCCCTACGACGGCGCGCTGACCAGGAACGACGGCAAGGGCACGTGGTGGGAGGGCCTGGACCCCGCCGAGCTCTACCCGGAACGCCACGACCCGGGCGCGAAACCGCCGGCCCGCGAGGCGGAGCGCTTCTACGCCCGCGTCCGCGAGGCGCTCGACCGCTACCGCCCCGACCTGGTCTACCTGGACGACGGCCGCCTGCCGTTCGACGCGGGCAGCGTGGTGGAGTCGCAGCCGGTCAGCACGGCGGGCCTGGACCTGCTGGCGCACTACTACAACACCTGCCCGACCGGCGGCGCCGTCACGATCAAGGACGTGCCGGACGCCGACCGCACGGCCGTCCTGCTCGACTGCGAGCGCCGCCAGCTCGACGAGGCCCAGCCGCACCCGTGGCAGTTCGACACGAGCGACGGCGAGTGGTTCGACTGCTCCGACGACGACCCGATGTTCCACCCGCGCAAGAGCGCGCAGCAGATCATCCACACGCTGATCGACGTGGTGAGCAAGAACGGCTGCCTGCTGCTGAACATCCCGCAGCACGCCGACGGCACGGTGGACGCCCACGCCCGCGAACTGCTGGCCGGGGTGGGCGACTGGCTGCGGGTGTGCGGCGAGGGCGTGTACGGCACCACGCCCTGGCTGCGCGCGGCCGAGGGCACGACCGGCCTGGGCGCCACCAAGGGGTACGAGGGGTACAACGAGGCCGACCGCGCCTACCGGCCGGGCGACATTCGCTTCACCCGGCGCGGCGACACCCTCTACGCCACCCTGCTGGCCTGGCCGAAGGACGGCACGGCCGCGATCACCAGCCTGGGCGCCGCCGCCGGGCTGGCGAAACGCCCGCTGGCCTCCGTCGAGCTGCTCGGCCACGGCCCGGTCGGCTGGCGGCATTCGGAGAAGGCGCTCTACGCGGACCTGCCGCCCCGGCCGCCGACCAAGGCCGCGCACATGCTCAAGATCACGGGAGTGTCATGGTGAAGAACCTGCGTACCTGCGACCTGGCCGACCCCCTCGGCCTGGAGGCCACCCGTCCCGCGCTGAGCTGGCAGCTCACGGGCGGCACCGCGCAGACCGCCTACCACGTCCAGGTGGACGGGCTGTGGGACAGCGGCGAGGTGGAGTCGGCCGACCAGCGGGTGCTCTACGGCGGCGAGCCGCTGACGAGCGGGATCGCCGCACGCTGGCGGGTCCGGGTGCGCGACGCGGACGGCGCCTGGTCCGGCTGGAGCGCGGAGGCGAGCTTCGAGCTGGGGCTGCTCTCCCCGGACGACTGGAGCGCCGCCTGGATCACCCACCCCGACTGGTACGACGAGAACGACGGCCCGCGCGCCGGCGAGGGGTACCCGCTGCCGCTGCTGGCGGGCGAGTTCACCCTGGCCGCTCCCCCGGTCAGCGCCCGGCTGCACGTCGCGGGCCTGGGCGTCTACGTGGCGTCGGTGAACGGCAGCCCGGTGACCGACGCGGTGCTGGAGCCGCCGTACTCGGACTTCGCCAAGCGGGTCGTGTACGCGACGCACGACGTGACGGCGCTGCTGCGCGAGGGCCGCAACGCGATCGGCGTCGCGCTGGGCCCGGGCATCGCGCACGTGTTCCCGCACCAGGACCGCTACATGAAGTTCTTCGGCTCCAAGGCCGCCCCCAGGGCGATCGCGCAACTGGAGGTCGGCTACGCCGACGGCACGACCGCCCGTTTCGTCACGGGCGCGGACTGGCTGGCCACCGAGGGGCCGACCACCCGCTCGCACTGGTACGGCGGCGAGGACCACGACGCCCGCCTGGAGATCCCCGGCTGGGACGCCCCCGGCACGGACCGCTCCTCCTGGCGCCCGGTGACCGTCCGGCCCGATGGGACGCAGATGCTGCGGTCGCGGACGTGCCCGCCGATCAGGATCACCGAGCGGCTGCCCGCGACGGGCAAGCTCGTCGCCACGGACGGCACGGCCGTCTTCGACGTCGGCGCGGTCACGGCGGGCTGGCCGGAGCTGCGGCTCGACCTCCCGGCGGGCCGCTACCTGCGGCTGCTGCCGGGCGACCAACTCGACGCGTTCGGCCGCGTGGTGCAGTCGAAGCCGACGACCGGCGCGCCGATCTTCAGCACGTACGTCACCAAGGACGGCCCGCAGACCTGGCACCCGAGCTTCCGCTACGACGGCTTCCGCTACGTCGAGGTCCAGGGCCTGCCCGAGCACGTCGGCGCCGACGCGGTGACGGCGCTGGTGCTGCGTGCCGACAACGAGCACGTCGGCCGGTTCGAGACGTCCCGCCCGCTGATCGACGACATCCACCGGATCATCGACCGCGCGGTGCGCGGCAACATGTACAGCGTCCTGACCGACTGCCCGCACCGGGAGAAACTGGGCTGGCTGGAGCAGGCCCACCTGCTGTTCGACGTCGTCGCCTACAACTACGACGTGGCCGCCTACTGCCGCGAGCTGCTGGTCGGCATCGCCGAGGCGCAGACGGAGGAGGGGCTCGTCCCGGACACCGCGCCGGAGTACGTGGTGTTCGAGGGCGCGTTCAGGGACGACCCGAACTGGGGCGGCGCCCTGATCCGCATGCCGTGGCAGATCTACCGCTGGTACGGCGACACCACGGCCATGGCGCGGCACTACGACGCGATGGGCCGCTACCTGGACTACCTGACGGGCAAGGCAGAGAACGGCATACTCGGGCACGGGCTCGGCGACTGGTTCGGCCTGGACGACTCGACGCCCGTGCCGCTGGTGTCCACGTGGGGCTACTGGCGGGCGGCGGCCACGATGGCGAAGGTCGCCGGCGTGCTCGGCCGCGACGACGACGCCAAGCGGTTCCGCGCGCTGACGGACACGATCTCGGCCGCGTTCACCGGCGCGTTCCGTCAGGACGACGGCGGCTTCGGCGGGCAGGCGTCGCAGGTGTTCGCGCTGGACATGGGCGTCGTCCCCGAGGAGCTGACGCCCGGCGCGCTCGACCGGCTCAGCCGGGACGTGCGCGACGGCGTCATCACGGTCGGCGAGATCGCGCTGCCCGCCCTCTACCAGGTGCTGACCAGGGCCGGACGGCACGAGGCGCTGTGGGGGTTCGCCAACTCCACCAGCCATCCGAGCTACGGCTACCAGGTGCGGCACGGCGCCACCGCGCTCACCGAGGCGTGGGACGGGCCGACGCGCGGCCTCTCCCAGAACCACTACATGCTGGGCGCCATCGACGCCTGGTTCTACCGGGGGCTCGGCGGCATCGGCCAGGCGCCCGGCTCGAACGGCTTCCGCCGCCTGATCGTCGCGCCCGCCGCGCCCGGCGACCTGGAGTCGGTGCGGGCGGCGACGCGGACGCCGTACGGGCAGGTGGGGGTGTCGTGGCAGCGGTCGGACGGCGAGTTCGCACTGGAGGTGGAGGTGCCGCCGGGCTCGTCGGCCGAGGTGCGGCTGCCCGACCTGGGGCTGACCCGGCACACCGCGCCCGAGGGGGCGGTCGCGGTGGGCGAGCGGGCCTGGCAGGTGCGCGCCGGGCACTGGACGTTCGGAGCCACCAAGTGAGCGGCGCAGGCAACGGCCGCGCAGGCGACGCGAGTGCCCCCGCGACCGCATACGACGCCTCTCGCATCAGGACCCCGCACAAGGCGGGCCGCCTGCTCGTCGGCCCGTCCGGCGAGCCGGGCCGCTTCGACTCCCTCTTCGTGGACTGCCCGTTCGTCTGCTCCGACGGCGGCGAGTTCCTCATGACGTACGTCGGCTTCGACGGCACCGGCTACCAGACCGCGCTGAGCCGATCGCCCGACCTGGAGACCTGGTCGCCGGGCGAGGTGGTCCTCCCCCGCGACCCCGGACATCCGTACCGGCGCTACAACGCCGCGCTCACCTCCATCGTGCGCGACAACCGGCTGCACTCCGACGGCCAGGTGACCTGGCTGGACGGCCGGGCGGTGGGCACATACCACGCCTACCCGGAGCCCGGCATGGAGACGGGCGCGGCCATCATCGGGTTCTGCGTCAGCGACGACCTGCGGACCTGGAAGGACACCGGCTCGGTGCTGCGCCCGCAGGACGGCGGCGCCTGGGAGCGCGGCGGCCTCTACAAGTCGTGGCTGCTGCGCCACGACGGCCTCTACTACTGCTTCTACAACGCCAAGAACCGCACCTACGACGGCTGGCGCGAGCAGATCGGCTACGCCGTCTCCCCCGACCTCGAACGCTGGGAACGGCCGCGCCCGACCCCGATCGTGCCCAACGGCGGGCTCGGCTCGTTCGACGAGCGCTTCGCCTCCGACCCGTGCGTGCTGCGCGACGGCGACTGGTGGGTGATGTTCTACTTCGGGCTCTCCTTCGACGGGCACGCCCGCGAGGGGTACGCGGTCTCGCGCGACCTGCGTACCTGGGAGAAGAGCGACGAGATCCTCGTGGACGTGGGGCCGCCGGGGTCGGCCGACGACACGTACGCGCACAAGCCTGCCGTCGTCGCCCGGGGCGGCCGGCTGCATCACTTCTACACGGCGGTGCGGCGGGCGGAGCCGTACCGGGTCGGTGAGCACCCGATGACCGAGCTGCGCGGGATCTCCGTGGCGCGGTCGTGACCCCCCAACCATGCGACGGAGGACCTCCATGCAGCCATCACCCGCGCACTCACGCAGGCGTTTCCTGGCCCTGGCGGCTAGCGCAGGCGGCGCCCTTCTGACCGCTCCGGCGGCATACGCCCAAGCCACGGGCGCTGCGGGCGCTGCCGGCGCGGCGGGCTCGACAGGCGTTGCAGGCGCAGCGGGCGCGGCGGGCTCGGCGGGCTCGGCGGGCGCGGCGGGCGCGGCGGGCTCGGCGGGTGCAGAGGGCTCGGCCGTTCAGACCGCGCGGGCCGCTGCGGCCTGGGCGCGTGTGCCCGCCATCCGCCGCCGCATCCGCCCGCCGCGCTTCCCTTCCCGCACCTTCCCCATCACCGGCCACGGGGCCGTCGGCGACGGGACGACGAAGTGCACGCAGGCGTTCCGGCAGGCCGTAGAGGCGTGCGCGGCGGCGGGCGGCGGCCGGGTGCTGGTGCCCGCAGGCGTCTGGCTGACCGGCGCGATCCACCTGGCCGACAACGTCGAGCTGCACTTGGAGGCGGACGCCACGATCCGCTTCAGCCGCGACCCCGCCGACTACCTGCCGGTGGTGTTCACCCGGTACGAGGGCGTCGAGCTGATGAACTACTCCCCGTTCATCTACGCCCACGGCCGCACCAACGTGGCGATCACCGGCTCGGGCGTGATCGACGGGCAGGCCGACGCCACCCACTGGTGGGACTGGTCGAGCGACCCCGCCCCGTCCGAGGGCCCAGACAAGAAGCTGCTGGCCCAGCAGGCCGAGAGCGGCGTCCCGGTGGCGGAGCGGGTCTTCGGCGAGGGCCACTACCTGCGGCCGAACCTCATCCAGCTCTACCGCTGCCGCAACGTGCTCATCGAGGGCGTGACGGTCAGGGACTCCCCGATGTGGAACATCCACCCGGTCCTGTGCGCCAACGTCACCATCCGCGGGATCACCGTGGACAGCCCGCGCGGCCCCAACAACGACGGCTGCGACCCGGAGTCGTGCGTGGACGTGCTGATCGAGCGGTGCGAGTTCAACACGGGCGACGACTGCGTGGCGATCAAGGCGGGCAAGAACGCCGACGGCCGCCGGGTGAACGAGCCGTCCATGAACGTCCTGGTCGACTCGTGCGTGATGCGCGACGGCAACGGCGGCGTCACGGTCGGCAGCGAGACGACCGGCGGGGTGCGCTGGGTGTTCGCGTGGAACTGCACGATGAGCAGCGCCCGGCTGGAGCGGGCGATCCGGATCAAGACGAACCCGGAGCGCGGCGGCTACGTGCGGGACCTGTACTTCAAGGACATCACGGTGGGGCAGGCGGCCGACTCCGTCGTCGAGGTGGCGCTCAACTACGAGAACAAGCACACCGGCCCCTACTTCCCCGACGTCGGCACGATCGACATCCGGGGCCTGCGGGCGGGCACGGCGCCCAGGGCGTTCTACCTGGTCGGCAACCCGGGTAACCCGATCAAGGGCGTGCGGGTGAGCAACAGCGTGTTCGAGCAGATGGCGGAGGCCGACGTGGTGACCGACGTCAGCGGCTTCGAGCTGCGCAACGTGCGGGTGAACGGCCGCCGCGTGTAACCCTCAACCGAATGGCCGTCGCGATCATCCAACCTGTCATGGGGAACGCGCTCATCGACGGGGATCCGCAGCGGCTCGGCGACTACTGGCTGGCCGGCCGCCTGGGGGCGGGCGGCCAGGGGGTCGTCTACGAAGGTTACGACCCTGACGGGACCCGGGTCGCGATCAAGGTGCTGAGCGGCGACCCCGTCAGGGATCCCGGGCTGCGCGACGGGATGGTGAAGGAGGCGGTCTCGGCGCAGCGGGTGGCCTCGTTCTGCACGGCCCGGGTGCTGGACGCCGACCTGGAGGGGCCGCGGCCGTACATCGTCAGCGAGTACGTCGAGGGCCGCAGCCTGCGCTCGGCCGGCCGCGCCTTCTCGGGCGGCGAGCTGCACCGGCTGGCCACGGCGATCGCGACGGCGCTGACCGCCATCCACGACGCCGGCGTGGTGCACCGCGACCTCAAGCCCGACAACGTGCTGCTCGGCCCCGACGGCCCGCGCGTGATCGACTTCGGGATCGCCAGGACGCTGGAGATGTCGCTCACCTCGACCGGCCTGGTCAAGGGCACGCCCGGGTACATGGCGCCGGAGGTGTTCTCCGGCGAGCGGGCGGGGCCTGCCGCCGACGTGTTCGCGTGGGGCGCGGTCGTGTGGTTCGCCGCGACCGGCCGTGACCCCTTCACCGGCGAGTCGCTCGGGGCGGTCATGCACCGCGTCCTCTCCCACGAACCCGACCTGGACGTGCTGCCCGACTCGCTGCGCGAGCAGGTGCGGGCGGCGCTGTCGAAGGAGCCGGGGCAGCGGCCGTCCGCACGCGGACTGCTCCTCAGCCTGGTCAGCGGCGCAAGCCTCGGTCTGAACGCGCCCGGCCTGCTCGGCGACGACGCCGGAGACCCCGACGCGCCTGACCTGCCCCGCGACGACGGCACTGGCACCCTCGACGCCCAGCACCTTGCCGACGGCGGCAGCGCCGCGGGCGGTGGCGGTGGCGGCGCCGGCAACGGCGGTGGCGCTGGAGGCGGTGGCGCTGGAGGCGGCGCCGGCAACGGCGGTGGCGCTGGAGGCGGCGCTGGCGGCGCTGGGAAGCTTGACACGCCGCGGCTGCTGGCCCTGGGTGCCGGTGACGGGCGGCGGGTGGGCACTCCCGCCGACGATCCCGCGCTCGGCGTGCTGGCCGAGGACGCCTACGCGCTGCTCTCGCCCGAGGACAAGGAGCTGGCCCCCGAGCTGTTCCTGCGCCTGATCACGGTGAGCGACGAGGGCGAGCTGGCGCTGCGCCGCCCGCGCAGGTCCGAGCTGCCGGACGGGGTGGAGCGGGTGGTGGCCGCATTCCCGTACCTCGTCTCCGGCACCGACCCCGTACGGCTGCTGCGCCCCGCCCTGCCGCTGGCGTGGCCGAGGCTGCGCGCCTGGATCGAGGCGGACAGGGACGGGCTGGCCGTGCACCGCCGCATCAGCACGGCGGTCGGCCGCTGGCAGGACCACGGCCGCAGGGACGGCGACCTGTTCTCGGGCAGCACCCTGGACGACGCGCTGAGCTGGGCCGCGGCCGGGCGCAGGCACATCACGCTGACCCCGGCGGAGCGGGATTTCCTCGCGGCGGGCGCCGCGCTCACCCGGCGTCGTTCCCGCCGCACCCGGCTGGCCGCGGTGGGGCTGGCCGTGCTGCTGGTGCTGGCGCTGGCGGCGGGCGGGCTGGCCGTGTGGCAGAGCCGGACGCTGGCGGAGCAGAGCGCCAAGCTGGCGCAGCAGCGCGACGCCGCCGAGTCGGCCCGGCTGGCCGCCGCCGCCGACGCGGTACGCGGCCAGGACCCGGTGCTCGGCATGCTGCTGAGCGCCGAGGCCGGGCGGCTGTCGGCCACCGACGAGGCCAGGTCCAGCCTGCTCGCCTCGGCCGCCGACCCGGCCACGGCGGCCTTCCGCGACCCGGACACCGGCCCCGACGTGGTCCGCGCGCTCACCCCTGACGGCCGCTCGCTGGTCAGCGTCAGCCCGGACGAGGTCAAGGTGTGGGACGTGGCGACCGGTAAGCGGACCGGCGGCTTCACCGGGCTGCCCGGCCGTCGGCTGCGGCAGGTGGCGGTCAGCGCGGACGGGCGGCTGCTGGCCATCGCCGACGCCGCGGGCGTCGGGGTCTGGGAGCTGACGACGGGGCGGTCCGTGGGCAAGCGGCTGAGCGCCCCCGACGAGATCGAGCTGTCCGTGCTGTTCAGCGGCGGGCGGCTGGTGGTGTCGATCGGGCAGGCCAAGTACGTCTACGACTGGCTCACCGGGAGGTCGATCCCGCTGCCCACGATGGAGCAGGTGGCCGTGCATCCGGGCGGCGGCTACGCCGTGGCGGGGCGCGGGCTGTGGACGCTGCCGTCGGGCAAGGCGGGCTCCGGCTACGGCGACGTGTGCGCGCACTGCTACAGCGTCCCCGTCTTCAGCCCGGACGGCCGCACCCTGGCCATCAGCCAGGATTCCGGCCTGACCCTGTACGACACCCGCACGCGCGAGGAGCTGCGCACGATCGACGGCTGGCAGCCGGGCGCGCTGCCGGTCTTTAGCCAGGACGGCGAGCTGCTCGCGGGCATCGGCACGACGGTCACCGTCTGGCGGCTGGACGCGGACGAGCCGCTGCTGCTCAAGCGCGAGCCGCAGGACCCGGCGAGCGCGGGGGCGTTCGGCCCCACCGGCCTGCGTTATCTGAGCGACGACACGGTCGTCACGCTGAAGCCGAACCCGCGCGCCGCCGACGAGCTGGACTCGGTGCGGCTCAGCGCCGACGGCCGCGTCCTGGCCACCCACGCGCTCGGCTCCGGCAGCGTCACGCTGAACGGCGAGGGCCGCCCGGCCGGCGCCTTCGACGACTACGACAGCGAGCTGACCATGAGCGGCGACGGCCGGCTGCTGGCGATCAGGCGCGGTGAGGGCGTCGCCGTCCGCGACTCGGCGACCTGGCGTGAGCTGGCCGGCCTGACCCCCGGCTTCGCCGACGTGTGGGAGACGAACGCCGCGCTGCCCACACCGAGGGGCCTGTGGACGGCCGGAGAGAAGGCGTTCACGCTCTGGTCGCTGCCGGGCGGGCGGCGGCTCAAGCAGGTGCCCAGGCCGCGGCTGCTCGGCTGGGCCGCCGGCGCGGACGGGCGGCTGGTCGGGCTGGACGCCGACCAGTCGCGGGTGGTGGACCTGGAGAGCGGCAAGCCGGTCGGGGCGCGGCTGACGCTGCCCGCGCACTCGGACGAGGTCTGGTTCAGCCCCGGCCTGAAGCTGGTCGCGGTGAACTTCGCCGGCCGGGTCGGCGTCTGGGACGTCGCCACGGGAGCGCAGTCCGGCGGCTGGCTGCGGATCGGCGGCGCGGCGTGGGACGCGGCGTTCTCCGCCGACGGCCGGCTGCTCGCGATCGCCGCCCAGGACGAGACGCTCACCCTGTGGGACGTGCGGCAGGGGCGGCGGATCGGGCCCGAGGTGGTGCTGTCGGAGGCGGCCCGTTCGGTGGCCTTCGCCGCCGGCTCGGGCGAGCTGGTCGCCATCGGCCGCGACGGCCGGCTGACCAGGCTGCCCACGGGCGTCGAGCGGCTGGCCGAGGCGGCGTGCGCGCGGGCGGGCCGCGCTCTCACGCAGGCGGAGTGGCGCCGCCACCTGCCCGACCGGCCGTTCGAGCGGAGCTGCCCTTCCGATGGTTGATCTTCATCCGGTACGCTCCCGAGCCGATCCCCGTGAGGAGCAGCCCCGGATGAACTTAGCGATCCGCTTGACCGCCGCCGCGGTTCTGGCCCTGGTATCCACCGCCTGCACCGCCGCGCAGCCCCCGCCGGAGCCGGTGCCGGAGCTGAGCACGATCAAGGTGGGCGTCATGCCCACGGCCGACGCCGCGCCGCTGTTCGTCGCCATCGGCAAGGGCTACTTCGAGCAGGAGGGCCTGGAGGTCCAGCCGGTGATCGGCACCGGCGCCGGCGCCCTGATCCCGCAGCTGGAGGCGGGGACGGTGGATCTGGCGCAGACCGACTACGTGACCACCATCCTGGCCGGCGGCCACGGCAAGCAGGTCAAGGTCATCGCCGAGACGGCGCAGGCCGGCCCCACCAGCTACGCCCTCGTCGTCGCGAAGGACTCGAAGATCGAGTCGCTTGAGGATCTCAAGGGCGAGAAGGTCGGGGTCAACAACCTCAACGGCGCCGCCACGCTCAGCGTCACCGCCATGCTGGCGGACGCCGGGCTGGACGCCGAGGACGTCAAGTTCGTCGAGAGGCCGTTCCCCGAGATGGCGAACGCGATCGCCGCCGGGAAGCTGGACGCCGCGTGGCTGGCCGAGCCGTACCTGTCGAGCAGCGCGGCGCGGGGCTTGGTGCGGGCGGTTCCCGACGTCGTGCCCGGCCGCTTCACCGACCTGCCTACCAGCGGCTGGATGGCGACGGACGAGTGGCGGTCGAACCATCCGGCGACGCTGGCCGCCTTCCGCCGCGGGCTCGCCAAGGGCCTGCGCGCCGCCGCCAACCGCAAGGAGGTGGAGGCGGTGCTGCCGAAGTACACGAAGATCGACGCGGAGTCGGCCCGGGACGTGTCGCTGGGCGCCTTTCCCACCGCGCTGGACCCGCAGCGGCTGCAGCGGGTGGCGGACCTCATGCAGCGGCACGGCTACCTCAGGGGTTCCGTGGACGTCCGCAAGCTCATCGCCGAGCCCTAGCCTCGCGCGCCAAGCGCCCGCGCGCCGCGCGCCGCGTGCCAGGTGCCAGGTGCCAGGTGCCGACCCTAGGCTCGCGCGCCGAGCGCCCGCGTGCCGGGCGCCGGCGTGGCCGGGCCGGGGCCGTCCGGCCTGCCGCGGCCCAGGAGCAGCAGGCCGAGCCACATCAGCGCCATCCCCAGCGCGACCAGCGCCGAGCTCCTGCCCTCCGCGAACGTGGCCACCGCCAGCACCACCACCCCACCGGCGGTGACGGCGGCGCTGACGGGCGTGACCCGGCGCAGCAGGGCCAGGATGAGCGCCTGCGCGAGGACCGCGGCGTAGAAGACCTGCGCCCCGGGGCCGTACACGACCTGCTCGACCCCGGGATAGCCCTTGACGGTGTCCAGCAGGCCGCGCATGGCCGCGCCGTCCGCCGCGGCGAACCCGGTGTAGAGGTCGATGGCGAGCTGGACGAGGTTGGCCGCCACGCCGAACAGCGCCAGGCCCGTCGCCGCCTCCACGGCCACCCGCCGCCCGCCCGTCACCGGCCCGGCCATGCGGCGCATGGCCAGCAGCATCACCGCGCACATCGCGAAACCGGCCAGCCAGACCAGGTGCGCCGCCGTCCACCACGGCCCGGGTTCGAGGCCGCCCTGGACGGGGCGCATGAGGAACCAGCCGGCCAGCAGGGCGGCCGGTCCGGCGGTGAAGGAGAGCTGGGCCAGACGGTTCGCGGGGTTCATACACCCCACGATGCCCGCCCGCGCCTGCCCGGTTCATCGGTGATCGTCCCTGATTTCCCCCTGGCCCCGCATCAGGGACGAACTCAGGTGAAGTACCGCATCCAGACGTACAGCCAGGCCAGCACCGTGCTCATGGCGGTGACGACGATCCCGTACCTGGTGAACTGCCAGAAGCTGATCTTGTGTCCGTTGCGCGCGGCGATGCCGAGGGCCACCACGTTGGCGCTGGCGGCGACCGCGGTGCCGTTGCCGCCGAAGTCGGCGCCCAGGGCGAAGGCCCACCACAGTGCCTGCCCGGTCTGCGGGTCGGGGGCCGCGGCGACCACGCCCTCGACGATGGGGGCGGTCGTGGCGACGTACGGGATGTTGTCGAAGAAGGCGCCCAGCACGCCGGAGCCGAACAGCAGCGCCGTCGCGGCCATGAAGTAGTCGTTGCCGAGCGTGTCCAGCGCCCACGTGCCGATCGCGGCGATCACGCCGGTGTGCACCAGGCCCGCGACCATGACGAACAGGCCCATGAAGAACACCAGCGTGGGCCACTCGACCTCGCTCAGCACCTCGGAGACGTTCGCGCGGGAGACGAGCAGCATCACGCCCGCGCCCACCAGCGCCACGATCGACGGCTCGACGTGCACCACCGCGTGCAGCCCGAACCCGGCCACGACGGCGGCCAGCACCACCAGGCAGCGGGCGAGCAGCCGCGGGTCGGTGATGGCCCGCCGCTCCTGCAGCGCCATGACCTCGGCCACGTGCTCGGCGTTGTACTGGAACGAGCTCGCGAACAGCCACCGCGACGCCAGCACGAACACCGCGAAGATGACGACCACGATCGGCGCCATGTGCATGAGGAAGTCGTTGAACGTCAGGCCCGCGCGGCTGCCGATGATGATGTTGGGCGGGTCGCCGATGAGGGTGGCCGCGCCGCCGATGTTCGAGGCCAGGACCTCGGCGATCAGGTACGGCTGCGCGGCGATCCGCAGCCGGTTGCACACCACGATCGTGACGGGCGCGACCAGCATGATCGTGGTGACGTTGTCGAGGAACGGCGAGGCGATGGCGGTGATGGCCATCAGCATCACCATCAGCCGGTACGGGCGGCCTCTGGACTTCTTGGCGGCCCAGATGGCGAGGTAGTCGAAGACGCCCGTCTGCTTGATCACCCCGACGATGATCATCATGCCGAGCAGCAGGAAGATGACGTTCCAGTCGACGCCCTCGTGCTCGGAGAAGAACACCCCGGCGCCGGGGATCAGGCCGAGCACGGCCATCAGCCCGGCCGCGATCAGCACCACCTTGACCTTGTCGGCCTTCTCCGTGGCGATGAAGTAGAACGCCACCAGGAAGATCGCCAGTGCGGCGAAGGCGCTCATCCCGGCTGCCCCGGCGGCCCGGACCGGCCTGCCGAGCCGGATGAGTGCGGGGCGGGACAACAGCGGATCATGGTGACCTCCGTGGGGTGGGCATGCTTCGGCCCGGGCGGGCCTGGATGGCCCGCCCGGTGAGGGGAATGGGTGTCGGTCGTCCCGGCCTACGCGGCCGGGACGTGGGTCAGTCGTCCTGGCCGGAGAGCGCGAGGCAGGTCAGCAGCCGTTCCAGGGTGATCGCCCCGGTGAGGACGCCGTCGCGGCCGACGACCGCGACGATCGGGCTGCGCAGCCTGGCCATGAGGGCGGCCACTTCGAGCAGCGTCGCGTCGGGCGGCACCGTCGCCGGAGTCGGGGGCTGCCGTGGCAGGCAGTCGCCCACCGTCAGCTCGCCCAGCTCACCCCAGAACAGGTCGGCGTGCGCCTCGTCGATCGTCCGGCAGAGCGCCGGATCCTCCTGGTACGCCCCCGGCACCGCCAGCCGCAGCACCTGCGTCCCCGGCAGTACGGTCGAGGGCCGTCCCCTGCCGTCCACGACGATCAGGCCGGGCATCCGGCCCAGCGCCATGATCCGCACGGCCTTGGTGACAGGGTCGTGCGTGGTCACGGTCGGCAGGTTCACGGCGATGTCGCTGGCTTCCACGTCGCTGTCTCCCCTCCGGCTCCGCTCCATCCTCCGGGCGTGGGCGTCCCTGTGACTATTGGGTCGAACACCCATCTCAGCGGGGATAGAACATGTAGCGACGTACTTCTCAATGGGGGTCAAACCGCATGGACAACCGCACCGCCGGGCCACGAGGCTAGGGGCGATGGACGATCCTGCGAAAGGCGGCACCGGGGGTGCGCCGCCGGCCGGGACGCGTCGCGCGGGCGCGCCGCGCGGCGCGTCCCGGCCGGCGGCTCAGGGCCTGTTCCGGCGGCTGGTCACGATCAACGGGCTGGTGTTCGCGGCCGGCACGATCGTGCTCGCGATCTCCCCCGCCACCGTCTCCGCCCCCGTCGTGTGGGCCGAGGTGCCGGTGCTGCTGATCGGGCTGGCCGTGATGCTGGCCGCCAACGCGCTGCTGCTGCGCCGCAGCCTGGCCCCCTTGGACGCGCTGACCACCCTGATGCAGCGGGTGGACCTGCTGCGTACCGGCGACCGCCTGTCCGACAGCGGCAACAGCGACCTCACCCACCTGATCGCCACGTTCAACGCCATGCTGGACCGGCTGGAGGCCGAGCGCAGCGCCAGCAGCGCCCACGCGCTGGCCGCGCAGGAGGGCGAGCGGCAGCGCATCGCCCGCGAGCTGCACGACGAGATCGGCCAGAGCCTCACCGTGGTGCTGCTCGGGCTGAAGCGGGTGGTGGACCGCGCCCCCGCCGACCTCCAGGACGACCTGCACGGCGTGCAGGAGACCGTGCGGGCCAGCCTCGACGAGGTGCGCCAGGTCGCCCGCCGCCTGCGCCCCGGCGTGCTGGAGGACCTCGGGCTGCACGCCGCGCTCAGCGCCCTGGCCACGGACGTCTCCCGGATGAGCGGCGTCAAGGTGACCCGCTCGATCCAGCACGACCTGCCCGGCCTGGGGTCGGACGTCGAGCTCGTCCTGTATCGGATCGCGCAGGAGAGCCTGACCAACATCGCCAGGCACGCCCGCGCCACCCGCGCCGGGCTGTCGCTCGCGAGCGAGGACGGCCGCCTGGTGCTGCGCGTCACCGACGACGGCCGGGGCGGAGCCGTCCAGGAGGGCGCGGGAATCCGCGGCATGCGCGAGCGCGCCCTGCTCATCGGCGCCCGCCTGACCGTCGACTCCCCGCCGGGCGAGGGCACCCGCGTCAGTCTCGTCATCCCTGGTGATCGGAGCACGACCACGTGAACAAGACCCGCATCCTGCTGGCCGACGACCACGCGCTGGTCCGCCGCGGCCTGCGGCTCATCCTGGACGCCGAGCCCGACCTGGAGGTCGTCGCCGAGGCCGCCGACGGCGCGGAGGCGGTCGCGGCCGCCTCGGAACAGGACGTGGACCTGGCCATCCTCGACATCGCGATGCCCCGGATGACCGGCCTCCAGGCGGCCAGGGAGATCTCCCGTCGGGCGCCCGGCATCCGCATCCTCATCCTGTCGATGTACGACAACGAGCAGTACTTCTTCGAGTCGCTCAAGGTCGGCGCGTCAGGCTACGTGCTCAAGTCCGTCGCCGACCAGGACCTGCTGGAGGCATGCCGGGCCACGATGCGCGGCGAGCCGTTCCTCTACCCGGGCGCGGTCACCGCGCTCATCCGCGACTACCTGCAGCGCGACCGCGAGGGCGAGCGCATGCCGGAGAGCATCCTGACGCCGCGCGAGGAGGAGATCGTCAAGCTGATCGCGGAGGGCAACTCGGCCAAGGAGATCGCCGAGACGCTGGTCATCAGCGTCAAGACCGTCGATCGGCACCGGGCCAACATCCTGCAGAAGCTCGGCATGCGCGACCGCCTCGACCTGACCCGGTACGCCATCCGCGCCGGCCTCGTCGAGCCCTGATCACACCTGCACGCTGAAGATGATGGCCGCCCTCAGCGCGAGTATCCCGGCCAGCACCAGCAGCGGCAGCACCACCGAGTACCGCATCGCCACCGCCGTGTCGGCCGACAGGCGCTCGGTGACCAGCCCGTACAGGCCGGGCGCCATCCCGGCGAGCACCACCGCCCACAGCAGCAGCCACGGCAGCCCGAAGACGATCTCCTGGGTGCCCGCGACGACCAGCGTCACCGCGAACACCACGATCAGCGCCAGCTCCAGCAGCGAGTACAGCCGCTCAGAGACCGACAACATGGGCGTGCTCGGCCGCGCCTCCGGCCGGTAGCGGGCCAGCAGCAGCATCAGCGCCGCCGCCCCCGCCAGCCCCGAGGCCAGGAAGAGCCCGCCCAGCGCGAACGTGTCGCTCCACACCGGCTGGTTCGACACCGACAGCAGCACCCCCGTGTACCCGGCCACGAACAGCCCGAACAACGAGCCGATCACGTTGAACACCCGGCCGTCCAGCCGCGCCACGAGCGGCAGCCGCACCTTGCCGTCCCGCACGAGCGCCGCCGCGAACGACACCGTGGTGATCGCCCCGAACACCACCAGCGCCCACGACCCGATCGACATCGGCGACCAGTACTTGAAGTTCAGCCCCAGGTGGCCGGGCGTGGTGTTGACCAGCATGTGCCAGAACCGCAGCGGCTGCCCCAGGTCCAGCGCCAGCAGCAGCGGCGAGAGGAGCATCGGCGGGAACGCGACGTAGTAGCCGATCCTGGCCATCGGCTCGTCGCCGGGGGCGCCGCGCAGCCTGAGCAGGGTGGCCAGCACGTACGAGCCGCCTGACAGGCCCGCGAGGAAGAAGTAGAACAGGATGTACCACAGCCAGTCCGGCGGGCCGGCGAAGTGCTGCACGTCACCCATCGGCCGATTCCTCCACCTTCTCCTTGCGCTCCTTGCGGCGGCGCAACGCGATCAGGCCGCCGAGCACGCCCAGCACCGCCGTGACGGCGGCCGTCAGGTAGCCGCCCGCGTTGTTGCGGCTGGGCAGCACGGCGTTGCGCTCATCGGGCAGGCCGTACCGCTCCGGCTCGTCCATGAGCAGGAAGAACGCGTTCAGCCCGCCGTACACCTGCTCGTCGTGCCCGTACAGCCGGGCCTGCGTGACGCCCTGGCCGCGCAGGATGTCCAGCCGTTTGGCCGCCGTCCGCCGCAGCTCGGAGACCTGGCCGAATTTGATCGACTCGGTGGGGCAGGCCTTCGCGCAGGCCGGGGTCATGTCGTTCTGGAGGCGGTCGTAGCAGAGGGTGCACTTCTGCGCGATACCCGTCGTCTCGGTGACCCCGATCACGTCGTACGGGCAGGCCGCGATGCAGTTGCGGCAGCCGTTGCAGACGTCCGGCTGGATGAAGACGCTGTCGAACTCGGTCCTGATGATCGCGTTCGTCGGGCAGACCTCCATGCAGCTCGCCTGTTTGCAGTGCTTGCAGACGTCCGACATCATCAGCCAGGCCGTGCCGTTGCCGGGGGTGACGGCCTCGTCGGGCACGTTGTCGTGGAACTGCACGTGCCGCCAGGTCTCGGCGTCCAGCCTGCCCGTGTTGTCGAAGCCGTCCAGGAACGACGGCTCGTTGCCCTCCAACTGGTTCCACTGCTTGCAGGCCACCTCGCAGGCCTTGCAGCCGATGCACACGCTGGTGTCGGTGAAGAAGCCGTACGCCTGGCCCGGTGTGATGTGCGGCATCTCAGAACCCCATCAGGTTGGGCGTGATCTTGGTGTAGCCCTGTTCGGCCATGTGCAGGTCGAGGGGGACGGCGGCCAGCTCGTCCACCCGTGGGACCGCTTCCGGGTCGCGGGCCAGGTCGACGTCTATGAGGTAGCGCTGGCAGGTCTCGCAGGATTCGGCGCGCAACTGCGGGAACAGCGCCTCCGGGGTCGCCTCGTGGCGGCCGATGGCCGGTTTCGCGTTGTGACCGGTCTCGGCGTGGACGGTGCGTTTACCGGTCTCACCGCAGTTCGGGCAGGTGGTGGCGGAGAAGTTCCACTCGTTCGGGCATCGGGCGCAGGCCAGGGCGCGGCGTCCGCTGACGAGCGGGTCGTCGCTCGCGGCCCGGTAGCTGACCTGCGGCGGCCCGCCACACTGGGGACAGCGCCCGGCCGCCCGCCCCGAGCCCTCGCCCTTGCTCGGCGGGACGACGCGCATCGTGGCGCGGGCCAGGAAACGCTCGACGGGCGTGAGGTCCTCGCCCGCCATCCAGGCGGCGAGCAACTCCACACCATCGGTGCGATCGGCGACCGCCTCGGCGAGCGGGCGGGGCCCGGAGGCCACCGTGGCCGCCATCACCCGCGGCAACACCTCCGCCGCGGCCCACGTCAGCGACGCCTCACCGCCGGGATCGGCCGCCTCCCACACCTCGACCAGCGCCAGGTAGAGCCCCAGCACCTCGCGCGCGTGCGGATACCTCTCCCGCAGCTCCGACGCCCGCTCCCGCCCGTACATCAGATCTTCTCGATGTCGACCAGGAACGCCTTGTACTCGGGCGTCCGCGCACTCGCGTCACCCACGAACGGCGTCAGCGCGTTGGCCAGCCAGTGCTGCCCGGTGTTGATCCCGACGAACCCCCAGTGGATGGGGATCCCGATCTGGTACACCTGCCGCCCGTCCACCTGCAGAGGCCCGAGCCGCTTGGTCACCACGGCCCGCACCTCCAGCCGGCCGCGCCGGGACGAGACCCGCACCAGGTCTCCCGTCGCGATGCCCTTCTCCCGCGCCAGCCCCTCCGGCACCTCGACGAACGCCTCCGGCTGGAGCTGCACCAGGTGCTCGACGTTCTGGGTGACGTAGTGCTCGTGCTCGGTCAGCCGGTAGGAGGTGGCCACGTACGGATAGTCGGCGGCGGTGCCGAAGCGGGACGCCCGCCCCGCCCGTTCGTCGTACATGTAGGCCACCGGGGTGGTCGACTGCTGCGGATGCAGCGGGTTGGCGATCGGCGACTCGATCGGCTCGTAGTGCTCGGGGAACGGCCCGTCCGCGACGGCGTTGCTGAACAGGCGGGCCACGCCCTCACCCGTCATGATGAACGGCAGCGGCGCGTCCGGCCCCGGCCCGGTGGTCGGCGGGTAGTCGGGCACGTCGCCCACCCATTTCCCGCCCACCCAGGCGATGCCGGGGCGTTCCGGATCCCAGGGGCGGCCGTTCTCGTCGGCGGAGGCGCGGTTGTAGAGGATGCGGCGGTTCGCGGGCCAGCTCCACGCCCAGCCGGGGTAGAGGCCCATCCCGCTCGGGTCGTTCTTCACGGGGTTCTGGACGCCGTCGCGCCGCCTGGTCAGATTCCCCTCCTCGGGGTAGTGGCCGGTGTAGATCCAGTCGCCCGCGGTGGTGGTGCCGTCGTCCTTGAGGTCCACGAACGTCGACAGCCGTTTGCCGCTTCGCAGGTCGCGGCCGTTGATCTCCTGCGCGATCTCGTCCAGCTCGGGCTTCCTGGGGTTGCGGTACGGCAGCGCCAGCTTCAGCACCGGGTCGGGGAACCTGCCGCCCTGCGTCTGGTACAGCTCCCGCACGCGCAGGAACAGCTCGGCGAGTATCCAGTGGTCGTGCCTGGCCTCGCCCTCCGGCGGCAGCACCTGCTCCTTCCACTGCGCCCACCGGCCGCTGTTGGTGAACGAGCCGTCCTTCTCGATCCAGTGCGTGGCCGGGAGCATGAACACCTCGGTCTGCACCTTCGCCGGGTCCGTGCCGGGCGCCCGCCAGAACTCGGAGCTGGTGGTGTTGAACGGGTCCATGACGCACAGCCACTTGAGGTTCGACAGGGCTTGCAGGACCTGGTTCGAGTCGGGGCCGATGCTGGTCGCGGTCATCCCGGACAGCATCACGCCCTGCATCTTGCCGCGCAGCGCCTGGTCGAAGATGGAGATCCAGGAGGCGTTCGCGGCCGGTTTCGGCAGGTAGTCGAAGGCGAACTCGTTGTCCTTCGTGGCGGCGTCGCCGTACCAGGCCTTCAGCAGGCTGACCAGGTAGCGGCGGTAGTTCTCGCCGAAGAAGTTCACCGCGCGCGGGTGCTGCTTGACGCTGGCGCTCTCGCCCAGGTACGCGGCGATGCCCTTCTGGCCGGGAGCCGGGATGCGCAGGTAGCCGGGCAGGATGTCCCAGGAGATGGCGTGGTCGGTGTTGCCCTGGATGTTGGCGTGGCCGCGCTCTGCGTTCATGCCGCCGCCCGGGCGGCCCATGTTGCCGAGCAGCAGTTGCAGGATGGCGCCCGAGCGGATGAGCTGCACGCCGGTGGTGTGGTGGGTCAGGCCCACGGCGTACACGATGGTCATCACCTTGTCCGGCCGGCCCATCTCGCCGACCAGCTTGGCCACCTGCGTGAACTGCTCGCGCGGGATGCCGGTGATCCGCGACACCGTGTCGGGGTCGTAGCGGCGGTAGTGGGCGGCCAGCAGGTTGAGCACCGACCGCGGATGGTTCAGGTCGATCTTGGCGTGGCCGTCCCCATCCGTCTCGTACGCCCACAGCTTCGTGTTGTAGACGCCCTGTTCGCGGTCGAAGCCGTTGAACATGCCGTCCTCGAAGGCGTACCCCTCCTTGACCACGAAACCGGCGTTGGTGGCCCAGCGCACGTACTCGTCGTGGTAGAGCCGGTTGCTCAGCACGTAATTGATGAGGCCGCCGAAGTACGCGACGTCCGTCCCGGTGCGGATCCGCACGTACGCGTCGGCCACCGCCGACGTCCTCGTGAACCGCGGATCCGCGTGGATGATCTTCGCGCCCCTGTCGAGCTTCGCGCGCATCAGCCATCTGAAGCCCACCGGATGGGCCTCGGCCGGGTTGGCCCCGTTGACCAGGATGAGATCGGCGTGCCTGATGTCACGCCAATGGTTGGTCATGGCCCCCCGGCCGAACGTGGCAGCCAAACTGACCACCGTGGGACCGTGTCAAACACGGGCCTGTTGTTCGAGGTGAACCAGGCCCAACCCCCTCATCAGCTTCGTCGCGAGATATCCCTCTTCCGAGCTGAACGCCGCCCCGCCGGCGAAGGCGATGCCCTCGCAGCGGTTGACGACGTTCCCGTCGGCGTCCTGCGTGACGAACGTGGCGTCACGCGAGGCCTTGATGTTCCTGGCCAGGCGGTCGAGCGTGAACTCCCAGGAGACCTTCGTCCACTCGGCCGCGCCCGGCGCCCGGTAGAGCGGCTGCGCCACCCGCCGCCCCGAGACGGCCAGTTGCAGCGACGTCGCACCCTTGGGGCACAGCGTGCCCTCGTTGACCGGGCTGTCGGGGTCGCCCTCGATCTGCAGCAGCTCCGTCCGTCCGCTCGCGGCCTTCCTGGTGTACGCGATGAGCGAGCAGCCGACCGCGCAGTACGGGCAGAGCGAGTGGGACAGCGTCGCCCCTTCGATGCGCAGGCGCTGCTTCACCTTGATCGACTCGGTCAGGTCGAACCCCAGGGCCGAGCCGCCGAGCACGCCCGCCGGGCCGATGCTCAGGAACCGCCGTCGGCTGACCTCCATGTCGGCCTCCCCTCGACTCCAGCCGCTGGGCACCGTTTTCTCACCGTATGATCCGGGGGCTGGATCGTCTAGCCCTGGGCCAGCTGGAGGTCGTGCCGGCCGCCCGGGTCTTCCGGGTTGCGGAGCAGGTCCAGGAGCCTGGGGTCGGCGGGGACCAGGACGCCGTGGTGCCCGCGTTCCTCCGCCTCCCGCAGCGCCTCCCGCCACGCGGCCCTACCACCCGGCACCCCAACCGGCACCCACCGCCGCCCTCCCCCGCCTTCTCCCGTTCCCCCGCTCTCGTCCACGCCCTCGCTTACGCCCTCGCCCGCTCCCCCGCCTTCGCTCACGCCCTCGCCCGCTCCCCCGCCCGCTTCCTCGCCCTCGTTCACGCCCTCGCTCGCTCCCCCGCCCGCTCCGCCGCCCTCGCTCACGGCCTCGCTTTCGCTTTCGCCCGCGCCTTCGCCCACACCCTCGCCTTCGCCTTCGCCTTTGCTCGCGCCCTCGCGATAGCCGCCGTCCTCCAACCGCACGACGGTTCGCATCCCACTCACCTCACCGATGAGGGCGAGGCGACCGCGACTCAGCCGCTCCACCGTCGCGAGCGCGTGCGACCGTCCATCATCCGGCGCGACCGCCACCACCAGCAGCGCCCGATACGTCACCGCGGCCAGGGCGGCGGTCAGCGTGAGCGGGTCCAGCTCAGGCGCGGCCCCGTGCTCGACCCACAACGCATCGGCCCCCGCCGCCTCGAACGCCACCGCCTCGGTCAGCCACTCCCCAGGGTCACCCGCCGGCCTGGGCAGCACGATCCCCACCCTGACCCGCCTTCCCTCACTCATGACCGCGTTCCTCCTCCCCACCCGGCTCCGCGACCACCCGCAGCCGATCGTCCAGCCGCCGGGTGAGGCGAAGCCGGTCGAGGTGCTCCAGCAGCGGGATCACCACGCGCCGGTTGGTGCCGAGCGCCACCCGCGCGTCCCCCGCCGTGAACGGCTGCGGCAGCCCGGCCAGGATCCGCACCGCCGCGACATCCGCCCCGGGCATCAGCACCACCCCCTCGGCCAGCCGCAGCACCAGCCCCGCCCGCGCGGCCCGCGCCACCGCCTGCCGGGTCAGCCCCAGCGCCGGGAGCCGTGCCGCCTCCAGCGCCAGGTACGGCGTCCTCGCCAGTTCGTCCCGCAGCCGCCCGACCGCCTCCACCACCGCTTCCGGCACCCCTTCGCCGTCGATCCGCCCGTCCGAGACCCGCAACGGCGGATGCTCCTTCACCAGCGCCTCGACCAGTTCACGGGCGGGCAGCCCGAGCGCGGTGCGTGCGGCGTCCACGGGGATGCCGGGCTGCCCGGCCACGATCGCCCCGAGCCGGTCGCCCAGTTCCTTCCAGCGTCCGGCGTCCACCAGCCACTCCCCCGCGCCGGGCACGTCGAGCGGGCGCGGATCCAGCCCCATCGCGACCAGCTCGCCCCGCCGCACCACCCCCCGCCACCCCAGCACGGTCGCCGCATCGGGCACCCTCACCCCCAACTGCCTCGACCCCTCATCCGGCACCCTCGCAGCCAACTCGCGCCCGCTCGCACCGGAAGAGCAGTCAGCTCGGCGACGGGATCCCCCGTCCGGCACCCTCGCAGCCAACGGGCGCCCGCTCGATCCCTCATCCGGCATCCTCGCCCCCGACGGCCGCCCGCTCGCCCCCTCGTCCGGCGCCCGAGCCGTCGCGCGGGCCGGGGCGGCGAACGGTGCCAGCTCCGCGGCCCGCCTGCTCCCCGTGCCTCGACGCCGCAGCGACGGCGGCTGCACATCGAGCGCCACCACGCCGGCGATGGGCCGTCCCGAACACCGCAGCAACGCCCGATCACCCACCCGCAACGGCAACGCCCGGGCCAGCACCAGCCGAACCGCACCCGTCCCCCCGAAGGAACGCACCCGCACCGGCACCGAAGCCGACCCGACGTGCAACACCGCCTCCCGCGGCGGAGCCCCCACCCCCACCCGCACCTCGGCCACAGCCCCCATCCCCGACAGCACATCGCCCGCAGCCCCCACCTCCGCCCGCACGTCCACCACAGCCGTCTCCACCCAATCCCCCTCCGAGAGCAGCGCCTTCCCGCGCGCCACCCGCTCCAGCTCCACCCCCCGCAGATTGACCGCCACCCGGGCCGCTCCCCGCACCGACTCCACCCCCTCCCCCGCCACCTGCAGCCCCTTCACCCGCACCCGCTCCCCGTCCAGCACGAGCACGTCCCCCACCCGCAGCCGCCCCGCCACCACGGTCCCGGTGACCACGGTCCCGGCGCCCTTGATGGTGAAGGCCCGGTCGATCCACAACCGCACCGGCGCCCGCACGTCCGGCACGGGCAGCCCCGCCACCATCCGGTCGAGCGCCACCCGCAGCTCGTCCAGCCCCTCCCCGGTGCTCCCGCTGACCGTCACCACCGGCCACGGCACCCGCGACCTGGCCTCCTCCACGGCGAGCGCCGGGTCCATCAGGTCGCACCGCGTCACCACCAGCAGCCCCCGCTCCACCCCGAGCGCCCGGATCGCCTCCCAGTGCTCCTGCGACTGCGCCTGCCACCCCTGGTCCGCCGCCACCACGAACATCACCGCCGGCACCGGCCCGAGCCCCGCCAGCATGTTGGTGACGAACCGCTCGTGCCCCGGCACGTCCACGAACGCCAGCCGCCGGCCCGAGGGCAGCGTGGTCCAGGCGAAGCCGAGGTCGATGGTCATGCCGCGGCGGCGTTCCTCCGCCCAACGGTCGGGCTCGATCCCGGTCAGGGCGCGTACCAGCGTGGACTTGCCGTGGTCCACGTGCCCGGCGGTGGCGATCACGTACATACCGGCACCGCCTCCACCAGCTCCTCGTCCTGTGCGGGCGGCACGGAGCGCAGGTCGAGCAGGAGCGCCACGCTCGGCAGCTCCACCCCGGGCGCCCCACCCCCGCCCACCACACTGACACTGCACACCACCTCGACCGACGGCCCCATACCGCCCACGACCTCGACCGGCCGCCTCATGCCGCCCACGACCTCGGCCGACGGCTCCACTGCGCCGCCCACCACCCCGCCGTCCGCCAGGGCGCCACGCACCATCCCCGCCTCCAGCCGGGCGGCGAGGGCGCGGCGTTCCAGCGTCCCCACCCCCACCGCCAACGCGCCCCGCACCGGTGGCTCACCTCGCAGGGTGGCCTCCAGCGCCGCCAACGTGAGCTTGTCCACCCGCAACGTGCACGCCAGCGGATGCCGCCGCACCACCTCGGCCCGCCCGAGCAGCAACCCCGCCTGCGGCCTCCCGAGAAGCTTGTCGCCACTGGCCGTGACCAGGGCAGCCCCGTCACGTAGTGCGGTGCGGGCATCGGGCTCGTCCGGCAGCAGAGGCAGGGGGCCGAGCAGCCCGGAGCCGATGTCGACCACGACGGGCACCGGCAGAGCAGTCAGCTCGGCGACGGGCGCGGAGGCGGTGGCCGTGAGCACCAGCGCGGCGGCGTTGTTGTTGACGACGTGAACGTCCTCGGCCTCCGCCTCCGCCGCCATGGCCGCCCGCCCGCGCCTGGCCCGTTCGCCCGTCACCAGGTCGCACTCCACGTCCGTGCATCCGGCGGCGGCCCGCCCCGCTCCCCTGGCGGCCTCCGTCACCCTCGGGTCCGACAGCACCACCTTCGGGTCCGGCAGCACCGAGTCGGTACGGGGGATGCGCCGCCGTGGATCACCCGTCACGGCGGACCTCCTGGCAGTGCGGAGGCGCACGGGGATCGAACCCGCCGGCGACGCCGCGCGCCGCCCACCGATTTTGAAGACCGGGGTGCCCACCAGAACACACGCGCCTCCAAGGCCAATAACTCACGATACGACGGTCGTGGAGGAGACTCGGGATATGACGGGTATCAGGCTCACGCAGTACGCCCGTGGCGGCGGTTGCGGCTGCAAGATCCCGCCCGGCGAGCTGGAGGCCGTGCTGGCCGGGCTCCCCGGACGTGAAGACGAGGGCGGGCGAGTGCTGCTCGCGGACGCGCAGACGCCGGGTGGGCTGCTGGTGGCAGGGGAGGTGCCGGGCGCGCCGGTGATCGGGGAGTTGACGGCCGCCCGCGACGCGGTCTTGATCGTCCGGTAGGGCTCGGTGTTACGTTGAAGGTCAGGCGTGCCCGACACCTGCGCGAAGGACGTGGTCACCGTGCTCTACCTCTTCGGCTTCGATCGGATCGGCGTGGCCGTGAGCGACATCTACTTCGTCGACCCCAACCCGATCAAGGGCCAGGAGGGCGCGGAACGCGGGGTCCGGCTGGAGCTGCGCCGGCTGGAGTCCGGGGAGCTCAAGGGCTCGATCTACTCCTCCCGCCCCATCAGCGTCGACCGGCCCATCTGGCGTGTCGACCTGCTGGAATCCGTCTCCGGCACGCCCGGCAGCTTTGACCGCACCCACCACCATCCCACGCTCAAGGGCTGGGAGCCGGGGCGGCGGGTGTTCGACGAGCGGCTGTCGGCGGAGCCGCTGAAGTGGCTCGGGGAGCGGCTGGCCGATCTGGAGGGGGTGCTGGACGAGTGCGGGGTCAAGCGCGACGAGGTCGGCCCTGATGACGTGACGGGGCTGCGCGATCGTGCTCCGGAGATCGTCGACACGGTGGCGCGGCTGCTCGAATCCATCCGCGCCGCCGCCCCTAACGCCCCGGACGGCGCCGAGTCGGCCACGAGCGTGCGGGCGAGCTGGTTGTAGCCGGGCCACACGCGCGCGTCCCAAGGCGGATGCGCGTCTCAAGCGGCCGGGCACCCCAGGCAGGCGCGCGTCTCAAGCGACCGTGCGCCACCGCCAGGCGCACGTCAAGCGACCATGCGGCACCGCCGGGCGCGCGTCAAGCGACCATGCGGCACCGCCGGGCGCGCGTCAAGCGACCGTGCAGCACCGCCAGGCGCGCGTCAAGCGGCCGTGCGGCACCGCCAGGCGCCCATGCTCCTCCGGCAGGCGAACGTTCGCGAAGCGTCACCCCGTCGTGCGGATGCGGTCGGCGAGGTGGACGACCGCGTCGATCAGCTCGCGGCCGTTCAGCAGGGCGAGGTCGTTGTGCTCCGCTCCGGCCACCTCCACGGTCGTGGCGCGGGCGGCGCCGGCGACGGTGCGGCTCAGGTCCGGGGGGACGATCGTGTCGCCGGTGCCGTAGACGACCACGACGGGGGCCTGTACGGAGGCGATGCCGTCAGCGACGGGAAAGCGGTCGCGCAGGAGCGCGCGTACCGGCAGGAACGGGTAGTTGACCTGGCCTGCGGCGGCCAGGTCGGTGAAGGGTGAGCGCAGCACCAGGCCGTCGGGCGGGTGCCGCAGGGCGAGCCTGGTGGCCACCGCCGCGCCCAGGCTCTCGCCGAAGTAGATCACCCGTGGGCTGCGGATGGCGTCGCGGGCGGCGAGGGCGTCGAGGTGGAGGCCCTCCTCGGTGGGGGTGCCGGGGTTGCCGCCGTAGCCGCGGTAGTCGAGGAGCAGCACCGGTAGCCCGTGGGCGGCCAGCGCTCTGGCCAGCGGTGCGCGGTGCAGGCGGTTGCCCGCGTTGCCGCCCGTGACGAGCACGGTGACGTCCGGTTCGCCTGGGGCGGGCGCGGTCCCGGTGTGGGCGGCTGGGACATACCAGGCGGTGAGGTGGAGACCGTCGCGGGTGGTGAGCGTGAGGTCGCGGGCGCCCGGGATGACGTCGGCGGCCGGGGGGACGGGGGCGCTGTCGGGCAGGTAGATGAGCCGCCGCTGGAACACCCACAGCAGCCCGAGCAGCAGGAGCAGCACCGCGGCGACGACCAGGGCGGTGCGCGCGAGCGTCGTCACGACGACAACGTTACGCACACCGCCCGTAGGTGGATAAGGGACCTTTGGTTACACGAGCGCGCCGGCCTGGACGACGTGCCGCACGTGTGTGGGGTCGGCCAGCACGCCGAGGTCCTCCAGCGGATCCCCGTCGAGCACCACCAGGTCGGCGTGCGCTCCCACGGCCAGCGTGCCGATCTCGCCACCGAGCCCGACCAGCTCCGCCGCTCCGGTGGTGGCCGCGCGCAGCACGTCGATCGGCCGCTGCACCTCGCCCCGAAGGCGGAACTCCTGGTTCTGGTGCCGGTGCATGCCGCCGAGCAGATCGGTCCCGTACGCGATCCGCACCCCGCCCCGTGAGGCCCGTTCGAGGGCGACGAGCCCGGCGTCCAGGACCTCGTCCACCTTGCGCCAGCTCTGCTCGGGCAGGCCGAACTCGCGCCCCTCCTCCTTGAGCGCCCAGTACGTCACGAGCGTCGGCACCAGGTAGGCCTCATGCTTGCGGAACAGCTCCACGCTGGTGTCGTCGATGAGGTTGCCGTGCTCGATGGAGCGCACGCCCGCCTCCAGCGCCCGGTTGACGGCGCGGGCGGTGTAGGCGTGGGCGGCGACGTACCGGTTGGCGGCCTCGGCCTCCTCGACCACGGCGCGCAACTCCTCCATGGAGTACTGGGTCGAGTCGATGCGGTCGGTCGGCGAGGCGACGCCGCCGGAGCCCATGACCTTGATGTGGTGGGCGCCCTTGCGCAGCTCGTCGCGGGCGGCGGCGCGGACCGCGTCCACGCCGTCGGCCACCCGGCCGACGCCCGCGCAGCACGGATGGTCGTCCTTGAGGTGCTGGCCCTTGCCGCGGAAGTCGGCGTGACCGCCGGTCTGGCTCAGCCCTTTGCCGCAGAACAGCAGGCGCGGGCCGCGTACGAGGCCCTCGGCCTGCGCGTCGGCCAGCCCGAAGTCGGCGCCGGACGCGTCGCGGACCGTGGTGAAGCCGCGGCTCAGCATGTCGCCCATGATGCGGGCGCTGTGGGCGGCCACGTAGGAGGGGGACATGGAGCCGAGCGAGCCGAGGTCGGCGGTGGAGGCGGTGACGTGGACGTGCGCGTCGATCAGGCCGGGCACGACGTGGGCGCCCTTCAGGTCGATCACCCGGGTGTCGTCCGGGGCCGTCAGGCCGCGGCCCGTCTCCGCCACGCGGCCGTCGGCGCACCGCAGGTCGGCTTCGGCGTACTCGCCGGTCTGCACGTCGAGCAGCAGCGCGTTCCTGAGCAGCAGGCCACTCATGCGGCACCACCCGTGAAGTACGGGGCCGCGTCCTTGGCGATGGCCTGGGCGGCGGCCACGGAGGCGTCGTCGTAGGTGCCTTCGGCGTCGAGGATGTTGAGCACGCCGAGCACTTCGCCGTCGTCGCCGAGCACGGGCACGTTGATGATGGAGGAGCAGCCGAGGCTCTCGATCAGCTCGTGGTCGGCGAAGATCTCGCGTACGGCGGCCTTGTCCCTGCCGAAGTACGGCTGCCGCCCCTCGATGCAGGTGGCGAGCCAGCCCTGGGCGACCTCGACGGTCTTCTCGCCGCCCACCGGGTATTGCTCGGGGTGGCTGCTGTGCACGCGGCGCAGCGCCCGCCGTTCCGGCACCCAGGCCAGCACGGTGAACAGCCGCACGCCCACCTCCCTGCGGACCCTGTCCTCAAGCTCGATCATCGCCTTGCCTCCTCAGTCGTCTCCGTCAGCTCTTCCAGTGATCGTCCTGCAGTGGCCAGACCGAACACGATCACGCACACCACCCCGGCCACCAGCACCGCCGTGGTCAGCCCGAACACGCCGGCGAAGCCGAGGCTGGCGGCCGACAGGCCGATGATCGTGGGCGCGAGGATGCTGCCGACCCGGCCGAACGCGCTCGACAGCCCGGTGCCGGTGGCGCGGATCCAGGTGGGGAAGACCTCGGGGGTGTAGGAGTAGACGCCGGCGTAGGTGCCGTTCAGGAAGAACGACAGCACCGCGCCCGCGACCGTGATCATGACAGGCGAGTCCATCTGCGACAGCCAGAACGCGCTGACCGCCGAGCCCGCGAGGTAGAGCGCGATCGTGTTCTTGCGGTCCATCCGCTCCGACAGCCAGGCCGCGGAGAAGTATCCGGGGATCTGCGCCAGATAGATGATGATCGAGAACTCGAAGCTCTTGGTGACCGTGATGCCGCGCTGCACGAGCAGCGTGGGGATCCAGGAGAAGAACCCGTAGTACGAGAACGTGATCACGAACCAGATCAGCCAGATGACCGCGGTGCGCCTGGCCATGGCCGGGCTCCACAGGAAGCGCAGAGCACTGATCAGGTTCACCTTGGGAGCGCTCGTCGTGGGGGCGACGGCCGTCTCGGGCACCGGCGGCAGGGGCTGCCCCGTGGCCTTCTCCACGCGCCGTTCCAGGTCGGCGACCACCTGTTCGGCCTCGTCCGCACGGCCCTGCTGGAGCAGGAAGCGCGGCGACTCGGGCAGTGAGCGACGCCACCACAGCAGCATCAGGATCGGCAGCGCGGTGATCACCTGCGCGATCCGCCAGCCGTCGTCGAACGTCGGCACGACGAACCGCCCGATCAGCGCGGCCATCACGAACCCGAACGAGAAGAACCCGGCCAGCGCCCCGATGAACCAGCCGCGCCGCTTGGCGGGCACGAACTCCGACAGGAACGGCGCGATGATCGCGCTCTCCGCTCCCGCCCCGGCTCCGGCCAGCACGCGGGCCACGAGGAACACCTCGTAGTTCGGCGCGAACGCGGCGATCACCGAGAAGACGGCGTAGAAGGCGAGCGCATACATCATCACCTTCTTGCGGCCGATGCGGTCGCCGAGCAGGCCCGCGATGGTCGCGCCGAACAGGAACCCGAACGGCGTCGCGGACCCGATGAAGCCGAGCTGGCCGTTGGACAGGTCCCAGGCCTCCTGCGCGCTGGGCAGCAGGAAGGCGACGACGGCCGAGTCCATGCCGTCGAAGGTGTAGCCGAGACCCCCGATCAGGAGCAGCAGGTAGTGCGGACGGCTCAGCGGCAGCCGGTCCAGACGGGCCAACAAGGTCATCGAACAACACCTTTCACCAGGTCATGGCCCTGCAAGTCGATTGCGCAGCAACATATAGTGCAGATTGGTAAAATTGCAACGGTCTTTGCAAGTTAGGTTTGTTGCGAGCGCGTAGCATGCTGATCCCGAAGACCTCGGAAAGGGATGACGTGACGGACAGCTTCCAGGACTGGTTGCGCGAGCGGTCGCCGGCGCGCGGCCTGCGCGGCAAGTCCGCCGCCGTCCTGGAGGTCCTGCTCTCGCAGCCGCGCAGGGCCGCGTTCGGATCGGCCGGGGAGCTGGCGCAGCTCGCGGGCGTCAACGTCGCCACCGTCACCCGCACGGCGCAGGCGCTCGGCTTCGCCGGCTGGCCGGCCCTGCAACAGGAGCTGCGCGCCCGCTACCTGTCCTCGCTCAGCGCCGGCCAGGTCGCGGCCGAGCACCGCGGCAGCGGCTCGCCCAGCTCACGCTCGCTGCGCCGCGACCTCGACAGCCTGGCCCTGCTCAACCGGCGCCTGGACGAGAGCGTGCTGCTCACCATCGCCCAGGCCGTCGCGGCGGCCCGGCGCACCGCGATCGTCGCCGACGGGAGCTACGCGGCCGTCGGCATCGCGCTGGCCCACAACGCCCGGCTGGCCGGATATCCCGTGCAGGCCGTCACGGGCGGCGACGCGGAGCTGGCGAACGTGATGGCCGCGATCGGCGAGGGCGACGTGCTGATCGCGATCAGCTTCTGGCGGCTGTACGAGAGCACGGTGCTGGCCGCCAACGAGGCCCGATCGCGCGGCGTCCGCGTGTTCGCCGTGACGGACGCGGCCAGCCCGGCGCTGGCCGCCGCGGCGGAGGAGGTCGTGCTGGTGCCCGCCGAGGGCGAGGCGTTCTTCCCCTCCCTGACGGCCGGCATCGCCGTGGCCCAGGCGCTGGTCACGCAGCTCGCCGCGGTGGACCCGGCGCGTACGGGCGCCTCGATCGAGGCGGCGGAGGCGATGTGGACCAAGTTCGGCCTCCTGCACCGCCGCCCCGCCGCCCCTTAACGGCTCACGGCCTCGACGATCAGGTCGATCACCTCGGTGCGGCGCGGCACCAGGTAGAAGTGGTCGCCTGGCAGGACGTGCAGTTTGAAGCCGCCACGGGTCAGCTCTGCCCAGCCGCCCGCGTTCGTGGCGTCCACCTCGGGGTCGTCGTCGCCGATGATCGCCGTGATCGGGCAGTCGAGCGGCTCGGCGGGGCGGCTGCGGTAGGTCTCCGCCATGCGGTAGTCGGCGCGCATGATCGGCAGGATGTACGAGCGCACCTCCGGCTGGTCGAGCAGCTCGGGCTCGGTGCCGCCGAGCCGCCGCAGCTCGGCGACCAGCTCCTGCTCGGTGCCCAGGTGGACGCTGCCGGGGCGGGGCACGTGCGCGGCCCGGCGGCCTGAGACGACCAGGTGGGCGGGGCGGACGCGCAGCGCCGTCTCGTACGCGACCACCGAGCCCAGGCTGTGCCCGAACAGCACGGCCGGGCGGTCGAGCAGCGGGCCCATGGCCTCGGCGACCTGGTCGGCCAGCAGGTGCGCGTCGTCCAGCGGCGTCTCGCGCAGGCGGTCGGCGCGGCCCGGGTACTGCACGGCGCGCACCTCCACGCTCGGCGGGAACGCCCGGTGCCAGTCGCGGAAGGCCGCGGCGGCGCCGCCCGCGTGCGGAAAGCAGAACAGCCGCATGGCGGCCCTCGGGCGGGGGTCGAGCGTGTGGAACCAGGTCATCCGAGCTCCTCGGGGGCGGCGGCTCAAGGTCACCTCCTACTGAACCAGCCCGCCCGCGAGGAGCGCCACGCGGGCCCCGCGGACAGGTCACCCCCAGAGGGGCTATGCGCGCCCGCTGACGGACGTCACCATCGGGAGGAAGCGCTACGCGGCGGCCGGGAGCACCACCGTCCCCGGCCGCGCGCCGGCGACCGCGAGCCAGGAGGTCCGATGAGGCTTGTGGACCGTGCCGAGTACCTGGGGTACACGCCTGCCACCGAGAGCCGCCGTCTCATCACGAACGGCCTGCCCAAGGAGCTGCCGGAGACGCTCGGCGGCCGGCACCGCTTCACCCCCCTCTCCCTGTACGTCGGCGACCACCTGGCGGCCACGGCCTTCGCCCGGCTCGACGGGGTGGGGTCGTTCTGGCTGGACGTGTGGCTGCTGTCCCCGAAGCGCGGCGGCCGGTGGACCCTGCGCACGGGCAGCACCGTCGCGGCCGACCCGGCGGACGAGAACGTGCTGCGCCCGCGTCCCGGGTCCGCCGCGCTCAGCGGGCACGCCCACACCGGGGAGAGCGCCCGCTACAACGCCAGCCCGGTGCCGTGGCTGCGCCGCCCCTACCGGTGGGTCCGCTACGGGATCGTGCGGCTGTCGGCCGAGGTGGGGATGGTGCGGCTCGGGGGGCATGACGTCATGGTGCCGGAGCACGGGTTGCAGGCGCTGGCGTGGCGGGCGGGGCGGGCGGACGTGGCGGTGGAGCTGCTCGGGCACCGGGGTGAGCACCTCTCGGCCCTCCCCCTGCGCTGACAGTGCCCCGTGTTCAGGTGTCCAGGAGTGGCTGCAGCTCGGCGACCGCGTGATCACGGTGGACGTTGAGCGTGGTCACGGCCTCGTCGGCGGAGCGGCGCCGCAACGCGTCGAGCGCGGCCCGATGCTCCTTGACCACCCGTTCCCGGTTGCCCGCGTCGCCGTAGTACATCGACCGGTAGGCGTCGGTGGTGTCCCACAACGTCCTGATCAGCCGGGCCAGCCGGGGCATCCCCGCGCAGTCGAACAACGTCATGTGGAACGTGCGGTTGGCCGACGCCATGGCCGCGACGTCACCCGCCGCGGCGGCCCGCTCGACCTCCTCCTGCGCCGCCTCGATCCGGCCGAGGTCGTCGTCGGTGAGCCGGGCCACCGCCGCGCGCACGGCCTCCTCCTCCAGCAGCTCGCGGATGCGGTAGACCTCGCGCAGATCGTCGAGCGACAACACGGCGACGCAGTAGCCCTTGTGCGGCTTGTACGTGACCAGCCCCTCACCTTCGAGGGTCTTGAGCGCCTCCCGCAGCGGCACCCGGCTGACCTGCAGCTCCTCGGCCAGCGCGTCCTGCCTGATGGGGGCGCCGGGGCGGAGGCGGCCGGTGGTGATGGCCCGGCGCAGCTCGCCCAGCACGAACTGCTGGGCGGTGGGCGGCCTGCGTCGGGCCTCGTCCGGACTCACCGGTCCAATATCTCACGGAGCCACCCGTCGTCCTGCCCGAGCGCGGGCGGCGGGCGGTGGTAGGAGGGCGGGGTGGCGCTGAGCCGGATGGGGTGGGCGACCTGGCCGACGCCGTCGAGCTCGACGGCGGGTTCCAGGCCGAGGTCGGTGGCCAGGGTGAAGGCGGCGGCCAGGTCGTTGATCGGGCCGCACGGCACCCCGGCCGCCGTGAGCCGCTCGAACCAGTCGTCGGCCGTGCGTTCGGCGAGGGCCGCGTTCAGGTCCGCGACCAGGGGCTCGCGGGCGGCCACCCTGGCGGCGTTGGTGGCGTAGCGGGGGTCGCCCGCGAGGCCGGGGCGGTCCAGGGCGGCGCACAGGGCCTGGTACTGGCGGTCGTTCCCGGCCGCGATCACGATCGGCCGGTCGGCGGCCTGGAACACCTCGTAGGGGACGATGCTCGGGTGCCGGTTGCCCATGGCGCGGGGGACGACCCCGGCGGCGGCGTAGGCGGAGGCGTGGTTGGTGAGCGCCGACAGCAGCGACGACAGGAGGGAGACCTCCACATGCTGACCGGCTCCGGAGGTGTCCCTGTGACGCAGGGCGGCCATGACGCCCAGGGCGGCGTGCAGCCCGGTGATCACGTCCACCAGCGCCACGCCCGCCTTCGTCCCCGGCCCTTCCGGCTCGCCGGTGACGCTCATCAGCCCGCCCACGGCCTGCGCGATCAGGTCGTACCCGGGCAGCCCTGCTCCGGCCCCCGACCCGAACCCGGTGATCGAGCAGTACACCAGCCCGGGGTTGAGCTCCCGCAGCGCCTCGTACCCCAGCCCGAGCCGCTCCATCGTCCCCGGCTTGAAGTTCTCCACGAGCACGTCGGCGCGCGCCGCCAGGGCGCGGGCCGCCTCGGCGTCGGCCCGCAGGTCAAGGGCGACGGAGCGTTTGTTGCGGTTCACGGCCAGGAAGTACGTGGCGTCGCCGCCCGCGTACGGCGGCCCCCAGGCGCGGGTGTCGTCGCCGGTCCCCGGCCGTTCGACCTTGACCACCTCGGCCCCCAGGTCGGCGAGCAGCATGGTGCAGTAGGGCCCGGCGAGCACCCGGCTGAAGTCGGCGACGAGCAGCCCGGAGAGCGCGCCGCTCACGCCGGCGACCCCAGGTAGACGGTGACGGTGCGGGTGTAGAACTCCCTGGCGGCCCGTCCCTGCTCCTTGGGCCCGAACCCGCTCTGCTTGGCGCCGCCGAACGGCACGTACGGGAACGTCCCCGCGGACTCGGAGTTGACGTGCAGCACGCCCACCTCCAGCCGGTCCACCGCCGACAGCGCGACCCCGAGGTCGCGGGTGAAGACGGCGGCGGACAGGCCGTGCTCGCTGAGGTTGGCCAGCCCGAGCGCCTCCTCGGCGCTGGACGCCCGCACGGCCCCGACGACGGGCCCGAACAGCTCGGTGCGCCAGAAGTCCACCCCGGTTCCGGGCAGGTCGAGCAGGGTGGGCGGGACGAACCAGCCTTCGCGCTCCAGCGGCGCGGCGCCGGCCAGCGGCTTGGCGCCTTCGTCCACGGCCTGCCGGACCCCGGCCGCCACCCGGTCGCGCGCGGCCGAGCTGACCAGCGGGCCCATCTCCACCTCGGGTGACAGCGGGTCGCCGACGACGAGCTTGGAGGCCCGTTCCGCCACCCGTTCGAGCAGCTCGTCGGCCACCTGCGAGGCCACGATGAGCCGCGAGGTGGCCGTGCACTTCTGCCCGGTGGACCGGAACGCGCCGAGGCAGACCTGCTCGGCGGCGTGGTCGAGGTCGGCGTCGGCGAGCACGACGGAGGCGTTCTTGCCGCCCATCTCGGTCTGCACCGGCTTGCCCAGCTCGCCGCAGCGGGCGATGACGGCCTGGCCGACGGCGGTGGACCCGGTGAACGACACGGCGTCCACGCCGGGGTGGTCGACGATGGCCGAACCGACCTCGCCCTCGCCGTACACGAGGTTGAGCACCCCGTCGGGCAGCCCGGCGTCGGCGAGCGCCCGCGCGAGGCGGTAGGCCAGCAGCGGCACCAGCGAGGACGGCTTCCACACCACGGTGTTGCCGTACGTCAGCGCGGGGCCGATCTTCCAGGCGGGGATGGCGATCGGGAAGTTGAACGGCGTGATGAGCCCGGCGACGCCGATGGGCTTGCGGACGACGAGCACGCTCTCGCCGGGGCGCGGGGAGGCGAAGACCTCGCCGCTCTCCCTGTCGGCCTCGCTCGCGTAGTAGCGCAGGATGCGGGCGGCGCCCCTGACCTCGGCGACGGCCTCGGCGAGCGTCTTGCCTTCCTCGCGGGCCAGCTCGGCGCCCCAGTCGCCGGCGCTCGCGTCCACGAGGTCGGCGGCCCCCGTCAGCACGGCGGCGCGGGCGTGGTGCGGGGTGGCGGCCCAGCCGGGCGCGGCGTCGCGCGCCGCGGCGATCGCCCGCTCCACCTCGCGCGCGGAGGCGAACCGGCCGCGCGCCACGACCTCGGAGGGCCGCGCGGGGTTGGTGTCGGCGAACTCCTCGCCGTCCCCCTCGGCCCAGCGGCCACCGATGAGATTCAGAACGTCCATGGTCAACGCACCCTAACTGTGCCATATTGGATTTTCAATATTGGATCCAAAATACGGAGATCGCCGATGATCGCACCCACCGCCCTGTTCGCCCTGGACACGCTGCTGACCGAGGAGGAACGCGAGATCAGGAGCACGGTCAGGCGCGTGTGCGACCGGGAGATCCGGCCGCACGTCGCCGGCTGGTTCGAGGCGGGCGAGCTGCCCGCGCGCGAGCTGGCCCGCACGCTCGGCTCGGTCGGCGTGCTCGGCATGCACCTCGACGGGTACGGCTGCGCCGGCCTGGGCGCCGTCTCCTACGGCCTGGCCTGCCTGGAGCTGGAGGCCGCCGACTCCGGCCTGCGCAGCCTGGTCTCCGTGCAGGGCTCCCTCGCCATGTACGCGATCTGGAAGTACGGCAGCGAGGAGCAGAAGCAGGAGTGGCTGCCCGCGATGGCGGCCGGCGAGCGCATCGGCTGCTTCGGCCTGACCGAGCCCGACTTCGGCTCCGACCCGGGCGGCATGCGCACCACGGCCAAGCGCGAGGGCGGCGACTGGGTGCTGAACGGCACCAAGCTGTGGATCACCAACGGCTCGGTGTCGGACGTGGCGGTCGTCTGGGCGCGCACGGACGAGGGCGTCAGGGGCTTCCTGGTCCCGGCCGGCACGCCGGGCTTCACCGTCAACGACGTCAAGCACAAGATCTCCCTGCGCGCGAGCGTGACCAGCGAGCTGGTGCTCGACGGCGTGCGCCTGCCGGCCGAGGCCATACTGCCCGGCGCCAGGGGCCTGTCCGGGCCGCTGGGCTGCCTGAACGAGGCCAGGTTCGGCATCGTGTTCGGCGCGATGGGCGCGGCGCTCGACTGCCTGGAGACGGCCATCGCGTACGCGGCCGACCGCGAGGTGTTCGCCAAGCCGCTGTCGTCGTACCAGCTCACCCAGGAGAAGCTCGCGGACATGGCGCTGGAGCTGGGCAAGGGCCTGCTCCTGGCCGTCCACCTGGGCCGGCTGAAGGAGGCCGGCACGCTCACCCCCGAGCAGGTGAGCGCCGGCAAGCTGAACAACGTGCGCGAGGCCCTGGAGATCGCCAGGAAGTGCCGCACGCTGCTCGGCGCGAGCGGCATCACCCTGGAGTACCCGGTGATCAGGCACTCCGTGAACCTGGAGTCGGTGCTGACCTACGAGGGAACCTCCGAGATCCACTCGCTGGTCATCGGCAAGGCGCTGACCGGCATCGCCGCCTTCAAGTGACACTCAGCAGGTCTGCCAGGTCGCCTCGGTGACCTGGCAGGGCCCGCCCTGGTGCACCCGCAGCCGCCCGGCCGGCAGGTCGAGGCCGATCGTCGCCACCGTCTCCCAGCGCTGGTTGATCGGCTGGGAGAGGTCGGGGTGGGCGCAGACGGGCGCGCCGTCGGGCTCGTGGCTGAGCATGGCCAGCGCCCGGCCGTTCACGTCGGCGACGCTCAGGCCCTCGACGTGCTCCTCCAGGTGCCGCATCCGGCGGTAGGTGCCCGGCCGCTCGGTGGCGTGCCGCTCCCCCGCCGCCAGATCGGGGTCGAGGAAGTGGTTGCAGTGCAGCAGGACGCCGTCGGGGCCGGGCGGGATGGCGGCCACCCCGGCCGGGGAGATCTCGATCGAGGCCGCCTGGCTCTCGGTGACGACGGTGATGACGGTCGAGGCCGACACCCTGGCGGAGCGGGCGATCTCGGTCGCCTCCTCGACGGTGGACGCCTCGTCGAGGATGCGGCGGGCGATCAGGTGCACGGGCACACCCAGGTCGGCGCTGTCGGAGTCGTGGCGCAGGATGTTGAAGTGCACGCCGAGGCCCGCCGAGGTGACGCCGATCTTGGCCAGCGTGCCCGCTTCGGTGAACGTGCGCACGACCCGCCCCGAGGCCTGCTCGTACTCCCACAGCACCGGCGCGTCGCGCAGGTGGTCGTGCCAGTCCCAGGTCTGCACCGTGCGCGGCGGCCCGTCCTTCGGCAGCACCACGGACGTCGAGCACTCGCCGTGGCCGACCATGTCGATGCCGGCCAGGATCTCGGTGCGGGCGTTGACCACGGCCACCTGCCACGGATCGAGCCCCGCGCCCGCCGCGATGCCGGCGATCTCCTCGGCCAGCGGGGGCGCCCAGGCGGCACTGGCCTCCAGGGCCCGCTCGCCCCACGCGCGCACCTGCCCGGCGGTGGCGCCGGCCACGGTGAACAGGTCGGTGTAGCCGGTCAGATTGGCGGTGACCTGCTCGCGCAGGTGCGTGCCCAGCTCCTTGCCACGGGCACGGGGGTCGGTCTGGCTGGAGGTGAACGTGGGAAATGTCATGACCTGTCCATCAACTCGGCGAGCCTCGGGTTCTCGGCGGCGGCGGAGGCGCGGACGCGGGCGTACCGCTCGGCGTCGATGTCCTGGCTCAGCTTGAACACGCTCTGCCGCGTACGAACATGTACGCGAAAGGCCACTACCCCGGGCAGCAGCTCGCGGAACCTCTCCCGGGAGGCGGGCGACGGCTCCCAGGACGGCGAGCGCAGCGACTCCGCCGCCGCCACCGTGGCCTCCACCACCTCCAGCGCGTCGTCCAGCAGCTCCACCCGCCCGGTCACGTGCACGGCCGCGTAGTCCCAGGTCGGCACGGCCGGATCGGTGCCGTACACGGTGGGCGAGACGTAGCCGTGCGGCCCTGAGAAGACCACGAGCACCTCGGGCGAGGACTCGAAGGAGCGCCACTGCGGGTTGGCCCGCGCCATGTGCCCGACCAGCGTGCCCTCCTCCCCCAGCAGGACGGGCACGTGCGTGGCCGTGGGCACGCCGTCGGCCGTGCTGACGACCAGGGCGAACGGGTTCTCCCTGATGAGCCGGGTCTCGTCGGCGGGATCCTTGGCCCCGTAACGAGGGGACGTCCACATGCCGCTACTCCGCCGCGCTCAGGATGGCGTCCCACGCGACCTCGGAGGCCAGCGTGCCCAGACCCGTGGGCTTGACCCCCGCCAGCTCGACCTCGTCGGTCGTCATGGCGAACATGGTGTCGCCGTCGGTCAGCGTGTGGAACGGCTGGATGCCCCGGTGCATCGAGCTGTGCACCTGGCGGCCCACCTGCAGCAGCTCGACGTCCGACAGCTTCACGTTGGTGACCATCACGGTCAGCGTCGTGTTGCCCATGACGGCCGGCGCCTCGGTCAGCTCGGCGTAGTCGGCGCTGGGGTGGCGGCGCTCGCCCAGCTCGGCGTGGTAGTTGCCGCGCACGACCCGGCCCTGCCGGTCGATCACCGCGCCCACCGAGTTGACCACGGTCGCGACCAGCACCTTGATCTCGCCGAACGTGCCGAACGCGGCGCCCTGCCCGGCGAACTCGGCCCGGCCGAAGTCCACCTTCCCCGCGCTCGCCGTGCGCCCCGCGCCGCACCGGCCCACCGGGAACTCGCCCTCCTTCGCCCACCGCACCGCGGCCCTGCCCAGCTCGGCGTCCGGGTAGACGGCGGTGTCGCGGCAGGAGAAGTCGTAGATCACCGCCCCGGACACCAGTTGCAGCTCGTCCCACTTGGTGAGGTTGTCGCGCTGCGACAGCAGCTCGTCGCTGACGCCCGCCGCCGCGGCCAGCCCGTACACCGAGCCGCCCGCCAGGCAGATGGCGTGGTTGTAGTCGTAGCCGCCGCTCATGCCCACCGCGCCGCCGCGCGCGTCCACCGCCGTGCGGGCGCCCTTGGGCAGGTGGATCACGGTGCAGCCGGTCGGGCCCTCGCCGTACTCGGCGGTGCCCACGCGCACGCCCGGCAGGTCGAACGCGACCGAGCCGCGCCCCGGGCTGGGCTGCGGGGTCAGCGGCAGGTCCGCGTTGCGCGGGACGCCTGGCGCGAACGCCGACGGCGTCGCGAGCCGGTGCTCGGTGGTCATAGGGCCTCCAACAGTTGCTTCGAGTACTCGTGGGCGGGTGCGGTGTAGAAGGTGCGGGTGTCGGCCGTCTCGACGACCTCGCCGCCGCGCATGACGGCGATCCGGTCGGCGACGTAGCGGACCGCGCCGAGGTCGTGCGAGATGAACAGGGCGCTGAAGCCGTACTCCGCCTGCAGGTCCTTGATCAGGTTGAGGATCTGCACCTGGACGGAGACGTCCAGCGCGCTGACGGCCTCGTCGAAGACGATGAAGCCTGGCCTCGTGACCAGGGCGCGGGCGATCGAGACGCGCTGGCGCTGGCCGCCCGACAGCTCGTGCGGGTAGCGGTCGGCGAAGTCGGCGCCCAGGCCGACGTGCTCCAGCATCTCGGTGACGGCGTTGCGCTCCGTGCGGCCGAGCACGTCCAGCGGCTCCGCGACGCTCTGGCCGACGCGCATGCGCGGGTTCAGCGACCAGTGCGGGTGCTGGAGCACGGCCTGCATGCGGCCGGCCAGCTCGCGCCGCCGCTTCGGGAACGGGCGGCCGTCGAACCTGACCGTGCCGGACGTGGGGCGTTGCAGGCCGAGCGCGACCCGGCTGGTGGTCGTCTTGCCTGAGCCGGACTCGCCGACCAGGCCGAGCGTCTCCCCCTCGGCGACCTGGAGCGAGACGCGCCGCATGGCGTCGAGGTGGATGCGGCGGAACGGCGGGCCCGCCGCGAAGGTGACGGTGACGTCGTCGAGTTCGAGGATCACGCGCTCACCTCCTCGTGCTTCGTGAGCTCGTCCTGGAGGTCTGCGGCTCTGTGGCAGAGCACGTCCTGCTCGCGGATCCGGACCGGCGCAGGGCGCTCGTGCTCGCAGCGTTCCTCGGCGAACGCGCAGCGCGGCGCGAAGGCGCAGCCCGGGGACGCGCCCGTGAGCACCGGCGGGCGGCCCGGCACGGGCTCCAGGCGCACGCCATGGGCCGCGGCGGCGGGCGCGGAGCCGGCCAGCGCCGCCGTGTAGGGATGGGCGGGGTTGCCCAGCACCTCGCGGGCGGGGCCGGACTCGACGACACGGCCCCCGTACATGACGGCGACCCGATCGCAGCGGCGGGCCACGGCGGGCAGGTCGTGGCTGAGCCACAGGATGCTCGTGCCCGCCTCGGCGGCCAGCGAGAAGATCACGTTCGACACCTCCTCGCGCACCTGGCTGTCCAGCGCGGCGGTCGGCTCGTCGGCGACGAGCAGCTCGGGCGAGGTGGCCATGGCCATCGCGATCGCCACCCGCTGCGCCATGCCGCCGGAGAGCTGGTGCGGGTAGGCGCGCAGCACGCGCGGGTCGTCGAGCCTGACCCGTCCGAGGTGGAAGCGCACGTCGCCGCCGCGCCCGAGCACGAGCTTGAGCTGGTCGCCGACGCGCATGGTCGGGTCGAGCGAGCCGATCGGGTCCTGGAAGACGAACCCGAGATGCTTCCTGCGCAGGTGCCGCAGCCTGGCGTCCGGCAGGTCGAACACCGGCTCGCCGGCCACCGTCACCTCGCCCTCGGTGCGCCGCGCGGCCCGCGGCAGCAGGCGGCCGACGGCGGAGCCGAGCGTGGACTTGCCCGACCCGCTCTCGCCGACCAGCCCGACCGTCTCCCCCTGCGCCACCTCCAGGTCGGCGCCGTCGAGCGCACGGGTGCGGGCGTAGTCGATCACCAGGTTCCGTACGGAGAGCAGGCTCATGTCAGTGACCTCGTCTCTCGGGGTTCGAGCCGGTCGCGCAGCCCGTCGCCGACCACGTTGATCGCCAGGATCGCGGCCACGAGCACCACGCCTGGGCCGAGGATCAGCCAGGGCGCGGCGATCATGTACGTGCCGCCCTGCTGGATGAGCACCCCGAGCGAGGCCTGCGGCGGCTGCACCCCGAAGCCGAGGAAGCTCAGCCCGCCCTCGACCGCGATGCCGACCGACAGCGCGTACGTGCCCTGCACGGCGATCGTGCCGGCCACGTTCGGCAGCACGTGCCGGACGAGCACGCGCGGCAGCCGGGCGCCGCTGATGACGGCGGAGGTGACGTAGTCGCGCTGCGAGACGGCCACGGCGGCGCCCCGCACCAGCCGGGTCATCAGCGGGATCGTCACCAGCACGATGCTGGCCAGCGCCGCCGTCTGCCCGGGGCCGAGCACGGCCGCGACCAGAATGGCCAGCACGATGGCAGGGAAGGAGTAGAGCACTTCCACCAGGCGCATCACCAGCTCGTTCAGGTAACCGCCACGGTATCCGGCGAGGATGCCGAACGCCGCGCTCAACACCGCCGTGAGCAGCACGGCGATCGAGGAGAGCAGCAGCGTGGTGCCGACGCCCTCCATCACGCGGGGCAGCACCGAGCGGCCCAGGTTGTCGGTCCCCAGCCACCAGCCGGGCCCCGGCGGTTGCAGGCGCGGGCCGACGATCGCGTCCGGATCTCCCCCCGCGCCGGCCAGCGAGCCCAGCGCGAACAGCACCAGCACGGCCAGCACGGCGAGCCCGCCGGCGGACAATCTGTCCAGCCTCCTCATGAGCGCCTCCCCGCCATGACGCCCAGCCGGGGGTCGATCACTCCGACGAGCAGGTCGATCAGCACGTTCATGACGATGAACACGCCCGCCGCGAGCAGCACCCCCGCCTGCACGACCGCGTAGTCGCGGCGGCCGACGGCCTGCACGATGTAGGAGCCGACGCCCGGCAGGTTGAACACGTGCTCCACGATGAGCGCGCCGCCCAGCAGGTACGCCGTGGTCGTGCCGATGAGCGTGACCACGGGGGTGGCGGCGTTGCGCAGGATGTGGTGCCTGACGATGAACCACGGCGACTCGCCGCGCCCGACGGCGGCCGTCACGTACGGCTCGACCAGCACGCCCATGACCGCGTCGCGGGTCGTCCTGGCGGTCACCGAGATGGAGAAGACGGACAGGACGGCCGCGGGCAGGATCATCGTGGCCAGGTTCGCGGCCGGGTCCTGGGTGAGCGGCGTCCAGGTGCCGACCTCCAGGCCCAGGGCGTACCTGGAGAAGACGAACACCACCAGGCTGCCCAGCACGAACTCCGGCACGCTCACGCCCAGGCCGCTGAGCAGCCGTCCCGCGGCCCCGCCGCCGTCCGGGCGGGCGCGGACGGCGGTGAGGACGCCCAGCGGCACGCCGAGCAGCACGCTCGCGGCCACCGCCAGCACGGTCAGCTCGGCCGTCACCGGCAGGCGGGCCAGCAGCTCCGCGCCGACCGGCTGGCGGCTGATCATGGAGACGCCGAAGTCGCCGCCGGCGACGGCGCCCAGCCAGTGCCCGTACTGCATGAAGACCGGCTGGTCGAGCCCGTAGCGGGCGGCCAGCTCCGCCTTCTGCCCGGCGGTGGCGAACGGCCCGAGCACGGTCTCCGCGAAGCCGCCGGGCATCAGGCGCACGGCGGCGAAGATCAGCACGGAGACGCCCAGGAGCGTGGCGGCCGAGCTGAGCGCCCGGCCGGACCACCACATCAGCAACCGCATGGTTACTGCGACTTCTTCACGCGGGCGTCGGCGACCAGGCGCAGCACGTTGCCGTAGCCCTCGGTGGCGTACAGGCTCGGGCTGAGCTGGTCGCCCCGGTAGGCGACCGTGGCCGGGCGGGTGACCAGCGGGATCATCTGCGCGTCGGCGTCGGCCTTGGCGCAGACGTCGGCCAGCGCCTTCTCCCTGTCGCCCGTCAGCTTGTTGGCCGTGTCGATCAGCTTGTTCAGCTCGGGGTCCGGCTTCATGAAGCCGACGTTGAAGCCGGCCGTCTCCGGGTTCCACCACTTGGTGACCATGCCGGGGTCGGCGTAGCCGGCGAACCACGACAGGGCGGCGTCGAACTCGGCGGGCGCCTTGCCGTACACCTTGCCCGACCAGCTCGCCTCGTCCATCTGCTCGATCTTGACGGTGATGCCGGCCTGCTGGAGGTTCTGCTGGATCACCTGGGCGACGGCGGGGGCCGGCTCGGTGTTGAAGATGGTCAGCGTGAACGACAGGTTCTGCGCCCCCGCCTCGGCCAGGAGCTGCTTGGCCTCGTCCACGCTCTTCGCGGCCGACGGCAGCGCGGCCGGGTCGCAGGAGCCCGGCAGGCCCGCCGGGGTGACGGCGGTCGGCTTGCCCTTGCCGCCGAGCGCCACCTCGGCGATCTGCTTGGTGTCGAGGGCGATGTTGATCGCCTGGCGCACCTTCGGGTCGGCCAGCTTGGAGCCCGGCTTCAGGCTGTTGAGCATCAGGTAGTAGAAGTCCGTGGTCGCCTGGGTGACGACCTTGACGTCCTTCGCGCCGGCCAGCATCGTCCCGGAGTCCACGTTGCCCAGCGTGGCCAGGGCGGCGCTGCCGTTCTGCAGGGCCGCGATGCGGGCGGCCTCCTCAGGGGCGATCGTGATGTTGAGGGTGTCGGCGGCGGGCTTGCCCTGGTTCCAGTACTTCTCGTTGCGCTTGAACGTCCACGACACGTCCTGGCGGTGGTTGTCCACCACGTACGGGCCGGTGCCGAGCAGCGTGGTCGCCGGATCGACCGACTTGTCGTCGATCTCCTTCATCGGCAGGATCGCGGCGGGCACGTTGGCCAGCGACGCCAGGAACGGCGTGTACGGCTCCTTCAGCGTGACCTTGACCTGGTCGTCGCCGTCCTTGACGACCTCCTCGACCGGGCCGAGCTGGCCGGCCCACACGCCCTTCGAGGCCAGCAGCCGCTTGAGGCTGCCCACCACGTCGTCGGCCGTCATCGCCCTGCCGTTCGAGAACGTCACCCCCTTGCGCAGGTGGAAGACGTACGTCCGGTCGTCGGGGGTGTCCCACTTCTCGGCGAGCAGCGGCTGGACGCTGAAGTCGGGGCCCACCGTGACCAGCGTCTCGTACGACAGCGACAGGAGCTGCCAGGTGGTGGCCACGTCGGCGAGCTGCGGGTCGTAGCCCGTGGCCGCGCCGCTGTCGATGTGCACCTGAAGGTTGAGCGCGCCGCCCTTGGCGAGGGCCTCGTCGGCGACGGCGAGATAGCCGGGGGCGGCGGTCTCCTGGGCGGCGGCCGTCGGGGTGGTGGTCGTTCCGGTGGCGGCGCAGGCCGATGCCAGCAGGGCTGCCGCGACACCGCAGGCCAGGCGTATGGGACGCATGGGCCTCTTCTCCTCTAGTGGCAGGATGAGCGTTGGGAGGCGCTCGGCGGGACGTCGAGCGTGGGGTTCCGGTCGAAGAAGCCGACCGGCTTGAGTACGAACCCGCAGGTGTCGACCGGCATGATCGGCCAGTCCTCGGTGCGGGGGAAGTGCGTCAGGCCGAACGTGTGCCACAGCACGATGTCCTGCCCGTCGATGTCGCGGTCGGCCCTGGTGTAGTCGGGCAGGCCCGCGCCGCCGGGATGCTGGTTCACCAGGTCGCCGGCGGGATAGCGCTCCGCGGGGTGGTAGCGGGTGACCCACAGGTGGTTGGTCGCGAACTCGGCCCTGCTGTGGATGCTGGAGCCCTCGGCGGCCATCAAGGTCGGCTTGCCCTCGGGGTACAGCGCGTAGCCGACAGAGCCGCCGAGGCGGTTGCGCACCTCGGGGTTGACGACGTGCCAGGTGCGCTCCGCCTTCAGGTCGGCGTCGCGCCTGGCCTCCCGTTCGGTGCGCAGCCGGGTGGCGGTGCGGCCGAACGCGCTGCCGTACGGGCTCTCCAGCGGCCTGGCCTCGACCTCGTCCACGGCGTTGGCCACGCCGTCCACGGTCATGTCGAGCCTGGCGCTGAACAGGTGCTGGTGGTACGGCGCCGCCAGCCCCGGGGCGACCTGCGACGCGTACGGGGCGGCCCGCTCGTCGTAGGCGCCGGTGAAGACGATGCCGGTGGCCTTGACCTCCAGCTCGATGGCGCCGTCGAGGTAGAGGTACCAGTAGAAGCCGTAGTCGTAGTTGCCGACGGTGACGAAGAACGAGATCACCAGGCGGCGCTGCCTGCGGGTCTCCCTGGAGCCGTTGGCGGGGTCGGTGTGCTTCCACAGCACGCCGTAGTCCTCCTCGTGCATGCAGATCGCGTTCTTGATCACCTTGGGCACGCCGGCGCCGTCGGTGACGACGACGTCGAAGTAGGTGATCTCGCCGAGGCAGTCGCAGCCGAGTTCGAGGGAGTTGGCGAGCTTGCCGAGCTGGTACTCGCCGGTGTCGAAGTAGTTCTGCCAGAACCGGATCGGGCTCGGGTCTCCGTACGGGACGACCATCTCGGCCACCGACGCCCGGTAGACGATCGGCCTGGTGCGGCCGTCGTCCTCGAAGCCGATGCGGTGCAGCGTGAGGCCCTCGCGCATGTCGTAGCCGAGGCGCAGGCTCCACTTCTCCCAGGTGACCAGCGGGCCGTCGATCGTGAAGCTCGGGCCCTCCGGCTGGGTGATGTGGATGGGCTTCTGCGTGGTGCGGTGCTCGACCTGGGTGTAGTCGCCGCTCTCCTGCGGGATGGGCTGGGGGCCGGTGTCCACGATCTCCAGCACCTCGCCCTTGACCAGGTCGACGTACGCGACCAGGCCGTCCACGGGGTGCGCCCACGGGAGGCTCTCGGGGGTCGGCATCAGGTGCGCCAGCACCCTGGCGACCCGCCTGCCCTCCTCCTTCGCCAGCCCGAAGTGGCCGGCGCTGAGCGCGGCGAGGTAGACCCGCGCGGGGTCGTCGATCCCCCGCGCGGCCAGCGCCTCGGCCCAGCCGGGGTCCTCGCGGAGCACCCGGCGGACCAGGGCGTGCTCCTCGTCCAGCATCGGCACCTGGCCGTCGGTCAGCGGGTCGATCGGGGCGGTCGTCTCGACCCGGCCCTCGCCGATGGACACGACCACGTCCTGCGCGGCCTCGGTGGCCAGGTCCAGCAGGAGCGCGCGGGCCTTTCTCGCCGGACGGGCGGCGCCGTCCTCGTACGCGAGCACCTGGCCCTTGGGCGGCTCCTCCAGCCCGAGATAGGCCACCCGGACGGTGCCGGACAGCAGGCCCTCCGCCATGAGAACCCGTCTGACCTCGTCGATCTCCTGTGCGGCGAGCGGGTCGAGAGGGTGGGGATGCTTCCCGGTGGACAGGTGCAACGTTCGGCCCCTTTCTGATGCCGGAACGTTCCGGCAAGTTTCGCGCTAACCTAACGGCGACCGACGGGGGGCACAAGACCTGGAGCCCAGCCGAAACACATCGTTTACGGACGAGGGGCTCGAAGAGAGGCGCGAATGGGCCGCTACCATCGGGGCGTGCGAGCAGACGAGCCGGTCACGCGTCGAGGCGTGCGCGCAGACGAGCCGGTCACACATCGGGGCGGGCGCGCAGACGAGCCGGTCACACATCGGGGCGTGCGCGCAGACGAGCCGGTCACACATCGGGGCGTGCGAGCAGACGAGCCGGTCACGATCCTCACCGTCGCCCGCGAGGCGGGGGTGTCCAAGACGACGGCCTCCGACGCGCTGCGCGGCTCAGGACGCGTGTCCGAGCGCACCCGCGAAAGCGTGGTGGCGGTGGCCGAACGGCTCGGCTACGTGCCCAACGGCTCGGCCCGGCACCTGCGCAAGGCCAGCACCGGCACCATCGGGCTGCACGTGCCCGAGGTGCTGACCCGGTCCTCGTACTACATGTCGTTCGTGTTCGGCGTGGTGGAGCAGGCGGCGCGGCACGACTACGACGTCACGCTCATCACCTCGGGTCAGCGGCGCGCCCGGCCGCCCCGCGTGGACGGGCTCGTGCTCGGCGACCCGCTCGGCGGGGACCCCGTGGTGGAGAGCCTCATGGCAACCGGGCTGCCCACGGTGTCGTGCGAGCGGTTCCCCGGGGCTCGGCAGGCCGACGGGGTGGTGTGGTCGGAGCACGCGTCGATGCTGGGGCGGCTGCTCGACCACCTGCGGGGCGCCGGGGCGGTGCGGCCGGGGCTCATCGTGGCCGGGGACGAGAGCGACTGGGCGGGCAGTGTGCATCGGGGGTATCTGGACTGGTGCGGCTCGCACGGGGTGGCGCCGTTGGTGCGGCGGGTGTCGTTCGACGCGACGGGCGACGAGATCCGCGCCGCCGCCCGCGCCCTCCTCGCCGCAACCCCGAACGCCGGGGACGCGCTCAGGACGGGTGATCGTGCGGCGCCGATGGACGCGCTCGTGTGCGCTCCGGCGGGAGCCGCGACCGAGGTGGCGCCGTTGCTGCGGGAGGCGGGCAGCGGGGTGCTGCTCGCCTCGTGCGTGGACAGCGCCGCCACCCGAATGGCCGACCCGCCCATCACCGCGATCGACCTGCGCCCCCGCGAGGCCGGGGCGAGCTGCGCCGAGCTGCTGTTCGAGCTGCTTTCGGGCGCGGCACAGACGGGCACGGAGCGGGTGCACCCCATCGAGCTGCAGATCCGCGCCTCGACATCGATCTAACGCGACACCGTCATCTCGCTGCGCGCGGGACGCGGGTCGCCCTTCACCCACTTGGCCGAGCCCGGCCGCCGGGCCTCACCACGGATCCTGGCCACCGCGAACTTGCAGGTCAGCTCCTTGATCGCGGCCCCCGCCCAGCCGCTCACGTACACGTTGATCGCGGTGTCGTCCTTGCGGGCGAACTGCCGGATCCCGGCCCGCCGCCCGACGCTGACGCACGCCCCGGAGAAGCCCAGGCTGATCTTCTTCGGTTCGGTGCCCTCGATGCGGCTCAGCACGGTGTTGGCGGCCTGCGCGCCGAGCGGCCCGGCGGCGTAGCAGCTCATCCGCAGGGCCCGTCCCGACGGCGCGGCGGCGTCCCCCGCGGCGACGATGCGGTCGTCGTCCACGCTGGTCAGCGTCTCGTCGGTGATCAGCCGGCCGAGCTCGTCGGTGCTCAGCCCGCTCGCGACGGCGAGCTGCGGCACCCCGAAGCCGGCCGCCCAGATCGTCAGCGCGCTCGCCCGCTCGGAGCCGTCGTCCAGGACGACCGCGTCCGGCAGGACCTCGCTCGCCACGGCGCCCTCGACGACCTCGACGCCGTGCCGCGACAGCCAGCCGGACACGTACCGGCGTCCTCCCGTGCTGAAGGACGGCGCCAGGCTCTGCCCGCACACCAGCGTGACCCGCCGCCCCTGCTCGGCCAGCTCGGCGGCCGTCTCGATGCCGGTCAGCCCGCCGCCGACCACGGTGATCGCGGCGTCGGCGGGCAGCTCGGCCAGCCTGGCGCGCAGCCGCCGCGCGGGCTCGTACTCGGCGATGTCATGGGCGAACTCGGCCGCGCCCGGCACCCCCGACGGCGTCGCGCCGACGCTGCCTACCGCGTAGACGACGTAGTCGTAGTCCAGGGCGCGGCCCGACTCCAGCCGTACCTCGCGGGCGGCGGTGTCGATGCGCGCGGCGCTGTCCACGACCAGCTCGACGCCCTCGCCGAGCAGCGTGCCGTAGTCGACGGCGGCCTCGCCGGTGCCGGCGACGTACTGGTGCAGCCGGACGCGTTCGACGAACTCCGGGCGGGAGTTGACCAGCGTGATGTGCGTGTCGGAGCGCATCCGCAGGTGGTTGGCCGCGAGCGTGCCGGCGTAACCGCCGCCGATGACGACGACCTTGTGCGGTGTGGACATGATGCGGGGTCCCTTCTCGATCACGATTTCTTCAGCACGCGGCTGAGGTGCAGGAGACTCATGCCGAACATCAGCACGCCCAGCGGGATGTGCAGCGTCGTCAGGTGCGCGATGCCCAGCGCGACCTGCGCCGACGTGGCCGTCAGGAATCCGGCCGCGTACAGGATGGCCTTGGGCGAGCCGCCGCCGGGCCGCCACGCCAGCACCGCCGCGAGGACGTGCACCACCGCGACGACGAACACGGTGTACGCCGAGGCGCTGTGCAGCACGTGGCCGTTGGGCGTGGTCAGCAGCAGCCCGGCGGTGACGGGTGCGGCGAAGACGGCCAGGGTTTGCAGGGCGATCACGACACGCAGGAACGTGGTCGTCGTGGGTGTGGGCATGAGGTGTTCTCTTCTCGGCTCGTACCTTGCTTGCGCCTTTCGGCTCCAGTACGTCCGACAGGACTGCCGTCCGGAATGTGAGGTGAGTACCCCGCCCTCACAGTTCGCGGGGCTCTGCGGTCGAATAGGTGCAGCCGGAGACGAGCAAGGGAGTCAGCGACACCATGGGCACCGAAACCGACCCAGCCCTGAGCGTGATCATGAGCGAGCGGCGGCACCTGATCAACCTGGGCTACCGCCTGCTCGGCTCACTCGCCGACGCCGAGGACATCGTCCAGGAGACCTACGCCCGCTGGTACGCCATGTCGCGCGAGGAGCAGCAGGCCATCGAGTCGCCGGGCGCCTGGCTGACGAAGGTGGCCGGCCGCCTCTGCCTCAACGTGCTCTCCTCGGCGCGGGTCCGGCGCGAGACGTACGTGGGCGAGTGGATCCCCGAGCCGCTCCCCGACCTGCCCGAGGCGGCCAACGGCGACCCCGCCGACCGGGTCACCCTCGACGAGTCGGTCAACATGGCCTTCCTCGTCGTGCTGGAGTCGATGACCCCGGCCGAGCGCGTCGCGTTCATCCTGCACGACGTCTTCCGCTACCCGTTCGCCGAGGTCGCCGACATCGTCGGCCGCAGCCCGGCCGCCTGCCGCCAGCTCGCCACCTCCGCCCGCCGCCGCATCCGCGACGCGCAGGCCCCGACCTCGACGCAGGCCAGGCCGTCCCGGCAGGCCGACGTCGTACGCGACTTCAAGCGCGCCTGGGAGGCCAAGGACATCGACGCCCTCATCTCCCTCCTCGACCCCGGCGCCACGGTGATCGCCGACGGCGGAGGCGTCGTCAGCACCCTGATCCGGCCGGTGGAGGGCGCGGAGCAGATCGTGCAGGGGTTCACCAGGCTGTCCGGCGTGCTGGGGGACGTGACGATCCTGGAGCGGACGGTCAACGGGCTGCCGGGGCTGATCGTGCAGCGCGACGGCGTCACGGTGACGGTGTGCGCGTTCGAGGTCTCCGGCGATCGGGTCACCCGCATCTGGGCCGTCCGCAACCCCGACAAGCTGCGGTCGTGGACGTCCTGAGTCACGGACGACCCCGCCGGGCGGGTGCCGGGCGGGGCCGAAGCGGGGCGGCTAGCTGAAGTTGACGTCGCTGCAGAAGTAGTACGTCTGGTCCATGTGCGAGGCCTTCCACACCGTGAAGACCACGTGCCGGCCGGTGCGCGAGCCCTTGCTGAGCCCGGTGATCGGGTACGTGCCGGCGGGGGCGTACCTGGGCGTCGTCCGCACCAGCTCCAGGTGGTTCCACCCGAGCCGCGTGGTCGTCGCGTCGTAACCCTGGCGGGTGATGTACACGAGGATGTAGTCGGCGCCGTGGTAGGCCTGGTCGGTCAGGCGGATGTCGAACGTGCTGCCGAGGTTCGTCGTCTTCCAGGCCCCGGGCGTGTCCATGGAGCGGTAGCGGCCGTCCTGCGTCTGACCGGCGCTGCAGAGCTGGCCGTTGGGGATGACGCCCTGGTGGTTGCCGGCGACGCCGTCACGGTAGAGGCCGTTCCAGTTCCACATGGCGTTGGTGTTGTCCTGCCACGCCTGCCAGCACATCGGGTCCGACTGCGCCATGGTGGGGTTCTGGAAGTCGCTGCCCCAGCGCAGCCAGCAGCCGTAGTTGCGGGAGGCCGGGTCGACGACCGAGCCGTGCGCCGAGGCGGTGCCGGTCAGCGGGACGGTGAAGATCATCGCCAGGGACATCAGCAGGATCAGGGCACGCTTCGCCCGGCGGGGTGGTGCTACGTGGGGCATGTGCGGTCTCCGTGTTCCGGTCGGGGGTCCGGTGGTGGGGAGCGCTCCCGGTGGGGGACGGTATCTGACGGGGTGGGCGCGGCCAAGTGAGGGCGGTTGTCAGTGGGCGGTGCGGCGGGCCGGAGCCCTGACTGAACTGCGGAAAGGGCTTTCCGGAAGCTGGTCACAAAGTTGAAAGTTTCAATCTGACTGCTGTTCGCTCTGCGTAGCCGTCCGAACGACTACCGCTTACTCTGGGCAGAAGGTCGCCAGCGGACCCGGAGAGGATGCAACTGATGGACATCCTGATCATGGATCAAGGACGCATCGGCCCGCGCATCGCCGAAGCCCGGAAGCTCGCAGGACTGACACAGGACGGGCTGGCCATGCTCGTTCCCTGCTCGAAGAGTCTCGTGTCACAGGTCGAGCGGGGCAGCAAATCCGCGACCCCCTGGTTCATCGCGGCCATAGCCCGGGCGTTGCGCATCGATGTCACCGACTTGACCGGCCAGCCCTACCGGGGATCCACCGGACACGCCGACCGCGTCCATGCCAGCATTCCGGCCATCCGTGTCGCGCTCAACTACTGGGACGTACCGCCCGAACTGGAGGCCGAGCCGAGAAGCCTGAACGCGCTGCGACAAGACGTGCGCGCGGTCGTCGCCCTGCTCGACAAAATCGACTACGTGGAACTCGGCAAGCGCCTGCCGGGGCTGATCGAGGAGCTGGCCTTTCTCCTGCACGGCAGCGCGGGCGCCGGCCGCCGGACCGTGGCGGAGATGCTGTTGCACGTTTTCGTGGCGGCGAAATCGATCGCATACCGGCTGGGATACGTCGATCTGACGTCGGTTGCGGTGGACCGCGCGACGCAGGCGGCACGCGAGACTGACGACCCGGCACTGCTGGCTTACGTCGCCGAAGAACGCTCCCAGGTGTTCTTTGCCTCGGCGGCCTACCGTGCCGGTCTCACCTTTCTCGATCGTGCCCATCGAAGCTTCGACGCGTTGATCTCAGGAAGCGAACCGGGGCTCGCCGTCGCGGGCTCCATGCATCTGCGATCCGCCATCCTGTCCGCCCGTATGCATCCACGCAGCTCGGAAGCCTGGGAACACCTTGAGCTGGCGCGGGAATATGCCGCACGCATCGGACGTGACACCAGCCACTACGGGCTTTCCTTCGGGCCGAGCAACGTACGCATTCATGAGATAGCCGCCGCGATCGAACTGGAAGATCCCGATGAGGCGTTGCGGCGAAACGAAGGTTTTGCGCCGCCCCGTACCCTTTCCCCGGAGCGATCCTCACACCACTACATCGATCTCGCGCGCGTGCAACTCATGGCGGGAAAGGCGGACCGCGCCCTGACTTCTCTGAAGAACGCCGACCGAATCTCGCCGCAGCATACCGCATATCACCCCATGGCGCGCGAAACCGTCAGAGGACTTCTTGGTGCGCACGCTCGCATTCCGGAGCCGTTACGGTCATTGGCGCGACGTATCCAAACGACAACCGCATAGCCCCGTAAAGGCAGGTCGCACAAGGCATGCGATTTCCCCGCACTGGACGCCTCTAGTTTAGAGGGCATGCGACAAAGCAACCTCGGACGTGCACGACGGCTATGGGCTGCACAAGTGCGCGAGGCTCAGCCATGTCCATGACCCTGCAACAAGTGATCGACGCCTTCCCAGGATGGCACATTCACGACATGGCCGGAGGCTGGGCGGCAGTTCGCACGAGCCTGGTGCCCAGGGAAAGCCCGCTGTCCAATGTCCGCTGTGGAGCCACATTGGATGAGCTGGCCAAGTATTTGTTGTCCGAGTCTAGGCTGAGCACGTGACCACGTACGATTTCGGCCCCACGGTTCTTCCTGGCAAGCCACCGTTCAGCACCGACGACTTACTCCAGTTCCCCGACGACGGAAACCGCTACGAACTGTGCAATGGCAGCCTTCTGGTGAGCCCTCCGCACACCGTTCGCCATCAAGTGACCCTCAAGAACGCCCTGTTCGTCCTCGAAGACGCAGCGACGAATGACTTGGTGACACTGATGCAGGTCGGCTTCCGCGCGTCGGACGCGGATTGCTACATTCCCGATTTTGTAGTCATGCCCAGAGATGCAGCGTTCAGCACAGAGCCCATGGCCTCACCTCACCACATATTGCTCATCGGGGAAATCGTTAGCCAGGCCACCAGTAAGCAGGACAGAGGACTCAAGCCCCTGGCGTATGCGGAGGCAGGTGTCCCCACATACTGGCGGGTCGAGCCGGACGAAGGCCCGACCCTGTACGTCTACGAGCTCGACGGCGGCGCGTACAAGCCACCGACCGCCCACAAGGCCGGCACAGTGGCGAAGCTGACGAAGCCGTTTCCCGTGAGCCTCGACCCCGCCCAGCTCCTCTGACAGACCTGGACCCCGGCTCTGCCGGCCCCCTCCTGCCGGGAGTGCCGAGGTCCAGGAGCCTCATTCCCGCTGCTCCCGAGCGGCCAGCGAAGTGTAGACGGTCACCTCGTCAGGCTGGACCAGCCCGTCCTGGATGGCGCAGATGAGCAGTTTCTCTTTGGTGGGCGCGGGCCTTCCGGCCGCCGCGTATTTGACCCGCGCCCGGTCGATGTACTGCCGCACCGTCCGTTCCTTGATCCCCATCCGCGCCGCCACCGACGCCTTGGACATGGACTGGAACCAGTACAGCAGCGCCGCCCGTTCCTTGTCGGACAGCTGTGGCCGGTGCGGGCCCTCGTCGGTCGCGATGGCCTGGGCCATCGGCGGGGTGACGGAGGGCCGGTCGGCGGCCACCTCCAGGATGGTCTCCACGCAGGAGTCCCGGGTCGCGCGGCCCTTGCCGATGAAGGCGGAGGCCCCCGCGTCCAGGACCTTGCGGACGATCTCCGGTTCCTCGTGCTCGGAGAAGACGATCACGCGCTGGCCGCCCGCGCACAGCTCGGCGACGCGGTCGACGACCATGGTGCCGTTGAGGTTGAGGTCGAGCAGGAGCACGTCGGCGGTGGCGCCGCGGACGGACTCGATGGTGGGGCCCTGGGCGACGAGCTCGATCGGGCTGGGCGGCCCGAACCACGACCGTACGCCGTCCACCACGACCTGATGGTCCTCGACCAGGGCGACCGTCACCGGTCCTGCCAGATGCTGTTCACCCATACCTCACCTCCCAGCCGCTGATAGCTGACGACGACGCCGCTGGCCTCCTGCACGGGGGTGGGGCTGATGGGCAGGTCGTCGTTGTCGGCCACGACCGCCACGCTCACCATGGTGGACATGGCGGACACGGTGACCCTGGCGCGGGTCCTGGCGCCGTCCAGTGCTCTGACGGGCGCTCTGAGCAGGTCTTCGCGGACGCCGTCCGGCAGGGTGGGCAGGTGTTCGCCGAACGGCGGGGCGGTGACGAGGACCTGGCGGCGTTCGGCGGCGTCGATGCGTTCGCGCAGGACGGAGACCAGCTCGTCGGGGACGTCCTCGCGTTCGGTGATGAGCCGCCGCAGCCGCATCGCGCCGGCGGTGCAGTCCTCGCGTACGCGCGGGTCGCCCGGGTCGGCGCCGTTGGCGAGCTGGGTGAGCAGCGACTCGGCGACGTCGCGGATGGCCTCGTAGCGGCGCAGCCGGTCGGCGTGGATGCGGTGGGCGGACTCGCGCCAGGCGTCGTCGGCGGCGAGCTTGCGGGCCAGCAGGACGGTCTCCTCGGCGCGGGTGCGCAGCAGGTGGCAGCCCGCCATGTAGCCGAGCTGCATGGTGACGCCGCCGGCGATGACGACCAGGTACTTGGCGATGGAGACGCGGTCGAACGAGCCGAGCAGGGCCATGGCGGTGAGCATGATGAGGGCGTTCGCGGCCAGGAAGGCGACGATCTCGGTACGCCAGCGCGGCCGTCCCCAGATCAGCATGACGCCGATCCAGCCGATGGAGCCCCAGCCCCAGTCGCTGATGCCGAGCAGCTCTTCCGGGCGGCTGGCGACGATCACGGCGATGTCCACGGCGAGGGTGGCGAGGGCGAGCGCCAGGATGCGGTCGGGGCCGCGGGAGCGGCGCGAGAGGGTGAGGGCGCCGATGACGAAGATCACGGAGTAGAGGATCCAGGCCGCGACGGCGAGCCAGGGCCAGCGGAAGGAGGTCCAGCCGGTGAGGGTGACGGTGAGGTCGTAGCCGAGGTGCCAGACGCCGGCGATGACGACGGCGCCGAGGGCGGTGTAGCGGGCGTAGCGCAGCGCGATCTGCTCGATCTCCTCGGTCATGAGCGCCCCCCGTCCCGCTCGGTCTCCCCCGTCATGGCCGCCACCACAGGCTGACGCGGGTGCCGCGGTCGCCGGAGGAGATCTGGGCGCCGCCGTTCGGCAGGGAGCGCATCGTGTCGAGGATGGAGCCGCGCACGCCGAACCGGTCGGGCGGCAGCCGCTCCTGGTCGAACCCGCGGCCCGCGTCGGCGACCTCGACCACGATCTCGCCGCCGCGCCTGGCGGAGACCAGTTCGGCCTCGCGGACGCCGGCGTGCAGGGCGATGTTCGCCAGGGCCTCGGTGACGGCGCGGGCGAAGCGTTCCGCGACGTCGCCGGGGACGGTCTCGGGGGTGAGGCGGCGGCGTACGTCCAGGCCGGTGGCCCGCCCGGCGACCTCGTCGAGCAGCGCGTCGAGGGCGATGGGGGCGGAGTCGGCGTGCGGCTGGTCGCGCAGCTTCTCCAGGGCGGCGAGGTCGGTGGCGACCTGGTCGCGCAGGGTGGCCGACGGCCGGTCGTAGGTGCCGAGGCCGACCATGGTGAGCGTGTGCAGGGAGGTCTCGTGGATGCTGCCGACCTGGTGCAGCTCGTCCTCGCGGCGGAGCCGTTCGACCATGAGGGAGATCTCGGTACGCGCGCTCTCCCGCAGGAAGGTGTCGGCCGAGGCGGCCGAGCGGCGCAGCAGCGTCATGAGCAGCACGATCGCGAGGAGTTGCACGAGGTGGATGCCGAGGGGCCCGTACACGTCGTGCTCGGGTGAGGCCAGTCGCACGCCGGCGGCGAAGGCGCCGGCCAGGACGAGGCCGATGGGGACGGCGATCGCGGGCCGCCAGGTCACTCCGGCCATGACGATGGTCATCGTGACCAGCCCGTGCACCCAGCTCGACCCCGTGACGAGCGTCTCGGTCGCGACGAGGTGTCTCTGCGCGAGACCCAGCGCGACGACGATGGCCACGTCACTGGCCACCAGCCAGTAGGGCAGCAGCTCCTTGCGGAAGAACACCCGCATGTAGAGCCCCGTCCACACGGCGTGGACGAGCAGCAGCGGCGTCAGCCACGCCGCGGACACCGGCGGCACCGCGCCGAACAGGGCCGCGATGACGGCCACCGCGCCCACCGCGCTGCGCGCCCCGGCCCCGGTCCGCGCGACGGCCTTGGTCAGCTGCCTGGTGGCCGAGTCGTATCTCGTGGAGCCGGATGAAGCCATGAGCCGTCCGCACGCGATATGGGCATCGAACGGATCTTACGATAACGGGTAAAAGCGCACGCGAAAGGGTTTCCTCCGCGCATTTTGTGCTTTTTGCGATGACGCCTGGCGTCGTGGGCCTCATGGTGGTCTTCCTCGGCTCTGCTGCGGTGGTCCCGCCCTGATCGAACCTTCTCCGGCGGCCAGGCCCGCGGCATGACGGCTGAACGGCCGTCAGAGCGCTACGACGGCCGAACGGCCGTCAGCCGCGTCCCTTCACAAGAGCGTGTACTAGGACGCGATGTGCCGCGGAGATCGCGGTGGGAGGGGACCTCATGACAGTGTTCGTGATCACGTTCCTGCTGGGCTGCCTGTCGGTGATGACGGTCAGGGGCAGGAAGGGGAACTGGCCGGCCGGCATGCCGGTCGCACGGCCGCGGCTGGTGGCGGTCGGGGGCACGTACGAGGGCGGGCACGGGCGGCCGTCGGACGCGTACGTCGTCCAGGAGCGGCTGATCGCGGCGGCCCGGGGGGTGGGCGGCGCCGAGCCCGCCCACCTGGCCGCCGCACTGACCCTGGGGGCGGTGGTCGCGGCGCGCCCCCAGCACGGCGAGGAGGCGCTGGACGAGTGCGCGCAGGCGGCGCACCGCGCCGTGCGGAACGCGGCGCTGCGCGACCCGGCCGTGCCGGAGCTGGCCAGCACCCTGGACCTGGTGGTGCTGGAGCGTGCGGAGAACCCGCGGCTGCGGTACGCGCACGTGGGCGACGGCGAGATCTGGCTGTGCCCGAGGGGCGGCGAGCCGCGCCGGCTGACGACGCCGCACGTGTTCGGCGAGGACCCGCCGCTGCGCGGGATCGGGCTGCCGCCGGGGCTGAAGCCGGAGGTGGGCGCGGTGGTGCTGCGTCCGGGCGACCGGGTGGCGATCGTCACGCACGGGGCGATCAAGACGCTGGGCCCGGCGCGGATGAAGGAGCTGTTCGCGGGCGGCGCGTCACCGGCGGCCTGCCTGGACCGGATGTACGACGAGATGGCCGCGGCGGAGCCGAAGGGCGACGCCACCGTGATCATCGCGGAGTACGTCACGGCGTGATAGGCGGCCGGTCTCACCCGTAAGAGGTGAATCCGGCCGTCTTACCGTCACCCACCCTGATTAACACCTTTGTCACCATGTCAGGGGGTATCAGGATGACGGTTCCGCAGCGGACGGACGCGCCGTGAGCGCCGCCGACACGCCGATCGACCCGCGGGAGACCACGGCGCGAGCCCGCGTCCCCGCCACCGTGTGGATCTCCTGGGTGGCCCTGGCCATGATGACCACGAGCTCCGTGGCCAGCCTGCGCCCCGCACCCACCATGGCCGTCTACGGCCTGGCCTGCATCTTCCTGTACCTCATACCGGCCCTGGTGTTCCTGCTGCCGACCTCTCTGGTGTCGGCGGAGCTGGCCTCGGGCTGGGAGGGCGGCGTCTACAACTGGGTCAGCCTCGGCATCTCCAAGCCGATGGGCTTCCTCGCGGTCTGGTGCCAGTTCGCGATGACCATCTTCTACTACCCGAGCCTGCTGGGGTACGTGGCCAGCACGCTCGCCTACGTCTTCAACCCGGACCTGGCGTCGAGCGGCGTGTGGACCGCCCTGGTCATCATGGTCTGCTACTGGACCGGCGTGTGGATCTCCGCGCGCGGCACGAAGGGCGTGGCGGGCCTGGCCAGCGGCGGCCTCGTGATCGGCACGCTGGTGCCGGGCGTCCTGCTGGTCGTGCTCGGCATCGTCTTCCTCGGCCAGGGCAACGCCTCGGCCGCGCCGATGACGACCGACAACCTGCTGCCGGCCTGGGCCGGGCTGGCGAGCCTGGTGCTGATCGTGAACAACTTCCTGTCGTACTCGGGCATGGAGATGAACGCGGTGCACGTGTCGTCGCTGCGCGAGCCGGGCAAGGAGTTCCCGAAGGCGATCTTCCTGGCCATGGCCCTGGTGCTGGCGATCTTCATCCTGCCCGCGCTGGCCATCAGCTGGGTCGTCCCGGCCGAGCAGCTCTCGCTGACGGCGGGCGTGATGCAGGCGTTCGACGCGGTGTTCGCCGAGTTCGGCTCGCAGTGGCTGACCCCGATCATCGGCATCATGCTGGTCACCGCCTCGCTGGGCGGCATGCTGACGTGGCTGGCCGGGCCGTCGAAGGGCCTGCTGCTGATCGCGCGCCAGGAAGGCTATCTGCCGCCGTACCTGCAGCGGCTCAACAAGCACGGCGTGCAGCAGAACATCCTGGTCGTGCAGGGCCTGATCACCACGGTGATCGCGATGCTGTACGCGTTCATCCCCGACGTCTCCAGCGCGTACTGGATCTTCTCGGTGATCACCACGCAGGTCTACCTGATCATGTACCTGCTGCTGTTCGTGGCCGCGGTCCGGCTGCGCCGCAGCCACCCCGACCATCCGCGCGGCTACCGCGCCCCCATGCTGACCGGGCTCTGCGGCGTCGGCTTCGCCGCCTCGCTCGCGGCGCTGCTGGTCGGGTTCGTGCCGCCGTCGCAGTTCGAGTCGGGCAACACGGCGCTCTACATCGTGTTCGTGGCGGGCGGCGCGCTCGGGCTCGGCCTGGTCGTGCCGTACCTGTTCTACCGGCTGCGCAAGCCCTCGTGGAAGCAGGTGGACGCGTCATGACCACCACCATGGGCACCGCCACCAGGGGGCAGCGCTCCACCGTGTACGTCGTCATCTGCGTCGTCCTGGTCATCTCCATGGTCGCCGCCCTGCTCGTCGTCCCCACGCCCGCGCCGACCGACACGGCCGAGCAGAAGGCCGACCAGTTCATCGCGGCGCTCCAGCAGGCGGGGGCGACGCGCGTGCCGTCCCAGGAGCAGGTCGTGGGCGTGCTCGGCGAGGACGGCGGCGCCGTCTGCGCGGGCCCCAACGAGGCGCTGAACCAGGCGCAGTTGCAGGCCCAGCTCTCGAACGGGGCCGGCGGGCCCGGCACGCGGCCCGTCATCGCCGACAGCAAGGTGCTCCAGGGCGGCAAGCTGATCGTGCAGACGTACTGCCCCGACCAGCTCGCCGCCTACCAGGAGTTCATCGAGGGCCTGCTGACGGCCGACGTGGCGGGAGGGTGAGCCATGGAGCTGACCGAGCTGCGATCACGCGTCCAGGAGCTCATGCCGGCGGCCCGCGACGAGCTGGCCGAGCTGGTCGCCATCAGGTCGGTGGCCGACCCGCGCCAGTTCCCGCCCGAGGAGTGCGAGCGGGCGGCGCGCTGGGTCCTCGGCAGGTTCTCGGCGCTCGGCTTCGCCGACGCGTTCCTCGCCGAGACGGCCGACGGCAGCCAGGCGGTGGTCGGGTCCAGGCCGTGCGCCGACCCGTACGCGCCGACCGTGCTGCTCTACGCTCACTACGACGTGCAGCCGCCGCTGGCCGAGTCCGAGTGGCGGACGCCGCCGTTCACGCTCACTGAGGTGGACGGCCGCTGGTACGGGCGCGGCGCGGCCGACTGCAAGGGCAACATCCTCATGCACCTGCTGGCGCTGCGGGCCCTCGGCGACGACGTCCCCGTCAACCTGAAGCTGGTCGTCGAGGGGTCGGAGGAGCAGGGCACCGGCGGGCTGGAGACGTTCGTGCAGAACCATCCCGACCTGCTGCGCGCCGACGCGATCCTGATCTGCGACACCGGCAACGCGGCGGTCGGCCGCCCGGCCACCACGGTCACGCTGCGCGGCCTGGTCACCGTCGTGGTGACGGTCGAGGCGCTGGCCTCGGAGGTGCACTCCGGCATGTTCGGCGGAGCCGCGCCCGACGCCCTGGCCGCGCTGGTGGCCGTGCTGGCGAGCCTGCGGGACGAACGCGGCAACACCACCGTCACGGGGCTGGACTCCACGCAGTTGTGGACCGGCGAGCCGTACCCGCCGGAGCAGTTCCGCGGCGACGCGGGCGTGCTGGACGACGTCGTGCTGCTGGGTGACGGCAGCGTCGCCGACATGGTGTGGGCGCGCCCGACGGTGACCGTGCTCGGCATCGACTGCCCGCCGGTGGTCGGGTCGGCGGCGGCCATCGTGCCCAGGGCCGCCGCGCGGCTCAACCTGCGCGTGCCGCCCGGCATGAACGTCGAGGAGGCCAGGGACGCCCTCGTCGCCCACCTGCACGCCGCCGCCCCGTGGGGGGTGCGGGTGGCGACCAGGACCGAGGCCATGGGCCGGCCGTTCATGGCGGGGCTCGACGGGCCCGCGTACAAGGCGATCGGGTGGGCCATGGAGGAGGCGTACGGCAGCCCCATGGCGCTGCTCGGGCAGGGCGGCTCGATCCCGCTGTGCAACGTGCTCGCCGAGACCTACCCCGCGGCCGAGCTGATCCTGATGGGGGTCGAGGAGCCGAGGACGCTGATGCACGCACCCAACGAGAGCGTGGACCCTGCCGAGCTGGCCTCGATGGCGCTGACGGAGGCCCTGTTCCTGTGCAGGTACGCGGCCCTGTCGCGCTGACCCGGCCGCGTCACCCGTCGCGGGTGATGCCCCTGCCCTGGGCGGGTCCGACTGTTGAGGCCAGCGGCATGACGGCACGTCCCGAGGAGGCGCACGCCCATGTACGGGTTCGATGTCACCATATCCAGCGCGGTGAGCGCACAGGAGCAGCGGCGCAGGGCGACGGCGGGACCGCTGTCGCCCGAGGAGCTGGACCTGATGCAGCGGTACTGGCAGGCCGCCAACTACGTCACCGTGGCGCAGATCTATCTGCAGGACAACCCCCTGCTCAGGGAGCCGCTGCGGCGTGAGCACGTGAAGCCGCGGCTGCTCGGCCACTGGGGCACCTCCCCCGGCCTGAACCTGATCTACCTGCATCTGAACAGGCTCATCAAGGAGGAGGACGCGAGCGTCATCTACCTCGCCGGGCCGGGCCACGGCGGCCCCGCCCTGGTCGGCCAGGCGTGGCTGGAGGGCACGTACTCGGAGTTCTACCCTGCGGTGACGTCGGACCTGGCGGGGCTGCGGCTGCTGTGCCGCCGCTTCTCGACGCCTGACGGCGTACCCAGCCACGTCAGCGTGCCGACGCCCGGCTCGGTCCACGAGGGCGGCGAGCTGGGGTACGTGCTGTCGCACGCGTTCGGCGCGGCCTTCGACAACCCCGACCTGATCGTCGCGGCGGTGGTGGGCGACGGCGAGGCCGAGTCGGGCCCGCTGGCGGGCGCCTGGCGGAGCACCGCGTTCCTCAACCCGGCCAGGGACGGCGCGGTGCTGCCCATCCTGCACCTGAACGGCTACAAGATCAGCGGCCCGGCCGTGATCAGCCGTGACAGCGACACCGACATCGAGGCGTTCCTGCGCGGCAACGGCTACCAGGCGCACTTCGTCGAGGGCGACGACCCGCCCGGCGTGCACCAGGAGCTGGCCGCGACGCTCGACCGCTGCCACGAGCAGATCAGGGCGATCCAGCGGGAGGCCAGGAGGCACGGCGTCTTCGACCGGCCGCGCTGGCCCGCCATCGTGCTGCGCACGCCCAAGGGCTGGACGGGGCCCAAGGAGGTGGACGGGCGGCCCGCCGAGGGCACCTTCCGCTCACACCAGGTGCCGATGTCGGACACCAGGACCAACCCGGCGCACCTGGCGCAGCTCGAGGACTGGCTGCGGTCGTACCGGCCGGAGGAGCTGTTCGACGAGAACGGCCGGCTCGTGCCCGAGCTGGCCGCGCTGGCGCCCGCCGGGGAGCGCCGCATGAGCGCGAACCCGCACGCGAACGGCGGCAAGGTGCTCATCGACCTGAACATCCCCGACTTCCGCGACTACGCGGTCAAGGTGGAGCAGCCCGCCGTGATCCGCCGCGAGTCGCCCCGCCAGCTCGGCATGATGTTGCGCGACATCTACTCGCGCAACGCCGAGGCGGCCAACTTCCGCCTGTTCTGCCCGGACGAGACGAACTCCAACCGGCTCGGCAACGTCTTCGAGGTCGAGAACCGCTGCTTCGTCGGCCGGACGCTGGACATCGACGACCACCTGTCGCCCGACGGCCGCGTCATGGAGGTGCTCAGCGAGCACCTGTGCGAGGGCTGGCTGGAGGGCTACACGCTGACCGGCCGGCACGGCGTCTTCGCCACGTACGAGGCGTTCGCGATGGTCTCCGCGTCGATGGCGGTGCAGCACGCCAAGTGGCTGCAGGAGGCGCGCAACGTGCCGTGGCGGGAGCCGGTGGCCTCGCTCAACATCCTGCTCACCTCCACCTGCTGGCGCAACGACCACAACGGGTTCAGCCACCAGGGCCCGGGGCTGATCGACGTGATGCTGTCCAAGCGCGGCACGGTGACCCGCATCTACCTGCCGCCGGACGCCAACTGCCTGCTGTCGGTGGGCGACCACTGCCTGCGCAGCCGCGACTACGTGAACCTCATCGTGATCGACAAGCAGCCGCAGCTCCAGTTCCTCGACATGGAGACGGCCATCAGGCACTGCGAGAACGGCGTGTCCATCTGGCACCAGGCGAGCAACGACGACGGCGGGGACCCGGACGTGGTGCTCGGCTGTGCGGGCGACATCCCGACCATGGAGACGGTGGCGGCGGCCTGGTACCTGCGCAGGATCGTTCCTGACCTGCGGGTACGTGTCGTCAACGTGGTCGACCTGATGCGCCTGTTCCCGGTCGAGTACCACCCCCACGGGACGACGGACAAGGAGTTCGTCGAGCTGTTCACCGAGGACAAGCCGGTCGTGTTCGCCTTCCACGGCTACCGGCGGGCCATCCACGAGATCGTGCACGGGCATCCGCACGTGGGCCGCATCCACGTGCGCGGCTTCAACGAGCAGGGCACGACGACCACCCCGTTCCAGATGGTCGTGCTCAACGAGATGAGCCGCTTCCACCTGGCGGCCGAGGCGATCCGGCGGGTGCCGCGCCTCAGCAACCGGGCTCCCGACCTGGTGGCGCAGTGCGAGGCGCGCATCGCCGAGGCCAACGCGTACGCGCGCGAGCACTTCGAGGACCAGCCCGAGATCCGCGACTGGGTGTGGACCGACCATGACTGACGAGGCGGGCCTGAGCGGCGGCGGGAGGCTGCCCGGCGACAAGGAGCAGCCGATCGCCGCCGTGCTGGCCGACGTGGACGGCACCCTCGTGCCGAGGACCAAGGAGCTGACGCCGCGCACGATCCGGGCCATCAGGAGCCTGCACGAGCGCGGCACGCTCTTCGCGATCACCAGCGGCCGGCCGCCGCGCGGCATGTTCATGCTGATCGAGCCGCTCGGCCTGACCGGCCCGATGGCCGCCTTCAACGGCGGCATCCTGGTCCTGCCGGACCTGACGGTCGTGGACGAGCGGTCGATCCCGGCGGACGTGGCGGCCGACGTGATCGCCACGATCCGCTCGCACGGCCTGTACGCCTGGATCTACCGGGGCGCCGACTGGTTCGTCACCGACCCGCACGCCCCGCACGCCGAGCGGGAGTCCAGGACGGTGCGGTTCCAGCCCACGGTGGTGCCGTCGTACGACGGGCTGCTCGACCGGGTCGTCAAGATCGTCGGGGTCAGCGACGACCACGACCTGGTGGCGCGGTGCGAGGCCGACGTCCAGGCGCGCTACTCCGCGCACGTGTCGGCCGCGCGGTCGCAGGCGTACTATCTGGACGTCACCCATCCGACGGCCAACAAGGGCGTGGTGGTCGAACGGCTGTCGCGCTACTACCGGATCCCGCTGGAGCAGGTCGTCACGGTCGGCGACCAGCCGAACGACGTGCTGATGTTCGTGCGCAGCGGCATGAGCGTCGCCATGGGGAACGCGAGCCCGGAGGTGCAGCGGCAGGCCACGTACGTGACGGCGTCGAACGAGGAGGACGGCTTCGCCCAGGCGATCGAGCAGTACGTGCTGCCGAGAGCCGTCGCCGCGCCACCACTGTGACCTGACTTCGCACCGAAGTCGCCGCGCCAGCACTGTGACCTGATTTCGCACCATAGCGGCAGTCGGCTGACTTAAGATCGTCGCTGTGAGCGCACCGCACGGCATCAACCCGAACATCCCGCACTCCGCCCGCGTCTACGACTACTGGCTCGGCGGCAAGGACAACTTCGAGGCCGATCGCCGGGTGGCCGAGCAGACCATGACCGCGGTGCCCGGCATCCGCGAGAGCGCCAGGAACAACCGGGCCTTCCTCGGCCGGGCGGTGCGGCACCTGAGCGACCTCGGCGTGCGCCAGTTCCTGGACCTGGGCACCGGCATCCCCAGCCAGGGCAACACGCACGAGGTCGCCCAGGCGCAGGCGCCGGAGTCCCGCGTCGTCTATGTGGACAACGATCCGATCGTCATGGCGCACGCCAGGGCGCTGCTGACCAGCACCCCCGAGGGCCGGACGGCCTACATCGAGGCCGACGTGCGCGAGCCGCAGTCGATCCTGGAGCACCCCGACGTGCTGGCCACGCTGGACTTCAGCCGGCCGATCGCGCTGGTCATGGTGGCGATCCTGATGCACATCCCGGACGACGACGCCCCCGAGCGGCTGGTCAAGGCCTACGCGCAGGCCTTGCCGCCCGGCAGCTACCTCGTGCTCAGCCACCTGACGCTCGACCTCGTCCCGCCGAAGGTGGCCGGCGACTACCTGAAGGCGACCCGGCCGCAGGCGATGCACCGCACGCCGCGGACCGGCGAGCAGATCGCCCGCTACTTCGAGGGCTTCGACCTGCTGGACCCTGGCCTGGTGGCGGTCTCCAAGTGGCGCGACGAGCCGCTCTTCGCCGAGGAGGCGGCCTGGATGTACGCCGGGGTGGGCCGCAAGCGGTAGCCCGAACCTGAGCGCGTTCACAGGTAGCGCTGCGCCCTCTTCGCCGAAGCCGTTTAAGGTGCAGGCTGTGAATCGCATCGGGGACGGCGTGAGCGCCACGGCCGGCGTCGAGGAGGCCGGGGCCGGCGACCGGCCGCCGGCCAGGAGGCGGCGCAGGCGATGGTTCTCCTGGGCGGTCGCCGTGCTGCTGGCCGCGTGGGCCGTGGTCAGGATCGGCGGCTGGGAGCAGGGCACGCTGCTGGTGCAGCTCGTGACCGTGACGCCGTACGGCGCCGCCCTGGCGGCGCTGGTCGCGCTGATCGCGCTGCTGCGGCGCAACCGCTGGGGGGCGCTGGTGGCCGCGCTGGCGTGCGTGGCGATGGTCGCGGTCCTGATGCCCCGGACGATCGCCGCCGAGCAGCCGGCGGCTGGCGGCCCGGCGCTGCGGGTCCTGACGATCAACCTGTTCACCAAGGGCGACGCGCAGGCGGTGGTGGACCTCGTCCGCCGCAACAACGTGGACGTGCTCACCGCTCTGGAGCTCACCCACGCCGGGGCCGAGTCGCTGGACGCGGCCGGGCTGAGGCAGCTCATGCCGCACCGGGTGCTGCAGCCGGAGTCCGACGCGATCGGCAGCGGCATCTACTCCCGGCATCCGGCGACGGAGCTGCCCGGCCTGTTCACGGTGATCGGGCACAACATGCCGGCCGCCGCCGTGACCCTGCCCGGCGGCGGCCGGGTGGAGCTGGTGGCCGTGCACCCGAGGCCGCCGCTGGGGCCGAAGGAGGCCGACTGGAACGCCTCACTGCGGGCCCTGCCCGCGCCCTCGCCATCGGCGGTGCGGGTGCTGGCCGGCGACTTCAACGCCACCCTCGACCACCGGGCCTTCCGCGACCTCCTGAGCAGGGGCTACGTGGACGCGGCCGAGCAGGCCGGCAAGGGGCTGACGCCGACCTGGCCGAGCGGCCGGGCGATGCCGCCGATCATCGCCATCGATCACGTGGTGGCGGACCGGCGCGTGGCGGTGAGCCGGGTGGACATCCTGAACGTGCCCAGGACGGATCATCGCGCCGTCCTCGCCGAGCTGCGGCTGCCCTGACCTGGCCGTCACATCCCGGTTCACCCGATCGTCATGGATCTCTGTCATGATCCACGGGAAATTCCGGATCTTGTGACAGGAGCACGATGATCGCATTAGCGCGCCGGGCGCTGAGCGCCGCCCTCGCGGGCGGCCTGGCCGCCGCCGTCGCGATCGGGCCGATGACATCGCCGGCGCGGGCCGCCGCGCCCGTGTCCGTCTCGGTCGACTTCACCAAGCCCGTCCGTACGCTGTCCGCCGCCGACTACGGCATCGGCATCACGGGGTACGGCAACCAGTCCTACATCACCAACGACGCCCGGCACCGCGAGCTGATCGGCAAGCTCGGCGCCGGGCGGATGCGCATCGAGCTGCACTACGAGCGGCCCGGCGACCACGACAGCCGGATCGTCTGCGGCGGCTACTACTGCGACACCGAGGTCACGGGCGACGCCTGGATCGCGGCCATCCGCGACCTCGGCGCGGAGCCGGTCCTCATCCTGCCGATGGACCCGCGCCAGAGCGCCGAGGTGAACCGCGACGACGCCGTCGCGCTCTACCGGCACTTCGCGGCCACCGGGCAGCCGGTGCGGCGGTTCATCGCGGGCAACGAGACCGACTGCGACGGCTGCGTGCCCGGCAAGGCGGCGATCCCGGCCGCCGAGTACAGCGCCCGCTTCAACCTGATCGCCGACGCCCTGCGCGCCGAGGACCCGCAGGTCAAGATCGGCGGGCCCGCCGCGGCCTACAACGACCTGGGCTACATCAGGACGTTCCTGGAGGGGTCGGGCGACCGGGTCGACTTCCTCGACTACCACGACTACGGCACCGGCGGCGCCGACCCCGCCACCGACGAGCAGCTCCTCGGCCCCGTCGTCCGCCAGTACGAGACCGATCTGAAGGAGGTGTCCGCGCTCGCCGAGTCCGTGCTCGGCCGGAAGATCGACCTCCAGATCGGCGAGTACAACTCGGACTACGAGGACGAGGACGGGCACCGTACGCTGACGCACTTCAACACGCTGTGGGGCGCGGCGGCGCTCGGCAGCATCCTGCGTGCGGGAGCCGCCGCCTACCAGTACGGCGACAAGAACGGCCGGCTCGGCCTGACCAGCACCGACGGCGAGGGCGGGGTGCCGCGCAACGAGCCGCTGCCCATGTACCACGGCATCGGCATGTTCACCGGCGAGGGCCTGTTCAGGCCGTTCGGCACGACGATGGTGACGGCGACCGCCGACAGCGACCTCCTGCACGTGTTCGCCTCCGACGCGGCCAAGAACGTCGTCCTGGTCAACGTCGGCGACCAGCCGATGGACACCACGCTCACGTTCGGCGGCCTGACCACCGGCACGGCCGCCGTCTGGCGGAGCACCTCCGACGCGTGGGCCCCGCACCCCGCCGGGACCGCCGCCGTCGCGGGCGGCGCCGCCACGCTCACGCTCCCGGCCGGCTCGGTCACCACCCTGGTCATCTCGGAGCAGGGGCTGAGCGCCACCTACTTCGACAATGCCGACCTGACCGCCCCCAAGGTGACCCGCGTCGATCCGAACGTCGACTTCGACTGGGGAGCGAACGCCCCCGACCCCGCCGTGTCACCCGACACGTTCAGCGTGCGGTGGACGGGCAAGGTGATCGCGGACCGCGCCGAGACGTACACGTTCATCACCACCAGCGACGACGGCGTGCGGCTCTGGGTGGACGGGACGCTGCTCGTGGACGCCTGGACCGACCACTCCAAACGGGAGGACAGCGGGCAGATCGCCCTGACGGCCGGGACGCACGACCTCAGGATGGAGTTCTACGACGGCGGCTACGACGCCATCGCCCAGCTCCACTGGTCGAGCCCGACCGTCCCGAGGCAGATCGTGCCCAAGGAGAAGCTGCTCACCTGACGTCCAGGAGCCGCGTCCCGGTGGTGAGCCGCCGCGCCCCTACCAGCTCGCGGGTGTCACCGGTCAGCCGGATGACCTCGCGCAGCGGCGGCTCGTCCGCCGAGGGGCCGGCGGCGAGCGTGATCAGCCCGGGCTCGACGATGCGGCGTAGCTCGACGCCCGTGTACGAGAACGCGTCCGCCGGCACCTCGAACACCACCACGCGGCTCTCCCCCGGCTCCAGCGCGACCCGCGCGAACCCGACGAGCTGCGCGGCCGGCCTGGCCACCTGCGCGACCGGGTCGGCGGCGTAGAGCTGCACCACCTCCTCGGCGGCCCGGTCGCCGGCGTTGCGCACGGTCACCGACACCTCGATCTCGCCGTCGGTGGGGTACTCGGCCAGGTCGGTGGCCATGGAGACGTACTCGATGGGCGCGTACGACAGGCCGTGGCCGAACGCGTACGCGGGCGTCGGGTCCAGCACCGTGATGCCCTCGGCCTTCCTCCCGAGAGGCGGCTGCAGGTAGGTGGAGGGGTTGATGGCCGGCGAGGCGGGGATCTGCACGGGCAGCCGCCCCGACGGGTTCACCCGGCCGCTCAGCACGCCCGCCAGCGCCGCGCCGCCCTCGACGCCGGGCAGGAACGCCTGGATCGCCGCCGCTACCCGGTCCTGGTACGCCCCCAGCGCGTACGGCCGGCCCGACACCACCACGAGCACCACCGGCGTGCCCGTGGCCAGCACCGCCTCCACCAGCTCCGGCTGGAGGCCGGGCAGCCGCAGGTCCGCCGCGTCGCAGCCCTCGCCGGACGTGCCGCCGCCGAACAGGCCCGCCCTGTCGCCGACGAACAGCAGCGCCAGGTCGCACCCGGCGGCCAGCTCCGCCGCCGGCTCGATGCCCGACCGGTCCTCGCCCGTCACGTCGGCGCCGACCGCGTGGCGCAGGTCGGCGTGCGGGAACTCGGCCGCCAGCCGGTCCCTGACGGAGGCGATCGGCAGGCCCATGCCGTGGTCGGGGTAGCGGTCGAGCACGTGGTTGGGGAAGGCGTAGCAGCCCAGCAACGTGCGCGGGTCGTCGGCGCACGGGCCGATGACCGCGATGCGGGCGGTGGTGGCCGGGGCCAGGGGCAGGACGCGGGTGGGGTTGCCGAGCAGGACGATGGAACGTTCCGCGACGGTCGCGGCCAGGCGGCGGTTGCGCGGGCTGTCCAGGTCGAGATCCGGGATGGGCTGGGCAGCGGCGTCGCCGTCCAGGAGGCCGAGTTCGATCTTCTGCCGCAGCACCCGCCGCACCGACTCGTCCACCAGCGCCTCGTCCACCCGTCCCGCGCGGACGTGCGCCACCAGGTGCGCGCCGTAGCCGTGCGTCTCGGGCAGCTCCACGTCGATGCCCGCCGCCAGCGCCAGCGCCCCGGCCCCCGCCAGGTCCTCGGCCACCCCGTGCATGGACGCCAGGAACGGGATCGCCCAGTAGTCGGACACCACCGTCCCGTCGAAGCCCCACTCCTCGCGCAGCACGCGGCGCAGCAGGTGCGAGCTGGCGGCGACCGGCACGCCGTCGAGGTCGGTGTAGGAGTTCATCACCGAGCGCGCCCCGCCCTCGCGCAGCGCCGTCTCGAACGGCGGCAGGATCACGTCGGCCAGCTCGCGCGGGCCGATGCTGACCGGCGCCTGGTTGCGACCGGCGCGCGAGGCGGCGTACCCGGCGAAGTGCTTGAGCGTGGCGATGACGCCGGCGCTCTCCAGGCCGCGCACGTACGCCGCCCCGAGCTGCCCCACCAGGTACGGGTCCTCGCCGAGCGTCTCCTCGACCCGGCCCCACCGGTAGTCGCGCACCACGTCCAGGACGGGCGAGAGCCCCTGGTGCACCCCGGCCGCGCGCAGGTCGGCGCCGATCGCCGCGGCCATGCGCTCGATCAGGCCGGGGTCGAAGGTGGCCGCCCAGGCCAGCGGCGTCGGGTACGCGGTGGCCCCGTACGTGGCGAACCCCGTCAGGCACTCCTCGTGCGCGATCGCCGGGATGCCGTGCCGGTTGGCGGCCGTCACCTGCTCCTGGAGCGAGCGCAGGCGCGCCGCGCCCTCGGCGGGGCTGAGCGGGGCGGTGCCGTAGACGCGGGTGAGGTGGCCGAGCCCGTAGCGCAGCCGCTCCTCCATCCCGCCGTCCACCGCGAACCGGTCCTGCAGAGGCGCCACGTTGCCGGACTCGCCGCTCTGGATCCACACGGATCCGAGCTGCGCGGCCTTCTCCTCCAGGGTGAGCTCGGCCAGCAGGCTCTCCACCCGCTCCTCGGCCGCACGGGCGGCGTCCCGCCAGGGCGCGAGGCCTGGCGCGTCGACAGATGTCATGGGTGCGACCGTAGGTGGCGCCCGCAAGCTCGTCAAGAATATTTCGACATCCCGCCGAAAATTTCGGCGACCCTCTTTCGGTAAGCCGGGAAACCCTTCTTCGCTGCCCTCATTGACCAGCGGCGCCCGCTTCACGGGGCCGGTGAAACTTTCAGGAAACTTGTGCGGCGTGGCGGTCGCGCCAGGGCCTTGTCACCTTTCCGGCAGTTTCGAAAATACGTTCGAAGCTGGAAGTGTCGGCTGACGCACGGGGGTTCACGAAATCACGTCAGGAGAAGACGTTCATGTCCGCTCGAAGATCCTTACTCGCCCTGACGATCGCCTTGGGGACGGCGATCGCGCTCACCGTCCTGCCCGGCACCACCGCCCAGGCCGCCACGTCGCCGAACGTGGTGGTCCGGTGGAACCAGGCACTGCTGAGCGCCGTACGCGCGGGCACGCTCGGCCCGCCGATGGTCGCCAGAGCGCTCGCCATCACGCACACCTGCGCCCACGACGCCTGGGCCGCCTACGACCCGGTGGCCGTCGGCACCCGGCTGGGCGGCACGCTGCGGCGGCCCGCCGCCGAGCACACCCAGGCCGGCAAGGCCGAGGCGATCAGCTTCGCCGCTCACCTCGCCGCGGCCGACCTCTATCCGGCGCAGCGGGCCGAGTTCGACGCGCTGATGGCCGACCTGGGGTACGACCCCGCCGACCCGGCCAGCCAGGCCGCCCGCACCGGGGTCGCCGCGTGCCAGGCCGTGCTCGGCCACCGGCACGCCGACGGCTCCAACCAGTCCGGCGGCTACGCCGACACCAGCGGCTACGCGCCGGTCAACGCGCCCGTCGTCGTGGCCGACCCGCTGACCACGCTGAACGCGCCCGGCCGGTGGGCGCCGCTCACGTTCGTCAACCGGGCCGGCGTCCTGGTGACGCCGCCGTTCCTCGCGCCGCACTGGGGCGGGGTCACCTCGTTCAGCGGCGCCGCCCGCTCGCTGGCCGACGGGGTGCCCGCGCCGTACGCGTACGGCTCGTCCGGGTTCCGCACCCAGGCCGCCGAGATCGTGTCCGGCACGGCCGCGCTGACCGACCGGCAGAAGGCGATCGCCGAGTACTGGGCCGACGGGCCCAGCAGCGAGACGCCGCCCGGGCACTGGTGCCTGTTCGCCCAGCAGGTCTCCGCGCGCGACCGGCACGGCCTCGACCAGGACGTCAAGCTGTTCTTCTCGCTGTCCAACGCGGTCATGGACGCGGGCATCGCCTCCTGGGAGGTCAAGCGCGACCACGACTCCGCCCGGCCGATCACCGCGATCCGCTTTCTGTATCGGGGGCAGCGGATCCCGACCTGGGGCGGGCGGACCGTGGACGGGGCCTCGTGGACGCCCTACCAGGTGTCCACCTTCCCGACGCCGCCGTTCGCCGAGTACGTGTCGGGGCACAGCACGTTCAGCGCGGCGGCGGCCGAGGTGCTCACGCGGTTCACGGGGGCCGACACGTTCGGCGGGCAGGCCGTGGTCGCCCGCGGGTCGTCCCTGGTGGAGCCGGGGGTGGTGCCCGCGCAGGACGTGACGCTGCGGTGGGCCACGTTCAGCGGGGCCGCCGACGAGGCGGGGATGTCGCGCCGCTACGGCGGCATCCACTTCCGTTCCGGCGACCTCCAGGGGCGGTCGCTCGGGCGTGCGGTGGGGGCGGCGGCTTGGGAGCGCGCACAGGCCTACTGGTCGGGCCGAGGCTGAGGCTGAGGCTGAGGCTTCCCACGACAGCGCGGAAGGCGCCCGCCCCTTGGCTGAGGGGCGGGCGCCGTTGTGCTGCGGAAGGTCAGGCCACGTTGCTCTGCTCGGCCTGGCGGTTGAGCGTTTCGAGGTCGAACGCGCCGGACTTGACGGCCGCGGTGAACGCCTCCCAGTCACGGCGAGGAACTTCCAACACCGTGTCCGGGTTGTCCGCGTGGATGAGCTCCACGTGGTCGTTGATCCGCTTCGCCGCGACGCGGCTGGCGTCGTGTGACATCTGCAGCACTCCTCTCGGTGCACCCTGCGGGCGCCACCCCGGTCACCCATTCGCAGGAGGACCGGGGCGGTTGCGGGCAGCCTCGCATCCCGGCGGCCCAGAAGGCCACCTCAATCGCGGGCGAACCGGTGAGGAAAACCCCTCCATAGATGCTGATCTTTGTAGCCGGGTGGTAAAAAGGCAGCCCACCAGGGTGGACACATCGGTCATAGGTGGGCGAGTGACGCACCCGTCACAGCCGTTCGCCTAGAACCGGAACGCATCCAGATCGTCTCCGGGCGGCCCCACCATGATCGCGTCCACCTGGCGGGCGGCGTCGTCGTGCGCCTCCTGCGCGGCGCGCAGCACGGCCTCCGCCAGCCGCCGCCCGTCCAGGCGCAGGGCGCCCGGCGCGAGTGTGACGTCCGTGAGCCTGCCGGTCGCGCCCGCCGTCACGCGCACCAGGCCGTCCGCCGCCTCCCCACGGCCGACCACCACGTCGATCTCGTTCTTGAGCTGCTCGACGTGGACCAGCATCTCCTCGGCCCGTGCCGTGATCCGTCCCAGGTCATCGGGATCGAAGTCGTTCACCGAACCTCCCGTTCTGTTGCGGGGAGCGTACGGGCACACGCGGTCACTTCACAAAATTTCCTGCGATTTCATGGCGAGCAGGGCGAAGCGGTGCGCGGTGGCCTTGAGGGGACGGCCGCGGCACATCTCCTCGTGCAGGGCGCGCAGCCGGTCCTCGTACGCGGCCACCTCGAACCCCGGCACCTGCCAGGAGACCGCACGCAGGAACAGCACGAGCGCCCCCACGTCGTGGAACGTGGTGGTGAAGGACGCCGCCGCGCTCCACGTGACCGTCAGCCCCAGGCCGGCCGTGGCCGTGGCGAGGTCCCAGCCGTGGGCCGGGTGCGGCGGGGCGCCGAGGGCGGTGTTGAGTTCCGCCAGGTCGTGGCCGGACACCTGCTGGGTGAGGTACGTCCCGCCGGGCGCGAGCAGGCGGCGGACCTCGGCCGGGTCGTAGCCCGCGTGGCGGTTGAGCATGAGGTCGAAGGAGGCGCCGGGGAAGGCGCGGGGGTGGCCGGCGACCTCGACGCCCAGGGGCGCCAGGCGGGTTCTGGCGATGGGCAGGTTCGGCGGGTGGCTCTCCGTGGCGGCGGCGCGCGGGGGCAGCGGGGTGAGGGAGGCGAGCGGACGGGCCGCGCGGTCCGCATCACGTTAAAGGCGGGGTGCTGTCGCGCAGGACGACGGTGGCCGGCAGGCGGGTCTCCCCCAGTTCGTCGTCCGACAGCGCCAGCCGCATCGCGCTCACCCCCGCCTCGCGCAGCGGCACGGCCACCGAGGTGAGCGCGGGCACGACGTCCACGGTCGAGGCGATGTCGTCGAACCCCGCCACCCCGATGCCGGCCCCCGGCACCACCCCGGCGTCGCGTAACGCCGTCATCGCGCCGATCGCCATCACGTCGTTGACCGCGAACACCGCCTCCACGTCACCGATCCCCCGCTCCACCAGCCGCCGCGCCGCGTCGTAGCCGCCCGCGCGGGTGAAGTCGGTCTCGAGGGCGAGCGGCGGCGGCAGCCCCTGCAGCGCGGACAGGAAGCCTTCGTGCCGGTCGCGGGAGGTGCGCAGCGCGGGCGGCGCGTGCAGGACGGCGAAGCGGCGGTAGCCCGCGCCGACCAGGGCGCGGGCCAGGGCGGCGGCTCCGCCGTGGTTGTCGATGGTGACGGTGCCGAACGGCAGGTCGCGCTGGCTGATCAGGACGACCCGCCCGCCCGCCGTCCGGTACGCCTCCAGCTCGTCGATCAGCTCGTCCCTGGTGCCCGCCCCGTCGATGCGGCTGCCCGTGACGATGATGACGCGCGGGCGCTGGCCGCGCAGGGTCCTGACGATCTCCAGCTCCCGTTCGGGCGACCCGCCGGCCACCGCCATGGTGACGATGAGCCCGTCCCGTTCGGCCGCCTGGCCGACGCCGGCGGCGATGGAGGAGAAGTACGGGTCGGCCACGTCGCGCACCACGAGCGCGACGGTCCTGGTCGAGCCCTTGGCGATGGCCTGGGCCGACAGGTGCGGCTCGTAGCCGAGCCGGGCCGCCGCCGCGCGGACGCGGTCGGCGTTCTCGGCCCTGACGTTGCGTGAGCTGCCGTTGAGCGCGCGGGAGGCGGTGGCGACGGAGACCCCCGCCTCCCGGGCGACGTCGTGCAGGGTGGGCGCGGCCCCGTCGTCCATGGCGGTCATTTTGTCACCACGGCCAGCGGTTCGCTGCGGGTCGAGCCCGCCTCGTTCGCCAGCTCCGCGACGTAGGTGCGGGTGCCCGCCTGGCGTCCGGTCAGGACGGTGGCGGCGCTCTGCGCGGCGGGGGTGGCGGCGGTGAGCTGCTGGGTGTCGATGAGCACGCCGTCCTCGTAGAGGCGGTAGGTGGTGCCGTTGGTGCCCCACCACAGGTTCATGCGGATCGTGTACGAGCCGTCGTGGTCCCAGTTGTCGCTGCTCAGCACGGGTTTGCCGGGGTTCGCCCTGGTCACGTCCACCTTGAGGGCGGTCGTGGCGGTGCGGCCGGCCTGGTTGAGCAGCTCGCCGGTGTAGACGTAGGCGCCGTTGCGCCGCCCTGTGATCTGGACCGTGGCCTGCTGGGCGCGCGGGGTGTGCGGGGTGAGGTCGCGCCTGGCGATCTCCTTGCCGTTCTCGTACAGGACGAAGACGCTGCCGTTGACGCCGTACCAGAGGTTCATGGTCACCTCGTAGCTGCCGTACGGGTGGCCGCTGGTGGTGGAGAGCGCCGCCCGCGCGGGCGGCGCGGTGGCGCCGTCCTGCGGGAGCTGCGGCTCGGGGCGGTTGACCTTGATCGTGTACGTGGCGTCCGCCGTGCCGTCCTCCGACACCACCCTGACGGCCACCTCGGTGTCGCCGACCGGGATCGGGACGGCGGGCGCGGCGCTGCCGCTGGCGACCGGCTTGCCCTGGACCGTGATGGCCGCCTTCGGGTTGAGCGCGGTGGGGGTGACGGTGAGGGTGTCGCCGGGGATGGTCAGGGCGTAGTCGTGCTCGTCGGGGTCGAAGGCCGGGTCGAGGGTGCCGGCGGAGGTGGCGAGGCCGGTCAGCGTGGTGTCCTGGGCGAGGGGGCGGCGCTCGACGCGCAGGGTGTGCGTGGCCTGGGTGCCGTCCTCTGCGGTGACCACGATGGCGATCTCCGCCCCGGCGTCGCCGAGCGTGACGGTGCGGGTGGCCTGGGCGCCGTCCGTGCCGGCGCCGTCGATGGCGACGGACCTGGCGAACGGGCTGCGCGCCACGGCGGTGACCGACACCTCGGTGACGCGCGCCGGCACCTCCAGCACCCCGTCCACCGGCGTGCCCTGGCTGGTGTCCAGGCTGAGCAGGGCGGCGTCGTCGCGGGACAGGCCGACGCCCTGGGCGACGCGGAGGTCGTCGAGGTCGATGCTGCCGTAGTTGGTGCTGGTGGCGGCGTACTCGAGCTTGGCCAGGGTGTCCACGGGGGTTCTGAACGCGGCGCCCTCCAGCACCTTGCGGCCGTCGATGAGCAGGTCGAAGCGCTTGTTCACGGTGTCCATGACGGCGGCCACGTGGTACCAGCGGCCCGGCTCGTACGCGCCGACCGTCTTCGTGGTGGAGCCCACGTAGGCGACGATCGTGTTCTTGGTGAAGGCGAGGCTGACGACGCTCTGGCCCGCGGCGTCCTTCACGTACGGGATGGACCACCAGTGGTTGCCGGAGGTGTAGGGCTGCGGGCTCATGACGTTCGTCTCGACGGTGACGATGCCCTTCAGCGCGGACGCCGTCGTGAGGCTGGTGACGCCGCTGTTGGTGGTGCGGGTCAGCCTGATGTTCCTGTCGCCGGCGTTCTCGACGATCTCTACGCTGCCGCCGCCGCTGGTGACGGCCAGGTCGTCTGTCCCGGCGAACGGGCCCGTGGGCAGGTCGTCGAAGTCGTGCACGGCCACGTAGTCGGGGGTGGGGCGGACAAGGAGCAGGGAACCGGCGTCCGTCGTGGTGGCGGCCTCGACCTTCAGGCCCGTCGCGGTCCTCGGCTCGAAGCCGCCGGCGGTGGCGCGCAGCGTGTAGCCCTCGCCCACGGGGACGCCGTCCGCCGTGTACGAGCCGTCGGGCGCGCTGGTGGCGGTGGCGAGGGTCTGGTCGCCGTCCCTGATCGTGACGGTGGCGGCGGGCAGGGGCTGGGCGGCCTGGTCCAGGACCTTGCCGGTGATCGTGCCGACGGTGCTGGTGGAGGCCATGGTGAGGGCTACGGTGGTGACGTTGCCCGGGCGGACGTCCACGGTCTCGGTGGCGGTCGCGTAGCCGTTCCTGGTGGCGGTCACCTCGATGCCGTCGGCGAACGGCACGTTCCTGATGGCGAAGCGGCCGTCGGCGCCGGTCGTGGCCGTGCCGGAAGCGGCCGTCGCCGCCGTGCCCGAGGCCGCTGTCGCGTTCGCGCCCGAGACGTCCGTCGCCGCAGCCGCTGTCACCGTCGCGCCCGAGACGGGTGCGCCGGACGGGGTGCGGACGGTGCCGGTGATGGATTCGGTGGTGGCGTCGGGGGCGGTGGCGTACTCGAAGGCGCCGAGGTCCGCAGCGCCGTTGTACAGCGCCGCACCCGCGTAGTCACGCCCGCCGTTGCCCTCGATCGCGGCGCCCGCGTCGATGGCGTACGAGCCGGAGGTGACGCGCAGCCCGTGGGCCGTCTGGAGGGCGGGCCCGGTCTCCGGGGTGCCGTAGGGGCCGTCGAGCGGCGCGTCCGCGAACAGCGGGTCGGCCGTCACCACGGCGGCCTGGTCGCCCGGCGGCACCGTGAGGGCGGCGCCGCCGTAGAGGTTGTGGCTGTAGGCGATGGTGGGGCTGGTGGTCAGGACCGCGCCCGCCCTGGTGGAGTGGAGCAGGTTGTTGGTGATGTCGTAGCGGGCGTCGAGGTAGCTGCCGTACCCGTAGATCAGGTATCCGGATTTGTCGTTGTAAATGGTGTTGTTGTAGATCTTCGCGGTGGTCGCGCGGTCCGAGTGCAGGTAGATCTGGTAGCGGCTGTTGCCCGCGATGACGTTGCCGCGCACCACCGCGTCGCCGAAGCCGAACTGGCACAGCAGCACGCCGTCGCCGTTGCCGTGCAGGAAGTTGTACTGGACGACCTGCCGGGTGGTGCCCTTGTCCGGGTCGATGCCGTTGGAGTCGGCGCCGCCGGCCTTCTGCTGCGTCTCGTACACCTCGTTGAACTGGAACGTCACGTCGTCGGCGTAGTACGTCTCGATGCCGGAGGTGCCGGCGCGGTGGACGACGTTGCGCTCGATCAGCGCGCCGCGCACGTTGGTGACGTACATGCCGTTGCAGCCGTAGGCGGTGCCGGCCTGGGTGACGTGGTTGTTCCTGATGACGAGGTTCGTGTGCGGGGTGAACTTCGGGTCGGCCGCGTTCTGCCGGGTGCCCCAGCCCGTGAGTACGGCGTTCTCGCCGTCGCCGGTGTACTGCTTGACCACGATCCCGGCGAACGAGGTGTTGGCGACCGTGGAGTTCTGCACCACCACGTCGTTCAGCACGGTCGCCCGCTGCGGCGCCCGCGGGTCGGCGACCGTCGTGTCGAGGACGATGCCGCCGGTCTTCTTCGAGCCGTCCCAGCCGGTGCCGAAGTGCACGCCCGGCTCGTCGTTCTCGCTGCTGCCGCTGATCCAGTTGACCTCGCCGGTGACGTCGTGCACGGCGACGCCGTCGATGACGAAGCCGTCGAGGGTCTGGCCGTTGTCGCCGGAGACGTGGATGCCGCGCAGGTCGCGCAGGTTCTCGCCGGGGGTGCCGGTGGCGGGCACCTCGTTGGTGACCTCCAGGTTCCTGATGGTCCAGAACTCCTGGTTGAACAGCCGGACGGCGTCGCCCGCCTGGCCGGCGGCGTCGATGCGGGGCTTGGCGCCCTGGCCGTAGCTGTCGACGGTGATGGGGGCGCCGCTCTCGCCCGAGCCCTTGGGCCAGAGCTGCTCGCCGCTCCAGCGCTGCCCGGCGCGCAGGAGGATGCGGTCGCCGGGCTGGAACGTGGTCGCGCTGACCTTGGCCAGGCTCTTCCAGGGGTGCGCCTCGTCCTGCCCGGAGGCGGCGTCGTCACCGGCGGAGGCGTCCACGTAGTACGTGGTGCCAGCAGCCACGGCGGCGGCGGGCTGGGCGGGAGGCAGGAAGGCGGCCACCAGGGCGGCGGCCACCAGGAGACGGGCACGGAACATCGCTGCTCCTCGAAGTGGGGGGTGAGCTCCGGAACGCTCTGGAGCGCTCCGGAGCAGGGTGAGGGACGGGCGCGGGCGTCAGTGCGGGGTGTGCACGACCGGGTGGGCGACGTCGTGCGCCCGCAGGTGGCCGCACATGCCCCAGCGTTCCTGCGGCGGGCTCTCCATCAGCGCGGACTCCTGGAGGTGCGAGCCGTCACCGCGCTCCAGGGCGTCGAGCACGCCGGCGGTGCGGCGAGCCTGCTCGGCGACGTTCGCCTCCCAGAGCTCCCGCCACCCCGCCACCTTGGGCCTGACCAGGGCGACCGCGCTGTCGTAGAAGCGCCGCAGCGCCTCCGGCCCGCCTTCGGCCAGCCGGTGGAAGCCCGCCACGGCCAGCTCCCGCCGCCGCGCGACCGCCTGCTCGACATCGACGGCAGGCAGCGTGGCGGCCTGGCGGTAACGCTCGGCGTCGGCGACGACCTCGGGCGGGAACGTCATGACGGCGTCCCCCGCCTCCGGCAGCCCCGCGTTCGACATCACCACGACGACCTCCAGCCTGCCCCGGTTGACGGCGCGGTGGATGGTGCCGGGGGTGAACCACACGGTCGTGCCGGCGCTCAGCTCGGTCTCCCTGAGCCCGTTCACGTCGAGTGTCTGGAGCGTGCCGCGCCCGCCGATCACCACGTACGCCTCGGTGGAGGCGGTGTGCAGGTGCGGCGTACCGCCTTCCAGGCCGTCGGCGCAGGCCCCGGTGTAGACGGTCAGCCGGCTGATCGAGGTGCCGCCCGGGAAGGTCATCTCAGTGCGTCCCTGCCGTGCTGGGCCAGGACCGCGCAGCCGTCCTCGCCCCGGTCGCCGTCGGCGACGACGACCGCGTACCTGAAGCGGATGGTCTCGCCGTCGGGCAGCGGCACCTCCTCGCTGAAGAACGGCGCGGGGTTGAGGCAGGCGAAGCTCTCGGTGCGGGCGAACCACTGCGGCGGGTGCTGCGGGTTGGCGGTGTCGTCCACCATGACGATCGTGGAGCCGTCGCCGGTCTCGTCGTGCTTGCCGCGGAAGCCGAACCACTCGGCGCGCCTGCCGCGCAGCTCGTCGCCGCCCGCGCCGTCCGGCGACTGGATGACGCCGTCGGTGAACGAGCGGGGGCCGCGCCAGAACAGGCCGCCGTAGCCGGCGTTCTCGCGGCCCTTGGTGGTCGGGGAGCCGAAGTCGATGGTGGCGCCGGAGACGTTGGCCATGGCGGTCTCGAAGACCAGCGCCCAGGTGGCGTCGTCGATGAGCGTCGCGGTCAGCGCCCGCCGCTCCTCGATGACGGGGGCGCCGTCCTGGGCGGTCCAGTCGAGCGCGTGCCCGATCTCGACCCGGCCGTCCTGCGCCGTCAGGGTGGTCATCTCGCGGTGGGTGGCGCTGCCGTTGTTGTCGAGCTGGACGTACTCGCCCCGCACGTACGTGGGCCCGCCCCAGAAGTTGTGCTCGCCCACGCACGGCAGCGACCAGGCGATGCCCTTGTGCCAGACGTGGTCGTGCGGCCTGAACAGCGACACGAGCCGGCCGCCGCGGGTGCGGATCGGGTGCAGGTACGGTTTGGGCGACTCCAGCACCGGCGTGTCCGGGCGGTAGACGTAGGTGAACAGCTCGACGTCGCCCGCCGTGACGGCGACCGAGCGGCCGAGCTGGTGGGTGGCGTGCAGGCTCACTTCTGGTTCCTCCAAGGGGCGCCCGTGCCGTCCATGCGCAGGGCGAACGGGCTGTCTGCGGTGATCTGTCCGGCCCGGACGCGCTCGCCGGTGAAGGCGGAGGCGTACAGGGCGGCGATGAACTCCATGGTCTGCCGGGCGTCGGCGGTCGTGACCGGCGGCGCCTGGCCCTGGTCGAAGGCGTCCAGCACGGCGGCGAACCAGCCGCTGTGGCCGCTGGACGCGCTGCTGGGGTCGGCGCCCCACAGGGCCGTGACGTCCTCGTGGCCTGGCGCGGGCGTGACGGTCCAGTCGTCGTCGGTGTAGCCGTACAGGTGCTCGACCTCGACCGTGGCGTGCTCGTAGTCGAAGCGCAGCTCGGACGTCTGGCGCGGGGAGAGCACCGAGTTGACGACGGTGGCGACCGCGCCGTTGGCGAACGTGACCAGCGCCATCGACACGTCCTCGGTGTCCACGTCGCGGGCCTGCCTGACGGCCACGGCCGTCACCTCGCTCCACGGGCCGAGCACCGACAGCAGCAGGTCGAACTGGTGGATGCCGTGCCCCATCGTCGGCCCGCCGCCCTCGGACTCCCAGGTGCCGCGCCACGGCACCGCGTAGTACGCCGCGTCCCGGTACCACTGCGTGTGGCAGGTGGCCAGCAGGGGGCGGCCGAGGTCGGCGGCCAGCCTGCGCAGCCGCAGCGCGCCCGCGCCGAAGCGGTGCTGCAGCACGGTCGCGACGCGGGCGGTGGAGCGGCTCTCCGCCTCGATCAGGGTGTCGAGCTCGGCGAGCGACAGCGTCGGCGGCTTCTCCACCAGCGCCGTCACCCCGGCCTCCAGGCAGGCCAGGGCGAGCGGGGTGTGCAGCGCGGGCGGGGTGCACAGGTGCGCGAAGTCGAGGTCCTGCGCGGCCAGCAGCTCCTCGGCGCTCCCGTACGCGTGCGGCACGTCGTACTTGGCGGCGAACTCGCGCGCCCGCCCGGCGTCCACGTCGGCCACGGCCACGAGCTCGGCCCGGCCGCCGGAGGCCTGCACGGCCTGGGCGTGGGCGTGGGCGATGCCGCCGGTGCCGATGATCGCGGCCCGGTAGGTGCGTTGAGACAAGGTGTTCCTCTGCTCGGATGGTGCGGGGGTTCAGGCGCCGTCGATCTCGGCCTGCAGCTCCGTGATGAACGTCTTGGCCGCCTGCTCGGGGGTCTGCCGGTCGAACAGCACCTCTTCTGTGTGCCGCTTGATGATCGCCTCGATGGTGCTGGCGCCGTTCGGGGTCACCCGGGGGGCGGTGCCGACCTTGACCGAGTCGAGGTACTCGGCCGCCGCCTTGTCGTACTCGCCCAGCTTGGGGGCGATGGCGGCGCGCAGCTTGGTGTTGGCGGGGATGCCGCGGTCGGTGAGCAGCACGTCGGCCGCCTCCTGGCTGTTGGCCAGGAAGTCCACGAAGAGCGCGGCCTCGGCCGGGTGCTTGCTGCGCGAGGAGATCGACCAGTACATCGACGGCTTGAAGTAGGCGCCGGGCGAGGCCGCCTGCGACTCGCCGGGCAGCTTGAGCAGCTTCAGCTTCTGGCCGCTGGCCGTGGCCAGCGACGGGAGCTGGGTGTTCCACCAGGTGCCGAGGGCGGAGGCGTTGGTGGCGGTGCCCGACTGGTCGAGCGAGCCGCCGGCCCGCTCGATCGTCACGGACGGGGCGGGGGCGACGCCGGTCTTGGCCAGGTCGCGCAGGTAGGTCCAGTAGCCGGCCAGCACGTTCTCGGGGACGACGACCTTGCCGGCGTCGTCGAACAGGGCCGCGCCCTGCTGGCGGGCCCAGATGTTCAGGCTGCCCGCGTCGAAGCCGAACGACTGCACGCCGGTGATCTTGCCGCCGCCTGCCTTGGACACCTCTTCGCCGACCTTCTTGAAGTCGTCCCAGGTCCAGGTGGCGTCGTCGGGCACCTTGATCTTGAGCTGGTCGAACAGGTCGGTGTTGGCGACGATCGCGTACGTGGCCAGGCCCACCGGCAGCGCGTACTGCTTGCCCTTGACGAGGCCGGTGTCCAGGGCGGTCTTGTCGAAGTCGGCGGTCTTGAGGTACTTCGTGGCGGTGCCGAGGTCGAGCAGGGCGCCGCGCTCGGCGTAGGACGACAGGTACAGCTCGTCCATCTGGATGATGTCCGGCGCGTCGTTGGCCGCCACGGTGGTGGCCAGGCTCTCCCAGTAGCCGTTCCAGTCCTTGAACTCGCCCTTGACCGTGATGTTCGGGTGCTTCTTCTGGAAGGCGTCGATGACCTGCTGGGTGCGCTTGTGCCGCTCGTCGGCGCCCCACCAGGTGAAGCGCAGCGTGACGGGGTCCTTCGACAGCTCCTGGCTCGCGGCGCCGCCGCCGCCGCTGCCGCAGGCGCTGAGCAGGAGTGCCGTCGCAACGGCGAGAGCGATTCGTCTCATCATGATTCCCTGGGGGTCTACTTGCCGCCGGTGGTCGCGATGCCCCGGATGAGGTAGCGCTGGCCGACGAGGAAGGCGAGGAATACCGGGAGCAGGGAGACCACGCTCATCGCGAACATGGATCCCCACGACGTGGACACCGTGGCGTCCACGAACGAGCGCAGCGCGACCGGCACCGTGTACATCTCCGGGTCGGTCAGGTAGATGAGCTGGCCGAAGAAGTCGTTCCAGGTCCAGATGAACGTGAAGATCACCGTGGTGGCGAGTGCCGGGAGCATCAGCGGCAGGATGATCCGGACGAAGATGCGGGCGTGGCCGCAGCCGTCGATCCTGGCGGCCTCGTCCAATTCGCGCGGCAGGCCGCGGATGAACTGCACCATGAGGAAGACGAAGAACGCGTCGGTGGCCAGGAACTTCGGCACCACCAGCGGCAGGAACGTGTTGACCCAGTCGAGCTGGGAGAACAGGATGTACTGCGGCACGATGATCACGTGGATCGGCAGCATGATGGTGCCGAGCATGATGGCGAACCACAGCTTCTTGCCGGTGAACTCCAGCCTGGCGAACGCGTAGGCCGCCATCGAGCAGGACACCAGGTTGCCGATGATGCAGGCCAGCACCAGGATCGCCGAGTTGGCCAGGTAGTGGCCGAACGGGGAGGCCAGCGCGTTCCAGCCGTCGCCGTAGTTCTGCGTCTGGAGGCTGTCGAGGATCAGGCCGGGGCGGCGGAAGATCTCGTTGTTCGGGCGCAGGGAGCTGACCACCATCCAGAGCACCGGATAGAGCATGATCAGCGCGAGCGCGATGAGGGCGGCGTGCTTGAGCGCCTTGCGCAGGAGGCTAGTCATCGTAGTTGACCCAGAACTTGGCGGCCCAGAAGTTGACGGCCGTGAAACCGGCGATGATCACGAGCAGGAGCCAGGCGAGGGCGGAGGCGTACCCCATGTCGAAGTTGCCGAAGCCGCGCTGGTACAGGTACAGCGTGTAGAACAGGGTCGAGTCCGACGGGCCGCCGCTGCCGCCGGAGACCACGAACGCCTGGGTGAACGACTGGAAGGCGTGGATGACCTGCAGCACCAGGTTGAAGAAGACGATCGGTGACAGCAGCGGGATCGTGATCCTCCTGAACTGCGTCCACTTGCCGGCGCCGTCGGTGGCGGCGGCCTCGTAGTACATGACAGGGATCTGCCGCAGGCCCGCCAGGAAGATCACCATCGGCGCGCCGAACGTCCACACGTTCAGCACGATCAGGGTGCCCAGCGCGGTGTCGGGGTTGGAGATCCAGCCCTGTCCCTCGATGCCGAGCACCTGGTTGACCAGGCCGTCCGCGCCGAAGATCTGCTTCCACAACACCGCGATGGCGACGCTGGAGCCGAGCAGCGAGGGCAGGTAGAACGCCGACCGGTAGAACGCCAGCCCGCGCAGCCCCCGGTCGAGCACCAGGGCGAGCGCCAGGGCCAGGGCGAGTTGCAGCGGCACGGAGACGACCACGTAGAGCAGCGTCACGCCGAGCGCGTGGTGCAGCCGGGTGTCGCTCAGCATGCGGGTCCAGTTGTCCAGGCCGTTGAAGACCGGGGGCTGGATGAGGTTGTAGTCGGTGAAGCCGAGCACGAACGAGGCCGCGATCGGGCCCGCCGTGACCAGCAGCAGGCCGACGAACCAGGGCGCGAGGAACGCCGCGGCGGCCTTGTTGTCCTTCTTGCCGCCGAGGGTGCCGCCACTGCCCCGGCGCATGCGCTGCAACTCGTGGATCGCGCTCACGCGGGTCTCCGCGACGGGAGCATGGGGGGACCTCCTGGGGCCAGAGACGGGGGGTGGCCGCCTTGCCGGGAAAACGTATTCCGCAGTTTGCATGGCTGTAACGCGAGCGTCAAGAGTGCCGCGGCGACCCGGCCGCCTGGCTACGGACGGGCCTGGGTGCTGTCCCTGACGACCATCCGGCCCTCCAGAATCAGGCGGCGCGGAGCCTGCGCGTCGCCCAGTGCGAAACGAATCGCCTCCACCCCGGATTGCGCCAGCGGAAGCGCCACTGTGGTCAATCTCGGCGTCACGTCGGAGGCGAGCGGAATGTCGTCGATCCCTGTCACGGAAATGTCCTCCGGCACGCTCAGCCCGGCCTCGCGGAAAGCCGACATCGCCCCGATCGCGACCGCGTCGTTGGAGGCGAGAACCGCCTGCGCACCTGCGGTTCCCTCGGCCACCAGCGCGCGGGCGGCCTCGAATCCGCCCTGCCGATCGACCTTGCAGCGAACGATCCGGATATCGCGCTCGGCCACGCCTCCGGCGCGCAATCCCGCGACGAATCCGTCGGTGCGCTCGGCCATGTTCCGCATTTCCCGGCCGCCGGTCAGAATGACCACCCGGCGGTGCCCAGTTTCCGCGACGAAAGCGCCCATCGAACGCGCGGCACCGTGATTGTCGAGATTGATCGAGTCGTAGGCCAGGTCCGTGTGACCGACGATCACGACCCGGCCGCCCTCCCGCTCGTAGGCGGCCAGTTCCTTCGCCAGCCGCTCGTCGTCGAGGTAGCGGCTCGACGTGAGCACCAGCGCGCGCGGGCGCAGCGAGCGCAGCACGCGGACGGTCTCCGACTGCCGCTCCGAGGCCGCCATGGTGGACGACACCGTGACGAACGCCCCCGCCGTGCGGGCCTCGCGCTCCATCGCGGCCACCACCATGCCCATCGACGGCGTGGTGAGGTCGTCGGCCACCAGCGCGATCGAGTCGCTGGCCCGGCGCATCGCCCTGGCCGAGGCGTCCACCGTGTACCGCAGGGCCGCCGCCGCGGCCAGCACGCGGGCCTCGTACTCGGGCGCCACCTTCCTGGCGCTGCCGCCCAGGACCCGGGAGGCGGTGGCGACCGAGACGCCGGCCGCCGCGGCCACGTCGTGCAGCGTGACCGTGGGCCTCGCCGCGTGAGGCATCGGCACCGTCCTTCCCGTGAGCGATCCGGCCGCCGGACAGAGGCGGCAATGAAGCGTACTGTCATTCCGGCTTCCGGCCGCCGCGCCGGATGACACCTGTCATACGGGACGGATGACTCGCACGACTGACCCGGAGCCCCCGGTTCCCAGGATGCTTGCGGCATGAAGATGCGAGTGTCTGGAAAGAGCACCTCCCGCCGCCTCGCGGTCGCCGCCGTCACGCTCGGCGCGCTGCTCACCGCGACCGCCGCTCCCGCGCACGCCCGGGACGGCGGCGGGCTGGACCGGCAGGCTCTGCGGCAGGCGCTGGACGCCGTGCACGAGGCCGGCATGTACGGCATCTACTCCCAGGTCCGCGACGGCTCGCAGACCTGGCAGGGCGCCTCGGGCGTGGCGGACGTGGCCACGAACCGCCCCGTGAGACCCGACATGGTGCACCGGGTGGGCAGCATCACCAAGACGTTCACCTCGGTGGCGTTGCTCCAGCAGGTCGCCAGGGGCGCGGTCGAGCTGGACGCCCCGATCGGCCGTTATCTGCCTGACGTGGTGCCCGGCGAGCGCGGCGAGAAGATCACCGTGCGGATGTTGCTCAACCACACGAGCCACATCGCCGACTACGTCGGCCCGGCGTTCCCCTCGCTGCTGGTGGGCTCGCCGCAGAGCCTGGACGACAACCGCTTCCGCGTCTTCACCCGCGCGGAGCTGGTCCGGCTGGGCCTGGACGCCGCGCCCACGGGCGAGCCGGGCGCCCTGCCCGGGGTCTACTCCAACACCAACTACCTGATCGCCGGCCTGCTCCTGGAGAAGGTGACGGGCACGGGCGCCGAGGAGTACATCACCCGCAACGTCATCCGCAAGGCGGGCCTGCGGCACACGTCGTTCCCGCGCACGCCGCACATCCCCGGCCCGCACTCCAAGGCGTACGAGTCGCTGTACGGCTGGATCGACCCGCCCCGCGACTACAGCGTCTACAGCCCGACCTGGGCCACCACGGCGGGCTCGATCGTCTCCACGATGGACGACCTCAACCGCTTCTACCGGGCGCTGCTGCGCGGCGAGCTGATCGGCGCGGCGGAGCTGGCCGAGATGAAGAGGACGGTGCCGGTGCTGGCGGGCGGCGTGCTCGACTACGGCCTCGGCCTCTACTACTTCGACCTGCCCTGCGGCCGGTTCTGGGGCCACAGCGGCGGCGTCTTCGGCATGGCCACGGAGTCGATGACCAGCGAGGACGGCACCCGCCAGCTCTCCATGGGCGTCAACCGCACGAAGTACCAGACCCTGGACGAGAACGGCGGCATCGTCCTGCACCCGATCGACTACGCCAGCGGCGCGTACTTCCTGCTGGCGGCCTGCGGCGAGAGCGCGGGCACGCAGGCCAGGACGGCGCGGCCGACGTACGTCCCGTTCGCCGTGGACCGGGTGACGGTCAAGCGCTGAGGTGTGTCCCTGATCACTGCCCATGTGTGGATTCCTGCACAGATGATCGCTGGTCGCCTCCGTAGTGTCCTTGCTGCCGGGACGAACCCGGCAGCACCGACAGGGGGAGGAAACCCGATCATGCGTAAGACCCTCGCGATAGCCGCTCTGGCCGGTTCGATGGCCGTCACCGGCCTGGCGCTCAGCCCGGCCGCCGCCCAGGCCTCCACCACCTCCGCGAGCACCGTGACCGTGGTCAAGTGGGGCAAGTTCTTCTCCAGCGACCACAAGGCCTACACCTACGGCAAGACCTGGAAGTCGGGCGGCAAGGTGTTCACGAAGTGGTACGGCGTGGACCGCCCCGGCGGCAAGAAGGGCTGGGTGTGGTTCGAGTACTACCAGAACGGCTCCTGGCACAAGTTCAACAAGTCCTGGGACGGCAAGGTCACGGGCGCCTGGAGCGGCAAGGGGATCAAGAAGGTCTACACCTTCACCTGCTGGGCAGGCAAGTTCGACAACTGCGGCAAGAAGTACCGCATCTACTGAGAGTTGCTCGCGGGGCTGAGGTCGGTGGGGGCCTCAGCCCCGTTCGTCACTTCCTGCCGCACGCCGGAGATGGCCCGGGTGGCGGTGAGGTCCGAGCGCGCGAGAGAGGGGCCGCCGTCGCGGTGGACGGCGGCCCCTCAGCGGATCATCAGTGGGAGAACGCCTGGAACTCCGCGGCCCTGACGTGTTCCCTGACCGGGCTGGCCGTGCCGCAGTCCGTCGCCGAGTTCGGGTCGTTGTCCTGCTCGCCGGCGTAACGCGGGTTGCCTGTGCACTGCGTGCTGAGCACCCGCAACATCAGGTGCGTCGCGCTCGTGGTGCGCACGTCGAACGACTTGATGAGCATGTCCGCGCCGCGCGGCCTGGGCAGCGTGGCGTCGAACGCGTTCGCCTTGCTGGTGTAGATCTTCGTGAAGCTCGCCGGGTCGGCGCAGTTCGCGCTGCAGGCCAGCACCTCGAAGGAGCGCAGGCTGGAGAAGCGGTTCTGCGTGCCCGGGTCCGCCGGGCTGGTGCCCGGCCGCAGCATGGCGCTCACCTGCACCCTGCGGACCTTGACCGGCTCGTCGCCCGCCAGGTCCACCACGACCGACTTGCCCGCCGGCGCGCCGGTGCGCGAAGCCCAGTTCGTGGCCTCGGTGTCGTCGATCAGCAGCGGCTGGTTGACGCCGTCGCCCGTCGCGGTCGCGCCGCTCGCCGCCGAGGCGAGGTTGCGCGACAGGGGCAGCGGGAGCGGCAGCTTCACGCCGGGGACGACCGCGTACTTCAGCCGCCTGTGGCCGAAACCGGCGCCCGCGACGACGAAGTCGTACAGGCCGGGCGTCATTTCGACCGTGTCGCCCAGCTCGGTCGCCGGGTCGGTGTCCGCGACGGGGACGACCCGGCCCTCGTAGTCGCCCACGTACAGCCGCAGCGCCGCGTCCTTCGCCTCGCCCAGCGGCTTGAGCTGCAGGGAGCCGTTCTTGCCCGCCGGGTTGACGAAGCTGGGCGTCGCGTCGGCGTCGTTCGGGCCGGTGCTGGCGGCGGCCGAGCCGAGGCCGTGCTCGGCGAAGGCGCGCCACATGATGTCCTGGTTCGCCCCGCCGAAGCGGATCGCGTCGGCCGCCAGCAGCGCGTCACGGTGATCGACGTAGTCGATCGCGCCCGAGGCCATCAGCAGCAGGGCGTCGAACGAGAGCTGCGCCCAGCGCCGGTTGCCCGGGCACCTGTCCACGGGCGTCCTGCCCTCCGCGCACGAGCGCTGCAGCCTGGCCGAGCCCTGGCCGTACCGCTTGACGAAGGCCGCCCGCACGTCGAACTGCGTGGCCGACCAGATCTCGCCGTCCGCGTGCACCTGCGTGCCCACGAGGTCGTAGCCGAGGTCGCTGTAGTTCAGCGGCGACTTCGACATGTCGTAGTTCCTGATGCCGCGCGTGGTGTCGCCGGTGACGTAGCCGCCCGTCACGTACGGGGTGTCGCCCGCCGGGCGGTGGCCGTACTCGAAGAGCTGCTCCATCGAGAACAGGTCGGAGGTGCTCTCGTTCATGGCCCCGGCCTGCGCGCCGCTCCAGCCCGCGTTGGGCCCGCCGATCATGCGGCCGGAGATGGCGTGCGTGTACTCGTGGCCGATGACCGACATGTCGTAGTCGCCGTCCACGCAGGGCGAGTAGAACGAGCCGGCGATCGGCTGCCACAGGTACATGTTGGTGATCGGCGCGACCCCGTCGGGGCCGGTGATCTGGTTGGCGTTGTCACGTACGGACAGCACCCGCGCCCCGGCCTGGGCGTTGCCCTGCTCGGGGTCGTTGCCGAGGCCGCCGCGCCCGCCGTTGTCGCTCTGCATGTTCCAGGCGGTCTCGGTGAAGCCGAGCCGGTAGGACCAGTCGTGCATGCGGTTGTGCATGGCGTTCAGGTTCGCGATGGCGGCTTCCAGGTCGGCCTCGCCCGGCTGGTCGAACACGGCCGGGTCGCACTTGGCCTCGAACCAGGTGTTCTGCCACGGGTAGACGTAGTTCCTGCTCGGCGTGAGCACGTTCGAGCGGGTGCCGACCGTGAACGGGTCGCCGCTGGCCCGGTTCTCGAACGTCCTGGCCGAGTTGCCGATGCTGGTGAACGTGGGCTCGTTCGTCGTGTGGTCGACGTCCCACGGCTTGCCGGTCGCGGCGTCGCCGCCGGTCGCCTCGTCACAGCCGGGGCCGGGCGCGTGGCACCAGGCCTCGCGGGTGTCCGCGGAGGAGTGGTCGCCCGGCGGGTTGGCGGGGAAGACCGCCCAGCGCGGGTTGTCCGGGTCCTGGTGGTGGTCGACCAGGTTCTCGCGGGTGATGACGGCGCCACTCACGGCGTCCACGTGCGTGGTGTATCCCGCCTCTTCGCCCTGCGCCCCGCCGATCAGGACCACCTGGTACGCGCTGTGCACCCCGTCGGGTGCGGGCACCGCCACCGGCGTGGCCAGCTTGGTGGCCGCCGAGGCCAGGTCGATGCCGCCGTCCCTGGCGGCGATCTCCAGGGCCTGCTGCGCGGTGATCCGCGCGGCGGGCGGCGCCTCGGTGCGGCGCGACAGGGAGGACGTCACGTGCCTGACCTGGCCGCCGGACACGCCGATCGCGACGAGGCCGTCCACGCCGGACGGCAGGTCGCCGAAGCGCTGCCGCAGCAGCACGGCGGCGCCCGCGCCGATCGGGTTGACCGCGACCGTCTCCAGCGCGTCCACGGCCTCGGCCGTCAGCCCGAAGACGGCCTCGTTGGCCTTGAGATAGGCGCGGGCGGCCTGGACGGGGTCGGAGCCGAGGCCCTCGGCCAGCGGTTCGGCGCTGACGATGGCGGCGGGGGTGCCGAGAGCGTTCCAGCGGATCTTGCCGGTGGGGGCGGCGAGGCGCTGACTGGCCGGGGGTTCCACCCGGCCCTGGCGGTTGTCCACATCCGGTCTGCCGGAATTCTCCGCCTGGAAGTCGTGAATCTCCGGGGCCTGCCCGCCGGGTTCGCCCCGGGCGGCCCCCGCGAGGGGAAGGACCGACGCTGTGAGTGCGGTGACGATGAGTGTGCTGCGTAACCAGGACTTGGTCGACACGTTTTCCCTCCTGCGTGCCAGGGATGCGCAGGTTTCGCGCATCCCGCAAGAGGTAGCACCGCTGTCCGGAGCTGACAAGATCTTGTAAAAACGAAAATATCAGCGTATAAGCGGTTGATAAGTGCGGGACAGGTGGCCGGCACCTCGGCGAGCCCAGAGAGTCGTTCGACTAACGACCATCCCTTATCTGGCATGAGGGTTCGCCCGACAGCCGGCCGGGCACGGTCGCCCTCGACAGCCGACCGGGCACGGTGGCCACCGGCGATCACCTGAGCGCCTTCGCCGGCGGCGATCGCCCGAGTGCTGTGGTCGGCTGCGATCGCCCCAGTGCTGTCGCCACCAGCGGCCGGCCGAGCACCGCCGCCACCAGTGGCCGCCTCAGCACGGTCGCCACCACGGACCGCCTCAGCACGGCCGCCACCGGCGATCGGCCGGTTGCTGAGCCCGCCGGCGGGCGGGTCAGCGTGGTCGGCCTCGGCGGCCAGGCGGGCGCAGGTGCGGGCCGTGGTCTTGCCGAGCGCGTGCTCAAGGCAGTCGGCCAGCGCGGGCCGGCGTGCCTCGAAGAGCGCGTCGGCGTCCGGGTGCTCCAGCACGAAGGCGACGATCGCCCTGGTCGTGTGCTTGTGGTTGGCGCGCAGCCGCCGCACCGCGAGCAGCACCGTGATGGCGTACGCGGGAGGCAGCCCGAACATGAGCGCCCGGGTCACCTTCCCCAGGGTCGCCCGGGTGGCCTGGTCGAGCCCGTCCTGGGAGGCGGCGAGCGTCTCCAGCAGCACCCGGGCCCGCTGCCAGGCGAGCACCCCCGGCACCAGCGCGAGCAGCGCGTACCCCTCGGGGTCGCTCAGCCGGGCGTTGCGGTGGAGCTCCGCGTCGTCCCGAACCGGCTCGCCGCCACCCCTGGACAGCTCCAGCGGAACATCGTGAGTCTGGAAATGCGCGAGAAGAGTTGGCGTGTCCACGAAATTTGAGTTTAAGAATGGCGTCGGGATATTTACACCGATTTTTCAGGGGACCGCCGAGGGCTCCAACATTTCCGCATTCTTCATAGGCGGTTATTTCACACTGCGGCTATCGCGCGTACGGCGAAGTCGATGGTGGCGGCCAGGCGGGCGGGGTCATGGCCGGCGCGCTCGCGTACGCGCAACCCGAGCACGGTGGTGAAGATCAGGTCCACGGCGGCGTCGAGGTTGAGGTTCGCCGGCAGCTCCCCCTCGCGGCAGCCGCGCCGCAGCGCCGCTTCGAGCGCCTTCCTGGTGACCTCGAACGCGGCCTCGGTCTGCCGCCTGATCTCCGGGTCGGCGGCGCCCAGCTCGGTGGCGGTGTTGACGACCAGGCAGCCGCGCCCGGCGTCGTCGGTGACCATGCAGGTCAGCCAGTCGCGCAGGACGTCACGGACGGGCCCCGGCCGCTCCAGCAGCTCTCCGGCCTGGGACGACTCCGTCGTCCTGTAGTGGTCGAGCGCGCGCAGGAACAGCCCGCGCTTGTCGTGGAAGGTGCGGTACAGGCTGCTCTGCGTGAGCCGCAGCTCGGCGCCCAGGTCGCGGACGGAGGTCGCGGTGTAGCCGCGCCGCCAGAACAGCTCGGTCGCCTTGGCCACCACGTCCTGCTCGTCGAACTCTCTCGGTCGCGCCATGGCAGCACCCTACCCCAGTTGTGGAGCGATCGCTCCCATACTAGGGTGAGCCGCCGTACGGGAGCGATCGCTCCCAAACCGTGAGGAGAGCTTCGTGACGACCATTTCCCCGGCCGAGCCGGACACTCCGCCCAAGAGCCGCTGGGTGGCGGTGGCCACCGTGACCGTGGCGACCTTCCTGGTGGTGACGGCCGAGCAACTGCCCATCGGGCTGCTGACGTCCGTCGGCGACACGCTGTCGGTGTCGCCGGGCGCGGCGGGGCTGATGGTGACGCTGCCCAGCCTGGTCGCGGCCGTCGCGGCGCCGGTGGTGCCCGTGCTGGCCGGACGGATGGACCGGCGGCTCCTGCTCGTCGGGCTGGTGGCGCTGACCGCGCTCGCGGGCGTCGGCTCCGCGCTGGCCCCGTCCTACCCGCTGCTGCTGGCCGCCCGCGCGGTCACCGGGGTGGCGATCGGCGGGTTCTGGGCCGTCGCCGGAGGGCTGGCCGTCCGGCTCGTCGCCCCGGCGCACGTGCCGCGGGCCACGGCGCTCATCTTCGGCGGCGTCGGGGCCGCGAACGTGTTCGGCGTCCCGATCGGCACCGTGATCGGCGGGTTCGCGGGCTGGCGGACGGCGTTCGGCGCGCTCGCCGGGCTCGGGCTCGTCGCGTTCGCCGTTCTGATCGCGGTTCTTCCCCCGCTGACCGCCACCGGGGCGATCGGGCTGCGGCACCTCGCCGACCAGCTCCGCAACCCGGGGGTGCGGGCCGGGATCGTGGCGACGTTCCTCGTCGTGATCGGGCACTTCGCGGCCTACACCTACGTCAGCCCGGTGTTGCAGGAAGTGTCGGGCATCGGTGCGGGCCTCGTCGGGCCGCTGCTGTTCGGGTTCGGGCTGGCGGGCATCGTGGGCAACTTCGCGGCCGGGGCGGCGGTGGCGCGGCGGGCGCATCGGACGGTGCTCGTCATCGTCGCCGCGCTGGCCGTGACCGTGCTGCTCTTTCCCCTGGTGGGGGCCGGGCCTGTCGGTGGGGTCGTGTTGCTGGGCGTGTGGGGGCTGGCGTTCGGCGGGGTGTCGGTGAGCCTGCAGACGTGGATGATCAAGGCCGCGCCGGGGGCCGTTGAGGCGGCGTCCGCGTTGTGGGTGGCGGTGTTCAACCTGGCGATCGGGCTCGGTGCGCTGGCCGGGGGGACGATCGTGGACGCCGTCGCGCTGCGGGGGGATCTGTGGGCGGCGGGCGGCCTCCTCGTGCTGGCCGGGATCGCGGTGTGGACCGCCCGCCGCAACCCCAGCCTGCGCTGACCGAACGGCTCCGCCCTGCGCCCCCGGCCTGCGATAACCAACCGGCGCCGCCGCCATCCGGCGCGCTGACCAACCGGCGCCCCCGTGATCCAGCGCGCGCTGACCAATCGGCGCCCCCGTGATCCAGCGCGCGCTGACCAATCGGCGCCCACGCGGTCCTGGCGTGCGCTGGCCAACCGGCGCCCACGCGATCCTGGCGTGCGCTGGCCAACCGGCGCCTGCGCGGTCCCGGCGTGCGCTGGCCAGCCTGCCGTCGGTTCGCCTGGGTGTCAGGGGGTCTTGACGTCCAGCCAGACCAGGCGGTGGTCGGAGCTCGGGAACGGGAAGACGCCCGTCAGCCGCGACAGCGGGTCCGCCAGCACCGGCCAGAACACGCCACCACCCACGGCCTTGAGCCTCCGGGCGGGCAGCACGTAGTCGGCGCGCAGGTTGCCGGGCGCGGTGTCGGCGAAGTCGGCCGTGTCGTACTTCGGGTCGCCGGTGTGCGTGGCGTTCGCGCCACCCTGCAACGCCGCCGCCTCGGCCGCGCCCGCGCTCGACGGGGCGGCGCCCGCGTCGATCCTCGGGTGGTCGAGGAGCTGGTGGATGGCGTTCTGGAAGCTGTCGCCGTCGTTCGGGTCGGCGTTCTGGTCGCCGGCGATCACGAAGGCGGCCCCGGCGTCGAGCCCGCCGCGCCTGCCCCGGTCGTCGTAGAGGTAGCCGCCCCCGCCCGGCCGGGTGTAGTCGGCCCAGAGCCTGATCTCGTCGTGGTTGCGGCGGCCGTTGCGGTCCTCCGCGCCGTCGAACGTGGGCGGTGTCGGATGGCTGACCAGGAAGTGCACGGTACGGTGCCCGACGCGGACGGGCACGTCCCAGTGGCTCTTGGACGACAGGCGGAGCACCTGCTGCTCCTCGGCCGAGTACCAGCCGGCGGGCATGGCGTTGCCCGGCATGTCCTTCCACAGGAAGTTCTGGAACGTCCTGATCCCGCGCGTGTCGATCGGGTGCTTCGAGTAGACGACCATGCCGTACTGGCCGGGGAAGACGCCGAAGCCGAGCGCGTCGTCGCCGTAGCCGGGCGCGCCGGGCGTGGTCACCGCGGTGCCGTCGTTGTTGAGGTCGAAGCCCGAGGCGAGGCCGGTGTTGCTGGGGGCGGTGTAGCGGTGGCGGTAGCTGATCGGCCGCGCGCCGTTCTGGCCGACGGACAGGTAGTTGTCCTGGAAGAGGCGGGCCGCCTCTCCCCCGGCGTCGTGGTCGAACTCGTTGATGAGCAGCACGTCGGGACGGGCGCGCTGGACGATCTCGGCGATGACCCTGGCCTGGGTGTTGCCGGGGGTGGACAGGTCGCTCACCAACTGGCCTTGGGCCGCCCGGTTGAGCGAGGCGTTGAAGGTGGCGAACCTGACTTCGCTGGTGGCGTTCGCGGGCAGTGGGGTGAGGATCGCCGCCGCCACTACGGCGGCCAGGGCACAACGGAAGATCACGACGTCTCCCCTCGGGTGGGCCTGCGCCGGATCATGACATCTGGCTAGGGCGGCGCACCACCACATCGGGGTGAAGTTTTCCCTCAGCTCAACGCAGTGTCCTTGAGGCCGGCCGCGGCCTGGGGCGCCACCCGGTCGGCCCAGGCGGCGACGACCTCCTCCAGGCGCGGCAGCTCGGACTCCAGCACCGCCAGCCCAGGCGTGGGCACGGTGGCGCCCAGCTCGACCAGCAGCGGGCGCAGGTGCACCTCGACCGCCAGCGCGTGCTTGGCGTCGCCCATCACGAGCAGCGGCAGCGCCGCCTTGCCCGCCAGCGCCTGCGGCGGCAGCCGGTCGAGGAACGCCTTGAGCAGCCCGGTGTAGGTGCCCTTGTACGTCGGGCTGGCCACGACCAGCACGCTCGCCTCCGCCACCAGCTCCAGCGCCGTCTCCACGACGGCGGACGCGCCGGGTGCGAGCAGGTGCGGGCCGAGCGCCGCCAGGTCCACCACCTCGTACGACTCCGCCCCGTCCACCCGCTGCCCGATCGCGCGCGCTGCGGCGGCGGCCACGGTCAGCGTCCTGGAGCCCTCTCTCGGGTTGCCCACGAGCGCGACGACGCTCATCGGACCACTCCCAGCTCTCCGCGCACCCAGCGCTCCTCGGTCTCCTCGTCCATCATCCAGTCCTCCTCCGCCTCGTCGTCGGGCAGGTCGTACCAGTGGATGTCACCTTCGTACTCGCGCAGCTCCGCCATCTCAGGCCGCCACCTTCCGCCCCCGTGCCGCCGCGATCTGCTCGCGCAGCAGCCGTCCCACGTGCCTGCGAGCATCCCCCGCGCGGGTGCCCACGTCCACGACCTCCTTGACCCGTCCGGGCGCCGACGTCATGACCGCGACCCGCCGCCCCACCCGGACGGCCTCCTCGACGTCGTGCGTGACGAGCAGGATGGTCGTGCCGGTGCGTTCCCAGATCCGTACGAGCTCATCCCCCACCTCTTCGCGCGTGCGCCGGTCCAGCCCCGTGAACGGCTCGTCCAGCAGCAGCACTCCGGGCTCGAAGGCCAGGCTGCGGGCCAGCGCCACGAGCTCCCGGCCGCCGCTGGACAGCTCGCGCGGGTAACACTCCTCATACCGGGACATCCCCACGATCGAGAGCAACTCACGCGCCCGCTCCCGCCGGTCCACCGCCCGGCCCTCCAGGCCGAACTCCACGTTGCCGAGGACCGTGCGCCAGAGGAACAGGGTGTACTGCTGGACGACCACGCCCCGGTCCAGCGCGGGGCCGGTGACGGGGGCGCCGCCGATGCGGATCTCGCCGGTGGTGGGCTCGGTGAGGCCGGCGAGCAGGGCGAAGAGCGTGGACTTGCCGCAGCCGCTGGGGCCGGCGAGCGCGAGCAGCTCACCCCCTCGCACGTCGAGGTCGAGGCCGGACAGCACGGTGCGCGGCTCGGCGTCGTGGAACGTCTTGGTCACGTTCCGGATGGTGAGGGGGAGTCCCTGGCTCATGCGTACGAAGGTACGAGCTGGCCGGGCACTAAGTCAACTTTCCCTACAGGATAACTAGAGAATTGGCCGATAGTCTCGTCCCGTAAGCCGCCGACCAGCAGAGGAGCGACTCTGATGATCTTCATTACCGCGAAGTTCCGCGTCCTGCCCCAGCACGCCGACCGGTGGCCGGAGATCACCGCCGCCTTCACCTCGGCCACCCGCGCCGAGCCCGGCTGCCTGTGGTTCGACTGGTCGCGCAGCCTCGACGACCCGAACGAGTACGTCCTCGTCGAGGCGTTCAGTGACGACGAGGCGGGCGCCGCGCACGTGCAGTCGGCCCACTTCAAGCAGGCCCAGCAGGAGCTGCCGTCGCACCTCGCCGAGACGCCGCGCATCGTCAACACGACCCTCGCCCAGGACGGCTGGTCCGAGCTGGGCGAGATGGCCGTGCCGAAGAGCTGAGCCCAAGGGCTGCGTGGATCAGGGCCCGCCGCGTACGTTTCCGTAGGTGAACAGGCTGAGCGGGCCCGGCCCCGCCGATGGCTGCTCGGCGGTCACGGCCAAGGCCAGCGTGTTGGTCCCCCGCTCGTTCAGCAGCCCGGCGGGCAGCGAGAACTCGCGCTGAGGGCCGATGTCGGCGCCGTACTGGCCGACGTTCCAGCCGTTCAGGAAGATCAGCACCCGGTACGCGGGCGAGGGGTCGCCGCCGAACCGCAGCCCGACCGGGACGTCCTGGCCCTTGGGCAGGTCCAGCTCGAACGAGGTCCGGTACCAGGTGACGCCGGGGGTCAGGGCGGCGGAGGGAGCGGCCTCCTTCCACGATTTGTCCCGATATTTCGGTAGATGCCAGCCGGTGCGCTCGCCGTACAGGCCGCCGGTGCTCAGCGGGCCGCGCAGCTTGTCGAGCCCGGCGGTGCCCTGGATGCGCCACGCGATCGGCGTCCCGCTGACGGACGCCGCCACCAGCCCCCGGGGCTGCTTGAAGCGCAGGTCGTCGGCGATCCAGTCGTCGTTGTGTCCCATGTTGGCGACCAGGACGGCCAGCACGTTGTCCGCGCCCGGCTTGAGCACGCCCGCCGGGACGGCGAAGTGGCCGGGGCCCGGGTCGGGGTTCGGCGGGGTCCACTGGTCGCCCGAGTCCGCCTCCACTCCCCCGGCGGCCGAGCCGAGGTAGCGGCCGTTCAGCCAGACGAGGTAGTTGCCGCGCAGACCGGTGATCGCGTTCAGGTCGATCGTGGTCTCCGTGCCGGTGGCGGTGAAGTGGCCGCGGTACCAGACGTTGCCGTTGTGGAAGCCGTAGTCGTCGGCGTACAGGACGGGGAGGGTCTTGGGTGGGTGGGGGCTGGTCGTGGTGGTGTGGTCGGCGGCCTTCCAGCGGGAGTCGTCGAAGGCTGGTGCGGCCTCGGGGGCTTCTGGGTGGGCGCGCCAGCCGGTCAGGGCGGGCAGATCGGCCGGGACGGGGGCGCGGGTGACGCCGCGCAGGGAGCCGCTCGCGGTGCGCGTGACCGGCACGTCACCACCACCCACCGACTGGCCGCTGCTTGGCGTCGCAGCCTGACCGCTGCCTTGGCTCGCAGGCTGGCCGCTGCTCGGGCCGATCTCGACGCGCTTGACCGACGGCGGCGCGAAGACCTCCACCTCGCCCGCCGCCGCCGCGCCTGAAGCCGCGCCTGACGCCGTGTCCGCCTTCAGCCGCACCACGTCGCCCCGCAGCGTGGCCGAGCGGACCAGTTCCGTGCCGCGTACCAGCACGGGCCCGGCCGGGGTCGAGGCCCGCCAGAAGCGCGCCGCTTCCTCGTCCGTCCCGATGAGCAGCAGCACGGGCCGCCGCCCGCCACCCGTGACCAGCACCCGCGCCAGCCCTTCGTGCGCGTAGTCGAGCCGCAGGTCACCCCCGCTGTACGCGACCCGCACCGCCCCTTCGAGCACCTTGACCGACGGCTGCGACGCATACCGCAACACGGTGGCCCCGGGCGCGCCGGCGGTGCCGTAGAGAAGGGCCACGTCGCGCCCGCCGATGGCGGCGTGGGTCATGATCGAGGAGGTGGAGACGGCCAGCCGCTGCCCGCCCAGGTCGTACCCGGCCACGAGGACGTGCGCGTCCCGTCCCTTGACCTGCACCGGCACCTGGTAGCGCCCGTCGGGGGCGGCCCAGTCGAGGGTGGCGGAGTCGGCGCTGGTGGCGGCCCTGTCGGTGTGCCGGACGAGGACGAACTGGGTGCCGGTGTCGGGGTTCGCGCGGGCGACGGTGGTCAGGGCGGCGCCGGCGGGGACGGCGGGCGAGGGGGTGAGGGCGTCGGTCTTGGCGATGGGGGCGACGGCCTCCAGGAAGTAGCCCTGGCGCTTGAACTCGTCGTACTTGGGCGTGAGCCGCCTGGCCTCGGTGATCGCGGCGCCGTAGTCGTAGGAGGTGTAGACGTCGTTGGGCTGGGCCAGCCAGCCCCAGTTCGTGCCGCCGTACCCCATGTAGTAGGAGAACATGGTGGCGCCGGTCTGGATGAGGTTGTTCTTGTAGAAGAACTTCATGAAGGCCGGCCCGGTGAGCTCGCGGCATTTGTCGTACCCGGCGTTGCCCAGGTCGATGGCCCCGGCCTGGTACTCGGCGGCGAAGACGGGGATGTCGTCGCGCAGCTTCTCGGTCAGGCCCTCGCCCCACGGCCCCCAGAGGCCTGGGTTCGCGCACTCGAAGGACTGCGGGTAGTCGTCCACGCCGGGGATCTGCACCGCGCCGGGCCCGGTGGCCCAGGTCGAGCTCCAGCTTCCCGCGTCGCAGCAGTCGTTGGTGGTGATCGGGACGGTGATGCCGTCGGCCCTGGCCTGGTCCTGGATGTCCTGCATGTACGAGGCGTCGGTGTTGACCTGGTACTCGTTCTCGGCGTTGTAGAGGATCACCGGGCCGCCGTCCGTGACCTGGTGGCGGGCGATGATCGGGTTGATCCTGTGCAGCCACTCGCGGTACGCCTCCCGATAGCCGGGCTCGAAGCTGCGGGCCCGGCCGGGCACCGTCTTGAGCCAGGCGGGGAAGCCGCCGCCGGTGCTCTCGGCGTTGATGTACGGGCCCGGCCGCGCGATCACGTACAGGCCGGCCTCGTGGGCGGTGCGCAGGAGCCGGTCCACGTCGCGTACGCCGCTGAAGTCGTACACGCCGGGCGCGGGCGAGTGGTAGGCCCACGAGAAGTAGAGCGAGACGGCGTTGAACCCGGCCGCCTTGAACTTCTCCATCACGTCGCGCCACAGCTCCTGGCTGGGCAGCCGGAAGTAGTGGAACTCGGCCGACTGCAGCACGATCCTGCGGCCGTCCACGGTCAGCGAGTACTTGTCGTAGGTGACCTCGGGCGCGGTGCCGGCCCGCGCGGGCGCGACGAGGGTCGCGCAGGTCAGGAGCAGGGCCAGGAGCACCGGGGGCAAGCGCCTCATGGTCGCCTTCCAGGGGGTGGGCTCGGAACGGCATGCGCGCTCTTTAATTTGGCGACCATCCAAACAAAAGTCAATAAATCTTGGCCAGTGCCTCCGCTCCCCGCTCCTCCAGCAGCACGGCCTCCGCGACGAGCGCGGCCACCTCCGCCAGCGGCTCGCGCGCCGCCGCTGCGGCGGCCACCCGCGACCACTGCCGACCACACTCCCGGTAAAGCCCCGCCGCCTCACCGCACCCGGCGTGTTCGGCCTCCAACAGGAAGTCGGCGTAGAGGGGTCGAGTGGCGCCGGGCGCGGTGTAGTCGACCTCCAGGCACTCCGCCAGCCGATCGAGCGCCGGCCCGGGATCGGCGAACCTGCGGGTCCAGCCCTGCTTGCCGGTGGTGTCGGCGAGCTGGGCCGCCAGCTTGCGCATCCCGGACAGCCCGAAGTTGACGTCGAAGTTGTTGCCCAGCACCGGCCCGGTCAGCTTGGCGGCGGTGTCAGTGATCGCCGCGCGCACGTCGGGCTGACCGGTGGCGGGGCCGGTGACCTCGACGAGCAGGTGCTTGGTCTTGGGGAGTGCGGACCAGGCGGCCATGAAGGCGGCCAGCGGCAGCTCGCCGGGCCCGTCGTCCCGCACGCGCACGGTGTCGCCGTCCAGGCCGGTCACCGCCACGTCCACCGGGTCGGGGAAGGGCATGGTCTCCCGCCAGGGCAGCAGGTGGCGGGAGATCCGGCAGATCGGCCGGTGCCCGGCGTCGAGCGCGGCCCGCAGGTTGCGCTCGGCGGCCTTGGCCGAGCCGGTCCGGCGCAGCTCGTGCGGGACGCCGGCCCTGGCGAGCGCGAGCGGGATCATCGGTTCGGGATGGGCCTGGGCGACGACGGTCAGCATGGGCGGGTGTCCGGCGTACTCGAAGACGAAGTACATGAACCCGATGCCGCCGCCCAGCCCGAGCAGCATGGCCTCGGACAGTCCGCCGCCCAGCACGTCACGCAGCAGCGCCGACTCGTGGTGGTGGCGGCGGGCGCGGCCCGCGACGTGGCGCAGCGCGGTGGTGTAGGACTCGCCGGTCCTGGCCATGCGCTCGCGTACGCGGCGCTTGAGGTGCTTGTGATCGGTCATGGCAGCGCTCCCGCGGCGGCTCCGTGCGCGGACCCACGCTCCTTCGGCACGGCCCGCCGTGAAGAGAACCCGCACGATCGAGACGTCGCCCCGAGGACATCGATCCCCTCTGCCTCCGCGTGGCCGCACGGCGTGGGTGCGCGGTCAGGAGGTCGGGCGCGGGACGGCGCCGGTCAGCACAGCGTACTACCGGCACCCCGTTACGGGAACGTTACGAGTGGCGCGAATCCCCGCATACGCCTATTCTCGCAGCTCACAGGGCCAATCTCGGGGCGGGTACGTTTTTTTCCGGGTTATTGACGAAAAACACCGGGCGTCGGCAGACTCTCCGTCATGTCACAACCCCGTGGCCCCCTGTCACAACTCCGGCGCGGGCACGAAGAGCTCGTGCTGGGCCTGCTGCGCAAGCACGGCCCCCTCAGCCGGGGCGAGCTGGGCAAGCGTTGCGGGTTGTCCCGTACGACCCTCTACGACATCCTCGCCGAGCTCGTCGCCACCGGCGCCGTGGTCACCGCCACCTCCCAGGAGGCGCCGCGCGGCCGTGGCAGGCCGGCCGAGACGCTGACCCTCAACCCCGACGCGGGCCAGGCCATCGGCATCGACTTCGCCCGCCGGGCGCTGCACGTCGCCGCCGTGAACCTCGCCCACGAGGTGGTCGGCTCGGCCAGCGAGCCGCACGACGCCGGCCTGCCGTGGAAGGAGCGGGTCGAGCTGGCCGTCCGGCTCGTCGGGTCGCTCACCGGCACCCGTACCGGCGCGGGCGCGCTGCGGCTGGGCGCGCTCGACGCGATCGGCGTCGGCGTGGTCGGCGTGGTCGGCTCCCAGCACGCGGGTGACGAAGAAGCCGCGCCGCACCCCGTGCAGGTGCTGCTGCGGGAGCGCTTCGGCGTCCCCGTGCTGCTGGACAACAACACCCGCCTCGCCGCGCTGGGCGAGTCCATCTGGGGCGCCGCCGCCGGCGGCCAGGACGTGCTCTACCTGCGCCTGTCCCACGGCGTCGGCGGCGGCCTGGTGGTCGGCGGTTCGCTGCACCGCGGCGCGTACGGCCTGTCCGGCGAGTTCGGCCACATCACGGTGGAGCCGGGCGGCGCCCGCTGCGACTGCGGCGGCACCGGCTGCCTGGAGACCGTCGCCTCGATAAGAGCGGTGCTGGACGCCTTCCGCGCCGCGGGCGGCCGGGCGGCGGACGTGGCGGAGCTGGTCAAGGCCGTCCGCGCGGGCGACAGGACGGCGCTCACCCTGCTGGACGGCGTCGGCGCCAGGATCGGCGAGGTGCTGGCGGCCCTGTGCAACGCCATCGGCCCGAGTGTGATCGTGATCGGCGGCGAGCTGGCCGAGACGGGGCCCGCGCTGGTCGAGCCGATCGAGCGGGCGCTGCACGACCACGTCATGCCGGTCTCGCGGCACCGGGTGAGCCTGCGCCGCGCCACGCTCGGCGAGGTCGCGGGCGCGCTCGGCGGCATCGCCCTGGTGCTGCACGAATCCCCCCTGCTTTCCCGCTATCCGGCCGGCCCGGATCTCGCGGAGGACCCGATCCCCGACAAGGAGTCTCGATGACCCAGCTCACCGCGCTGGGCAAGTCGCCGGCGGCGCAGGCCGCCCGGCGCGCCCCCAGTCGCTCGCGGCGCGCCATCGCGCTCAACCTCATCGCCGTCGTCATCGGCCTGGTCGTGTGGACGTTGCTGGCCACGATCGGCGTGCAGGGACTGCCGGGGCCGCTGGAGGTGGCGGCCAAGGCGGGCGAGCTGATCGCCGACGGCACCCTGTTCCTGGACGCGCTGGCCAGCCTGCGCAGGGTGCTCATCGGCTTCCTGCTCGGCACGCTGCTGGCCATCCCGGTCGGCTTCCTGATGGGCTGGTACGCCACCGCGCGCGGCCTGCTGGAGCCGTACGTGCAGTTCTTCCGGACGATCCCGCCGCTGGCGATCATCCCGCTGGCCATCGTGCTGATGGGCATCGGCGAGGTGCCGAAGATCTTCGTGATCTTCCTGGCGTCGTTCCTGTCCAGCGTCGTCTCGACGTTCCAGGGCGTCGTGGACGTGGACAGGACGCTCATCAACGCGGCCCGCGTGCTGGGCGCGTCCGACCGCACCATCTTCCTCAAGGTCGTGGTGCCGGCCTCCACGCCGTTCATCCTGGTCGGCATGCGGGTCGGGCTCGGCTCGGCCTGGGGCACGCTGGTCGCCGCCGAGCTGATCGCCGCCCAGGAGGGCCTGGGCTTCCGCATGCAGCAGGCCCAGCTCTACTACGACCTGTCCACGATCTTCGTGGGCCTGATCGCCATCGGCGTGCTCGGCCTGCTGATGGACCGCCTGCTGCTGCTCGCCGAGCGCCGCCTCACCAACTGGCAGGAGCGCCGATGAACGCCAAGATCTCGTTCAGGGACGTCGTCAAGACGTACCCGATGAAGGGCGACACCTTCACGGCCCTGGACCGCGTGTCGCTGGACATCGCCGACCGCGAGTTCGTCACCGTCGTGGGCCCTTCTGGCTGCGGCAAGAGCACGCTGATGAGCATGGCCGCCGGCCTGGTCGAGCCCACCTCGGGCGAGGTGCTGGTGGACGGCGCGCCGGTCGTCGGCCCCGGCCCCGACCGCGGCGTGATCTTCCAGCAGTACGCGCTGTTCCCGTGGCTGACCGTGCGCAAGAACGTCGAGTTCGGGCTCAAGCTCATGGAGCTGCCCGCCGAGGAGCGCAGGCGGCGCGCCGAGCGGGCGATCGAGCTGGTGGGGCTGGCCGACTTCGCGGACGCGCTGCCGAAGACGCTGTCCGGCGGCATGAAGCAGCGCTGCGCGATCGCCCGCGCGTACGCGGTGGACCCGCAGGTGCTGCTCATGGACGAGCCGTTCGGCGCGCTCGACGCGCTGACCCGGGTGCAGCTCCAGGACCAGCTCCTCGACACGTGGAGCAAGGACCAGCGCACCGTCATGTTCATCACGCACGACGTGGACGAGGCCGTCTACCTGGCCAGGCGCGTCATCGTGATGGCCGCCAGGCCCGGCCGGCTGCACAGGGTCATCGACGTGGACCTGCCGTACCCGAGGACCGAGGAGATGCGGCTGTCGCCCGAGTTCGGGGACATCCGCAACGAGGTCTGGCACTCCGTCTACCACCAGGCTCCGGCCGTACCCGCGGCCTAAGTAAAACCTCCCAGAAAGGACTGATCCGCCATGCGTTCTCTTCGCCGCGCCCTGACGGCCGCCACGGCGGTGAGCCTGCTCGCACTTTCCGTGACCGCCTGCTCCGACGACGGCTCCACGGTCCGGTTCGGCTACATCAGCGACTACAACGGCGCGAGCCTGCTCGCGATCGCCGAGAAGCAGGGCCTGTGGGAGAAGCAGGGGCTCACCCCCGAGATCAAGGTCTTCACGAACGGACCGCTCCAGATCCAGGCGCTCGGCGCCGGTGACCTCGACTTCGGCTACATCGGCCCGGGCGCCATGTGGCTGCCCGCGACGGGCAAGGCCAAGGTCGTCGCCATCAACACGCTCGCCTACGCCGACCGCGTCATCGGCCGGCCCGGGATCAAGTCCATCGCGGACCTGAAGGGCAAGAAGGTCGGCGTGCCCGAGGGCACCTCCGGCGACATGGTGCTCAACCTGGCCCTGCAGAAGGCCGGCCTGAGCGCCTCGGACATCGAGAAGGTGCCCATGGACCCGGCCACCGTCGTCTCGGCCTTCGTCGCCGGGCAGATCGACGCGGCCGGCATCTGGTACCCGCTGATCGACAACATCAAGGGGAAGGTGCCGGACCTGGTCGAGCTGGCCAGCACCAAGGAGTGGCCGGAGAGCTCGTTCCCGACCGCCTTCGTGGGCGGCACCAAGGTGAACGACGAGCTCACCAACAAGGTGATCAAGGTGCTGCAGGAGGCCAACGACTGGCGGGCCGCGCACTACGACGAGTCGATCACCGAGGCGGCGTCGCTGCTCAAGCTGGACGCGGCCAAGGTCAAGGCCGACGCGGCCAACGTCAAGGTGATGACCACCGAGGACCTGGTCAACAAGACCAAGGACGGCACCGTGGCCAAGTGGCTCAACAGCCTGGGCGACTTCTTCGTCAGCACGGGCCAGCTCAAGACGAAGCCCGACCCCGCCACGTACTACACCGGTGACCTCTACACGAAGGCCTTCACGAAGTGAACCTGCTGTTCCTGATGACCGACCAGCACCGCGTCGACACCCTGGGCTGCTACGGCAACCCGCACGTGGCCACGCCCAACCTCGACAGGCTGGCCGCCACCGGTACGCGGTTCGATCGGTTCTACACGCCCACGGCCATCTGCACGCCCGCGCGGGCCAGCCTGCTCACCGGGCAGGCCCCGTTCAGGCACCGGCTGCTGGCGAACTACGAGCGCAACGTCGGCTACCTGGAGGACCTGCGCGAGGACGCCTTCACCTTCCCCGAGGCGCTGAAGGAGCGCGGCTACAACCTGGGGCTGATCGGCAAGTGGCACGGCGGGACCAGCCGCAACGCCGCCTCCTACGGCTTCGACGGGCCCGACCTGCCCGGCTGGCACAACCCGGTGGACCACCCCGACTACCTGGCGTACCTGGAGGAGCGGGGGCTGCCGCCGTACCGGATCTCGGACCTGATCAGGGGCACCACGCCGAACGGCAACCAGGGCAACCTGCTCGCCGCGCGGCTGCACCAGCCGGTCGAGGCCACGTTCGAGCACTACCTGGCGGACCGGGCGATCGAGCTGATGGAGCGGTACGCGGCGGACGGCAAGCCGTTCTTCCTGGCCACCCACTTCTTCGGGCCGCACCTGCCGTACCTGCTGCCTGACGAGTACTTCGACATGTACGACCCCGGTCTGGTGGAGCTGCCGGCGTCGATCGCGGAGACGTTCGAGGGCAAGCCGCCGGTGCAGCGCAACTACAGCGACCACTGGACGTTCGACACGATCCCGATCGAGGTCACCCGCAAGCTGATCGCCGTCTACTGGGGTTACGTGACGCTGATCGACCAGCAGATCGGCCGCATCCTCGACCGCATGGACGAGCTGGGCCTGACGGACCAGACGTCGGTGTTCTTCACCTCCGACCACGGCGAGTTCACCGGCGCCCACCGGCTGCACGACAAGGGCCCGGCGATGTACGAGGATATCTACCGCATCTGCGGCATCGTCCGCGTCCCGGGCGAGGCGCCGCAGGTCAGGAACGAGTTCGTGACGCTGACCGACTGCACGGCGACGATCCTGGAGCTGGCGGGCTGCGACCCGAAGCCGGCGGTGGACAGCCGCAGCCTGGTGCCGCTCGTGCGCGGCGAGCACCCCGAGTGGCCGGGCGAGCTGCTCGCCGAGTTCCACGGCCACCACTTCCCCTACCCGCAGCGCATGATCCGCGACGACCGCTACAAGCTGGTCGTCAACCCGGAGTCGGTCAACGAGCTGTACGACCTGCACGCCGACCCGCACGAGCTGAGCAACCGCTACACCCACCCGGAGCTGGCGCCCGTCCGCCGCCGCCTCATGCGCAGGCTGTACGACCTGCTGCGCGACCGCGGCGACAACTTCTACCACTGGATGACGCCGATGTACGACATCGGCGAGCTGGACTACGACCCCACGCTGAGCTCCTTCGAGAAAGAGACCACCGGTTGACGCGTCCCGGCCCGCCTACTGGGGCGATTCCCGTTCTGGCAAACGGGTCTCCTCCGGTGCGGTCGGTGTGCTTGACTCCCGCCTGGTGACCTCATTGGAGGGTTCATGGGGGAGTTGGTGGGGATCGACCCCCGCGGTGCTCTTGAGCTGATCCGCCGGATGGAGGCGGTGAAGGCGGTCCTGGGCAGGACGCGGCCCGGGCTCGACGCGGCGATCGCCGAGGCGGGCCCGGACTGGGCGGGCCGGCAGGGCAGCACGGCTCTGCGTCGCGCGTGGGCGTTTCTCGACGAGTCCCAGCATGATCTGAAGTGGCGGATCGACACCGTTGAGCAGCTTGTGGCGGTTCGGGAGCGGGGGATGCTGACGGCGGTCTTCCCGTTCGGCGAGGAGTCCGAGGCGCGGCGGGAGGCCGAGCAGGCTGCGGGCGTCATCCGCGCTTCCCTCGGCGGCCCCGCCGTCGCGGCGCCCGGCGCTCCCATCGACGTCGCCGCGGTGGAGCGGGCCGTCTCGGGTGTGGCGGGCAAGGTGGGCGACCCGGCCTTCGCGGCGGCGCTCCTGACGGCGCTCGGCCCGGACGCCTTCACGCGCGTCCTGAGCGTCGTGACGGACGCGCCCGGCTCGGTGAACGCGCCCGGCTCGGTGGACACGCCCGGCTCGGTGGACACGCCCGGCTCGGTGGACGCGCCCGGCTCAGTGGACGCGCCCGCCAGTCCGCCCGACATGTCCGGCTCCTCCCCCGCGCTTCTGGCCCGGGCCTTCGCCAGCGCCGAGCGCACCGGCCGCCTGGGCGACGACTGGCACGCCATGCTGGACACCGCCCCGCCCCGGTCCCTCACCGCCCTGATCTCCCTGGCCCCCCAGTCCGGCGCGGTGCTCAACCACGTGGCGGTCACCCTCCTGAAAGACCACCCGGCCGAAAAGCTGGACGGCCTGATCACGGCCTACACCGCCAACCCCCTGGCGTTCCAGCAGTTCCTGGCCGAGCACCCGCACGAGACCGCCGCCCTCCTCACCACCGGCTCCCCCGCCCTGCGACCAGCCCTGGACGAGGCGCTCAAGCCGGGTGTGGGCGCGGAGGGCCTGCGCGAGCGCGCGTGGGCGAACGTCCGGGCCATCGGCGGCTGACGATGCCGACCAAGGACCAGTTGCTCCGCGAGGCCGCCGACAAGGAGGCGCTGGCCGTCACCTTCCTGCGCTACGCCAGAGCGCTGCCGGACACGTTCGAGGGCATCCCGTCGCGCCCGGCCGACTGCGAGCCGTTCTGGCGCGGCCCGGCCGCGCAGCGCTTCCTCACCCAGATCCTCAGGTTGCGCCGCGAGCTGGACGACCTGGAGGACGACTGCCTGGCCACCGCCGAGAGCCTGCGCCGCCGCGCCAGGCGGCTGCGCGAGCAGGCCGCCCAGGTGCCCGATCCCGCATGAAGGTCAGTGCGCGCCCACGTCGGACGACAGCCGCTGGGCCAGGTAGATCGGCACCACCGAGGCCACGATGAGCGCGGCGGCCACCACGTTCACCACCGGCGCCTGGTTCGGCCTGAAGAGGTTCTCGAAGATCCAGATGGGCAGCGTCCGCACCCCGGCCCCGGCGGTGAACGTGGTCACGATGATCTCGTCGAACGACAGCGCGAACGCCAGCAGCCCGCCCGCCAGCAGCGCCGACCGCATCATCGGGAACGTGACCAGCCGGAACGTGGTGAACGGTCCCGCCCCGAGGTCGGCAGACGCCTCCTCCAGGCTCGCGCCCGTGCGCCGCAGCCGCGCCAGCACGTTGTTGTAGACGGTCACCACGCAGAACGTGGCGTGCCCGACGACCACCGTGAACAGGCCGAGCCCGACGCCGAACGGCTCCAGCACGGTGCGGAAGGCGTTGTTCAGCGCGATGCCCGTGACGATGCCCGGCAGCGCGATGGGCAGGATGATCACCAGTGACACGGTCTCGCGCCCGAAGAAGCGGTAGCGCTGCACGGCGAAGGCCGCCATCGTGCCGAGCACCAGCGCGATCGCGGTCGCCCCGAGCCCGGCCCGCACGGACGTCCACAGCGCGTCGCGCACCCCCGAGGAGGCCCAGGCGGCGCCCCACCAGCGCAGCGTCAGCCCGGACGGCGGCCAGCCGAAGGTGCGGTCGGCGTTGACGGAGTTGAGCAGCACGACGGCCAGCGGCACGTAGATGACGGCCAGCCCGGCGGCGAGCGCGAGCCGGAGCAGCAGTCTGGACAGCCGGGACAGTCTCACAGGTTCTCCAGCGCGCCGGTGCGGCGCACGGCCGCGAGGTATCCGAGCATGACGACGACGGGGACGGTGGCCACGGCCGCGGCGAACGGCAGGTTGTTGGCCGCGCCGATGTTGTCGTAGACGACGTTCCCGATGAGCTGGCTGCGCCCGCCGACGATCTTGACGGCGATGTAGTCGCCGAGCGACAGCGAGAACGTGAAGATCGACCCGGCGATCACGGCCGGGAAGGTCAGCGGCCACACGATCGTCCTGAACACCCGCCACGACCTGGCCCCGAGGTCGCCCGCCGCCTCCAGCAGCGAGCCCGGCAGCCGCTCCAGGCCCGCGTAGATGGGCAGGATCATGTACGGCAGCCACAGGTACGCCAGCGTCAGCACCGTCGCGGTCAGCCCGAAGCCCCAGCCCAGCAGGCCGCCGGACGACAGCATCACGCGCCACGCGTACGCCTTGACCAGGTAGCTCGCCCACAGCGGCGTCAGCACCGCGATCACCAGCCAGCGCCGCGAGCGCGGCGAGGCCAGCTTGGCCATCGCGAACGCCATGGGGAAGGCCACCACCAGGTCGACGACCGTCACCGCGAGCGCCACCCCGACCGAGCGCAGCACGATCGTCCTGTACACCTCCCCCGTGACCAGGTCGCGGAAGTTGACCCAGGTGAAGGTCCTGGTCAGCTCCCCGGTGAAGGTGTCCACGGAGTAGAACGCGGTGACGAACAGCGCCGCCAGCGCCCCCAGGTACGCCAGCCCCAGCCACGCCAGCGGCGCCGACAGCAGCAGCGACAGGCGTACCCCCGCCCTGCGGTGCAGGAAGGCGGCGACGCGCGTCAACCCTTGATCTCCGTCCAGGCCCGCGTCCACTCGGCGTAGTCCTTGCACGTGACGTCCGTGCGGCCGTCGAGGCACTGGGCGATCGGGGTGGTCCAGTAGTGGATCTTGGAGAAGTACTCCTCGTCGGTGGCGTGGAAGGTCTCGCAGTGGTTCGGGTCGGCGGTCTCCTCGCACGCCTTGGCGTTCGACGGGGCCTCACCGAAGTACTCGGCGACCTGCGCGTTCGCGGTCGGCGAGATGATCCAGTCGAGCCACCGGTACGCGCAGTTCGGGTTCGCCGCCTTGGCCGCCACCATCCACGTGTCGGACCAGCCGGTCGCGCCCTCCTTGGGCAGCACGGCCTCCACGGGGGCCTTCTCGCTCTTGGCCACGTTCACGATGACCTGCCAGGTGGTGCCCACGACGGAGTCGCCGCTCTTGAACGCCTGGATCTCCTTGGTGTAGTCAGACCAGTACTCGCCGACGAGCTGCTTCTGCTGCTTGAGCAGGTCCACCGCGGCCTGGAACTGCTTGTCGTCCAGCGCGTACGGGCTCTTGATGCCGAGGTCGGGCTTGGTGGCCATCAGGTAGAGGGCGGCGTCGGCGATGTAGATGGGCGAGTCGTACGCCGTGATCCTGCCCTTGTACGGCGAGTCCGGGTCGAAGACGACGCTCCACGAGTCGGGGGCGGGCTTGACCGTGTCGGTGCGCCACATCAGCAGGTTCGCGCCGCGGCCGTGCGGGACCCCGTACGGGACGCCGTTCACGGAGTTCCACGGCTTGCTCTTCAGGCCGTCGAACACGTCGGTGTAGTTGGGGATCAGGCTGGTGTTGACCGGGGCGACGGTGCCGGCCGCGATCAGGCGCAGCGAGGCGTCGCCCGAGGCCGAGACGGCGTCGTACTGGCCGGTCCGCATCAGCGTGACCATCTCGTCGGAGGTGCCGGCGACCTTGGTGTTCACCTGGCAGCCGGTCTCCTGCTCGAACGGGGTGACCCAGTCGACCTTCGGGTCGTTGCTGCCGTCCTCGACGTAGCCGGCCCAGGCGACCAGGTTGACCTGGCCCTCGCCGGTGCCGAGGGCTCGCTGGGGCTGCAGCGGCGGCGGGACGAACCCGCTCTGGCCTGGGGCGGGGGCGGTCGTCGTCGTGGGGGCGCCGCCGCCGCAGGCGGTGACGAGCGCGAGGGCCGCCGCTGCGAGGGCTGATCCGATCCGTCGCATTGCCTTCTCTCCTGGGTGATCGCTACTTGATCGCGAACTCGTGGCGCCGCTGCCACACGAGCCGGACGCGGGCGCCTCTCAGGCCCGTCACCTCCATGGAGGAGACCTGGAGGTTCTGCTGGAGGGCGATCAGCCGCCCGCCGGCGTCGAGGTCCACGACGAACCTGGTGGCGGCGCCGGCGTAGACGACCTCGGCGACCGTCCCGGTGGCCGAGTGCTCGCCGGGGCCGGTCACGGCGAGCCCGTCGGGCTCTGCCGCCCCGGCCACGGCGAACTCCCCTCCTGCTAAGCCGTTCTCGCCGAACACGACGCGGAGCTTCTCCGGGCGCACGCTGAACGTGCCGGAGCGCCCGAGGATCTTCTCCGCGGCGGCGCCCGAGATGAGGTTCGACGTCCCCACGAACCCGGCCACGAACGCGGTGGCGGGCCGCTCGTACACCTCGGCGGGCGTGCCGACCTGCTCGATCCGCCCCCGGTCGAACACCGCCACCCGGTCGCTCATCGTCAGCGCCTCCTCCTGGTCGTGCGTGACGAACAGGAACGTGATGCCGACCTCCCGCTGCAACTCCTTCAGCTCGACCTGCATCTCCTCGCGCAGCTTGAGGTCGAGCGCGCCGAGCGGCTCGTCGAGCAGCAGCACGCGCGGGCGGTTGACCAGCGCCCTGGCCAGCGCCACCCGCTGCCGCTGCCCGCCGGAGAGCTGGGCCGGGCGGCGGTCCTCGAAACCCTCCAGCCGCACCGAGCGCAGCGCGGACACGGCCCGCTCGCGCCGCTCGGCCTTGGGCACGCGCTTCACGCGCAGGCCGTACTCGACGTTGGCCAGCACGTTCATGTGCGGGAACAGCGCGTAGTCCTGGAAGACGGTGTTGACGTCGCGCTCGAACGGGGCCAGCCGGGTGACGTCCCTGCCGCCCAATTCGACCGTCCCGGCAGTGGGCGGCTCGAAGCCGGCGATCATGCGCAGCACCGTGGTCTTGCCCGAGCCCGAGGGGCCCAGCATCGCGAAGAACTCGCCGTCCCGGACTTCCAGATCGATCCCGTCAACGGCCGTGACCGGCCCGAACTCCTTGCGCAGCCCGCGTAAGCCGACGGCTGTCTCGCTGCCTGGCATAACCTAAAACATATGGTTTCAAAGGTTTCGCGACAAGGGCGTCTCCTGTATCAATGTCGTTAACGCTGGAAGAGGTGGGGGCATGGCGACGAGGGGAGCCCACCTGGCCGTGTTCGCGCCCGTGGGGGGCACCGGCCGGGTGGACGCGGTCGTGCGCCGCCTCTCCGACGCCATCGCGCTCGGCCTCCTGGCCGACGGCGAGCAGCTCCCCAGCGAGGCCGAGCTGGCCGCGCTGCTCGGCGTCTCCACCGTCACCCTGCGGGAGGCGCTCATGGCGCTGCGGCAGCAGGGGCTCGTCGAGACGCGGCGGGGGCGGGGTGGCGGCAGCTTCGTGCGTACGCCGAGCGAGCCGCCCGAGCTGGGGGCACGGCTGCGCGCCTTCACCGTGGACGAGCTGCGCGACCTGGGCGACCACTACGCGGCCATCGCCGGCGCCGCCGCCCGGCTCGCGGCGGGGCGGGCACTGCCTGGCGACCTGGCGCCCCTGTGGCGCACGCTGGACGCCATGGCGCACCTCACGGGCGGTGGGCTCAGTGCTGGGGCCAGGGCCGGGCTGCGACGTCTGGACGGGCGGTTTCACGTCGAGGTGGCGGCGGCCTCGCAGTCGGCACGACTCACTCAGGAGGAGATCCGGTTACAGGCCGACATCGGGCCGTTGCTCTGGCTTCCGTACGACGAGCCTGGCAGGCACGATGAGGCAACGGCCCAGCATCGCGCCATCGCCGAGGCCATCCGCCGCGGAGACCCCGGCCTGGCTCGTGACCTGGCTGAACAGCATGTGCTCGACGCGATAGAACGGCTGATCGAGCTGCGGTTGCGGCTGGCGGACGCCTGACCGCGCGGCGGCCCGTGAGTTCGCGAGCCGCGCCGGGCGCGACCACAGGCACGGAGGTAGCGCGCGATGCCCCAGCCCTCGACTTCCACCACCACAGCCGCTCGCGTCGGCCGGGCCGTCTCCCGGATCGGCGAGACGGTGCAGGGCGTGTTCACCGTCCTGGACGAGGTCCGCGACCGCACGGCCGCGCTCGCCAGGACGCGGCGGCCGCTGGCCACGGGGGATCTGGCGACGCTGCGGCCCGCCCTGTTCCGTCATCTCGGCGGGCTCATCGCGGGCATCGGGTTCATCGCGGCGCCGGGGCTGCTGGTGGACGCGCCGTGGTATCTGGAGTGGTGGCAGGACGATCCGTCGGGGACGCCGGTGCAGCTCCTGCGCGATCTCGACCCGGCCAGCAGCGCGTTCTACGACTACACGCACTGGGAGTGGTACGCGGGGCCGAGCGAGGGGGCGGAGCGGACGATCTGCGGCCCGTACGTGGACTACCTGTGCACCGACGAGTACAGCCTGACGCTGTCGGTGCCGGTGCTGGCCGGGGGCGCGTTCGTGGGGGTGGCGGCGGCGGACGTGTTCGTGCGGCGGTTCGAGGGGGCGGTCGGGCCGGTGCTGCGCGAGGTGCCGGTGCCCGCGTTCGTGATCAGCGCGGCGGGGCGGATCGTGGCGTCGAACACCGCCAAGTGGATCGGCGGGTCGGTGTTCCGGGGGGAGGCGGGGTTCGAGGTGCATCCGTGCGGCGGGCTGCCGTTGTCACTCGTCGCCGCAAGTGACGCAACGCCTTGCGTGTTTGACGCAAGAATTTGAGCTAAGGCTGAAAGTAGTTCACAGGGCCTTGTGGAGCGGTGTGCGGGGGGCCTAATGTCGCCTCACCCCCCGAGAGAAACGAGCACGCATGCCCCGCTCCGCCCTCACCTCGGCGCGCCCTCCCCGCTCCGCCGACACCGCGGCGCGCCCTCCCCGCTCCGCCGGCACTGCGGCGCTTTCTCTCCGCTCCGCCCTCGCGGCGGCGCTCCTCGCCGCCACTGTGGCGTGCGGCCTCATGGCGCCGCCCGCGCTGGCCGACTCCCCCGCCCGAGCGCCGGTCGTGACGCGGGCCGCGCTGGATCCGGCGCTGGTCGCGGGCCGGGGCGCCGCCGTGGCGTTCGCGGAGCAGGAGGCGGAGAACGCCGCGACCGACGGCACGGTCATCGGGCCTGACCGCAGCGCGTACACGCTGCCCGCCGAAGCCTCGGGACGCAAGGCGGTGAAGCTGACGCCCGGACAGCACGTCGAGTTCACCCTGCCCGCCAGGACGAACGCGATCACCGTGCGCTACAGCATCCCCGACGCCCCCGGCGGAGGCGGCATCACCGCGCCCCTCGACGTCACCGTCAACGGCGGGCGCCGCACCACGATGACGCTGACCTCGCAGTACTCCTGGCTCTACAACCAGTACCCCTTCTCCAACGACCCGGGCGCCGACCTGCTGCACCCCGACTGGTGGATCACCGAGTGCGCGTGCGTGCCCAGCGCGACCACCCCGGCCCCGGTGATCGCCAAGCCGTTCCGGCCCAGCCACTTCTACGACGAGCAGCGCCTGCTGCTCGGCCGCACCTACCGGGCGGGCGATCGGGTGCGGCTGACGGTCCCGGCGGGCAGCAAGGCCGAGTGGACGGTCATCGACCTGCTCGACTCCGAGCTGGTCGGCCCGCCCAAGGTGGTGCCGCGGGCGGCCGACGTGCTGGCGTTCGGCGCGGACCCCACCGGGCGGCGCGACTCGGCCGGGGCGATCGACAAGGCCATCGCGTACGCCAAGCGCAAGCGGCTGACCGTGTACATCCCGCCGGGGACGTACCAGGTGAACCGGCACATCGTCGTGGACGACGTGACGATCACCGGCGCGGGCAACTGGTACACGATCATCAAGGGCCGCGAGGTCGCCCTGCCCAGCCCCGCGCCCGACGGCTCCGTGCACACGGGCGTCGGCTTCTACGGCAGGCCCGCCGCCGAGGGCGGCAGCCGCGACGTGCACCTGTCGGACTTCGCGATCGACGGCGACGTACGCGAGCGCATCGACACCGACCAGGTCAACGGCGTCGGCGGCGCGATGAGCGACTCCACGATCGAGCGGCTGCACATCCGGCACACCAAGGTCGGCATGTGGTTCGACGGCCCCATGACGAACCTGCGGGTCACCGGCAACATCATCGTCGACCAGATCGCCGACGCCATCAACTTCCACACCGGCGTCTCCGGCTCCGTCGTGTCGCACACCTTCATCCGCAACAGCGGCGACGACGCCATGGCCATGTGGTCGGAGAAGAGCGCCAACACGGGCAACACGTTCGACCACAACACCGTGCAGACGCCCGTCCTGGCCAACGGCATCGCGATCTACGGCGGCACCGACAACACCGTGTCCGACAACCTGGTCGCGGACCCGATCAGGGAGGGCAGCGCGCTCCAGGTGGGCTCCCGCTTCGGCGCCGAGCCGTTCGCCGGGCGGCTGGACATCACCGGCAACACCACCGTGCGGGCCGGCACGTACGAGCTGAACTGGAACATCGGGCTGGGCGCCATCTGGTTCTACGCGCTGGAGCGGGACATCGCCGCCGACGTCCGGGTGACGGGCAACGACTTCCTCGACAACACCTACAACGCGATCATGCTGGTCAGCGAGTGGTCCGTGAAGGACCTGTACGCGATCACGAACGTGCACTTCAAGGACATCCGGGTGGACGGCGCCGGCACCTCCGTGGTCAGCGCCCGGGTGAAGGGGTCGGCCACGTTCGAGAACGTCGACGCGCGGAACGTGGGAGCGGTCGGGGTGAACAACTGCGGCTCGTTCGGGTTCCCCGCCGGCGGCTCGGAGTTCTCGCTGACCGACCTCGGGGGCAACGACGGCGGGTGGCTGGCGCCCTGGCTGCTGCCCAACACGATCACCTGCGACGACCGCCCGCCGGTCGTCCCGCCGCCGGCGCCGTCCCCCTGGTGAGCGCCCGATGACCCCCGCCTGCCGGGCAGGAGGCCCCCTCCCGGCAGGCGGTGCATCACTTCCGAGAAGTTCAGGCGGTGGCGGGGAACAGGTCGCGGAAGTTGCGCACGATCGGGTTGGCGTCGCCGGTCCGCCAGGTGACGTCCAGCGTGACCACCCTGGTCGCCGGCGCGAGCGGCCGGAACACCACGTCCCCGCGCCGCAGCCGGGCCACCGACTCCGGCACGATCGACACCCCGATCCCCGCCGCCACCAGCCCCACGATCGTCTGCATCTGCACGGCCTCCTGCACGATCACCGGCTCGAACCCGGCCGCCCTGGCCACCCCGGTGATCTGGTCGTACAACGCGCTCCCGTACCGGCGGGGGAACATCACGAACGGCTCCTCCGCCAGCGCCGCCGCCAGCAGGGGCGTCCGGGAGGCGAGGGGATGCCCGCTGGGCAGCGCGGCGAGCAGCAGCTCGCGCGCCACCGTGCGGGTGGACAGCACCTCGGCGGCGGGCCCGGCCAGCGGCGCGTGCAGCAGCCCCACGTCCAGCAGCCCCTGCCGCAGCTCCTCGGCCTGCTGCGCGGTGGTCAGCTCGCGCAGCTCGACCTGGACGCCCGGGTAGCGGGCGCGGAAGCGGCGCAGCACGCGCGGCAGCGTCAGGTTCGTGGCCGACCCGACGAACCCGATGGCCAGCCGCCCCGCCTCGCCCCTGCCCGCCCGCCTGGCCGCCTCGGCGGCCAGCTCGGCGTGCGCCAGGCTGGTGCGCGCCTCCGCGACGAACGCCTCGCCCGCCGCGGTGAGCCGCACCTGCCTGGTCGTACGTTCGAACAGCCGCACGCCCAGCTCCTCCTCCAGCTTGCCGATCTGCTGGCTGAACGGCGGCTGCCGGACGCCCTCACGCAGCGCGGCGCGGCCGAAGTTGAGCTCCTCGGCCAGCGCCACGACGTAGCGGAGCTGCTGGAGATTCATCCGCCCTTTATACCGACAGGCCCGGCACGCCCCTCACCACCGTGGTCGACAGGGTGCCGATCTCGCCGATGCCGATCGTCACCGTGTCGCCGTCCTGCAACGTGAACGGCAGGTCCGGCACCAGGCAGGTGCCGGTGGCCAGGACGGCGCCGTCGGGGAAGACGTCGGCGCGGTAGAGGTATCCGGCCAGGTCGTCCAGGCGCCGGTTGAGCTGGGAGGTGCTGGCCTTGCCGTCCCACACGGTCTCCCCCGCCCTGGCGATGCTGAGCGAGATGTCCAGCGCGTACGGGTCGGCGACCTCCCACGCGGGCCTGATCGCCGGGCCGACCGCGCAGCCGCCCAGGTAGATCTTGGCCTGCGGCAGGTAGAGCGGGTTGACGCCCTCGATGGTGCGGGAGCTGACGTCGTCCACGACCGTGTAGCCGACGATCTCCCCCGACGCGTTCAGCACCAGGCCCAGCTCCGGCTCCGGCACGTCGATCTCGGAGTCCTCGCGCACCGCGATGCGCCCGCCGTGGCCGGCGACCTTCCACGCCACCGACTTGAAGAACAGCTCGGGCCGCTCGGCGTCGTACACCAGCTCGTACACGTCGGCGGCGCGCTCGCTCTCCAGCACCCGCGCCTCCCGCGACCGCCGGTACGTCACGCCCGCCGCCCACACCTCCATGCGGCCGTCCACGGGAGGCAGCAGCGGCACGGAGCCGGACGGGTGCGGCGTCCCGTCCGCGGACGCGCAGCGCTCCCGCAGCTCATCGGAGGACAGGCGGAGCAGCTCGCCCACACTGGTGATCCCCGACAGCTCCACCACCTGCTCACCGTCATCCACTCCCACCGCATCGCTGCTGGTCAGAGGGCTGGTGAACCGTACGATCTGCATGCGTGCTCCTAGCTCCATCAGACGAGGGGGCACATGTCATCCGATGAATGTCCCCTATGGGATCAACTTAGTAGTTCGCCGGGATGATCGGGAGGGCTCAGACGACCTCGAAATCGGCCATCATCGCCATGTCCTCGTGTTCGAGGTTGTGGCAGTGCAGCATGTAGCGGCCACGGTAGCCGTCGAAGCGGGCCAGCACGTCCACCACCTCGTACGGGCGCACGTCCACGGTGTCCTTCCAGCCCGCGTCCGTGGCGTCCGGCCGCCTGCCGTTCCTGGCCAGGACCTGGAAGTGGGCCAGGTGCACGTGCACGGGGTGGTGGAAGTCGCTGGTCAGCCGCCAGACCTCGGCGGTGCCCAGGCGCGGGCTCGCCAGCGGGACGCCCGGCTGGTAGCGGTGGCCGTTGATGGTCCACGAGTCGTTCGTCCTGCGGAAGTCGAACGTGCGGGTGGTGACGGGGCGGGGGGCGCGGGGCGGGCGGGACAGGGTGGCGGGGACGGCGGTGTCGTCGCGTTCCCGCCTGGTGACCACGAAGCGCATCACCTTTCCCTGCGGGCCGTTCGACAGGGTGTTGAGCAGGGTGACGTGGGTGCCGGGCGGGTAGTTCAAGAAGTCGACGATGACGTCGTGGCGCTCGCCGGGGGCCAGGGTGATCGTGTCGTGGTCGATGGGGGCGGCCAGGAGGCCGGAGTCGCTGCCGATCTGGGTGAAGCGGGCCTTCGGGGAGAGGGTCAGGCGGTATCTGCGGGCGTTGGAGGCGTTCACCAGGCGCAGGCGGTGCCGCGCGGCCGTCACCTCGGCCACCGGCCAGGGGGCGCCGTTGACCAGGATCACGTCGCCCTCCACACCCTCCAGGTAGTCGGGGTCGAGGGCGTGCGTGCCGTCGTCCAGCCCGTGCGCGCCCCCGCCCATGCCATGCGTCCCTGCGCCGTGCGTCCCTGCGCTGTGCCCGCCCGCGCCCGTGCTGTGTGCGGTGTGCGGGTAGCGGAAGGAGCCGTCCTCCTCGAACGACCGGTCACAGATCATCAACGGCAGCTCCCGCTCACCCCGGGGCAGCGGCAGCGCGTCCTCCTCCTCGTCCCGAACCAGCACCATCCCCGCCAGCCCCCGCCACACCTGCGGCGCCGTGAAGTCCATCCGGTGATCGTGGTACCAGAGCGTGGCCGCCCGCTGCTCCACCGGATAGCGATAGTCCTTGACCACCGGGTGCAGCACCTCCCCCGGATGCCCGTGCGCCGAGGAGTATCCGGCGGGGACGACGAGGTCGGTCGGGTAGCCGTCCGAGCCGGGCGGGGTGACGCCGCCGTGCAGGTGGGTGGAGGTCGGCACGGGCAGCTCGTTGCGTACCCCGATCACGGCGGGGCTGCCGCGCCGCAGCTCGAACGTGGGCCCGGGGAAGGTGCCGCTGTACCCCCACACCTCGGTGCGCAGCCCGGGAAGGATCTCCACGGCCGCCACCCGCTGCGTCACCTCGTACCGGCCGGGGCTCACCGGCCGCGCCACCTCGGGGATGGGCAGCGGCACGGTGAACGGCTCGGGCAGGCGCGCCCTGCTCGCCAGGAGCTCACCCGCCGTCTCGGACCCGCCACCGCACCCGGCGGCGGCCAGCGCGGCCCCGCCCAGCACACCGAGGAACGCCCGCCGCGAGACCCCTCTCGCTCCACGGTTCACGCCACGCCCGACGCCGCTGATGCCGTACCCGCCGCCCTTGCCACGCCCGAAGCCGCCCATGCCGCGCCCGCCGCTCATGCCGCACCCGCCGCCGCGCCGGTCCGGCGGAAGGCCAGCCACGTCCACGCCGTGAAGACGGCCGACAGCCCGAAGATCGCCATCCCGAGCGGGAAGTGCCCCGCGATGACCCGGTCCTGGCCGAGCATCACCTGCACGGTCTCCAGCACCACCAGCCCAACCCCGGCCACCGCCGGCCACCACGCTCCCCTCCCGGGCCGCCACAGCAGCACGGAGGCGAGAAGCTGCAGGTACAGGACGCTGTGGGTGACGCCGCCGTTGTTGCGGTGCCAGGTCAGCAGGTCGACGTCGCCGGTGACGAACAGCCCGGCCAGCGCGGCCTGCGCGAGCACGCCCGTCAGGTGGGCGGTGGCCGTCACCCGCAGCGACCAGACGATCCAGCGACGCGGCGCCGGTGTGGAGTTCGAGGAGGTCATGCCGGAAATGCTCCTTCGGCACCCCTTCCGGTCACATCCCACGCGGGACGACACCCCGCCGTACTCCCGCAGTCGTACGCCGCCCGAGCCGCGCCGGAAACGTACGCCCTCGGGATGACGTCCGTTCAGAGGGCGATCGCTACCTTATGGACATGGAAAGCCGCAGAACGGACGCGCTCATCGCGGTGGGCAGCCTGGTCGCGATCGTGCCCGCCACGTACGCGAACCTGTCGTGGACCGGGCCCTACGAGCGCCCGATCGACCCCGCGGGCCTGGTGCTGATCACGATCGCGGCCCTGTCGCTCGCCTTCCGCCGGTCCGCCCCGCTGACCGCCGGGATCGTCGCGGCGGCCTGCGGAGTCGTGTACTACGCCGCCCACTACCCCGGCGTGTTCGCCGCCGCACCGGCGCTGGCCTCGATCTACACCCTCGCCGTGCTGGGGCGGCGCGCCGACGCGATCTGGCTGGCGATCGGGCTGGCGGTGCCGGTGTACGGGCTGATGGCGCTGTCGTCCGAGGACCCGGGGGCGGGCAACTGGATGGCCTTGCTGAGCGGCTGGCTGGTGGCCATGGTGGTGATCGGCGAGGTGACCAGGAGCCGGCGCGCGTACCTGCACGCGGTGGAGCAACGCGCCGCAGCGGAGACCCAGCGCGCCGAGGCGGAGACGCAGCGCGCCGAGGCGCAGGCGCAGCGGGCGGAGGCGGAGGCGTCGCGGGCGCGGGAGGCTGAGCGGACGCGGGAGGAGGCCGCGTTGCGGCGGGCCGGTGAGGAGCGGCTGTGGATCGCCCAGGAGCTGCACGACTCGCTCACCCACAGCATCTCGGTGGTCAACGTGCAGGCGGCGCTGGCCATGGAGCTGCTGGACAGGAAGCCCGAGCGGGTCAGGGAGGCGCTGGCCGCGATCAAGGAGTCGGGCCACGAGGCGATGGACGAGCTGCGCGCCACACTGGGCGTCCTGCGGCAGAGCGAGCCGGAGGGCGCCGAGGCGGGCCTGTCGGGGCTGCCGCGCCTGGTGTCCAGGGCCGAGGGGGCGGGGCTGCGGGTGGCGCACACCGTCTCGGGCCACCCGTACGCGCTGCCGCCCGAGGTGGACAGGGCCGCGTACCGGATCGCCCAGGAGGCGCTCACCAACGTGCTGCGGCACGCGGGCGCGGCGGCGGTGACGGTGGCCGTGGAATACGATCCGTCGAAGGTCGTGCTGCGGGTGGAGAACGACGGCGAGCCGGGCGTGCCCGGGCCGGGGATGGGGTTGATCGGGATGCGCGAACGAGCGGTGGCCGTCGGCGGCTCCCTCGCGGCGGGCCCCGGCGAACGCGGCGGCTTCACCGTCCGCGCGGAACTCCCAGCCGGAGCAGTGGCGTGAGGCCGCGGCCCGTCAGGGTGCTGCTGGCCGACGACCAGCCGCTGATCCGCGCCGGTTTCAAGGCCCTGCTGGAGCTGACCGACGACATCACCGTCGTGGGCGAGGCAGGCGACGGCGCGCAGGCCGTGGAGCTGGCCAAGCGTCTCCTCCCCGACGTGGCGCTGCTGGACGTCCGCATGCCGCTCCTCGACGGCATCCAGGCCACCCGCAGGATCGGCGCCACCCCCGAGCTGAACGGCGTGCGCGTGGTGATCCTCACCAACTACGCCCTGGACGAGTACGTCTTCGCCGCGCTGCGGGCGGGCGCCAGCGGCTTCCTGCTCAAGGACATCGAACCGGCCGACCTGCTGCAGTCGGTCAGGGTGGCGGCGCGCGGCGACGCGCTGCTGTCGCCGTCGGTGACGCGCCGCCTGATCGAGGAGTACGTCAGCACCCCGCCCCGCCCCGCCCCCGCCCCCGGGCAGGACCGGCTGACCGGCCGGGAGCGTGAGATCGTCGCCCTGGTCGCCAGGGGCCTGTCGAACGACGAGATAGCCGAGCACCTGGTGATCAGCGCCGCCACGGCCAAGACGCACGTGAGCCGGTCGATGATCAAGCTGGGCGTGCGTGACCGGGCCCAGCTCGTGGTCTTCGCGTACGAGTCGGGCCTGGTGGTCCCCGGCACCGCCGCCTAGACGGCCAGCAGGAACTCGTAGGCGTTCAGCGCCCACACCAGCAGCCACAGGGCGATGGCCGGCAGCCGATGCGGCCCCCGCCAGGTTCCTTCAGCAGGCACCCGTTATCACGTCACCTTCCCCTGCGAGCCCTGAGCTTCCCCGAATTCGCCCCTCCAACGGATTCGAATGGAACAGGACGGCGCCCTTGTTCGCTCCATGGTAAATCGCCCGGGCTACAAAGGGAGCATTCATGGAAACCCCCTGGATATCGGCGAAGAATATCCATACAAAATGCCCCTCACCCGTTCACAGGCTTGCCCAGCGCGCTCCCCGCCAGCCACTCCTCCCACGACTTGGCCCAAGGCGTGGGCCCGTTGCCGAACTCCAGTTTCCGCGACGTCCCCGTGACCTCGATGATGTCCCCGCGCTGGGTGAACTCGTAGAACCAGCGCGCGTTGGCCGGGCTGGCGTTCACGCAGCCGTGGCTGACGTTGGAGCTGCCCTGCGCCCCGGTGGACCAGGGGGCGGCGTGGAAGAAGGTGCCGCTGTAGGTCATGCGGACGTTCCACTTGGTGCGGATGCGGTATTCGCCTGGCTCGCCGATGGTGGCGGAGTCCATGACGAGGTCGGCGGCCTTCTCCTGGGCGATCATGATGCCCGAGTAGCTGTCGTCGCCGGGTTTGCCGAGGCTGACGGGGATGGTCTTGACGACCTCGCCGTCCTTCTCGACGACGGCCTTGTGGGTCTTGGCGTCGACCTTGGTGATGTGCTCGGGGCCGACGGTGAAGGACACGCTGCGGTCCTTCGTCCCCCACAGTCCTGATCCGGCGCGCAGGCCGGCCAGGTGCGCCACGACGGTGACCTGTTCGCCGACCGGCCAGTACTCGCGCGGCCTGAACTGGACCTCGCGGTCGCTCACCCAGCTCCACGCGCCCTCGACCGGCTGCGACATGCGCACGACCAGCGAGCGTTCGACGGCGGCCCTGGCCTCCTTGGAGGTGATGGGCTGGGAGAGGAGGAGCTGGACGGGCATGCCGACGCCGACCTTCTCGCCGTCCAGGGGCGACATGCCGCTCTCCAGCGCCCGTTTCGGCTTGAGGGTGGTGAAGGTGGCGGTGCCGGTGACGGCCTTGCCGTCGGTGCCCTTGGCCTCGGCGCTGATCGTGTACGTGGTGGCGGGCCGCAACGGCCACTGGGGCCGCCATTGGCCGTCGGCGGCCACGGCGCCCCGTACGGCGCGGCCCTTGGCGTCGGCGACGGTCATCTTGGTGACCTGGCCGCCGGTGGCCTTGACGGTGATGCCGGTGTCGGGGGCGACCTTCTTGGCGCCGTCGGCGGGGGTGATCGACAGCTTGGCCACGGGGCCCTGCTGCTGTGTCGGCCCCGCGCCGCCGCTTGTGGAGGTGCAGCCGGCGGTCGCTACGAGGGCTGCCGCGCAGATGGTGAGTATTGTCTTGTTGGTCCGGCCGTTCCGCATCCTTGATGCCTCCCGCGCCTGACATATAGGCAGTCATTCAGATTAGACCGGTTATCGGCGATCCGGCGGACTCCTTCCCGTATTGACCGAACCCATGCGAACACGTCGGCGCGGCACGTTGCGATGATCTTGATCTGGCGTTCCGCCGACCACAATCATGGGCCGGTGGACTACTACCTGATCTCCGCGACGGCGGGCGATCGATCACCCGCAGGGCTCCTGGTGGAGGAGTTCGTCCTGTGCGACGACTACACGGCGGCCGGCATCGACGGCGCCGAGTGGGTGGCGGAGATCGGGGCCTGGTCCGCCTCGGCCGAGCTGAGCAGGGCCATCCGCGCCGACACCGCACTGCGCTCCCGCGTGACACCGGTCAGCAGGCAGGAGGCGGTGCGCGCCTTCAAGGTGCTCGGCGGCGGCGGGCTGCCCGAGGAGGCCGGGCTGCGCACGCTCTTCCAGGAGCGCCGCTCGCTGCCCACCACGGCCCCGCTCCACCTCGGCAACGGCCCGGCCAGGGCGCGCCGCTACCGCATCCTGTTCGCCGGGGAGCTGGGCGAGACCGGCCTGGCCAACGCCAGCACGGCGCTGCGCCTGGAGCCCACCGGCAACCCGCGCGTGGTCGGCACGGCCTCCGTCAACGCCGGCGGCCACGGCTTCACCTGGGAGCTGCGCCGCATCGGCGCGGGCATCGCCTGGTGCGTGGACGTGACCGCCCGGCTCGGCTCCGGCCCCATCACGGCGCTCGGCGCGCTGCTGCACCACCACCGCCAGGCCGTGCGCGAGCAGGGACCCATCCCCGTCACCGTGGAGCGCTTCGCCTGACGGTCACGACCCGCCGCCCCTGCCCGGTCCCTCGCATGACGAGACAAGCTGCGTGTCACAAATCGCCGCCCTGCGACGTCTTGGTTCTGACGAGAAAACCGAGCCGGATGCGGGGTGGCGATGAAGGGCAGCTCACTGGCCGGGGCGCTGGACGACCGGATCGGCGGCGCCGGGTTCCTGAAGAAGGCGATGCGGAAGATCTTCCCCGACCACTGGACGTTCCTGCTCGGCGAGATCGCCCTGTACGCGTTCGTGGTCATCCTGCTCACGGGCGTCTTCCTGACGCTGTTCTTCAAGCCCAGCATGCGGGAGGTCGTCTACGACGGCGTCTACGTGCCGCTGAAGGGCGTCACGATGAGCGAGGCGTACGCCTCGTCGCTGGAGATCAGCTTCGAGGTGCGCGGCGGCCTGCTGATGCGGCAGATGCACCACTGGGCCACGCTGATCTTCCTGGCCGCCATCGTCGTGCACGCGCTGCGCAACTTCTTCACCGGCGCCTTCCGCAAGCCGCGCGACCTGAACTGGCTGATCGGCGTGGCGCTGTTCGGGCTGGTCATGCTGAACGGGCTGTTCGGCTACTCGCTGCCCGACGACCTGCTGTCCGGGGCCGGGCTGCGCATCCTGCACGGCGTGACGATCTCGGTGCCGCTGGTGGGGACGTACCTGGCGATGTTCCTGTTCGGCGGCGAGTTCCCCGGCACGGACATCATCCCCCGGCTCTTCAGCATCCACGTGCTGCTGGTGCCCGGGATCCTGCTGCTGCTCATCCCGCTGCACGCGGTGGTGCTGACCTGGCGGCAGACGCACACCCAGTTCCGCGCCAAGGGGCTGAACGACCGGGTGGTGCGCGGTGCGCCGTTCTACCCGGCGTTCCTGGCGAAGACGACGGTGTTCTTCCTGTGGGTGACCGGGGTGGTCGCGCTGCTGGCCACCGTGTTCCAGATCAACCCCATCTGGCTGTACGGGCCTTACATGCCGGGGCACGTCAGCGCGGGCTCCCAGCCCGACTGGTACATGGGCTTCCTGGAGGGCGCGCTGCGGATCATGCCGCCGTGGGAGTTCACGGTGTTCGGCCAGACGGTGACGATGAGCGTGGTGCTGCCCGCGCTGGGCGCCCCGGGCCTGCTGTTCGTCGCGCTCGGCGTCTACCCGTTCGTGGAGCGGTGGGTGACCCGTGACAGGGCCGTGCACCACCTGCTCGACCGGCCGCGCGACGTGCCGGTGCGGGCCGGGCTCGGGGTCGCCGGGGTCGTCTACTACGGGGTGCTGTGGGCGGCCGGGGGCAACGACCTGATCGCCACCACGTTCCACATCTCGCTGTACGCGACGACGTGGATCTTCCGGGTCGCGGTCGTGCTGGGGCCCGTGCTGGCGTTCGTGATCACCCGGCGGATCTGCCTCGGGTTGCAGGCGCGTGACCGGCACACCGTGGAGCACGGGGTGGAGACCGGGGTGATCGTGCGCGGGGCCGAGGGCGGTTACACCGAGGTGGAGCGGCCGGCCGGGGAGGAGGAGACGGCGGTGCTGGTGCCTCCGGCGCGGCCCGCGCTGCCGCCGGCGACCAACGGCGACGTGCCGCCTCCCGCCAGGCGGCGGCTCCAGGACGCGTTGCAGCGCTCCTGGCACTCCTCACCCCCCTATGGGACTGATATCGCCGGAACGGCCACCGGGCCGAGCAGCGGGTTCAGCACGTCCGCCTGCGACCGGCCCGGCGGCACCAGCACGTCGAGGGCCTTGGGCACGGTGCCCGGGTCCACCGCGCACAGCGGGTCCGTGCCGCCCGCCGCGCACACCCCGAACTGGTACGGCTGCGGCGTCGCCGCGAACGGCCTGGCCTGGTCGGCGCTGAACCCGTCCTGCCCGGTCAGCACCACGGCGAAGCGCCACCCTGGGCCGGGCGTGCCGAACGTGTCCCTGGGCAGGGCGATCGTGATCGTCCGCGTGGTGCCGGACGCGCGCACCACGGCCCCCGCGGGGGCCGCGCCGCCGGCCGTCACCCACACGGGCGCGGCGAAGCCCTGCGCCTCGACCCGCTGCGACCAGGCGTCCTGCTCGGCGATGCGGTGGTTGCGCTGCGGGAACGCCGCCTCCGCCGAGGTGGTGGCGACCGCCGGGTCGCGGACGTACACGTCGAGGAGCTGCGCGCCCATCTGGTTGCCGAAGGTGGGGGTGAGGTCGCGCAGCTCGGCCCGCAGGTAGACGGTGCTCGCGTCGGTGATCACCTGGAACCTGCGCAAGTCGAAGGCGCCGTCGTGGAAGTCGGCGGCGGTCGGGTACGCGTACGTGCCCGGCCCGTGGTCGTCGCCCTCCGGGTCCTCGACGTCGAGCACCGTGGTGGCGTCCACGATGTCGCCGACGACCGTGCGCCGCGCGTACCCGGTGCGCCCGTCCGTGGCGGTGGCCGTCACGGTGATCACGACCTCCCCGAACGCGACCGGCGCGAGCGCCGCGAAGCCGCCGTCCGCGCCGGCCCGCACGGAGACGACCTGGGTGGCCGCGCCCGTGTCGATGGGCGTGGCGGCGACCTCCACCCGCGCGCCGGGGACCGTGCTGCCCGTCACGGGCACGGACGTGCCGGTGACCGGGGTGCCGTCGGCCGGGGCGGTGACGGTGAGCGGGGCGGCCTGCGGCGGGTCGCCGTAGCGGCGGCGGACGATCTCGGGCTGCTCGACGGGCCTGGTGGAGCCGAGCGACAGGATGAGCCGGACGACCTGGGCCTGCGCCCACGTCAGCGGCGACGCCGAGCCCGCCGGGCCGCCGTCGCGGAAGCCGATGGAGGCGGTGGCCGGGTCGGCGCCGTACGGGGAGGCGGGCAGGGCCGGGTTCTCCCACGCCTGCTCGGGGATCAGCCCGGTGCCCGACGCCATGGCCCGCATGGCGGACAGCAGCGCGGCGGCCGTGCCCTGGTCGCGGGTCTGCAGCGCCTGCTCGGCCCGCTCGCCCGCCAGCACCGGCCACACGTGCCCCGAGCCGTTGTTGCCGGTGGGCCACGGCTTGCCCGACGGCGCGCAGGCGGTGGGGTCAGGCTCGTGGCAGTCGCCGTAGCCGTCCTCGGTGCCGGGGGTGTCGGAGCCGTAGCGGTACCAGCCGGGGCCGCTCGCCGTGTCGCGCCTGATCACCCGATCGACGACGGGGAGGCTGGCGAGCACGTCGGGGTCGTCGGCCGGCAGGATGCCGAGCCTGGTCAGCTCCAGGAAGCCGGCGTCCACCACGCGGCGCTGGTCCTCGGTGGGGCCGCCGTTGCCCAGGTTGTAGGAGACGGCCGCGTCGGGGTCGCCGCCGCGTGACAGGCGCAGGAAGTAGCGGGGCGCGTACGGGCCCGTCGTGGTGACCGTCCACGCCTTGACGGAGCGGGCGAAGTGGTCGGCCGTGGCCCGGTAGAGCCTGGCCCGCGCCTGGTCGCCGTGGCGCGTGGCCAGTTCGCCCGCCGCGACCAGCGCGGCGATCTCGGCGGCGATCGTGGACGGCGAGTGGCCCGACTGCTCCTCCCATCGCTCCACGCCGAACGCCGGGCCGTGCGAGACGAGGAAGTCGGCGGCGGCCCGCACGTCGTCCCACACGCCGGTCAGGCCCGACTGGTAGGCCATCAGGATCGGGTACGCGGTCTCGTCGAGCTGGTCGCCGCCGGAGTCGGGGGCCAGCCGGCCGTTGAGCAGGGAGTTGCGCGGCAGGCGGCCGTCGGGCAGTTGCTGGCGTTCCAGCAGGAAGCGGGCCGTGGCGCGGGCGGTGGCCACGTCGCCGGCGGCCAGGAAGCCGGTGAACGCCTCGTACAGGTCGCGGGAGAACACCTCGCGGTAGGAGCCGAAGTAGATCGCCTTGCCGCCGGCCAGCTCGCCCGCCCCGACCGCCTGGCCCCATGGGCTGGCCAGGGAGGCGACGACCGCGCCTGGGAACGTCTTGTCCTCGCTGGCCTTGAGCACGTTGGCCGAGAGCCGGTAGAGGCCGTCCAGCGCGGCGGGGGGCCTGCGCAGGCTCGCGTCGTAGGCGGCCCAGCCTGCCTCGTAGCGGGCGCGGGTGCCGTCGAACGGGCGGGCGGCGGCGTCGGCGGCGGTGCGCAGCGCGGCGGCCCTGTCGCGGCCGAAGCCGAGCGCGAACGTGACCTCGCCCCTGGCGTCGATCGGCAGCCGGGCGGTGGCCACCACGTTGCCGGAGAGAGCCTCGGTGTGGGGGGTCAGCTCGCGGGCGGCGTCGAGCTGGGCGGCGCCGTCGCTGGGGGTGCCGGCGTAGCCCACGCTCGCCTGCGGCAGCCGCCGCTCCGCGCGCAGCGCCAGATGGGTGGGGACGGCGTAGTCGCGGGCCGGGGCCGAGGTCTCGGTGTTGTCGTCCCAGACGACGGGCGCCCCGGTCTTCGGGTCCACGATCGCGTTGTCGGGGCCGCCGTTGGGCGCTCCGCCGCCGCCGTTGCCGTTCACGCTCGCGTCGAGCCTGGCGTACAGGCGCAGGCCGGGCGGCTGGAGGCGGGCACGGACGACCACCGCGTTCCTGTCGGGGTCGGTCAGGTAGGTGGCGGTCAGGCGGTAGCGGCCCGCCTTGCTGACGGAGGTGATCGTGCAGGTCATGCCCGACCGGTCGGTGGCCACCTGGTAGGTGGTGTCGCGGGCCTGCAACTCGGTGAACGTCCTGCCGTCGGTGACGGCGAACTGCATGGTCTCGACGTTCGTGTTGTCGATGGTGGGCTCGTACACGTCGGACAGGACGCCGCCCGCCACCGTGTACCAGACCTTCGAGGAGCGGGACGTCGCGGTGCCCACGCAGTCCTTGCGGGCCAGGCCGAAGTGCGACGGGAGGCCTGGCCCGCCCGGCGCGGGCGCCTGGGCGAGCACCGGGTCGCGGGGGACGGTCACGAGCGCGACGACGACGATCAGGGCAACGACGGATCGGCGGATCGCGCGCATGCGGGGCTCCCCTCCCTACCCCGATGGGTTCGAGAGAAGACCAGCCCTCCCCCGCTGTCAACCCCGGGCGGCGGGAACCGTGGCGTCCACGCCCCGGTCCAGGCGCAGGCCGCGCGTCTCCTTGAACGAGGTCAGCACCACGACCAGCGACACCACCGCGATCACCACCATGTAGAAGGCGGGCGCGATGGCGCTGCCCGACGCCGACACCAGCCCGGTCGCGACGAACGGCGCGGTGCCGCCGAACAGCACGTACGCGGCGGTGTAGCCGATGGCCGAGCCGCTCGCCCGCACCTTCGCGGGGAACATCTCCACCAGCGCGGGCACGTTCGAGGTGCCGATCACCGACACCAGCATGGCCAGCAGCGAGGTGCCCAGCATCGCGCCCGCCAGCCCCGACCCCATCAGCCAGAACGCCGGCAGCGGCAGCAGCACGAACCCCGCGCACGCCGCGATCAGCATCGGCCTGCGCCCGTACCGGTCGCTCGCCCTGGCGGCGAAGATGCAGGCCACGCTGTACGCGAGCATCGACACGACGTTCGTGAGCTGCGACTCGCTCTTGGAGTACCCCAGCTCCTCCGACATGTACGCGATCATGTAGCTGCTCATCAGGTAGTACCCGACGGCGTTGGTGATGCTGTAGCCGAACAGCGTGGCGATCTGTCGCCCGCAGCGCCGCACGGCCTCCCGCAGCGGCGCGGGCTCCACCTCGTCGTGCTTCTCCAGCGAACGGAACACGGGCGTGTCCTCGACCTTGGAGCGCAGGTAGAGGCCGATGAGGCCGAGCGGCGCGGCCAGCAGGAACGGCACCCGCCAGCCCCAGCTCTGCAGCGCCTCCGTGGACAGCGCCGAGGTGATCAGGAAGCCGACGCCGGAGCCCGCCACGCTGGCCAGGCCCACGGTCACCGGCACGGCGGCGGCGAAGCGGGCCCTGCGGCCGTCCGGCGCGTACTCGACGATGAACGCCGACGCGCCCGTGTACTCGCCGCCCGTGGAGAAGCCCTGGGCGCAGCGCAGCAGGAACAGCAGGATCGGCGCCGCCATGCCCCAGGAGGCGTAGGTCGGCAGGATGCCGATGAGGAACGTGGCCCCGCTCATGGTGAGCACGGTCAGGGCGAGCATCCTGTTGCGGCCGAGGCGGTCGCCGTACCGGCCGAAGAAGGCCGCGCCGAGCGGCCGGGCGATGAACCCGCCCGCGAAGATCGCCCAGGTGGCGAGCAGCGCGGCCGTCTTGTCGTAGTCGGGGAAGAACAGCGCGGCGATGGTCGCGGACATCACGGCGTACGCCGCCGAGTCGAACCATTCGACGAAGTTGCCGATCGCGGAGGCCAGCGAGACCTTGCGCCGCACGGCGGCGGAATCCTGGGGGGTCATGGTGCTCCCTTACTTGGTGTGCCGGCTGCGGAGCCGGGCGCGCTGGATCTTCCCCGTCGCCGAGCGGGGCAGCTCGGTGACGAACTCGATCTCCCGCGGGTAGGCGAAGCGCGAATGCGTGGTCTTCGCGAACTCGCGGATCTCCCGCGCCAGCTCCTCACCCGGCCGGTAGCCGGGTGCTGGCAGGACCCACGCCTTGACGGCCTGGCCGCGTACGGGGTCCGGCACCCCGGCCACGCCCACGTCCGCGACGGCCGGGTGGGCGCGCAGCGCCTCCTCGATCTCGTCGGGGCCGACGCGGTAGCCGGAGGTCTTGATCACGTCGTCCACGCGGCCGAGGAACCAGTAGTAGCCGTCCTCGTCCACGCGCGCGTGGTCCTTGGTGTGGAACCAGTCCCCGCCGAAGGTCTCCTGGGAGGCCTCGGGGCGGTTCCAGTAGCCGAGCGGGAACTGCGGGTTGCTCCGCGCCCGCAGGCAGATCTCGCCGACCTCGCCCTGCGGCACCGGCCGCTCCCACTCGTCGAGCAGGGCGACGTCCCAGCCGGGCAGCGGGCGCCCCATGGAGCCCTCCTTGACCGGCTCGCCGGGGAAGTTGCCGATCAGCGGGTACGACTCCGTCGAGCCGTAGTAGTCGAGCAGCGTCACGCCGAACTGGTCGCGGAACCAGCGGATCAGGTCGGCGGTGAGCGGCTCGTTGGCGCAGCACACGGTGCGCAGGCGCTGCGGGTGGCGGGCTCCCGCGTCGGGCACCTGCTCGCGCATCTTGCGCAGGAACGTGGGGTTGACCAGCCCGGTCGTGACGCCGTTGCGCGCCATGCCCGCCAGCAGCCCGTCCGGGTCGAAGCCGGCGGCCGGCCGGTACACGTAGTGCACGGCGCCGGCCCGCAGCGGGCCCATGAGCTTGGCCATCGACCAGGCCCACTCCCCCGCGCCGTAGAAGACGTCGCCGGGGCGCAGGTCGTGGCAGACCTCGAACTCGTTGTGGCCGAGCAGCGTGCGGTGCGCGTGCACGATGCCCTTGGCGGGGCCGGTCGTGCCCGAGGTGTAGAAGATCAGCGCCGGGTCGTCGGCGGCCGTGTCGGCGTCCGTGAACTCCGGCTTGAACCGGGCGAGCGCCGGGTCGTCCACGTCCACCACGATGCCCTGGTAGCCGCCCGCCCTGCGGACCGCGCCCGCCTCGGTGACCAGCACCGACGCGCCCGAGTCGGCGAGCCGGTAGGCGATCTGGTCGTCGGCCCACAGCAGCGACATGGTCACCAGCACGGCCCCGGTGCGCAGGACGCCGAGGTAGGTGGCGGGCGTGTCGGTGCGCTGCGGCAGCATGACGGCGACCCGGTCGCCGGGACGCACGCCGGCGCCCTGGAGGCAGGCGGCGATCTGCCGCGAGCGATCCTGGATCTCGCCCCAGCGGATCTCCTCGTGGGCGCCGGTGTGATCCTCGAAGATCAGCGCCAGGTTCTCGCGTGGGTGGCGGTCGGCCACGTCCACGGCCATGTTGTAGCGTTCGGGAACGCTCCACCCGGTCATCGGGCGCTCCTTTCCAGGAACCTGTTCATCTCGCGCTGCGGCTCGCCCGAGGCGTACGCGGCGGCGTGCACCTTCTTGGCCGCCACCACCGCGTCGGCCAGCGCCTGGCTCTCCAGCTCGCGCAGCCGCCCCTTGGTCAGCGCCACGGCGCCCGGCGGCAGCGCGGCCAGCTCCTTGGCCTGCTTGACGGCCTCCGCCAGCACCTCGCGCTCGCCGACGAGCCTGGTCAGCAGGCCCAGCCGCTCCGCCTCCGCCCCGTACACCAGCCGCCCGGTCAGCGCGAACTCCGTGGTCCTGGCGCGGCCGAGAATGTTCCACATGGCCCAGATGCCGGTGATGCTGGGGATGCCGGAGAGCACCTCGGGCTGTCCCATCCGCACGCCGGCGTGGCCGACGCGCAGGTCGGCCAGCAGCGCGTACTGGAAGCCGGAGCCCGCCGCCACGCCGTTCACCGCCGCCACGACCGGCTTGTCCAGGTCGAGCACCGCCCGGTAGAGGCGGTCGAAGCCGTCGATCCAAGCGTCGGAGGCGGCGTGGTCGTCGGGGTCGATCGTGGCCGTCTCGCCCAGGTCCTGCCCGGCGCAGAAGGCCCGCCCGGCGCCCGTGAGGACGACCGCGCCCACCTCGGGGTCGGCGCCCGCCTCGGCCAGCAGCGCGATCAGCCGCTCACGCATGTCGGCGGTCCAGGCGTTGAGCTTCTCCGGCCGGTTCAGGGTGATCACCGCGACGGGTCCGTCACGGTCCAGCAGCACAGTCACAATCGTCCCTTCGCAGGTCAACGGGCTTGCCGGGATACAACCAGGTGTGACGGGGCCGTGGCCAACATCAATGGAGTCCCTTGGCGATATCAGAGCGATATGGTGAGGCGGATGGAGCTGCGTCACCTGCGCTATTTCGTCGCCGTGGCCGAGGAGCTGCACTTCGGCCGGGCCGCCGAACGGCTGCACATGGCCCAGCCGCCGCTGTCCCAGCGCATCCGCGACCTGGAACGGGAGCTGGGCGTGCGGCTCTTCGACCGCAACCCGCACCGCGTCTCGCTCACCGAGGCGGGCGCGCTGCTCCTCGAACACGCCCGCGGCGTGCTCGACCACGCCGACGCCGCCCGCGAGGCCATGCGCCGCATCCGCCCCGGCGCCTCCGGCGTCCTGCGGGCCGGCGTGCCACCCGACACCACCCCGATGGCGCTGCGCACCCTGGTGGCGCGCTTCACCGAACGCGTCCCCGACGTGCTGCTGCAACTGCACGAGCTGACCACGGCCAGCCAGCTCGCCCAACTCCGCGCCGAGGAGCTGGACGCGGGCCTCGTGCGGCACCCCTGCGACACCGTCGGCCTGGAGTCCAGCGAGGTCGTGCACCGGCGGCTCGGCGTGGTGCTCCCCGCCGGCCACCGCGCCGCCGAACAGGACGTCGTACGGCTGCGCACCCTCGACGGCTCAGCCCTGGTGATCTTCCCCAGGGAGATGGCGCCGCACCTCTACGACCACGTCCTGGAGGCCTGCCGCGACAACGGCTTCCTGCCCAGCGCCATCCGGCACGCCCGCAACCCGCACTTCGTCCACGGGCTGGTCATGTCGGGGCTGGGGGCGCACCTCAACGAGGAGCCGTACGACGAGCTGCCCGCCGGGCTGGTGTGGCGGCCGATCGACGAACCCAGGCTGACCTGGTCCACCTCCGCCGTTTGGCCTCCCGTGCAGGGCGGGGAGGTCGTCAGCGCCTTCGCCGAGGCGGCGCTGGCGGGGCTGCGGTCGGTCGGGCACGCCTGAGCCCTGTTACTCATCCGGGACCCGATTCTGCGCGAACCAGGAGCGGTGGCCGGGAGTCCAACCATTTGGAACGATCCCTGCGGGGTCGTCTTATGGGGGACATGCACCGGGGGCGGTGCTCGTACAGGGGGAAACATGAACATCGGCATGAGACGGGGGACCTCGCGAGCGATCGCCGCGGTCGTCCTGACGGCGGGGCTGGGCGGCGCGGGCACGCTCGCCACCACGCCTGAACCCGCGCAGGCCACCACAAGCACCGCGCAGGCGGCCATCGCGGTGGAGGTGGCCTTATCCGTGGGCACCGCCGCCGAGGCGCCGGCGGCCAAGCCGGTCGACTGCCGTCGAGTGAAGTGCGTGGCGCTCACCTTCGACGACGGCCCCGGCAAGTACACGGACACGCTGCTGCGCACCCTGGCGGCCTACGACGCGCGGGCCACGTTCTTCGTCGTCGGCCAGAACGTCGCCGCCTACCCGGGCGCCCTGCGCAGGACGTACGCGGCCGGGCACGAGATCGGCAACCACAGCTGGTCGCACCCCGACCTGACGAGGCTGTCCGCCGCGTCGGTCCGCTCGCAGTTCACCCGCACCGACCGGGCGATCAAGGCGGCGATCGGGATCAGGCCGAAGCTCGTCCGCCCGCCGTACGGCGCGTTCGACGCGACGGTGCGGCGGCAGGCCGGACGCCCGGTGGTCATGTGGAGCGTGGACACCCTGGACTGGCGCTACCGCGACAGCGCCAGGGTGGCCCGCAAGGCGGTCAAGGCGGTCCGGCCGGGCAGCGTCATCCTGTTCCACGACATCCACCCCACGACCGTGCGGGCCATCCCGAAGGTGCTGAAGGCGCTGTCCAAGCGGGGCTACCGGTTCGTCACGGTCAGCCGGCTCTTCGGGGGCAGCCCGCCACGGCTCGTCTACAGCCGGGGCTAGTCACGAACTTCTCTCACATGGGTTGAACCGCGTCCGCCGGGCCGCCGTATCTGTCCGTGTGAGCGGTGATCGCGCATGAACTCCGACCAGAAAGGACGCGGCACCGGCAGCAGGGACACCGCGCAGGCCGGGCGGCCCGGCCTGCGCGGGCTGCGGGCGTCGGTGTTCGCGGTCGTGTGCGTGCTCGCCGCCCTCGGGATGCACGTCCTGGCCGGAGGGCCCGTCGCGGGCCTGGGCACGGTGGTCGTGGCGACGGCCGCGACGGGTGCGGGCGCGTTCGCGCTGGCCCGCCGGCGGCGATCCACGGGTACGCTGCTCGCCGCGTCGTTCGCGGCCCAGTACGGCATGCACCAGCTCTTCACCTCCTCCTCCGCCGTCGAGTACGGCATCCACCAGCTCTTCGCGGCTTCCTCCCCGGTCCATCACCCATCCCACGTGGATCACCACGGCGGCGGGCTCTACGGCGGGCTCGGGATGCTGATCGCGCACGTGCTGGTCGCGGCCGTGTCGGCGTGGTGGCTGGATCGCGGCGAGACGGCGCTCGCCCTGCTGCTGCGGTTGCTGGCCTGCTCACTCCCCGGCCTGTGGGCCCTGCTGACCGCACGCCCCACCCCGCCACGCAGGTCGAAGACACCACTGACCGTCGGCTACGGCGACGTTCTCACCTCACAAGTGCTGGCCTGGGCTCTGTGCCGGCGCGGACCACCTCGGCAGGGGATCGAAACCGGCATTTCGTGACTACGAGCGTGCGGACGTCCCCACGCCTGCCTTTCCCCTGCCTGAACGCGGTGCGCGCCCGTCCCCGCACCCGCGCGCCTCCGGAACGGAGCCCCCCATGACCTCTGTCGAAACGCGCCCGGAAACAACCACCCCGCCCCCGACGGCGAAAGCCCCGTCCCAGCGCTACCGCACCGTCTGGCGCTGGCACTTCTACGCCGGGCTCTTCGTCGCCCCCGTCCTGCTCGTCCTGGCCGTCACCGGCGGCGTCTACCTGTTCAAGGAGCCCTTCGAGGAGTGGCGCTACCAGGACGTGCGCACGCTCGCCCAACCCGTCACCGCCGCCCGCCCCCTGTCGGAGCAGATCGCCGCCGCCCAGCAGGCCCGCCCGGGCTCTCCCGTCATGTCCGTCATCCCGCCCACGTCCGCCGACCGCACCACCCGCGTCATCCTCCAGGGCGCCGAGACGGGCCCCTGGGCGCAGGGCGTCTCCGTGTACGTCGATCCGGGCACGGCCACCGTGGTCGGGCAGATCGACGACGGGGCCACGTTCATGCGCGTCGTCCGGACCATCCACGGCGAGCTGATGTCCGGCACGGTCGGGGACCGCGTCGTGGAGACCGCCGCCTGCTGGGCGCTGATCCTCGTCGCCACCGGCGCCTACCTGTGGTGGCGCGGCCGGCGTACCCGCAGGAAGCCCACCCGCCCTGGACGCGGGCGGCTGCGGCGGCTGCACATCCTCACCGGTTTGGGCGGCGGCGCGGTGGTCGTCTTCCTCGTCCTGTCCGGCCTGCCGTGGTCGGGCGTGTGGGGCGACGCCCTGCAACGCGTCCAGGAGCGTACGGGCTCGACCTACCCCAGCGCCGGCGACTTCCCGCACACCTCCGACCCGCGCCTGTCCGGCGACCTGTCCGCCAACCCGGACGCCAAGGTGCCGTGGGCGGCCGAGCGCCTGCCCGTCCCGCCCTCCCAGGACGGGCACGCGGGCCACCACGCCGCGCACGGCGTCCTGCAGCCCGGCGCGCTGCCCATCGAGAACGCCCTGGCCGCCGCCAGGCCCGCGATCCGGTCCTGCCCGCCGAGCGAGTGCGACCTCAAGGTCCTGCTGCCGGACGGCCCGCAGGGGGTCTACACGATCGTGACCGACCCGCGCCGCGACCCGTCCGCCGCCCAGACGCTGCACGTCGATCAGTACAGCGGGCGAGTGCTGGTGTCGTACGGGTGGGCGGAGTACGGGGTGCTGGCCAAGGCCGTCGAGCAGGGCGTCGCCCTGCACGAGGGACGCCGCTACGGCACCGCCAACCTGGTCGTGATGCTGGGCGCCTGCCTGACCATCGTCACGCTGGTGGTCACCGGGGCGTGGATGTGGTGGAAGCGCCGCCCCCGCGGACGCGCCGGCGCCCCGGCCCGGCCCACGGATCGGCGGACCGCTTATGGGGTGATGGCCGTCATGGGGGTGCTGGGAGTGCTGTTCCCGCTGGCGGGGGTCACGATGGCGGCGGTGCTGCTGGTGGACTGGCTGGTGGTGCGGCGCATTCCACGGCTCGCCCGCGTCTTCGGCTGACGACGGCGCCCGGCCCGCGCGCGTCATCGGCGGGAAGCCGGTACGCGCGCGGCGGACGTCACCTCAGCCCGCCAATCCTTATCGTTACAGAATTTCGCTTATCTCGCCGGCACCACCCTCTTACTCTTTTCCCTGCCGTACCACCGAGACAGGGACTCTGATGAAACTCTTCTTCGCAGGCCTCGCCGCCGTGTGCGCGATGGCTTTACCCGCCCAGGCGGCATCCGCGCAGATCGCCGCGGCGGCGGACCCGGTGAAAGTACTGAAGGCCCAACTCGTCCCGGGTAAAGGCGTGAAGGTCACCGAATCGAGCAGCATCACCCTCGATTTCACGGTCGACGACCAGGCCATGCAGGTGCAGGTGAACACCCGCACGTCTGGCACCCTGGCCTTCGGCAAGGGCAGCGTGCGCGGCGCCGACCTGCGGGTCCGCATGTCCACGCGGCAGAAAGGCGCCAGCCCCGCCTACCGCGTCGTCGCCGAGGGCGGAAACGCCTACGTGACCAATGCAGGCATCGCCAAGGCGCTGCCCGGCGTCCGTTGCTGGGTGCACGCGAAGACCTCGGCGCGGGAAAACAGCGTTCTCGACATGGGCGTCACTCCGGCGAGCCTGCAATTCATGCTGAAGAACGCCTCGGAAGTGGCGACCGGCGAATATGCGGGCACCTCCTCGCTCGCCGACTTCAGCAACGACAAGTCGGCCGGCGAGGGAAACGTGGAATTCCGCCTGTACTTCGACGGCCGGAACCGGCTCACCCGCGCGATCGTGGACACGACGACCTCCCCGGACGACGACTCCACGGCCTATGACCAGATGGCCTTCCACACCGACACCAGGTTCTCGGGCTGGGGCGCCAAGGTGAAGATCACCCCGCCGGCGGCAGGCAAGGTCGTCAGCGAGAAGAAGCTGGACGCCAAGACCCGCAAGGCCGTCATCAAGGCGGGTTATCCGGAGAGCGGCCCCTTCTGAGGTCGTCGCATGAGCTAGTCCTGGCACTACCTCGAAGACGGGCCGTACCACGATCGAGGGCCGGGGCGGGAAAGACGAGCCTGGGAGGCATGAGACTTTTTGCGATCATCGCCCTGGCCGGCACCTTCGTGACAACCCCCGCAGCGGCCCAGGACACACTCCGCTGGGGCCCCTGCGAGGGTCCCGAACGGCCGCAGGACCTGCGATGTTCGACCGTCCAGGTGCCGGTCGACTGGGCGAGGCCGGACGGGCGCAAGATCACCATCAAGGTCGCCAAGCTGCCCGCCACCGGACGGTCGGAGGGCACGGTGTTCAACGTGCCCGGCGGCCCCGGCGTCTCCGGGATCGACGACCTCACCGGCGACCGCGACGACTTCACCAAGCTGCGTGAGCGGTTCGACGTGGTCAGCCTCGAGCCGCGCAACGCCGCCACGTACGGACTGCTGCCCCGCGAGTGCTTCACGACCGGCCCGTGGATCACCTCGCCGCGCACCCGCGCCGAGTACCGGCGTCTTGGTGCGACGATCCGCGAGGGCGCGCTGAAGTGCAGGAACGCCGATCCGGCGTTCTTCGACAACTTCAACTCGGCGTCCGTGGCGCGCGACATCGACGCGATCAGGGCCGCGCTCGGCGAGCGGCGGCTGAGCATGCTGGCCACCTCGTACGGAGGCGTCACGGCCGTCACGTACGCCCGCCTGTTCCCCCAGCGGCTCAGGGCCGCGTACTTCGACGGGGCCATCAACCAGCTCCGGGACCCCGTGGCGGACGCCCGGGCACGGTTCGAGGTCAGCGAGGAGCAGTTCGGCCGGTTCGTGGAGTGGTGCGCGTCGGCGCGGGACGTCTGCGGGCCCGGCGACGTGGGCGCGCGCTGGCGGAAGCTGGTGGCCGCCGCCGACCGCACGCCGCTGCCCGTCGAGGGCGAGGCGGCCACGTACACCGGGTTCGACCTGCAGACGGCCGCGATGCCGAACCTGCGCACGCCTGGCCCCGCGCCCGAACATCCGGGCTGGCGGCGCCTCGCTCAGGCCATCAGGCAGGCCGAGGCCGGGGACGCGGGCGGGTTCGCGAAGTACATCAAGGCGGGCACCGGCAGCGCGAAGCTGATGTCGACCGTGGCCATGAACATGACCCACTGCGCGGACGGGCTCCGCTTCCGCGACTACCGCCAGTACCAGGCGGTCCGGGCGCTGGGCGAGAAGCTGTCGCCGAACCTGGCCAGCGCGGGGGTGTGGCATCGGCTCGGCTGCGTGGGCTGGCCCGTCCCGGTGAAGAACCCGGGCGATCCCCTGCCCGCCGGGCTGCCGCCGTTCCTCGGCGCGGGCACGTGGGAGGACTACGCGAACACGGCCGACATCGTGCGGCGGGTGCCCGGCTCGGCGACGGTCCGCTACGACGGGCACGGCCACGGGCTGTACCTGTCGGGGGACGCCTGCACGATCGCGCACGCGAACGCGTACCTGATGGACCTGCGCCTCCCCGCGCCCGGCACGACCTGCCGCCCCGCGACGCCGACCGGCTGACCGCTGGAAGGTCAGCAGCAGCGCATGTCCGCCCGTGCCTGGCTGTAGTCGCCCGCCAGGAACGCCTTCGCCGGGATCGTGAAGTACATCGTGCCGGCGTCCCCCCAGCCCCACCCGAGCTCGGCGTCCTCCGCGAGCTGGAGCAGGTGGATCGCGGGCCCGTCGGCGTCGCGGCCGGTGACCGGGGAGGCGTAGGAGGTGTCGGGCCAGCCGAAGGCGCAGTGGTGGCCCGCGGTGTTGGCGTCGAGGCCGTCCATGGTGTTGAGGACGAGCGACGGGACGCCCCAGTGCTCGTCGCTGTCGTAGTCGAGGTCGCCCTCCTCGAGGTCCCAGCAGTCGGGGAGCATGGTCACCGGGGCCGCGTGGACGGGGGTGGCCGGGTAGCTTCTAGCCGGTTCCGGTGCGGGCGTCTCTACGGCGCGCGCCGGGTCGGCGGGGATCACGCGGCACGCCTCGGGGTCGAACAGGTCCAGGTCTTTGTACACCTCGTACGGCACGTCGGGGTCGAGGTAGAAGAAGTTGAGCAGGCCGGGCCGCGTGGGCAGCTCGTCACCGAGCCAGGGGGCGAGGGCGTCGGTGTCGAGCACGGCGTGCAGGGACAGGGGCAAGCCGCCCGCCTCGGGCCAGGCAGTGCCGGGTTCGAGCAACGCGGGCCCACCCAGCCGACACCGGCCGGTGGCAGGCGCGGCGGCCGTCGGGCGGTCCAGCAGGAAGCCGCGCCGGGCCATGGCCACGAGCTGCCGACCGGCCTTCTCGCCGAGCCGTTCAACACAGACCCGCAGCATCTCGCCCGAGTCATCAAATCTCATGACAAATCCTCTCAATCACCGCGCCGGCCGGGCCACCTCGGCACGTGACCCGGCCGGCGATCCGTCAGCCCAGCAGCCCCGCCACCGCCAGCACCGGCTCAGGATGCCCGGCCAGCAGCGCGCTCACCTCCCGATGCTCATCGCCCCCGGCCGCAACCCACGCTCCCGAGCACCCGAGCAACGACGCCACCGCGTCGCAAGCGTCCGGATGCGCCAGGAGCAGCGACGCCACGGGCCCGGAGGCCGCCGGCGCGGACGTGGCGGGAGGCTTGGGGCGGGCCGTCCACGGCGGCACCCACGCGTCCACCGCCGTCAGCGAGCCGGGGAAGGTGCGCCCCGCCTCGCGGATCAGCACCGGCACCAGCTCCGCCGCCCCGTCCCGCAGCGTGGTGATCAGTTTGGGCAGCCACGGCAGCAGCACGTTGTCGGGCAGCCGCCCGAACGCCTTCGAGATCACCTCCACCACGAACCCGGACAGCCCAGGAGCGGGCTCCATGGCCTGCACGAACCCCATGATGTAGCGCGGGAACGACGGCACGACCAGCGGGTTGGCGAGCAGCTCGTCGCAGCGGGCCCGCAGGTCGGCGATGGGCAGGAGGCCGAGCTGGTGGTGCGCCGCCCACAGCAGCGCCACCTTGTCGGGCGACTCGGGGTGCGACTGCTGCACCGCCAGTTCGAGCTGCGCCCTGTCGCAGCCGAGCGCCAGCGCCAGGCTCTCCATGGTGAACAGGAAGCCCAGCATGGCCGCCACCTGCCGGACGCCGGTGTCGTCGTCCACGAAGGCCGTCGGCAGCAGCGTGCAGTAGTGCGCGTAGCCGGTCGTCACGAACGACTCGCACCAGGCGGGCAGCTCGGGCTCGTTGGCCCGGTAGTAGGCGAGCAGCCGCCGGATGCGGCGCAGCACCTCGGGCGCGTCGTCCACGGTGCGCTCGGCGGACAGCAGCTCCACCGCGCGCGCCCCCAGCTCGTCGGCGAAGCGGCGGCTGCCGAGGAACAGGATGGAGTCCTCGACCGCCGCCAGCGCGACCGCCGCCGTGGCCTTCGGGTCGTGCACCGAACGCCGCAGCCGCTGCTCCAGCACCTGCTCGATGGTGACGCCCTCGTAGCCCAGCTCGATGATCGAGCGCTGGTGCTTGCCGAACGCCAGGTCCCAGCTCTCCTGGATCGAGCGTTCGCCCAGCCTGCGCTCGCCCATGATGGGCCGCACCGCGTCGGACGGCAGCAGATAGCGCAGCATCCACAGCAGGTCGGAGCAGGGCACCAGGTCGGGCTCGGCGTTCAGGTCGAGCAGCGCCCGCTGGATCGTGCGCTTCTCCAGGTCCAGGCCGAGCGGCGCGAGCCGGTCGTAGACGTTCCTGGCCAGCGGCGGCATCGCGTCGTAGCCGACCTCGCCGACGCGGTCGCCGCCGAGCAGGATCTCGCACAGCCGCCGGATGTCGCGCCTGCCCGGCACGGCGTCCTTCTCGATGCACGTGACGGCGGCGTCCTGGAAGTCGTACGGGGTGGGCCGGGCGCGGTTGCGCATGCCGGCGAGCAGGATCGAGGTCTCGTAGACCGCGATCGCGTCGGCGGTGCTGGCCAGGTAGCCGTTGCGGCGGGCCAGCCGGACGATGTCCACCGACCAGCCGACCAGCTCTGCGTCGTCGAGCGGGTCGAGCGCGGGCGGCCTGGACAGGAACCCGGTCAGCTTGTCGGCCACCTCGCCCTGGGGCGCGGCGGGCGCGGGCAGCTTGGCCGCCCGCTTGCGCGCGCCCTTCTGCCCTTCGAGCTGGAACGGCGTCAGCTTGCCGCGCGTGAGCGCCTTGGCCCAGGTGGCCGCCGCGATCGACACCGAGCCGGAGGCCAGCCCGAACTGCGCCTCGATGGCCGAGTGGCTGGACGGGATGAGGCCGTACAGCCACTTGGTGCCGGTGCGCGGGCTGATCTCGTACGGCGCCTCGGACCTCAGGCCGAACTGCTCGACGTGGCTGGCGGCGTGGAAGGCGCCGCACACGTACAGGCAGTCGGCCGGGTCGGCGCCGGAGGCGGCCAGGTGCTCGCGCATCCTGGTCCACATGTAGCGCTCGCGCTCCTCGTCCACGGCCAGCCGGCCGCCGTCGGGGCGCAGCCGGCGGAACAGGCTGCCGATCAGCACCATGACCTGGCGGTAGGTGTCGTAGTCTGCGCCGGACAGGGGCTGCTCGACGTACTGGTCCCACCACTCCGACCAGTGACGCACCTTGCCGTGGTGCAGCAGGTGCTCCTCCAGCTCGGCGAAGCCGGGCCGCAGGTCGCCGATCTCGACGCCGACGGCGTCGCCGTGCAGCGCCGCCTCCTCGTCCTTCGGGGTGGCGGGCTCCTCCTCCTTCGGCGCCCACTGGAAGACGTGGTCGGTCGAGCGGTCGACCAGCACCAGCTCGACGCCGGGGGTCTCCAGCGCGTACGCGATGGCCTGGTACTCGGCCGACGCCTCCGTGATGGGCGCCACCACGGACAGCGGCGCCGACTCCTTCGGGAAGCCGTCGAGGTCGGTCGCGAACGCCTGCAGCGCCACCGGCAGGCGGCAGTTGCGCAGCTCGGTCAGCAGCGGCTGGAGGTCCTCGCACAGCTCCAGGTAGATGACCTTCGGCTGCTTCTCGCGCAGCCTGCGCAGCATCGCCAGCGCGGAGGCCGGCGAGTGGTGGCAGACCGGGAAGATCTCCAGCTCCTCGCGCAGCGCCCGGTCCACGTCCTCCACCAGGCCCGACAGGATGCCGGACACGGCGACGGGGCTGCCGGCGAACTGCTCGGCGGCGTCGAGGAGCTGCCCGCGCAGCGCGTCGAAGGGGCCGGTGCGGGCGTCCGCCCGCTCGCTCGTTCGTCCGGTCATGACAGGGTGGCGATGGCCTCGCGGCCGCCCTCGAGGAACTCCGGCCACTCACCGCCGGCCTTCTTGCTGCGCGGCTCGACGACGCCGTGCCAGTACTTGTTGAGGATGGCCAGGTCTTCGGGGCTGCGCCGGGCCAGCGAGCCGACCAGCGACCCGGCCAGCGTCTGGGCGCGCAGCACCCGGTCGCCGAAGAAGTGGCTGTGCAGGATGGCGTCCTCCAGTACGCCGATCTGCTCGGCCGTGGACAGCGCCGACTCCAGCTTCTCGTCGTCGCTGGTGGCCGAGGCCGCCGCCGACCGCAGGTCGGCGAAGCTCTGCAGCAGGATGTCGAGCAGCGTGGGCGGCAGGTCCAGCTCGATCTGGTGCCTGCGCAGCAGCTCCTCGGTACGGAAGCGGACGATCTCCGCCTCGCTCTTCTTGTTCGTCACGACGGGGATGCGGACGAAGTTGAAGCGCCGCTTGAGCGCCGAGGACAGGTCGTTGACGCCCCGGTCGCGGCTGTTGGCGGTGGCGATGATGGAGAAGCCGGGCTGGGCGAAGACGATGTTGTCGTCGTCGAGCTCGGGGATGGAGACGTACTTCTCGGACAGGATCGAGATGAGCGCGTCCTGCACGTCGCTGGTGGAGCGGGTCAGCTCCTCGAAGCGGCCGATCACGCCGCGCTCCATCGCCGTCATGATCGGCGAGGGGATCATCGACGCGCGGGACTGGCCCTTGGCGATGACCATCGAGACGTTCCACGAGTACTTGATGTGGTCTTCCGTGGTGCCGGCCGTGCCCTGCACCACGAGGGTCGAGTTGCGGCAGATCGCGGCGGCGAGCAGCTCGGCCAGCCAGCTCTTGCCGGTGCCCGGGTCGCCGATCAGCAGCAGGCCGCGGTCGGAGGCCAGCGTCACGATGGCGCGCTCGACGAAGCTGCGGTCGCCGAACCACTTCTGCGGGATCTCCCGCTCGATGCCGTCGGCGCGCTCGGAGCCGAGCACGAACACCCGGATCATGCGGGGGCTGAGCCGCCAGGAGAACGGCTTGGGCGAGGTGTCGATCGACTCCAGGTAGTCGAGCTCCTCCGCGTACTTCACCTCTGCGGGGGCGCGCAGCATGTCACTCATTCGCCAGTCTCCTAAGTGAGGAAGTTCTTGAGCTCGAAGACGAGCTTGTGGATGTGACCCGAGAGCACGGGGGTGCCCAGGTCCTTGAATTTCTTGCGGAACCACGGCTCGACGCTCTGCACGCCGGAGCTGTTGACCGAGCCGACGGGGATGAACTTCACGCCCGACCGGTAGACGGCCTCGATGCCCTCGTAGAGCGGCTGGGAGGCGCCGAACTCGTAGAAGTCGGAGATCCACACCATCACGGTGTTGCGCGGGTCGCTGATCTTGGGACGGGCCATGGCCATCGCCACCGGCCCGTTGTTGCCGCCGCCGAGGTTGGTGCGCATCAGCACCTCGAACGGGTCGTGCACCCACGGCGTCAGGTCGATCGCCCGGGTGTCGTAGGCGATCAGGTGCACGTCGACCTTCGGCAGCCCCGCGAAGATGGAGGCCAGGATGGTGCAGTTGACCATCGAGTCCGTCATCGAGCCCGACTGGTCGACGACCACGATCAGGCGGGCCGGGGTGGTGCGGTGGGCCGTCTGCTTGTAGAACAGCCGGTCCACGTAGAGGCGCTGGTCCTCAGCGTTCCAGTTGGTGAGGTTCTTCCAGATCGTCCGCTGGATGTCGAGGTTGCGGAAGACCCGCTTGGGCGGCACCGACCGGTCGATGACGCCGGCGCTGGTCTTCTCCACCTGGGTACGCAGCACCTCGGCGACCTCGTCCACGTACTTGCGGATCAGCGCCTTGGCGTTGGCCAGCGCGACGCCCGACAGGTTGGACTTGTCGCGCAGGAGCTGCTCGATCAGCGACATGCTCGGCGTGAGCTGCGCGGCCAGGGCCGGGTCGGCGAGCACCTCGCGCAGGTGCATGCGCTTGACGAGGTCGCCCTCCAGGCCGGCCAGCACCTTGGCCAGCTCCTCGTTGCCCTGGCTGTGGCGCAGGCCGCCGGGCTCGCAGCCCATGCCGCGCTCGAACCAGGCCGCGTCCTGCTTCCAGCTCTCGAGCTGAGCGGCGCTGACGTTGCCCGAGCCCGTCGCGAACACGTTCAGCAGCAGCTTGGAGACCAGGGCCGCGCGGCGGACCTCGTCGCCCGCCTCGTGCTCCTTGTCGGCCATCAGGCCGTCGAACTCGGCAGCCAGGTCAGGGAAGCGCTGCACCAGGTTGTCGACCGACACGCCCGGGTCGAGCAGGGCGAGCGGCAGGTCGAGGTCGCCGACGATGCCGAGGCTGGCGGTCTCCAGCGCGGGCTGCTCGTCGGGGCTGAACAGCCGGGACATCAGGCGCCAGTAGAGCACCTGGCGCCGGGTCTCGTCGGCGGTCTGCGTGGCTTGCGTGGCAGGTGTCTCGGTCATTTCCGCAGCAGCCGTCCCGCTCGCTCGCGCAGCACCGCGACCACGTCGCCGTTCCTGGTCTCGGCCTTGGCCGCCTTGGGGTCGGTGGGGCCGAGCGCCCAGTCGCCGTTGTGCACCGTGACCGGCTGCTTCTTGACCGCCGACTGCAGGGCGAGCGGCTGCAGCGACCAGCGCCCGCCGTCCCAGCGCACCAGCCCGATGCACCCCGTGGACGCCTTGACCAGCGCGGGGGTGAGCGGGCCGCAGGACGGCAGCCGGTCGAGGTCGAGCGGAACCTTGTTGCCGCCCAGGTCGATCGTCTGGCCGTCGCTCTTGTAGCCCTCGACGAGGACGGGCTCGGCGATGCGCACGGGGTGCCGGTCGAGCGGGGTCACCGCCGGCGGCGTCGCGGCGGCGAGCTGAACCCGCGCGATCGCGAACGGGTCGGCCTCCTCCCCCGTGCGGGCCCGATCGTCGTGCCACACCAGGTCGCCGCCGGGCAGCAGCGGCATGTCCGTGATGTCCACGCTGCGGTGCTCGGCCAGCGCGGCCAGCAGCACCGGGTGGCCACCGAGCAGCCGCCACACGGTCGGGCCGACGATGGTGTCGACCTTCGCGGCGGCCACGCTCGTGCGCACCAGCCTGCCGGGCTCGCCGCCCCGCTCCAGGATCGCGTGCACCTGGACGCGTACGACGGTGGCGTGCTCGTGCACGTCGGCGCCCAGAACCAGCAGCCGCCCCGACACCTCATCCGCGCCGCCGCCGTGCCAGGGACCGTGCTGAGACAGCAGCATGGCGCGCGTCCACAGGTCGGCCCACCGGCGGGCGGGCAGCCGGTCCATCGTGGCGACCGGGCTCGACGCCCGCAGCTCCGTCGCCAGCCCGTCGAGCAGCACCGCCAGCCCGCGCAGCTCGGGCACGGCCAGCAGCGCCTCGATCGTCTGGTCGGCCGAGGAGACCAGGTCGTGATCGACGCCGCGCCAGCCGACGATGGCCAGCTCGCGCAGCCAGACCCGGCAGCCGGCCAGCAGGTTGTCGGCCACCTCGCCCTTGCCCGCGCCCGCCTCCCAGGTGGCGCGGGTGCGGCCCAGCGCCCCGTCGAGGCGGGCGAGCAGCGCGTCGTGCACCGCGCCGAACAGCGCGGCACGGGCGCCGGCCAGCGCCGCGAGGTGCTCGTCGGCCACGGAACCGGCGCTCACCTTCTCCACGGCCTCCCCAACCCGCTCGCCGATGGGGGTGCCGGCCAGCGCGCCCGCCAGGGCGGCCAGCGCCGCCGCCGGCTCCTCGCCGAGCCTGGCCAGCCCGAGGGTGAGCGCGTCGTCTAACCCCGCCACCAGGTCGAGCGCCTCGCCGACCCCTGCCGGGGCATCGCCGAGCAGCTCACTGAGCTGTACGTCGAGCATCAGCACACCGCCTTGTCCGACTCGTGGGTGATCGGCATCGCCTCGTACGTGTTCCGCATCGCCTCGTACGTCTTGCGCATCAGCGCACCGCCCCCGTAGCCGGGAACCAGTGCAGCTCGGCCAGCGGCTCGGTGCTGTCGGGCACCTCCAGGTAGGCCAGGTGGCGCAGGAAGCGGCTGAACACGACGGCCGCCGGGGTGCGCTCGACGTGCCCGGTGATCTCGTGCATCAGGTTGCCGCCCTCGGGCACCTCGACCCGCAGGTAGCGGGCCACCCGGTCCAGCCCGTACTGGACGACGGCCTCGTCGGCCAGCATGCGGATGTGCTTGCACGCGTAACCGTGCAGGGCCCCGCACGGCCGGTTGTTGTTGGTGCTGCAGCTCAGCGCGTGCGTGCCCGCCGTGATCGACGAGACGTAGACCCGCTCGATGTCGGATCCGCTCGACACGACTCCCTGGAGCCGGCCGTCGGCCAGCTCGACGAAGGGCACCTTGGCGAGCTTGCGCGGCTCCACGGGTGGGACCACCCGGACCACGCTGCGCCGCTCCCACGCGGTACTGTCCGCGTCCACGACCTCAGAACCTCCCGCCCCGCCGGCCCGCAGCGCAGGCGGAAGTGCCCGCGCCCACGCGGCCGGCTGATCAATTGATCCGGGAACTTACCGGAGGCCACCGACAGATCTGAGGAAAACGATCAAAGCGCCAGGCGGGTCCGGACGCGCGCCATCGCGGGGTGGTTGTCCATAATATTGTCAACCATGAACTGGAGGAGGATCCCGTGAGCTCAGGGACCCCGGACGCGCGGACGCTGACCGACCGGGTCAGAGCAGCCATACTCGGCGGGGACTTCGTGCCCAACCAGCGGCTGGTCGAAGCGGACGTGTGCGAGCAGTTCGGCGCCCCGCGCGCCGCGGTGCGCGAGACGTTCAAGGAGCTCGCCGGCGAGGGGCTCGTCGAGATCCTACGCAACAAGGGCGCCCGTGTCCGGGCGATCTCGAAGGCGGAGGCCATCGAGATCACGGAGGTGCGGATGGTGCTGGAGGGCCTGTCCGCCGCCAAGGCCGCCGAGCGGGTGACGCCCGAGCAGGCCGCGCAGCTTAGGGAGATCGTCGCCGACATGCGGGCGGCGGTGGAGCGCAACGACCTCGACCGGTACTCCGAGCTGAACGCCGCGCTGCACGCCAAGGTCCGCCAGATCGCCGAGCACGGCACCTCCGCGGCGATCATCGAGCGGCTGGGGGCGCAGGTGGTGCGGCACAAGTTCCGGCTGGCCCGGCAGCCGGGACGGGCGGCGGTGTCTCTTCCACAGCACGAGCTGATCGTGGCGGCCATCGTGGCCCGCGATCCGGAGGCGGCGCAGACGGCCATGCAGCAGCACCTGCGCAGCGTGGCCAAGGCGCTGGAGGTCACCCCCGACTGACACCCCACAAGCCCACGCCACGCGCCACGCACCCGGACGCGCGCCACGCCCCGGACGCGGGCTGGACGCGGGTCAGGTGCCCGGGATGGGTGGGATGCCGGTGCGGGTTACCTCGTCGAGGGTGGCGGTCGTGGCCCGGGTCATGGTGCTGGGCACGCCCAGTTCGTCCAGCATCCGGGTGGCGGCCTCCATCTCGTGCACCCGCCGCACACCGTGCTGCCCGGCGCCCTTGATCAGCCGCACCACGAACTCCTCGTCGGCGGCGGTGACCGTCTCCAGCAGGTGCTCCCAGAACCACCCCTCCAGCCCAGCCTCCCGCGCGGCCCGCTGCGACTCGATGGCGAGCGCGCTCAGCCCCTTGACCAGCACACTGCGCAGCAGCTTGCGGGCGGCGGCGTCACCGGGCGACCCGCCGATGGGCGTCACGGACATGCCGAGCCCGCCCGCGAAGGCGGCGAACCGGTCCGCGGAGGGGCCGCTGGCCAGGATGGGGGTGGCAAGGCCGCGCAGCGGGATCGGCGCCATGATCGCCCCGTCCACGACGGCCGCCCCCGAGGGCTCCAGCAGCTCGGCGATCCGCCGCTTGTCGCCGGGCGCGCCGGTGGACAGGTCGGCGTAGAGCACGCCGGACCCGAGGTGAGGGCGGGACTCGGCGCAGGCGGCGAGGCTGTCGGCCCCGGTGGTCACGGCGATGACGACATCGGCCCCGCGCACGGCTTCGGCGTTGGAGGCGACGAGAACCGCGTCGGCCTCCGGGCCGACGACCACGGCATCGGCCTCGGAGCCCACGACCACGGCGTCGGCCTCAGAGGCCGCGGCGTCGGCGTTGGAGGCGGCGACCGTGTCGCCTGGCGGGTACGCGGGGTCGTACACGCGCAGCCGTACCTTCCCCGCCAGTCCTGCGGCGAGAATATGACCGACCTCGCCGTACCCGAGCAGCGCCACCTGAGGTGTGTCCATACCGCCCATCCTCCCTCACCCAAAGCCATATCGTTGACAATGTTGTCCGATATCCACGCCAAACCCCCACCAAACCCACCAAAGAAGCGACACCAACCCCAATAATGTTGACAATCCGCCCACCAGGCTCCTAGCGTCAGCGGCGTGACCTCTTCTCGTACCCTGTTGGTGATCAGTGCCCACGCCGGCGACTTCGTCTGGCGCGCGGGCGGCGCGATAGCTCTGGCCACTAGCCGCGGCGAGCGCGCCAAGGTGGTGTGCCTGAGCTACGGCGAGCGCGGCGAGTCCGCGAAGGCGTGGCGCGCGGGCAAGACGCTGGAGGAGATCAAGGCGATCCGGCGCGAGGAGGCGGAGAACGCCGCCGCGGAGCTGGGCGCCGAGATCGAGTTCCTCGACGCCGGCGACTACCCCCTGGTGGAGAGCCAGGAGCTGGTGGACCGGCTGGTCCGCGTCTACCGCGACGTGGTGCCCGACGTGGTGCTGACGCACCCGCTGGCCGACCCGTACAACGGCGACCACCCGGCGGCGGCCCGCATGGCGCTGCAGGCGCGGGTGCTGGCGCAGGCGATCGGCTACGAGGCGCCCGGCGAGCCGCTGGGCGCGCCGCCCGTGTTCTTCTTCGAGCCGCACCAGCCCGAGCAGTGCGACTTCAAGCCGGAGGTGCTGCTCGACATCACCCCGGTGTTCGACAAGAAGCGCAAGGCGATGGAGTGCCTGCCCGCGCAGCAGCACATGTGGGACTACTACACCGACCTGGCCAAGCGCCGCGGCGTGCAGCTCAAGCGCAACGCGGGCCCGAACCTGGGGCTGGCGCACGACACGATGGGCGAGGCGTACATGCGGCTGTACCCGCAGGTCACGGACGTGCTGTCGTGAGGAACGTGGTCGTCACCGGCATCCCGCGCGCCGACCCGGCCAAGATCGGCACCCTGGCCGGGTACGGCGTCGCGACCGTGCACGAGGCGCTGGGCCGCACCGGCTACCTCGGCCCCGGCCTGCGTCCCGCCTGGCCGGGCGCCAGGACGGGCGGGAACGCGGTCACCGTGTTGTCCTGGCCGGGCGACAACCTGATGATCCACGTCGCGGTCGAGCAGTGCCAGATAGGCGACATCCTGGTGGTCACCACGACGTCGCCGTCCACGGACGGCATGTTCGGCGAGCTGTTCGCGACGGCGCTGGCCCATCGCGGGGTGCGCGGCGTGGTGATCAACGCGGGCGTGCGCGACGTGGCCGAGCTGCGCGCCATGGGCTTCCCCGCCTGGAGCGCGGCCGTCAGCGCGCAGGGCACCGTGAAGGCGACCCCCGGCGCGGTGAACGTGCCGATCACGATCGGCGGGCAGCTCATCAGGCCGGGCGACACGATTCTCGCCGACGACGACGGCGTGCTCGTGTGCCCGCGCGAGGACCTCGACCGGGCCATCGCCGCGTCCGCCGCCCGCGCGGACAAGGAGGCCACCACGCGCGCCGCCTTCCTGAAGGGCGAGCTGGGCCTCGACCGGTACGGCCTGCGCGAGCGCCTGCCCGGGCTGGGCATCACCTACGAGGAGTACGACGGTGACCGATGACGGGGTGCGCTGCATGCTCATGCGCGGCGGCACCTCCAAGGGCGCCTACTTCCTGGCGAGCGACCTGCCCGGCGACCCGGCGGAGCGCGACGACCTGCTGCTGCGCGTCCTGGGCAGCCCCGACCCGCGCCAGATCGACGGCGTCGGCGGCGCGCACCTGCTGACCAGCAAGGTCGCCGTCGTCTCGGCCAGCACTGACCCGTCCGCCGACGTGGACTACCTCTTCCTCCAGGTAGCCGTGGACGAGCCGGTCGTCTCCAGCCGCCAGAACTGCGGCAACATCCTGGCGGGCGTGGGCCCGTTCGCCGTCGAACGCGGGCTCGTCGCGCCCACCGGCGACCGGACGGAGGTGCGCATCCGCCTGGTCAACACCGGCGGCTCGGCCACCGCGAGCTTCCCGACACCGGGCGGCCGGGTCGACTACCGGGGCGGCACCGCCATCTCGGGCGTGCCGGGCACGGCCGCCGCCGTGGTGCTGGGCTTCGCGGACACCGCGGGCTCCACCACCGGCAGCCTGCTGCCCACCGGCCGGGTCGTGGACGTGATCGACGGCATCGAGGTGACCTGCGTCGACAACGGCATGCCCGTCGTCGTCGCGGCGGCCACGGACCTGGGCGTCACCGGCTACGAGTCGCACCAGGAGCTGGCGGAGGACCGCGCCCTGCTCGACCGGATCCAGTCGCTGCGGCTCCAGGCGGGCGAGCTGATGGGGCTGGGCGACGTGAGCGCCGAGTCGGTGCCGAAGACCACGCTCGTCGCCCCGCCCAGGGACGGCGGGGCGCTGTGCACCCGTACGTTCATCCCGGTCCGCCCGCACACCGCGATCGGGGTGCTGGGCGCGATCAGCGCCGTCACGGCCGCGCTGCTGCCTGACGGCGTGGCGCGGCGGCACGCCCGCCTGCCCGGGGGCAGCCGGTTCGACGTCGAGCACCCCACCGGCCACCTGGAGGTCGAGGTGGAGCTCGACCTGTCCACCGACCCGCCGACCGCGCTGCGGGCGGCCAACGTGCGTACCGCGCGCAAGCTCTTCGACGGTACGGTCTACCCACGGGAAGGAAAGCCGTGAACGCCCTGCTGCACGACGTCGCCCACCTCGGCCACGTCGAACTGCTCACCCCTCAGCCCGAGCGGAGCCTGTGGTTCTTCACCGAGATCCTCGGCATGACGGCCGCGGGCCAGGACGGCGACTCGGTCTACCTGCGCACCTACGACGACTACGAGCACCACAGCCTGACGCTGACCGCGCACCACACCCCGGGCCTGCGCGCGACCGGCCTGCGGGCGAGCAGCCAGGAGGCGCTCGACCGCAGGGTGCTGGCGATCAAGGAGGCGGGGCTGGGCATCGGCTGGCGCGACGGCGAGCCGGGCCGCGGCCCGACGTACGCCTTCCACGACCCGGACGGCCACGAGCTGCGGCTGTACTGGGAGTCGGAGTGGTACGAGGCCCCCGAGGAGCTGCGCCCCGCGCTGAAGAACCAGCCGCAGGCCTTCCCCGGGCACGGCGTCGGCGTGCGCCGCCTCGACCACATCAACTTCCTGGCCGCCGAGGCCGCGGCGAACGGCGCGTTCGTCCGCGACGTGCTCGGCGCGCGCGTCACCGAGCAGATCATGCTGGACTCCGGCCGGATCTCCGCCCAGTGGCTGCACTTCGGCAACAAGTCCTACGACCTCGTCTACACCGACGACTGGTCGGGCTCCTCCGGCCGGCTGCACCACATCGCGTTCGCCACGAACTCGCGCGAGGACATCCTGCGGGCGGCCGACATCTGCCTGGACAACGACGTCTTCATCGAGACGGGCCCGCACAAGCACGCCATCCAGCAGACCTTCTTCCTGTACGTCTACGAGCCCGGCGGCAACCGCATCGAGCTGTGCAACCCGCTGACCAGGCTCATCCTGGCCCCCGACTGGCGGACCATCACGTGGACGGAGGCCGAGCGCGCCAAGGGCCAGGCGTGGGGACTGAAGACGATCGCCTCCTTTCACACCCACGGGACGCCGCCGGTCAGCCCTGCTTGACGGCCTCCCAGGTGGGCTGCTCGCCGGGCGCCAGCTCGGCGAAATCGGGCAGGTCGCGCAGCGCGTCCTCGGCGCCGCCCGGCGTGTACGTGGCGATGATCCGCAGGGGACGCCACCCGGTGTTGAACGTCGAGTGCAACGTCCCCATCGGGATGTGGACGGCGTCGCCGGCCTTGACGTCGAACTCGGGCCCGTCCCCCACCGTCTGGCGCCCCTCGCCTTCGATGATGTAGAGCACCTCGTCGGAGAAGGGGTGCTGGTGGCGGTCGTGCCCCTTGTTCGGGTTGATCACGACCTCGCCGAAGGTGGAGGACGCGCCCGGCACGGTGCCCGGCGTGATGTGCCACTTGATGGAGCCCCAGTCGAACACCATGGTGGGCACGTCGTCTGGTCTGCGGTGCATGAGGGCTCCTAAAGGCTCTTGAAGGTGCGCAGCTGGTCGGCGATGGCCCGCTCGGCGGGCAGGCGCTCCATGGAGGAGGCGCCGAAGAAGCCCGCGACGCCGGTCGTGCGCCGCAGGACGTAGGCGACGTCGTCGGGCTCGGCGATCGGGCCGCCGTGGCACAGGACGATGACGTCGGGGTTCACGGCCACGGCGGCGTCGTGCATCTCCTGGACGCGCGCGGCCGACTCGTCGAGCGTGAGCGCGGTCCTGGCGCCGATGCTGCCCTTGGTCGTCAGGCCCATGTGCGGCACGACGACGTCGGCTCCCGCCTCGGCCATGGCCGTGGCCTGCCCGGCGGTGAAGACGTACGGGGCGGTGAGCAGGCCGCGCTCGGCGGCCAGCCGGATCATCTCGACCTCCAGGTCGAAGCCCATGCCGGTCTCCTCCAGGTTCGCCCGGAAGACGCCGTCGATGAGGCCGACGGTGGGGAAGTTCTGCACGCCCGCGAAGCCCATCGCCTTGAGCTGGTCGAGGAACTGCGGCATCAGCCGGAACGGGTCGGTGCCGCAGACCCCGGCCAGCACCGGGGTGTCCCTGACGACGGGCAGCACCTCGCCCGCCATCTCGACCACGATGGCGTTCGCGTCCCCGTACGGCAGCAGCCCGGCCAGCGAGCCGCGCCCGGCCATCCTGAACCGGCCGGAGTTGTAGATGATGATCAGGTCCACGCCGCCGGCCTCGGCCGCCTTGGCGGACAGCCCGGTGCCCGCGCCCGCCCCGATGACCAGCCGGCCGGCCTTCCGCTCGGCCCTGAGCCTGCTGAGCGCCTCGTCGCGGTTCATGCCGCCCCTTTCTGGATCAGCTCGTGCAACCGGTCGGCGGCGGCGACCGCGAACCGGGGCTGGTTGATGTCGTCCTCGCTCTCCACCACCTGGACGTCGCCGCCCGCCACCGCCGCCAGCACGGCCTCGAAGCAGGCGGCGTCGGCACCGGGGTCGTGGAACGGGCCGCCCTCGACGTCCACGGCCGAGACGCCGCCGCGCGGCACGAACAGCGCCACGGGGCCGGTGGCGGCGGCCAGCTTCGCGCCGATCTCCGTGCCGATCGCGGCGCACTCCTCCGCCGTGGTGCGCATCAGCGTCACGGTGGGGTTGTGCACCAGCAGCAGCCGCTGCCTGAAGCGCTCGGGAACGCCGTCCATCGGGCCGAAGTTCACCATGTCCACCGCGCCCAGGCTGACCACCTGCGGCACACCGGCCGCCCCGGCGGCGGTCAGGCGTTCCCTGCCCGCCGACAGGACGCCGCCCACCAGCTCGTCCGCCAGCTCCGTGGTGGTGAGGTCCAGGACGCCGGCGAAGTAGCCGTCCCTGATCAGGGCCTCCATGGCGCGCCCGCCCGAGCCGGTGGCGTGGAAGACCACCACCTCGTAGCCGAGTTCCTCCAGCCGGGCGCGGGCGGCGTTCACGGCGGGGGTGGTCACGCCGAACATGGTGGCGGCGATGAGGGGCCTGTCCTGCTGGGGCTGCTCGCCTTGGCTTCGGCGTGCGTCGTAGGCGGCGGCCATCGCGGCGATCGCCGCCGCCGCGTTGCCCAGGATCGGGCGGGAGATGGCGTTCAGTCCGGCCACGTCCACGACGCTGTGCATGAGCGTCACGTCGCTCTGGCCTACGTACGGGGAGACGTCGCCGCCGGCCATGGTGGAGACCAGCAGTTTGGGCACCCCTATGGGCAGGGCGGCCATGGCTGCCGCGGCGATCGAGGAGCCGCCGCTGCCGCCCAGCGCCAGCACGCCGCTCACCCTGCCCGCTTCCCACAGGTCTCTGGTGATCTTGGCGGCTCCGGCGGCCATGGTGCTCAGGGCCGCGCCGCGGTCGGCGTCGCTCCTGAGCCGCGCGAGGCTGCTGCCGCCCGCCTCGGCGACGGCCTCCGCCCCGACGTCCGGCGCCAGACCACCGACACGCACCGCCGAACCCACAGCGCCCGCGGTCGGGGCCGGGGTGCCCATGACGCCCGCGTCGAGCAGCACGACCTCCTGCCCGGCCGCCGTGACGAGGTCGCGTACGTAGGCGTACTCCGCGCCCTTGGTGTCGAGGGTCCCGAGCAGTAACACGGCCATGACGGATCCTCCTCCGAGTCGGCTGCCCCAGCAGCAGCCTCCCCCGCCGGACGGCCCGTCACGCCTCTCAGTGCACGTGAGCCTTGATCGCCACGCTGGTCAGGGCGAGCAGCAGCTCCAGGTCGGGCTCGGCGTCCACGTAGACGGCCACCCAGGCCTGGTCCTCGCACGCCTGCACCTGCTCGCACGTGCTCAGGTAGGGCCGCAGCCGGTCGATGGCCGGGGCGGTCAGGCGCACGCGCACCTCGTCGGAGCCGGTGAGCCGGATGATCTCGGTGCCGCTCACCGCGAACGTGGTGCCGCGCCGCCCGTCGCTCACCGCCAGCGCGGGCCACGACCTCAGCTCCGCCACCGCTCTGGCCACGTACGGCCCTCGGCGTTCAGCCTCCCGCCGCCAGGCGGTCATCCCTGCCACACCTCCATGCTGGGGTATGCGGGTCCGTGCCGTCAGTGTCCGTTCCGCAACCGTTATCCGGCGTGCACGATCAGCCACACGGCGACGGCCGTGACGGTGGCGGAGCGGTTGCCGATGATGTGCGGGCGGCTGCACGGGAACGTGATCGAGTCGCCCTCCGCCAGGGTGACGACCTCGGACTCGAACTCGATGGTCAGCTCTCCCGCCGTGACGGTGCCGACCTCGTACCCCTCGTGTCTGAGGAAGCGGCCGTGGGCGGTGGAGACGGCGTGCGGCGGGTAGGTGGACTCGAAGAACTCCACGTCGGGGGTGGGGCCCGGCGACAGCCGCCGGAACGTCACTCCCCCGCCGAGCCGGATGGGCGCGACCTCACCCGCCCGGCTGACGGCCAATTCGGGCGGTTCCTGCCGCTCGTCGGAGTCGAAGACGGCCGCCAGTGGCACGCCGATGGCCGACACGTACGCGATCAGCCTGCTCACCGAGGGCCGCATGGTGCCGCGCTCGATCTGGGACACCGCGCTGGCCGAGATGCCCAGCTCACGGGCCACCGCCCGCAGCGACTTGCCGGAACGCGTACGCAGCTCCCGCAGCCGCCGGCCGAGCCGCTCGCTGCTGACCGCTTCCAGGTCGTCCATAACCTCCGTCACAGGGCTTTAACACGGGCGCAATCAGGGGATCGCTCTCTCAGGTGTTAAGTGATGACTTAACACCTGAGAGAGCGACCGCACCCCCCAAGGATGCCGCAGATGACCCAGCCCACCGTCGCCCCAGCCCCCGCCTACGACCCCCGCCTCACCAACGAGGACCTCGCCCCGCTGCGCAAGCAGACCTGGTCCTCCTACAACATCTTCGCCTTCTGGATGTCCGACGTGCACAGCGTCGGCGGCTACGTCACCGCGGGCAGCCTGTTCGCGCTGGGCCTGGCGAGCTGGCAGGTGCTGTTCGCGCTGCTGGCCGGCATCGTCATCGTCAACGTCTTCTGCAACCTGGTGGCCAAGCCCAGCCAGGTCACCGGGGTGCCGTACCCGGTGATCAACCGGGCCGTGTTCGGGGTGCTGGGCGCGAACATCCCGGCCATCGTGCGCGGCGCGATCGCGATCGCCTGGTACGGCGTGCAGACGTACCTGGCCTCACAGTCGCTGATCATCATCTTCCTCAAGTTCTGGCCCGCCACCGCCGCGCTGAACGAGCCGCGCTTCCTCGGCCTGTCCGTGCTCGGCTACATCTGCTACGCCATCCTGTGGGTGGCGCAGGCGGCGGTGTTCTGGCGCGGCATGGACGCGATCCGCCGGTTCGTCGACTTCGCCGGGCCCGCCGTGTACGTGGTCATGGTCGTGCTGGCGGTCTACCTGGTGAGCCAGGCGGGCTGGGAGAACCTCAGCCTGGACCTGTCGCAGGGCGAGAGCCTCGGGTTCGCCGAGTCGATCCCGGTGATGCTGGGCGCGATCGCGCTGGTCGTGTCGTACTTCTCCGGCCCGATGCTGAACTTCGGCGACTTCTCCCGCTACGGGCGCTCGTTCGAGGCCGTCAAGCGCGGCAACTTCCTCGGCCTGCCGATCAACTTCCTGTTCTTCTCGCTGCTGACGGTGATCACGGCGTCGGCCACGGTGCCGGTGTTCGGCGAGCTGATCACCGACCCGATCCAGACGGTGCAGCGCATCGACACGCCGTTCGCGATCCTGCTCGGCGGCCTGACCTTCGTGATCGCCACGGTCGGCATCAACATCGTGGCCAACTTCATCTCGCCGGCCTTCGACTTCTCCAACGTCAGCCCGCAGCGCATCAGCTGGCGCACCGGCGGCATGATCGCCGCGGTCGGCTCCGTGCTGCTGACGCCCTGGAACTGGTACGGCAACCCGGACGCCATCCACTACACGCTCGGCCTGCTGGGAGCGCTGATCGGGCCGCTGTTCGGCATCCTGATCGCCGGCTACTACGTCTGCGCGCGGCAGCGCGTGTCGGTGGACGAACTGTTCACGATGGACCCGCGCGGCCGGTACTGGTTCGACCGGGGCTACAACCGCAACGCCGTCTGGGCGACGCTGCTCAGCGGGGTGCCCGCCATCGCCTCGGTCCTGGTGCCGAAGCTGGTCACGGCCGCCGACCTGATGTGGATCGCCGACTACAGCTGGTTCCTGGGCTGCGGGCTCGGGTTCGTGGCGATGGTCGCGCTGGAGCGCCGTACGCCCCGGATCGTCCCCGCATGACCCACGTCCGCGTCATCAATCCGAACACCGCCCTGGCCATGACCGCCTCCATCGGTCGTTGCGCCAGGGCGGTGGCGTCCCCGGGGACGACCGTGACGGCCGTGAGCCCGGCCATGGGGCCGGAGTCGATCGAGAGTCACTACGACGAGGCGCTGGCCGTGCCGGGGGTGCTGGCCGAGATCGCGGCGGGCGAGCGGGAGGGGGTGGACGCGTACGTGATCGCCTGCTTCGGCGACCCCGGCCTGGACGCCGCCCGCGAGCTGGCGGGCGGCCCGGTGGTCGGTGTCGCGGAGGCCGCGATGCACGCCGCCACGCTGGTCGGCCGGGGTTTCAGCGTGGTGACCACGCTGTCCAGGACGGCCGGCAGGGCGTGGGAGCTGGCGCATCGGTACGGCTTCGCCGCGGCCTGCAAAGGTGTGCACGCCTGCGACATCCCGGTGCTGGCCCTGGAGGAGCCGCCCGCCAGGAAGGCGGTGATCGAGCTGTGCGCGGCGGCGCTCGACCGTGACGGGAGCGACGCGATCGTGCTGGGCTGCGCGGGCATGGCGGACTTCTGCGCCGAGGCGTCGCGCGCCACGGGCGTGCCGGTGATCGACGGGGTGGGCGCGGCGACCCGCTTCGCCGAGTCGCTGGTGGCGCTCGGCCTGCGGACGAGCACGCGCGGCGAGTACGCCAGGCCGCTCCCCAAACGCTACTCCGGTTTACTGCGCGATTTCACGATCTGAGCGACATGTATTGACTCGTTCCGCAGGTTGGGGTTACCGTCGGCCCATAACTAAAAGGAAACTTTCCTAATAGTTTCCTGGACATCCCACCCCCTGTACACCCCCCAACCGGATGTCGGAGCGTCATGAGACACACCATCCTGAGCAAGGTCCTCGCCGGGCTGGCGGCGTTAGCGCTGCCGCTCACCGCGGTCGTCGTCGCCACCCCGGCCGCGTCCGCCTCGGCCGTGCGCGTCCTCGCGGCCGACTGGGCGGCCTGGACGGCGTACGCGACGGGCGCGCGCGTCACCTACAACGGCGTCGAGTACGAATGCCTCCAGGCCCACACCTCCCAGCCCGGCTGGGAGCCGCCGAACGTGCCCGCCCTGTGGAAGGTCGCGACCGGCGGCGGCACCGACACCACCGCCCCCAGCGTGCCGGGCAACCTGCGCTCGACCGGCGTCACCAACACCAGCGTCACCCTCGCCTGGGACGCCGCCACCGACAACGTCGGCGTCACCGGCTACGAGATCTACCGCGGCGGCACCCTCGTCACCACCGTCACCGGCACCACCCACACCGACACGGGCCTGACCGCCAGCACCGCCTACAGCTACACCGTCCGCGCCCGCGACGCCGCAGGCAACCGCTCCGCCAACAGCAACACCGCCACCGCCACCACGACGGGCGGCGGCGGCACGGACACCACCGCGCCAACCGTGCCGGGCAACCTGCGCTCGACCGGCGTCTCCAGCAGCAGCGTCTCCCTCGCCTGGGACGCCGCCACCGACAACGTCGGCGTCACCGGCTACGAGATCTACCGCGGCGGCACCCTCGTCACCACCGTCACCGGCACGTCCCACACGGACACGGGGCTCGCGGCGAACACCGCCTACAGCTACACCGTCCGCGCCCGCGACGCCGCAGGCAACCGCTCCGCCAACAGCAACACCGCCACCGCCACGACCACGGGCGGCCCCGGGGGCGGCGGCAACAAGGTGCTCGGCTACTTCGTGCAGTGGGGCGTCTACCAGCGCGCCTACCACGTCAAGAACATCGACACCAGCGGCTCGGCCGCCAAGCTGACGCACATCAACTACGCCTTCGGCAACGTGCAGAACGGCCAGTGCACGATCGGCGACAGCTACGCCGACTACGACCGCTTCTACCAGGCGGGCGAGAGCGTGGACGGCGTCGCCGACACCTGGGACGCCGGCGCGCTGCGCGGCAACTTCAACCAGCTCCGCAAGCTCAAGAAGAAGTACCCGAACCTGAAGGTGCTCTTCTCCTTCGGCGGCTGGACCTGGTCCGGCGGCTTCGGCCAGGCCGCCCAGAACCCCACCGCCTTCGCCAACTCCTGCTACAACCTGGTCGAGGACCCGCGCTGGGCGGACGTCTTCGACGGCATCGACATCGACTGGGAGTACCCGAACGCCTGCGGCCTGACCTGCGACACCAGCGGCCCGGCCGCGTTCAGGAACGTGATGTCGGCGCTGCGCACCCGCTTCGGCTCCGGCAACCTGGTCACCGCCGCCATCACCGCCGACGGCACCGACGGCGGCAAGATCGACGCCGCCGACTACGGCGGCGCGGCGCAGTACGTCGACTGGTACAACGTCATGACCTACGACTTCTTCGGCGCCTGGGCGGCGCAGGGCCCCACGGCCCCGCACTCACCGCTCAACTCCTACACCGGCATCCCGATCGCCGGCTTCCACTCCGACAGCGCGATCCAGAAGCTCAAGAGCAAGGGCGTGCCGGCGAGCAAGCTGCTGCTCGGCATCGGCTTCTACGGCCGCGGCTGGACCGGCGTCACCCAGGCCGCGCCGGGCGGCACGGCCACGGGGCCCGCGCCGGGCACGTACGAGCAGGGCATCGAGGACTACAAGGTGCTCAAGACACGCTGCCCGGCCACGGGCACAGTCGCGGGCACGGCTTACGCGTACTGCGGCGGCCAGTGGTGGAGCTACGACACGCCGGCCACGATCGGCGGCAAGATGAGCTACTCGAAGAACCAGGGCCTCGGCGGCGCGTTCTTCTGGGAGCTCAGCGGCGACACGACGAACGGGGAGCTGATCACGGCCATGAAGAGCGGCCTGGGGTGATCCGCTGACAGACCCCGCTGATAAACCGGGGCCGGCCCTCCGCGCCTGGGGGCCGGCCCCCTTGTCTCAGCCCAGCTCGCTCAGTTGCTCGGCCGTCAGCTCCACCGTCGAGGCTCCCAGGTTCTCCTCCAGGTGCGCGATCGACGACGTGCCGGGAATCGGCAGCACCATCGGCGACCTGGCCAGCAGCCACGCCAGGCTGACCTGCGACGGCGTGGCGCCGAGCACCTTGGCCACGTGCTCCACCGGGCTGCCGGGCCCCGTCAGCGCGCCCTTGGCGACGGGGCTGTAGGGGATGAAGACGATGCCCTGCTCGGTGCAGTGGTCGAGGACCGGCTCGGAGAAGCGGTTGGTGAGGTTGTAGCGGTTCTGGACGGAGACGATGCCGGTGACGCGGCGCGCCCGCTCCAGCTCCTCGACGCTCACCTCCGACAGCCCGATCTCGGCGATCTTGCCTTCGTCGCGCAGCGCGTTCAGCTCGCCGACCTGGTCCTCCAGCGGGACGTGCGGGTCGATGCGGTGGAGCTGCAGCAGGTCGAGCCGCTCGACGCCGAGCCTGCGCAGGCTCATCTCGACCTCCTGCCGCAGGTACGCGGGCCGCCCCACCGGGTGCCACTGGCTCGGCCCTGTGCGGACGAACCCGGCCTTGGTGGCGATCAGCAGACCCTCCGGGTACGGGTGCAGGGCCTCGCGGATGAGCTCCTCGTTGACGTACGGGCCGTAGGAGTCGGCCGTGTCGATGAAGTTCACGCCCAGCTCGACGACCCGGCGCAGCACCCGGACGGCCGCGTCGCGGTCGGCTGGCGGCCCCCAGACGCCCGGCCCCGTCAGGCTCATGGCCCCGTAGCCCAGGCGGTGCACGGTCTTGCCGCCGATGGCCAGCGTGCCGACGGACGGGAGCGATATGGACATGCGGTTCCTCACCTCGACTTGCGACGTTCCAGGTCCGTGATGCAACGGATACGTGCTCACTCTTCCCTACCACGTGACCCATGAATACGTTTCGGGACATCTGCGCTTTTTGACCCGGTTCACGTCTCGAGGAGCAGCATGAGATCACGCTTACGCCGAGGGGTCGTAGGTGCCGTCACCAGCGCGGCCCTGATCCTGTCACCGATCGCCCTCGCGGGGCCCGCCGCGGCCCACGGGGGCAAGAACGACGTGCAGAAGCTCGTCAAGGCCGTCTCCGGCAAGAACGTCAAGAAACACCTGCGGGCGCTGCAGGCCATCGCGAACGCCAACGGCGGCACCCGCGTCTCCGGCACCCCCGGCTTCGACGCCTCCCGCGACTACGTGGCCGCCAAGCTGCGCCGCGCCGGGTACGACGTGACGATCCAGCCGTTCGAGTTCACCTTCGACGGCTACATCACGCCGCCCGTGCTCAAGCGGACCAGCGGCGAGCAGAAGACGTACACCTACGGGTTCTTCGCCGACTACGTCGCCATGCAGGACTCCCCCGCCGGCGCCGTCAGCGGCACGCTCCAGGCGGTGGACCTGGTGCTGCCGCCGGGGCCCGCGGCCAACACCTCCAGCTCGGGGTGCGAGGCGAGCGACTTCGCCGGGTTCACGGCCGGCAACATCGCGTTGATGCAGCGCGGCACCTGCAGCTTCCGGATCAAGGTGGACAACGCCATCGCCGCCGGAGCCAGCGCCGCCGTCGTGTTCAACGAGGGGCAGCCCGGCCGTACCGAGGTGGACCTGAACCCGACACTCGGCGGGCCGGGCGTCACCATCCCCTCCTTCTTCACCAGCTTCGCGGCCGGCAACGAGCTGGCCGCCACGGCGGGCACCACCGTGCAGCTGAACTGGGACCCCATCGTGGAGACCAGGACCACCTACAACGTGATCGCGCAGAGCAGGAAGGGCGACCCGGACAACGTCGTCATGCTGGGCGCCCACCTGGACAGCGTCCAGGAGGGGCCGGGCATCAACGACAACGGCTCGGGCAGCGCGGGCACCCTCGAAGTGGCGCTGCAGATGGCCAAGCTCAAGCCGAAGAACCAGCTCAGGTTCGCGTTCTGGGGGGCCGAGGAGTTCGGGCTGCTCGGCTCGCAGCACTACGTGAGCGCGCTGACCGCCGAGGAGCGGGCCAGGATCAGCCTGTACCTCAACTTCGACATGATCGCCTCGCCGAACTACACGTTCGGCATCTACGACGGTGACGGCGACGCCTTCGGCACCGCCGGGCCTCCCGGGTCCGACGTGATCGAGGAGGACTTCGAGAAGTTCTTCGCCGGGCGCGGCCTGCCGTTCACCGCGACGGCGTTCACCGGGCGCTCCGACTACGGGCCGTTCATCGCGGTCGGCATCCCGTCCGGCGGGCTGTTCACCGGGGCCGAGGTGCTCAAGACCGAGGAGGAGGCCGCGATCTTCGGCGGCACCGCCGGGATCCCGCTCGACCCCTGCTACCACAGCGTCTGCGACACCATCCGCAACATCAACGACAAGGCGCTGGACGTGAACTCGGACGCGATCGCCACGCTGGCGGGCACGTACGCGTTCGACACGGGCACCATCGGCACCGCCCCCGCACCGGCGACGGCGTCCCGCGCCGCGCAGGCGCACCCGCACCACCCCGCGGACTCCGCGAGCTGACCCTCGCTCCGGCCCCCGCGCCCTGCTCAGGGCTCGGGGGCCGGCCCCCGGGGCAGCACGCCCCGTACCTTCCTCATGGTGCGGAGGCGCCCCCGGGGGCGGCGCGCGACCGGCGGCCGGGCGGGTCGATCAGGAGGTGGGGCGGGGCTGGTGGCCGTAGCGGACGGGCTTGGGGCCGCGCAGGCGGACCTCAGGGTCGGGCATGGCCTGCTCACGCCCCTCCCGCACCACCGCCGGCTCGACCACCGGCGCGGCCCCCTCGGCCTCGGCGATCCGCCGCACCAGCCGTTCCCGCAGCCCGGCCGCCACCCCGGCGTGCGAGGCGTACCCCGCCAGGTTGACCAGCTCGTACGGGTCGTTCTCCAGGTCGTACAGCGCCTGCTCCCGATACGACGGCGCGGACGCGTCGTCCCAGGGGTGCGCGCCCTCGGCGACCGCGTAGTACTTCCACCGCGACGTACGGATGCCGCGCCCCACTTCCGACTCGCTCACCTGGAAGAACACCTCCTCGGGCCAGGAGGCGCCACGCGGGTCGCGCACCAGCGGCAGGAACGAGCGCCCCTGCATGTCGGAGGGCACCGGCAAGCCGGCGGCCTCCAGCAGCGTGGGCGGCAGGTCGAGGGTGCTGACCGGCCGGGAGATGGCGCCGCCGCCGTCGAAGCCGGGGCCGCGCAGCGCGAGCGGCACGCGCAGGGACGCGTCGTGGCAGGAGCGCTTGTACTCGCCGTTGCGCGTCTTGAAGTGGTTGCCGTGGTCGGAGGTGTAGGCGACGATCGTGTCGTCCAGCAGGTCCATGCTGCGCAGCGCGTCGAGCAGCCGGCCGAGGCCTTCGTCGAGGCGTTTGACCTGGCCGAGGTAGCCGCCCAGGTGCTGGTGGGCGGTGCCGCCGAGGGCGGCGAGGTCCGGCGGCATCCAGCGGCCCTGGTAGCGCTCCTCGTAGCCGTCGGGGGCCGGGTAGTTGTCCACCTCGTTCTGGTGGTGCGGCTCCAGGAGCGACAGGAACAGGTAGAACGGCTCGTCGGCGTGGTCGGCGACGAAACGGACGGCCGCGTCCATGAGCGCGTCGGAGCGGTAGCCGGGCAGCAGGACGGGCTCGTTCGCCTCGTCGTAGACGATGGTGCGGTAGGCGTCGGAGGTGTGCTCCAGCGCGTTGGCCGCCAGCCACGACTGGTAGCCGCCGCGCCGGTCCTCGGGCACCGGCTCGGTGCCGGCCAGGTGCCACTTGCCGATGTAGCCGGTGGCGTAGCCGGCCGCGCCGAAGTGGTGGGCCAGCGTGCGCTCCTCGGGGGGCAGCACGCGGCCGTTGCGGTAGACGCCGGTCGTGGTCGGGTAGCGGCCCGTCTGGAGCGCCGCGCGGGCGGGGGCGCACACCGGCTGCGGGGTGAGCGCGACCGTGGCCTGCGTGCCGCGCCTGGCCATGGCGTCGAGGTTCGGGGTGAGGGGGCCGACGGTGTCCCACCGCTGCTGGTCGGTGAAGACGACGATCACGTTCGGGCGCAAAACTGCAGACTCCTTATTTGAGACCGGTCAGGGCGATGCCCCTGACGAAGTATCTCTGGGTGAGGACGAACAGGACGGCGGTGGGCACGAAGAGGATCACCGAGCCGGCGGCCGTGAGGTGCCACAGCGTGAAGTACTCCTGGTTGAACAGGGTGAGCCCGACCGGGATGGTGCGCATCTCGGGCGTGGACGTGGCGACCAGCGGCCAGAGGAACTCGTTCCACTGGAAGACGAACGTGAACAGCCCGAGCACGGCCAGCGCCGGCCGCGTCTGCGGCAGGATGACGCTGCGGTAGACGCGCAGCTCGGAGGCGCCGTCGATGCGGGCGGCGTTGATCAGGTCGTCGGGGATGGGCTGGATGAACTGCCGCATCAGGAAGATGCCGAACGCGTCCATCAGGAACGGCGTGATCAGCCCCTGGTAGGTGTCCAGCCATCCCAGGTTGGACATCAGCACGTACAGCGGGATCATCCGCACGAAGAACGGCACCATCAGCGTGGCGAGCAGCGCCACGAACAGCGTGTTGCGCAGCGGGAAGCGGAACTTGGCGAAGACGTACCCGACGAGCGGGTCGAACACCAGGTGCGCCAGCGTGATCGCGCCGGCCACGATCAGGCTGTTGACGATGAAGTTGCCGAACGGCGCCCGGGTGAACAGCTCGGCGTAGTTGCCCCACTGCGGCGACGCGGGCACCAGCACGGCGTCGGCCGCCAGGGTCTCGGCCTCCGTCTGCAGCGACAGCGACAGCATGTAGAGCAGCGGCACGACCGTGATCAGCGAGGCGAGCCCGAGCAGGGTGTAGAGCAGCCACTTGCGCATCAGTACGTGACCTCCGAGCGCCGCCCGGCCCTGAGCTGGACCAGCGTGAACAGCACGATCACGATGAGCAGCAGCACCGACTGGGCCGAGGAGTAGCCGAAGTCCCTGGTGCGGAAGGCGACGTTGAAGATGTGGAAGACGGACAGGTCGGTGGCGTCGCCCGGGCCGCCGCCGGTGATGATGTACGCCTGCCCGAACGCCTGCAGCCCCGAGATGACCGCCATCACCGACACGAACAGCGTGGTGGGCGCGAGCAGCGGCAGCGTGATCCGCCAGAAGCGGCGCCAGGCGTCCGCCCCGTCGATCTTGGCGGCCTCGTGGTAGGTCTCGGGGATGCCCTGCAGCCCGGCCAGGAACAGCACCATCGTGTAGCCGACGCTCTGCCAGAGCGTGACGGCGGCGATCGTGAGCAGCGGCGCGGTGTTGAGCCACTGCTGGGTGGGCAGCCCGATCGCCATCAGCGCCCGGTTCAGCACGCCCAGCTCGGGGTCGAGGATGTTGCGCCACAGCAGGCCGACGATGGCGACGGAGGTCAGGTACGGCACCAGCAGCACCACCCGGAACACCACCCGCCCCTTGAGCGGCTGGTCGATGGCCAGGGCCAGCGCCAGCCCGAGCACGATCGAGCCGAGCACCACGAGCACCGAGAAGATCGCCGTCACCAGGAACGAGTGCCGCACGGCGGGGTCCGTCACGGCCTGGGCGTAGTTGCCCAGGCCGGTCCACTGGTCGGCCATCGGCCCGGTGCGGAAGCTGGTGGCCACCACGTTGCCGATGGGCAGGTAGAAGAACGCCGCGAAGAACAGGATCGCCGGGAGCAGGAACAGGTAGGCGGTCCTGGCGTAGCGGCCGTACAACGTGCGCGGCCTCACTTCAGGAAGCCCTCCGCGGTCTTGACGAAGCTGTCGAGCGCCTCGGCCGCCGGCTTGTTCTGGATGAGCACCTGCTGGTACATGACCTTGAGCTGCTCCTCCCACTTGCCGAGCTGGCCGGTCAGGCGCACCTCCTGGGAGGAGTCCCTGGCCGTGGGCAGCGCGTCGGCGAAGACCTTGGTGGCGGCGTCGGACTGCACCTCGGGCAGGTCCACCCAGGACTTGCGCGGCATGAGCATGCCGGTCTCCTTGGTGGCGGCCTGCTCGACCTGGAGGGCGGTGATGCGCTTGATGAAGTCCCACGACAGCTCGGGCCTGGTGGCCTTGGCGGGCACGAACATGCTGACGCCCGCCGCCTGGGTGGCCGCCGTCTTGTTCTTCAGCGGCGGCGCGACGCCCAGCTCGAGGTCGGGGCTGGTCTTCCTGATGGGGTCGAGGTCCCACGGGCCGGTGAGGATCATCGCGGCGCGCTTGGCGGAGAACAGCTTCTGCGGGCCGGAGTAGTCGGTGCCCGCCACGGGCACCGGGGCCACCTTGTGCTTGTGCACGAGGTCGGCCTGGAACTGCAGGGCGGCGACCGCGTCGGCGCGCGGCTCCATGATCGCCTTGGTCTCCAGGTCGTAGGGGGTGACGCCGGCCTGCACCATCCACGGCCACAGGTAGGTGTAGTCCTGGTTGAGCGCGACGCCGTACACGCCGTCCTTGGTCAGCTTCCTGGCCGCGTCGAGGAACTCCTCCCAGGTCGTCGGCACCTCGACGCCCGCCTCGCGGAGCATGGCCTGGTTGTAGAGCAGCGTGTTGCAGGTCAGGTGGAGCTGCACCCCGTAGACCTTGCCCTGGTAGGAGTTGCGCTCGACCGTCACCGGCTGCCAGTCGGACGGGAAGCCCATGGCCTGGCCGTCGCGGTCGACGAAGTCCTGCAGCGAGCGGGCGTTGCCGGACACGGCGAACTCCTGCACCCACCCGCCGGGCTCCTCCACCAGGTCGGGCACGGTGCCGGAGGCGAAGTCGGCCAGCAGCCTGGTGCGCAGGTCGGGCCACTGGTACTTCTGCAGGTTGACCTTGACCTTGTTGGCCTGCTCGAACTCGGCGATCACCTTGCGGTAGGCCTGGTAGTCGTGGCCCGCGTTCCAGTAGACCGTGAAGGTGCCCGGCGCGGCGCTCTGCGTGGCGGGCGCTCCCGCGCAGGACGACAGGACGGGGATGGCGGCGGCGGCCCCGGCGAGGCGGAGCAGGTCACGGCGTGAGGGGTGGGAGGGCATGTCGAGATTTCCCTTCTAGGACGAACCCCGCCGCACGAAGGTCCACGAACGGACGATCTCGCGGGCGGGTGGCGGCTCCTCGGCCTGGAGGCGGTCGAAGAGCAGGCGTACGACGTCGGTGTAGTCGTGGCGGAGCGGACCGACGGTGCTGAGCTGGGGATTGCTGATGAGACCCTCGTCGATGTTGCCGACGCCGACGACGGCGACGTCGCCAGGCACGCTCAGCCCGAGGTCCCTGGCGGCCCAGATGGCGCTGATCGCCGCCCGGTCGGACGCGGCGAAGATCGCGTCGGGCCTGTCGGGTGAGCTGAGCAGCTCGGTCGCCGTCTGGTACGCGGCCACGCGGTCGTCCGCTCCCCCGGTGACGATGCGCTCCTTGACGCCGTGCCGATCCAGGGCGGTGGTGTAGCCGAGCAGCCGCCCCATGGGCTTGTCGCGGTAGACCTCGAACCGGTGCGCCATGTAGGCGATGCGCCGCCGCCCCGTCTGGAGCAGGTGCTCGACGGCCTCGGCGCACGCCTCGGCCTCCGGCGTGCGGACGAGGTCGCAGCCCTTCAGCCCGCTCTCGTTGCCCAGCACCACCATCGGCAGCCCGGTGGCTGCCAGCCCGGCGAGCAGGTCGTGAGCGAGGTGATCGCCGACGACGTGGATCAGCGCCCCGTCGGCGATGCCGCCGCGCAGCACCTCGACCGCCGCCTGAGCGCGTGCCTCGTCGTAGACGGACAGCGTGACCACCGAGTAGCCGCGCGCGTCGGCCATCTCGTGCAGGTCCGTCGCCAGCCGCACGTCGGCGGGGACCCCGCCGAACGAGCTGAGCACCAGGCAGACGCGCTGGGTACGGCGTTTGCGCAGGCTTCTGGCCGCCTGATTGGGGGTGTAGCCGAGCTGCCTGGCGGCGTCGAGCACCCGCTGCCTGGTCTCGGCGGCGACAGGACGGTCCTTGCCGCTGAGGACGTAGGAGACGGTCGCCACTGACACGTTCGCCAGCTCGGCCACTTGTCGTGCTGTTGGTCTCATGTTAGTCGAATAACCTAGCATTCCCTACAGGCTTATAGGGTAATCGGGTGCCTGGATCTCGGGTTATGGAGCGCGGAAGGGAAGTTGTCATCGGTCGGCCCTCGGCCGGTGTTAAACGATTAACACCGTAATCCTCACGTGCCGCCGGAGCAAGGGGTGAATTTCGCTAGGCCAGGACGCGCACGGGGTCGGCGAGCAGCGCCAAGAACGCCGCCATCCAGGCGGTGGCCGCCGTGACGTCGATCGCGCGGGGGTCGGCCGACAGCGTCACGCGCATCACATGACGTGCCTTGAGCCTGCCGTCCCCGCCCACCACCGGCTCCCTGCGCACGGCGCCGACGGCCAGGGCCGCCCGCTGGGGCGGGACGACCGGCGCGGTGAACTCCTCGGCGTCCAGGGCCAGCACCGTCATGACGCCGCCCACCGGCTCGGACGCGTCCGGGGCGTCCAGGGCGGCGGCGATCGAGGTGAGCGATCGGCGGTCCGCCTCGCGGAGCACCAGGGTGCCGCCGTGGAGGGTGACGGAGAGGTCCACGGTCACCGCGAGTGTCTGCCGGGAGGCGTGGGCGGCGGCCTTGAGCACGACAGGCAGGACGGTCATCGCGACGCCGCTGTCTTCGAGGCGGCGCAGGAGTTTGAGCAGCTTGCCGACGCGGGCGGTGCCGCGCACGGAGAAGTACGGCGTCACTACCGGGTCCCGCACCGCCGCCTCCACATCGCGGCGGATCACGCGGCCGTCCGGGCCGGTGCCGGTGATCCCGTCGAGCGGCAGGCCCGCCTCCCTGGCCAGCCGCCGCGCCAGCGGGCTCGCCGGGATCCGCGCGACCGGGGCGGCGCTCACCACCACCTCGCCATCTCCACCAGCTTGGCCGCCACTTCCTCCTCCTGCGCGATGGCCGCCCGCTCCAGCACCTTGCTGATGCTCGGCGACGCCTCCCCGCCGGTCACCCGCTGCACCGGCCCGTCCAGCCAGTCGAACAGCCGCCGCTGGATCTCGTCCGCCAGCCACCCGCCGTACGACGCGCCCATCGGGCCCTGCTCGGCGATCAGCACGTTGTTCGTCTTCCTCACGCTCGCCCCGACCGTCTCCCAGTCGAAGCTCGCCCGGTCCAGCCAGCGCAGGTCGATCACCTCGGCGTCCACCCCCGCCGACTCGACGGCGCGCAGCGCGTACGCGGTCATCGCCAGGTACGTCAGCACCGTCACCTTCGAGCCCGCCCGCCGCACCCTGGCCCGCCCGACGGGGATGCAGTAGTCCAGGTCGTCCACCGGGCACTCCCCCGTGGAGCCGTACAGATCGACGTGCTCCAGCAGCACGACCGGGTCGCGGCAGCGCAGCGCGCTGTTCATCAGGCCGACGTAGTCGAACGGCGTGGACGGCGCGGCGATGCGCCAACCGGGCGCGGTGGCGAACAGGCCCGCCGGGTCCATCGAGTGCTGGGAGCCGTAGCCGGTGCCCATCGCGACCTTGCTGCGCAGGACCAGCGGCATGGCGTCGCCGCCGCCGTACATGTGCCTGGCCTTGGCGATCTGGTTGAAGAGCTGGTCGGCGGCGACCCACATGAAGTCGGCGTACATGAGCTCCACCACGGGCGTGCAGCGCCCGTCGGAGGCGATGCCGCCGGCCAGGCCCGTGAACGCGTTCTCGCTGATGGGGGTGCCGAGCACGCGGTCGGGGAAGGCCTCCTTGAGCCCTCTGGTGGCGCCGTTGGTGCCGCCGTTGAGCCGGTGCACGTCCTCGCCGAGCACGACGATCGACGGGTCGGCGCGCATCCGCCGCGCCATCACCCCCGACACGGCGTCGATGAACTTCCGCTCGGTCAGCTCCCCGGTGAACGTGTCGCGGTCGGCCAGCCGCGCGCCGCCGAACTCCGCGAGGTCGCCGCGCACGCCCACGTGCGCGAAGCCGGGGTCGGGCCACTGGCCGGGCCTGATCCTGCGCCTGCCGGGCGTGCCGCCGGGCAGGGGTTCGAGCAGCTCGCCGCCGACGTCCGCCATCAGGTCCTTCGCCCGTACGGTGGCGGCCTCCACCTCGGCGCGGGCGAGGATGCCGCGGCGGGCGAGGTGGCCCGCGAGCCGCTCGATCGGGTCGCGCGCCCGCCACTCCTGCTCCTCCTGCTTGCTGCGGTAGCCGAACGCGCTGCCCGGGAAGGGGCCGTTCTGGTGGAAGTAGCGGTAGACGTCCGCCTCGACGAGGACAGGGCCCTCGCCGGAACGCAGGTGCGCGACCGCCTCGCGCATGACCAGCCAGACGGCCAGCGGGTCCATGCCGTCCACCTTCCAGCTCGGTACGCCGAACCCAGGCCCGCGCGCCGACAGCCTCGGCTCGGCGGTCGCCTCGGCCACGCCGGTGGAGACGGCGTAGCGGTTGTTCTCCACGAAGAAGCAGAGCGGCAGCTTCCACGCGGCGGCCAGGTTCAGCGTCTCCAGGGTGGAGCCGATGTTGGCGGCCCCGTCGCCGAAGTACGTCACCGCGACCGCCCCGGTGCCCGCCCGCCGGTGCGCCCACGCCGACCCCGCCGCGAACGGCACGCCGCCGCCCACGATCGCGTTCGTGCCGATGGCGCCCGCCTCCTTCCAGCGCAGGTGCATGGAGCCGCCGCGGCCGTGACTGAAGCCGCGGTCCAGGCCGCAGATCTCGGCGAGCGTACGCAGCAGCACCTCGCGCACCTCCGGCGAGAACTCCCCCGCCGGGTCGAGGCCCTTCGGCTCGACGTGCGCCAGCGCCTTGGCCAGGAACTGGTGGTGCCCCCGGTGGGAGCCGTTGACCGTGTCGCCGGGGGCCAGCGCCAGGATCGAGCCGGCCGCGCCGCCCTCCTGGCCGATGCTGGAGTGCGCCGGGCCGTGCACCAGGCCCGCCCTGGCCAGGTCGAGCACGTACTCCTCGAACGTCCTGATCAGCAGCAGGTGGCCGAGCATCGTGGTCAGCAGGTGCGGGTCGGCGGCGTCCCAGTCGTCGCCGGTGGCGGTCACCTCGACCCAGGGCGCCGGCGGTTCGAGCCTGTGATGCTGGGGCATTCCTCAGCGTTACACGGAATGGATCCAGAAAACAGCCCTAGGCGGCCTGCACGGGCGGGCATAGGCTGTTTTGGATCCAAAGGAGGGTCGATGAGCGGACTTCCCGGGTTGAGCCGCCTTGATCACATCGGCTTCACGGTGCCGGACCTGGAACAGGCCAGGGCGTTCCTGGTGGACGTGCTCGGCTGCGAGTACCTGTACTCGATCGGCCCGTTCCGCCACGACGACACCGCGTGGATGCGGGAGCGGCTCAACGTGCACCCCCGGGCGGTGATGGAGCGGCTGCACTTCTTCCGCTTCGGCGAGCGGACGCTGTTCGAGGTGTTCCAGTACGCGGCGCCCGGGCAGCGCCGCGAGCCGCCGCGCAACAGCGACGTCGGCGGGCACCACGTGGCGCTGTGCGTGGAGGACCTCGACGCGGCCGTCGGCTACCTGCGCGGCCGGGGCGTCCGGGTGCTCGGGGAGCCGTCGGCCAGCATGGGGCCGGTCCCGGGGAAGCGGTGGGTGTACTTCCTGGCGCCCTGGGGCATGCAGTTCGAGCTGGTGTCGTACCCGGGGGCGTTCGACCGTGCGGGCGCCTGAGAGCCAGCGGGTGGCCGACCACCTGCGGGAGGCCATCCTGAGCGGGGCGATCGCGCCCGGCGAGCGGATCAGGCAGGAGGAGCTGGCCGAGCGGCTCGGCGCCAGCCGGCTGCCGGTCCGCGAGGCGCTGCGCATGCTGGCGGCGGAGGGGCTCACCGAGCACCATCCGCGCAGGGGCGCGCGGGTGCCCAAACCGGGCATGCACGAGGTGGAGGTGATGTACCGGATGCGCGAGCGGCTCGAACCCCTCGCCCTGGCCGAGAGCATCCCCCACCTGACCGCCGGCGACCACCGGCGGCTGGCGGCCGTCCAGGACAAGATCGAGGCCAACACCGACCTCGGCGAGTTCCTCGCGCTCGACCGCGAGTTCCACCTGCTGACGTACAGCGGGTGCGCGATCGAGCAGCTCTCCGGCATGGTCGTCAGGATGTGGAACGCCACCCAGCACCACCGGCGGGCCTTCATGCGGCTGACGGGGCCGGCGCGGCGGTGGGTCGTCAACGCCGAGCACCGGCTGCTGCTCGACGCCATCGAACGGCGCGACGTCGAGGACGCGGAACGGTGCCTGCGCGGGCACATCCGGCGGACGCGGATGGAGCTGTCCCGGCATCCCGAGGTGTTCACGTGATCCGGCTGACCGTCAACGGGGCCGCCGCCGAGGTGACCGCCGAACCCGGCACGCCGCTGCTCGACGTGCTGCGCGGCGAGCTGGGGCTGGTCGGGACCCGGTTCGGGTGCGGGGCCGGGTTGTGCGGGGCGTGCTTCGTGCTGCTCGACGGGGTGGTGACCGCCGCCTGCGACACGCCTTTGTCGGCCGCGGAGGGGCGGGCCGTGGTGACGGTCGAAGGGCTCGCGCCCGGGGACGAACTGCACGCGGTGCAGCGGGCGGTGCTGGAGGAGCAGGCGGGGCAGTGCGGGTACTGCTTGTCGGGGATGCTCGTCAGCGCTGCCGCCCTGCTGGCGCGCGAGCCGCGACCGGATGAGCCGGCGGTGGTGGCGGCGCTGGATCGGCATCTGTGCCGGTGCGGGGTGCAGCGGCGGGTCGTGCGCGCGGTGCTGAAGGCGGCCGAGTGATGAGGCGGGAGATGGTGTTCGTCTCGGACGACGGCGTGGTGTCGGTGCGGGACGACGGCGTGGTCTTCGTGCGGGCCGGGAAGGCGGAGCTGGGGCAGGGGGTGCTCACGGCGCTGGCCCAGATCGCCGCCGACGCGCTGGGGGTCGAGCTGTCCCGGGTGCGGATGCTTCCCGCCTCTACCGGTGCGGGGCCCGATCAGGGGTTCACGGCGGGCAGCATGTCCGTGGCCGTCGCGGGGGCGGCGCTGCGGGAGACGTGCGAGCGCGTACGTGATCAGGCTGGGGGTGCTGGGGCGGGGAGGTTCGTCGGGGTGAGCGTGCCCCGGCTGGACCTTCCCGACAAGGTCGCGGGCCGCCCCCGCTTCATCCACGACCTGCGCCTACCCGGCCAGCTCTACGGCCGGGTCCTGCGCCCGCCCTCCCCCGCCGCCCGCCTGACCCGCCTCACCCCTGCCCCGGGCCTGCACGTCGTACGCGACGGCTCGTTCGTCGGCGTCCTGGCCGAGACGGAGGCCGAAGCCGACCGGGCGCTGGCCGCCCTCGCCCGCGCCGCCGAGTGGGCCGACCACGACACGCTCCCCGACGAGCACGACCTGCACACCTTCCTCCGCCGGGGCCCGCACGAGACGATCACCGTGCGCACCCCCACCGGCCCTCCACCCGACGGAGAGCGGCACGCGGCCACCTACAGCAGGCCGTTCATCGCGCACGCCTCGATCGCCCCGAGCTGCGCCGCCGCCCGCTGGAATTCCGGCGGGAGCCTGGAGGTCTGGAGCCACACCCAGGGCGTCCACCCCCTGCGCAGAGCCCTCGCCGAGCTGCTGGCGGCGGAGGTCGAGGTGCACCACGTCGAGGGCGCGGGCTGCTACGGCCACAACGCCGCCGACGACGTGGCGCTCGACGCGGCCCTGCTGGCCCGCGAGGCCGGCGGCAGGCCGGTGCAGGTGCGCTGGAGCAGGCGGGACGAGCTGACCTGGGCCCCGTTCGGCTCGGCCATGTCGGTGGACGTGGCGGCGACCGTGGACGAGGCGGGGCTGGTGCGCTCCTGGCGGCACGACGTGTGGAGCCAGGGCCACCTCAGCCGCCCCGGTTACGCGGGCGGCGTGCCCGGCCTGCTCGCCGGCGCCCACCTGGAGCGGCCCTGGGCGTACCCGCCGGCCGTGGACCCGTCGCCGCAGTCGGGCCTGGGCATGGCGCGCAACGCGGTGCCGGGCTACGACTTCCCGTGGCTGGAGGTCACCGGCCACCGCGTGCTGGAGACGCCGATCCGGTCGTCGGCGCTGCGCTCGCTGGGCGCGTTCATGAACGTCTTCGCCATCGAGTCGTTCATGGACGAGCTGGCGTCCGCCGCGGGCATGGACCCGCTCGCGTACCGGCTGGCCCACCTGAGCGACCCCCGCGCCAGGGCGGTCGTGGAGCGCGCGGCCGACGCGGCGGGCTGGGGCGCGCCAGGCCTGGGCCTGGGGTTCGCCAGGTACAAGGGGACCGGCGCGTACTGCGCGGCGGTGGCGGAGGTGGCGGCCGAGCAGGACGTGCGGGTGCGCCGCCTGACGATCGCCGTGGACGTCGGCCAGGTCGTCAACCCCGACGGCGTGCGCAACCAGATCGAGGGCGGCGCCACCCAGGCGACGAGCTGGACGCTGAAGGAGCGGGTGCGGTTCGACCGGCGGGCGATCACCAGCGGCGACTGGGAGAGCTACCCGATCCTGCGGTTCTCCGAGGCGCCGGAGGTGGTGGTGGAGCTGGTCGAACATCCGGGCACGCCGTCGGTGGGCGCGGGTGAGGCGGCGCAGGGGCCGGTGGCGGCGGCCATCGCCAACGCGCTCGCCGCGACGCTCGGCGTCCGCGTCCGTGACCTCCCGCTGGACCGCGAGGCGGTGCTGAAGGCCATCCAGTGATCGTTTCAGTAGGCGCTGGCGACGATCAGCTCCTTGGCCGGGAACAGCGTCAGCACCCGGCACCCCTCCGGCGTCACCACGACCTCCTCCTCGATCCGCGCCGCCGAGAACCCGTCGCTGGCCGGACAGTACGTCTCCAGCGCGAACACCATCCCGGCCCGCAACTCGATCGGCTCCCGCATGCTGTTGAGCCGCGAGATGATCGGCCGCTCGTGCAGCCCCAGCCCCAGGCCGTGCCCGAACTGCAGCCCGAAGGCCGCCATCTCGTCCTCGAACCCGAACTCGGTGGCCCGGGGCCACACGGCCGCCACCTGGTCGGTGCCCACCCCGGGTTTGATCATCGCGATGGAGGCGTCCATCCACTCGCGGGCCTTGACGTAGGCCTCCCGCTGCGACGCGGTCGCGCTGCCCACGCCGAACGTGCGGTAGTAGCAGGTCCGGTAGCCGTTGTAGGAGTGGATGATGTCGAAGAACGCCTGGTCGCCGGGCCTGATCAGGCGGTCGGAGAAGTTGTGCGGGTGCGGGTTGCAGCGTTCGCCGCTCACCGCGTTGACGGCCTCGACCTGGTCGGAGCCCATCTCGTAGAGGCGCTTGTTGACCAGGGCGACGATCTCGTTCTCGCGGATGCCGGGTCTGAGCGCCTCGACGACGTCCTGGTAGACGCCGTCCACCATGGCGGCGGCCTGCGTGAGCAGCATGATCTCGTCGGTGGACTTGATGACGCGGGCGTCCAGCATGAGCTGCTGGCAGTCGACGACGCGCAGCCCCTGGCGCTGCATCTCGAACAGGAACGGCGGCTCGACGAGGTCCACGCCGACGGGCTCGCCGTCGAGCCCGGCGTCGGTGAGGATGCCCTTGATGCGGCGGACGGCGTCCTCCATGAGGCCCGCGGTCGGGGCGATGGCGCCGCGCAGGCCCAGCATGCCCGCGTGGCAGTCGGCCGGGTCCAGCCACGGGCTGTGCAGGCGGTGGTGGCGGGCGGCGGAGCCGAAGTCCCACAGCTTGGGCGAGCCGCCCCGGGTGAGCAGGGCGTACCTGGTCATCTTGTCGCCGAGGGCGCCGCCGATCCAGGTCTGGGTGACGTACCTGATGTTGTAGAAGTCGAACAGCAGGAACGCGCCGCACGCGCTGCCGGCCAGCGCGGCGCGGGCCCGGTCGAGGCGGTGGGCGCGCAGGCGGCCGAAGTCGACGCGCTGCTCGTAGTCGACGCCCATGTGGCCGGGGGCGGGCAGCGGCGTGTTCATGAGCCGAGCCCGTCGTCCACGGGCACGTCCTCGGGCTTGAGCTCCAGCCCGGAGGCGGCGGCCTGGAGGTCGAGCAGGATGGCGAAGTCCTCGCCGGTCCTGCCGGTGCCGATGGCGGCCTGCACGAGCTGCGCGGTCAGCGCGGTGACCGGCATGGGCACGCCCAGCTCGCGGGCGGCGGCCAGGCCCAGGTCGAAGTCCTTGCGCAGCAGCACGGGGGTGAAGGTGGGGGTGTAGTCGAGGTGCACGAACGCCGGCGACTTGTAGCGGGTGAACGGCGAGCCGACGACGCTGTCGTTCAGGAACTCCAGGAAGGCGTGCCGGGGCACGCCGCCCTTCTCGGCCAGCACGGTGGCCTCGGCGAGCGTCTGGGCGACGACGCCGAGCAGCAGGTTGTGCGCGATCTTCACCAGGCGGGCGATCTCGCCCTCGCCCGCGTACGTGGCCGACCTGCCCAGGTGCGCCAGCAGCTCCGACACCCGCTCGTACGTCTCGCGCGGCCCCGAGCAGACGAAGCTGATCAGCCCCGCCTTGACGGCCTTGGCGTTGCCGCTGACCGGCGCGGCCAGGAAGCCGCTGCCGTTCCTGGCGCAGGTGGCGCGGGCGGCGGCCGACGCCTCGGCGGACACGGTGGAGCAGTCCACCACGACGCCGGGCCCCGCCCCGTCGGCGAACAGCTCGTCCAGGACCTCCGTGAGGTCGCCTGAGGCGGCGACGGTGGTGAAGACGACGTCGCGGTCGCGCAGGGCGGCGACGTCGCCGACCACCTGGATGCCGTGCGCGCGCAGCGGCTCCGCCTTGGCCCTGGTCCTGTTCCACACGGCCAGGTCCACCCCGGCCGCCGCCAGCCGTTCGGCCATGGCATAGCCCATGCGGCCGGTGCCGATCCAGCCGGCCCTGTGTCGAGTCATCGCTGGGTGCCTTTCGCGAGCCGCTGGGCCAGCCAGTCGGCGGTGTAGGGACGGTGCCAGGGGGTGAGGTTGGCGCAGCCGTGGTTGCCCTCTTCGAGCATCAGCAGCTCGCTGTCGCCGCCCGTCGCGGCGGCCAGCCGTTCGGCCTGCCGCCAGGGGATGAGCCGGTCCTTGCGGCCGAACACGACGAGCAGTGGCGCGGTGATCGCGGGCGCGGTGTCCTCCAGGGTGAGGGTGGCGGCGATGCGGCGGGCCTCCTCCTGGGTGGGGGCTCCCGACCGTACGCGGAAGGTCTCCCTGGTCAGCTCGGGCAGGCAGCCCCAGCAGTCGCCGAAGTCGTACGGCCCCGCCAGCGCCACGCACGCCTGAACCCGGCCGGCCTCGGCCGCCGCCACCCTGGGGGCGTAGTAGCCGCCGAGGCTGACCCCCCAGACGCCGAGCCGGGCGGCGTCCACGCGCGGTTCGGCGGCCAGCGTGTCGAGCAGCGCCTTGCCCGGCCCCGACCAGTCGGCCCTGATGGGCAGGTCGTACTCGGCCTCGCCCTGCCCCGGCCCGTCCACGGTGAAGGTGGCCAGCCCGCGTTCGAGGAAGAGCTGCTCGACGACCCGGTGCTCCTCCTTGGCCGAGTCCAGCCCGGACAGCAGGAGCACGGCGGGATGCGGCCCGGGGCCCGGCGGCAGGCGGAGGACGCCGACGAGCGCGCCGCCCTCGAAGTCGATCTCGATCCGCCTGCCGGGCGGCGACAGGTGGGGCAGGGCGTCGTCCAGGCAGGTGACGGCCCGCTGGTGGGCGCGGCGGGCCTGGCCGAGGTCGGCGGTGTAGACGAACTTGGCGAAGTGGAAGTAGAGCGCGGCCTGCGCCAGGTGCCGGCCGGCCGACAGCAGCCGCCCGGTGGCCAGCGCCTGCCTGCCGAGCCGTTCGTGCTCGGCGGCGACGGCCCACCAGGCGGAGCACCAGCCGTCCCAGGAGTCCAGGTCGCGGGTGATGCGCTCGAGGTCGGAGACGGTCACGCCGTTGGCGGTGAACCGGGGTCCCCAGTGCGCGATGGCGGAGGCGACTCGCTCGTCCACCGTGTACCTCCTCCCAGGTAGAGCGACGCGATCTCGGGGTTGTCGCGGACGGCGGCGGCCGTGCCGGTCAGGCGGACCCGGCCGCCCTCCATCACCACGCCGTGCGTGGCCAGCCCCAGCCCGAGCCGGACGTTCTGCTCGACGAGCAGCACGGTGGTGCCGGCCTGGCTGAGCCGCTGGACGACCTCGGCGACGCCGGCCAGCCCGCGCGGGTCGAGGCCCAGCGACGGCTCGTCGAGCAGGATGAGGCGCGGGTCGAGCATGAGACAGCGGGCGATCTCGACCATGCGCCGCTGGCCGCCGCTGAGGTTGCCGGCGTGCTCGCGGGCCCGCTGCGCGACGACGGGCATGCGTTCCCTGACCTGGTCGAGGCGTTCGCGCAGCAGTTTCCTGTCCTTGCGGATGAGGTAGCCGCCCATCAGCACGTTCTCCTGCACGGACATGGCGGGGAACAGCGCGTGCGACTGCGGTACCTGGGCGACGCCCCTGCGCAGGATCTCGTCGGGGGCGCGCCCGCCGATGGGCTCGCCGTCCAGCCGGATCTCGCCCTCGGTCGGGACGATCAGGCCGCTGATCGCCCGCAGCACCGTGGACTTGCCCGCGCCGTTGGGGCCGACCACGCAGGTGATCGTGCGCTCGGCGCACTCCAGGTCCACGCCGCGCAGCACGCTGCCGCCGCCGTAGCCCGCCACCACCGCCTTGAGCTGCAGCATCTATCTCACCGCCGGCGTCCAACCGGCCCCCAGGTACGCCTCCAGCACCGCCGGGTCCTCCCTGATCCGCTCCGGTGTCCCTTCCGCGATCACCCGGCCGCCCGCGAGCACCGCGACCGGGTCGCACAGGTCGAGCACGAGCGGAATGTTGTGCTCGACGACGAGGAACGTGACGCCGGCCGCGTTCAGCTCGCGGATCACCTCGGTGATGCGGCCGAGCAGGCCGGGGTTCACGCCGCCCGCCGGCTCGTCGAGCAGGATCAGGCGGGGTTCGAGCATCAGCACCTGGGCCAGCTCGACGAGCTTCTGCTGCCCGTACGACAGCGCGCCCGCCGGCTGGGCGGCGAAGCGGCCGAGCCCGACCAGGTCGAGCAGCTCGCGGGCGCGTTCGGCCTCGTGGCCGTGCACGGCGTCGGACAGCATGGTCCGCCAGCGGGAGTCGGCGAGCGGGGCGACCACGTTCTCCTGAATGGTCAGGTCGGGGAACAGCCTGGTCACCTGGTACGACCGGCCCAGCCCGAGATGGCAGCGCCGCCAGGGCCGCAGCCCGTCGATGCGCCGCCCGTCCAGGCGGATCTCGCCCGAGTCGGCCGGCAGCCCGCCGGTGATCAGGTTGAACAGGGTGGTCTTGCCGGAGCCGTTGGGGCCGATCAGCGCCGTGATCGTGCCCTGCCGCACGTCGAGCGAGACGTCCTCCACGGCGACCAGCCCGCCGAACCGCTTGGAGACGCCGCGCAGCGACAGCAGCACCTCGCCCTTCGCGGGTCTCTCGGGCAGCCGATCGCGCACGGAGGACACGACCGGCTGCTCGATGTACTCGACCGGTGCCGGATGCCTGCGCCGCCACCACTCCCCCGCCGTCGGCAGCAGCCCGTTCGGCAGGAACAGCACGACCAGCACCAGCGCCCCGCCGAACAGCAGCACCCGCGACTGCACGCCGCCCGCGTAGACGGTGGCCGCCTCGCTGACCAGGTTGACCAGGAAGGCGCCGACGACCGGCCCGTACAGCGTGCCGCGCCCGCCGGCCAGCGCGGCCAGCACGATCGTGACGCTGCCGAGGATGGCGAAGGAGCCGACGGGGTTGATGAAGGTGAGGTAGTAGGCGTAGACGCCACCGCCCACGCCGATGAAGAACGCGCTGGCCGCGTACGCGACGATCTTGAAGCGGGTGGTGTTGACGCCGATGGAGGCGGCCTTGCCCTCGTCCTGCCGGATCGCGACCAGCCCCGTGCCGAGCTTGGTGCGCCGCAGCCACGCGCTGAACAGCACCGTGAGCACCAGCAGCAGGAGGAAGGCGTAGTAGAAGGGGATGTTCTGGAAGTCGCGGTGCCAGAACGGCAGCTCCAGCGTGATCCCGTCGGAGCCGCGCGTCAGCCCTCTGAGGTTGACCGCCATGATCTGCGCGGCGAGCAGCATCGCGATCGTGATGATGACGAACGCGTGGCCCCGGGTGCGCAGCACGACCGAGCCGATGAGCACCGCGACCACCGTCGCCACCACGCCGCCGAGCGGCGCCACCCACAGCGGGTTCACCCCCCAGCGCAGCGCGAGGATGCCCACCGTGTACGACCCGAGCCCGAGGAACATGCTGTGCCCGAGCGAGATGTAACCGGCGTACCCGGAGATGATGTTCCAGCTCGACGCCTGGATCGCCAGCAGGAACCCGAGCAGCAGCACCGCCTGCGGGTACGGCTGCCACGGGTTGACCACGGGATAGACCAGCAGCACGACCAGGCACGCCGCCGCGACGGCATGGGCCTTCACGCGGCGTCCTCCCTCAGCCGCGCCCCGAACAATCCTTGGGGCCTGACCAGCAGCACCGCCATGATCACCAGGTAGAAGACGAGCGTGGACCAGCCGAGCGAGCCGTACGTCGCGGTCAGCGTCTCCGCCAGCCCGAGGACGATCGCCCCGACCACCGCGCCGGGCAGGCTGCCCAGGCCGCCGAGCACCACGATGCCGAGCAGCCGCGAGATCCACTCGTAGTGGGAGGCGGGGAAGAACGGATACAGCACCGACAGGATGGACCCGCCGACCCCGGCCGTCGCGCTGCCGATCGCGAACGCCAGCGCCGCCGTGCCCGCCGCGCCCACCCCGACCAGCGCGGCGCCCGACGGGTTCTGCGTGGCCGCCCTGATCGCCCGTCCCGTCCAGGTCCTGTTCAGCACGACGTGCAGCACCGCCAGCACCGCCACCGCCGCCACGAACCCGAACACCTGCGCCTTCGGCAGCGAGATCGAGCCGGCCCTGAACGACTCCTCGAAGTACGACGGCCCGGCCGACTTGAACTTGTTGCCCGCCGTGAGGTTCAGCACCCCCTCGATGACCAGCGCCAGCCCGAACGTCAGCAGCACCGACATGGACGGCGACGCCCCCCGGATCCGCGAGACGAGCAGCCGGTACGCCAGCCACCCGAACCCGAACATCATCGGCGTGGTCACCACGGACGCCACGATCGGGTCGATCCCCGTCCTGTTCCACAACCACCACGTCACCATCGCGACCAGCACCAGGAACGCGCCCTGCGCCACGTTGATGATCCGCATCACCCCGAAGATCAGCGTCAGCCCGGACGCCATGAGCGCGTAGACCCCGCCGATCAGCAGCCCCAGCGCGACCGCCTGCACGAAGTGCGCCATCGCCTCACTCCCAGCCGGGCTTGGGGTTCACCACGGTCTTCGTGGTCGCCAGCTCGGGCGGCCCGACCACCTCGACCTTGCCGCCCTGCCACTGGGCCAGCAGGAAGCTGCCCTCGGGCTCGCCGTTGTCCTTCCAGCTCAGCGGGCCGAGCAGGGTCTGCACGGTGTTCGCGTGCAGCCAGTCCTTGATCTTGTCCTGGTCGACGACGCCGACCGCCTGCACGGCGGCCTGCAGCACCTGCGCGGCGGCGAACGCGTCGGCCGCGTCCTCGGCGGGCGGCGCGTCGTAGGCCTTCCTGTACGCGGCCACGAACTCGGCGTTCAGCGGCGTGTCCGCCTTCTCGTTCCAGCTCACCGTGTAGAACACGCCCTCGGTGTTCGCCTCGCCGACGCCCTCGCTGTACTGGCTGGAGTTGCTCGGCGCGGACGTCTGGAACAACATCTCCGGCGAGAAGCCGAGCTGCTTGAGCGAGCGCACCAGGCCCACGCCGTCCTCGAAGACCGCGCCCTGCGCGACCAGGTCGGGCTTCTTGCTGGCCAGCGTGCTGGCGACGCTCTGGAAGTTGGTGGTGTCGGCGGGGTAGACCTCGTTGTAGACGGTCTTCACGCCGAGCGCCTCCAACTGCTGCCGCATCGACTCGATGACGGGCAGCGCGAACGGGTCGTCCTGGCTGGGGTAGGCCGCCGTCTTCGGGCGCTCGCCCTCCGGCAGCGACTTCACCCAGTTGACGAACACGTCCGCCTGGCGGGGCGCGGTGGCGGGCTGGGCGAAGAACAGGTACTGGAAGCCGCGCGTGAACATGTCGGGCGCGCCGCCCGCCGGCTCCACGAACACCATCCGGTTCTTCTCCGCCACCGCCGAGGCCGGGTAGTTGAGCAGCGAGGAGAACGTGCCCAGCACCAGGTCCACCTTGTCCTGCGTGATCAGCTTGGTGTAGTCGGCGACCACCGTGTCCTGGTTGCTCGCGTCGTCCACGATCTTCAGCTCGACCTGCCTGCCCAGGACGCCGCCCGCGGGGTTGACCATGTCGCGCCAGATCTCGTAACCGCGCTTGGCCTCGCTGCCCGGCTGCGCGAAGTCGCCGGTCAGCGGGAGCGAGACGCCGATGACGAGCGGCGCGGCCGTCTCGCCCGCCCGCGTCTGCGAGGGGCGCTGCCCGCAGGCCGTCAGCGCCAGGGCGGCCACCATCGCGATCGTCAGGGACAGGCGGGCGGGTTGGGCGGTCATGAGCCCTCCTTCGATGGGCTTCCCCCGCAAACGATTGCGCTGCCCTGGAGCATCCGTGGGGATGCGGTTACTGTCAAGGGTCAAGTGACTTCGGTGCAAACGAGTGCAGTCTTCCGGGAGGGACCCGATGGCGGGTGGGCCGTTGACGGTGGGCGTCTTCAGCCCGAGCGTGCTGCTGCGCGCCGGGCGGCGGCTCGGGCTCGTCGATCCCGGCGTGCGCGAGCAGCCTGTCGCCTCCTCGCCCGCCCAGTTCGCCGCCCTGCTCGACGGGACCCTCGACGCCGCCCTGACCAGCCCGGACAACGTCATCGCGCATCGCTTCGTGCGAGTGGACCCGCTCGACGTGCGCATCGTCTCCGCCGTGGACCGGGGGCTCGGGCTGGCGCTCTACGCCCGGCCCGGGCTGGCGTCGGCGGCGGAGCTGAAGGGGCAGGTGGCGGGGGTGGACGTGCCCGACTCGGGGTTCGCGTTCGCGCTCTACGCGGCGATGGAGGCGGTGGGGCTGGCGCGCGGCGACTACCGCACGGTCGCGCTCGGGTCCACGCCGCGCCGCCTGGACGCGCTGCTGGGCGGGGGGTGCGCGGCGACCATGCTGAACGCGGGGTCCGAGCTGCGGGCCGAGGACGCGGGGGCGGTGCGGCTGGCGGGGGCGCCCCGGCCGTACCTCGGAACGGTGCTGTGCGCCCCGGGCCCCACCCTGGACGGCCCCGCGAGCGGCACCCGCGACAGCACCACGCGCGACAGCAGCACACACGACGGCAGCACGCGCGACGGCGGCAGGGGTGGCGTGCGGGCGCTCGCAAGCGCTTTGTCCGCCACCGCGCGGGCGATCCTGGCGGGTGACGCCGACACCATCGTCGTGGAGGAGGCCATGGCGGCCCTGCACCTGCCGCGCGACACCGCCGCCCGCTACCTGAATCGCCTCAAGGACCCCGACGAGGGCCTGATCGCCGACGGCCGCCCCGACCCGGCGGCACTGACGACGATCCTCACCCTCCGCCGCCGCCACGGCACCGCCCCACCCGGCGACCTCCTCACCCAGGGCCTCCTCGAGCGGGGCCTCCTCGACCGGGGTGCGCGATGACCCAGCCGAACCCCGCCCCCACCCTCCGCGACGTCGCCGAGGCCGCCGGCGTCCACACCGCCACGGCCTCCCGCGCGCTCAACCCGAAGACCCGCCAGCAGATCAGCGCCGAGACCGCCCGCCGCGTCATGCGCGCCGCCCAGGCACTCGGCTACCAGCCCAACTCGGTGGCCCGCAGCCTCAAGACCTCCCGCACGGCCACGGTCGGCCTGGTCATCCCCGACCTGACGAACCCGCTGTTCCCGCCGATCGTGCGCGGGGTGGAGAGCGTGCTGGAGTCCGGCGGCTACAACGTCTGGATCGTCAACACCGACAACGACGCGGAACGCGAACGCGCCAAGATCGAGTCGCTGCGCGCCCGGCAGGTCGAGGGCCTCATCGTCGCCACCGCCCGCCTGGAGCACCCGCTGCTGGAGCAGCTCCACGAGCAGGGCGTCCGAATGGTGCTGATCAACCGCCAGGTCGAGCATCTCAGCCTCCCTGCCGTCACCGGCGACGACGCCACCGGCGTGACAGCCGCCGTCCGCCATCTCGCCGCCCTCGGCCACACCAGGATCGCCCACCTGTCGGGCCCCCTCAGCACGTCCACCGGCCGGGTGCGGGCCCAGGCGTTCCGGCACGCCGTCCGCGACCTGGGCCTGCCGGGCGACCTGGTGGCGGAGTGCGCGCGCTGGAGCGAGAGCGACGGCGCCGCCGCGCTGCGCGCCCTGCTGTCGCGGGGCGCAGCGTTCACGGCTGTCGTGGCGGGCAACGACCTGATCGCGCTCGGCTGCTACGACGTGTTCGCCGAGCGCGGCCTGTCCTGCCCGGGGGACGTGAGCGTGATCGGCTTCAACGACATGCCGTTCCTGGACAAGCTGCGACCGCCGCTGACCACGGTCGCGGTGCCGCACCACGAGCTGGGCGCGGAGGCGGCGCGCATGCTGCTGGACTGCATCGACGACCCGGGACGCCCGGCGCGCACGCTGCTGCTGCCGGTGTCGCTGGTCGTGCGCGGCTCCACCGCCCCGCCAGGAGCCGGTTGATCTTCAGCGTGGCGCGGCGCATTCTTGATCACTCTCAGTTACCTTGCCAGGTGAATGGGGGGATCGGCAGTGAATGGTTCGTATCGGGGCTTGTCCCGCAGGTTGTTCGTGACCGGCATGTTCGCCGCACTGAGCAGCGCGGCGCCCGTGGCGGCGGGCGCCGTGACGGGCCGCCCGCACCGGGGTGCCGTGCTGCGGGCCAGGCCCGCGAAGGTCTCGATCGGCAAGCGCACCGTCTCCACCTGGGCCTACGACGGCCGGTTGCCCGGCCCGCGCATCGAGGCGACGGCGGGCGGCCTGGTGCGGGCCAGGCTGGTCAACGAGTTGCCCGCGGACACCACCGTGCACTGGCACGGCATCAGGCTGGACCACCGGATGGACGGCGCCCCCGGCTACACGCAGCAGGCGGTGCGGCCGGGCGGCATGTTCGACTACGTGTTCACCGCGCCCGACCCCGGCACGTACTTCTACCACTCGCACGTCGGCATGCAGAACGACCGCGGCCTGTACGGGCCGCTCATCGTGGCCGACCCGCACGAGCCGCTCGGGTACGACGAGGAGTTCACGGTCGTGCTCGACGACTGGCTCGACGGCGTGATCGGCACCCCGGACGAGGCGTTGCGGCGGCTGAACGCCAGCACCGCGCACGACGACACGCTGCGCAGCACCGCGCTGGGCGGGGTCGTGGGTGAGTTGCGGCATCCGTACCATCTGGTGAACGGCAGGGCGGCGGACGCGCCCGAGGTGTTCGCCAGCAAGCCGGGGCGGCTCGTCAGGTTCCGGGTGATCAACGCGGCGGCCGACACGGCGTTCCGGGTGGCGCTGGGCGGCCATCGGATGGCGGTGACGCACACCGACGGGTTCCCGTGCGCGCCGGTCGCCGTGGACACGTTCCTCATCGGCATGGGCGAGCGGTACGACTTCCTCGTCCGGCTGGGTGAGGGGGCGTTCCCGCTGGTGGCGGAGGCGGAGGGGAAGGGGGCGCGGGCGTTCGCGATCGTGCGCACCTCGCACCGGGCGGCGGCGCCCAGCAGCGACGTGCGGCTGCGGGAGCTGACGCAGCGGATGCTGAGGTACGCGGACCTGAAGGCGCGGCGGCAGGACCTGCTGCCGCGCCCGTCGAGGAGCGTCACGGTGACGCTCGGCATGCGGCCGTCCGGCAACGAGTGGACGCTCAACGACCGGCTGGCCGCCGACCCGATGCGCCTGCGGGTGGAGCGCGGCGAGACGATCAGGATCGTGCTCGACAACCAGTCGCCCATGTGGCATCCGATGCACCTGCACGGCCACACCTTCCAGGTGCGCACGTCGGCGGGGCCGCAGGGGCCGCGCAAGGACACCGTGAACATCCTGCCGCGCGAGCGGCTGAACATCGACGTGCGGGCCGACAACCCCGGCGAGTGGATGTTCCACTGCCACAACCTCTACCACCAGGAGCAGGGGATGATGGGCACGCTCGGGTACGGCCCCGAGACCCACAGGATGAAGCACTGAGTCAGGTGCTCACCGCGCACGACCCCCGGTCGGCGCGGCGCGGCCCCTGCGCGGTGGGGCGGATGTCGAAGTCGAAGACGGCGGTGGGCAGGTAGAGCGTGCAGCAGGCGTTCGGGATGTCCACCACGCCGCTCACCCGCCCCTCGACAGGGGCGGCGCTGATCAGCAGGTACGCCTGCTCGCCGCTGTAGCCGAACTTCTTGAGGTACTCGATCGCGTTCAGGCACGCGTTGCGGTAGGCGATCGTGGCGTCGTTGTAGAGGTTCGTGTCGGTGTCGTGGTCCACGGAGATGCCGATGAACGACAGGAACTCGGTGTAACGCGGCTCGACGTTGCCCGGCATGAAGATCGGGTTGGTGGTGACGCCGTACTTCTCCATGCCGCCCTTGATGAGGTCCACGTGGAAGTCCACGAACCCGCCCATCTCGATGGCGCCGCAGAAGCTGATCTCGCCGTCGCCCTGGCTGAAGTGCAGGTCGCCGCCCGACAGCAGGGCGCCTGGCACGTGCACCGGGTAGAAGACGCGGGCGCCTCGGGTGAAGTTCTTGATGTCGTGGTTGCCGCCGTTCTCCCTGGCGGGGACGGTGCGGGCGCCCTCCCTGCCGACCCGTTCCAGCTCGGGGCCCTTGAGCGTGCCGGCCAGCACGCCCTGCTGCAGCGGCGGCAGCGCCAGCGGCGGGACCCTGTCCGGGTCGGTGTCGATGAGCGCCTGCTCCCTGGCGTTCCAGCGGGCGAGCAGCCCGGCGGACGGCGCGGTGCCGAACAGGCCGGGGTGGGTGATGCCGGTGAAGCGCACGCCGGGGATGTGGCGGGAGGTGGCCTGCTGGCCGTGGAAGTCCCAGACCGCCTTGTACGCGTGCGGGAAGTGGTCGGTCAGGAACCCGCCGCCGTTCTCCCTGGCGAAGATCCCGGTGTACCCCCAGCCCTCGCCTGGCGCGGCGCCGGCCGACTGGGGCACGGGGCCGAGGTCGAGGATGTCGAGGACGAGCAGGTCGCCCGGCTCTGCGCCCTCCACCGCGATGGGGCCGCTGAGCATGTGGCAGACCGACAGGTCCACGTCGCGCACGTCGTTCGCGGAGTCGTTGTTGCCGATCTGCCCGTCCGTCCACTCCCTGCACTCGACGCGGAACTCCGAGCCTGGCCGCACGGTGGCGGCGGCCGGGATGTCGGGGTGCCAGCGGTTGTGCCCGGGGACGAGCTGGGCGGCCATGGACAGGGTCTGGTCGACGCTGAAGACGACTTCCGGCATGGGACGGCCCTCCTTGGGGCGGTCATGGGCGGGGCAGGCCCGCCCAGCGGGGGTCGGGCGGCGGCGGCTCGGGAGCGGCGGGTGCCCGCCGTACCACCTGGGGTTCGTGAGCGCTGGCCTCCTGCGCCTGCCGGGCGCGGGCCTCTGGTGCGGGGGTGCGGGCCAGCAGCGGCGGCGTGTAGCGGCGGGGGGCGGGCTCCCCGCAGGCGGCGCACGGCTCGGCGGGCTCCGCGGTGCCGATAGGCCTGCGCACCTCGAACGGGCCGCAGCCGGCGCAGTGGTAGGCGTACGTTGCCACGGGGGCGTCACCTCCGTACAAGGAATCTAGTTCGCGGGACGGCCCGGTCAAGGGCCGTGTCCGCTGTACGCACGCAGCGCACGGTGTACTCTAAGGGCATGTCCGACGACGACAAGCAGATCCCCTCGGTATGGGCGCGCCCGCGCAAGGAGCGCCAGCAGCCGCTGCTCACCCGCGAGAGCATCGTGGCGGAGGCGGTGCGCCTGCTCGACGAGGAGGGCGCCGACAACCTCAGCATGCGCCGCCTGGGCAGCAGGCTCGGCGCCGGCGCCACCTCGCTCTACCGGCACGTAGCCAGCAAGGACGAGCTGCTGGAGCTGGCGCTCGACGCCGTCTACGGCGAGCTGCCACTGCCCGGCACGGGCGAGTGGCGGGAGACCGTGACCGAGGTGGCCCGCGCCATGCGCGCCACGATCCTGCGCCACCCGTGGCTGGCCGCCAAGCTCGGCGAGGCGGGGCTGGCCTACCTGGGGCCCAACATGCTGCGGCAGAGCGAGTTCATGCTCGGGGTCATGGAGGACGCCGGCTTCCCCCTGGACGAGGCCGATCAGGCGGTGACCACGGTGACCGCGTTCGTGGTGGGCATCTCGACGAGCGAGGCGGCCTGGCTGTCCATGGTCGCGCGCAGCGGGCAGAGCGAGGAGGAGGTGGCCGAGAAGCTGTGGCCGGCGGCCGAGCAGGCGGTGCGCGACTACCCGCGCCTGCGGGCCCGTTACGCCGCGCAGAAGAGCGGCGGCACCTCCGGCAACAATCAGGACTCCTTCGAGTACGGGCTCCAGCGCGTCCTGGACGGCCTCCAGGCCCGGCTCGGCTGATCCCGGCTCACCGCAAGAGCGATCGCACTGAGTGAGCAGTCAAGCAGCCACGGGGTGACCAGCGGCCTTCACCCCGGTCTGCGGCGAGGTGCCCCGATCGCTCTTGCGAGGCGGCCCCGAGCTGCGAAAGGATCTCGGGATCGAACCCCCCGCCCTTTGCATGACGACTGGAGAGGCCTGTCGTGCGCACACAACAGAACATTGAGCAGTTCGGTTACCGGCAGGAGTTACGTCGCGGGGTCGGGCTGACCGACCTCGTGTTCTACGGCCTGGCGTTCATGGTGCCCATCGCGCCCTTCGCGATCTTCGGCACCGTCTATGCGCAGTCCGGCGGCATGCCGGTGCTGGCGTACCTCATCGGCATGATCGCGCTGCTGTTCACCGCCGCGTCCTACGCGCAGATGGTGAAGGCGTTCCCCCTGTCGGGCTCGGTCTACAACTACGCCGGGCGCGGCATCGCCCCGGCGGTCGGGTTCATGACCGGGTGGATGATCCTGCTGGACTACATCCTCGTCCCCTGCCTGCTCTACCTGGTGGCCTCCGTCGCCATGAACGCCAGCGTGCCGGACGTGCCCGTGTGGGCCTGGCTGATCGGCTTCGTGGCGGTCAACACGGTGATCAACCTGCGCGGCATCCGGATGACGGTCAAGCTCACCCGGATCATGATCGTGTTCGAGCTGGTGGTGCTGGCGCTGTTCCTCCTGATCGGCCTCTGGGCGCTGCTCCAGGGCATGGGCAGCGGCTTCAGCCTCTCCCCGCTGTTCGACGCGGACACCTTCTCCTGGCCGGTGATCTTCGCGGCGGTGTCGGTGGCCGTCCTGTCGTTCCTCGGCTTCGACGGGATCAGCATGCTGGTGGAGGAGTCCACCGGCGGCTCCGCGCAGGTGGGCAGGGCCATGCGGATGGCGCTGCTGCTGGCGGGCGTGCTGTTCATCGTGCAGGTGTGGGTGGCCGCCCTGCTCGTGCCGGACCCGGCGGGGCTGCTGCAGCAGCCCAGCGACACGGCCTTCTACGACGCGGCCGCCGTGGCGGGCGGCGAGTGGCTGCGGCACGTCACCTCGTTCGCCACGGCACTGTCGTGGGGGCTGGCCAACACGATGGTCGCGCAGGTGGCGGTCTCGCGGCTGCTGTACGCGATGGCGCGCGACAGGCAGCTCCCGTCGTTCCTGGCCAAGGTGTCGGTCAGGCACTCCGTGCCGGCCAACGCGATCATGCTGGTCTGCCTGCTGTCGGTGGGCGTCGGCGTCTGGATGTCCACCCGCGACGACGGCGTCACCCTGCTCTCCACGCTGATCAACATCGGCGCCATGGTCGCGTTCATCGTGCTGCACGTGTCGGTCATCGTGCACTACTCGCTGCGCAGCGGCTCGAACAAGGTGTGGTCGCATCTGGTCGCGCCACTGATCGGGGCAGGCATCCTGGTGTTCGTGGTGATCAACGCGAACGTGCTCGCGCAGGTGCTCGGCCTCGTCTGGCTCGGCCTCGGCGCCGTGGTGCTGATCATCCTGTACGCGCTCGGCCGCCCCCCGACGCTCAAGACCATGGCCGGCGGGCCAGGACGACTGGAGCGGAGCGTCCCCGACTGATGGACCGGCTGCCGCTCCACCACGACCTGTACCTGATCGCCCACGACCCGGCGGGCAGGCCGCTCATCCACCAGTCGTCGCTGGCCCTCGGGCTGGCCGGCGCCGCCCTGCTCGACCAGCTGCTCGCCGGCCGGCCCGCCCCCGCCGACCCCAGGGCCGAGCTGAAACGGGCGGTGGCGGACGGGTTCCACGACCGCACCCGCGAGGGCCTGCTCGACTCGGGGGTGCTCGTCCGGGTGAGCAAGCGGCGCATGGGGGTGCTGCCGTACACGCGTTACGAGCTCGCGGACATCGCCTCGGTCGTGCGGGCCTCCTCGGGGGTGCGCTCGGCGGTCGAGGGCTGGAAACCGCCGGACGCGCGCTGCGCCGGGCTGTGCGGCCTGGTGGCGGTGCTGCGGCTGGAGCAGGAGCTCTACCTCGATCTGCCGTCGGGCCGGCTGGTCTCCCGGCTGCGGGAGATCTCCGCAGCCGCGGGCCCGCTGGTGGCCGAGCTGGTGGAGATGGTGGACACGCTGGTCGCCGAGGCGGCGGTCGCCGTGTATCGCTGACCGGCTTCATGGACGATGCCCCTTATGCGAGTTACGCTCCGCTGGCTACCAGTCGGGGGACATCACCAGCTCGCATGGGGGGATTCCATGAGCTACACCCTGTTACGCGGCAGCTTCGTGATCCGGTACCCGGATCTGCCCCGCCAGGGGCCCGAGCCCGACGGCGACACCGTCAAGTTCCTGCCCGACTCGCCCGCCCTGGTCGAGGCGCTGCCGCGGCGCTCCGGCCGGCCGCCGAACCTCAACGCCCGGGGCGTCTCCGTACGGCTGGAGGCCATCGACGCGCTGGAGACCCACTTCGCGGAGACCCACCAGGAGCTCGACGGGGCGAACGCGGCCCGCGACGAGCTGCTGCGCCTGCTCGGCTTCACCGGCGTGCGCTTCTGGGAGGACCTGCCGAACAAGGTGCGCTCCGCCGACCAGGACTCCATCCGCGGCCACGTGCTCACCAACGGCGTCGACGCCAACGGGCGGCTGATCGCGTTCGTCTTCGCGGGCGACCACCAGGGGGCGGACGGAACCACCGTGTTCCTGGACGGCCCGCTGGTGGACCGTTCCGCCAACGCCCAGCTCCTGGCCGCCGGGCTGGTCTACCCGGCCTTCTACGCCACGCTGCCCGCCGAGCTGCGCACGCACCTGGCCGAGGTGTCGCAGGCGGCCCGGCGCAAGGCCATCGGCATCTGGCCCCGCTCGACGGCCGACCCGAACGGCGCCGCCGCCGTACGGGACCTGAACGGGCTGGAACGGCTGGTGATCTGGCCGAAGCTGTTCCGGCGCGTCGTGCCGTACCTGGCGGCGGGGTTCCCCGACTTCGACGGCTTCGACGCGTGGCTGCGCGCCGACCCGGTCAACCGGGACGACGAGCTGTTCCTCATCCCCAAGCTCGAACGCGGCAACCTGCACGACGTCGTCCGGGGGTCGGGGCAGCAGATCCAGCTCACGATGTGGCCGGAGGACTTCATCATCAGCCCGGACCCGGCGCCGCCAGGAGCCCCGGTCAAGCCGCCGCTCGTCACCGCCGGGGACGTGGTCATCGTGGCCGCCCTGCCCGACCCGGTGGGCGCCGACCGCGGCAACGAGACCGTCACGCTGCTGAACCGCACGGCCGGGACGCTCGACCTCGGCGGCTGGGCGCTGACGGACGCGGCCGGCGGGCGCAAGCCCCTGACCGGCGGCATCGACGGCGGCGCCGCGCTGCGGGTGACGCTGGACTCGGCGGTGCAGCTCGGCAACCAGGGGGACACGATCATTTTGCTGGACGGTGAGGGGGCGACGATCGACCAGGTGACGTACAAGGCGGACCAGGTGAAGGCGGGCCGCACGATCTGCTTCGGCCGCTGAGCCGTTCGGGACGGGCCGTCAGTCGCCTGGCGGCCTGTCCCTTTTATGAGGAGCGAGAGCAGTTGAGCAGCGGACGCGATGAACGCACGCTGTTTCCCATAGTCTCGTCCTGACCGGGAAAGCGCGAAACAATCCACAAGATGGGCAAACAGCAATTTGCCCTCTTTTCGTGGGATATTCCGGGAGGGCGCCGTGGCCTACCAACCGGGTTCGAGCCGCTTCTGCCAGCGCTGCGGATCGCACGTCGGCACTCTGGCGCAGTGCCCGCGCTGCCGTGCCGAGCAGGGGCCGCAGGAGCAGCCGACCGCGTCCTTCTCCACCGGCCCCGAGCCCGCGCGGCTGCGGAGCCGTCCTCCGGCGTGGCGGCGCGCACCGGTTCTGATCAGCGTGGCCGTGGCCGTTCTCGCGTTCGTCCTGACCTGGTGGTTCGTGACCGCCAACCCGTCGCAGCCGATCCAGAACACCGGCGCGGGCCAGGGCGTCGCCCCCAGCAGCCCAGAGAACGGCCCGGAGAACGGGCCCGGGACCAGCCCGGAGACCAGCCCCGAGACCGGCGCTGAAAGCAGTCCCGAGAGCACCCCGACCCGCAGCGCTCCGACCGGCCGTTCCTCGGGGCGGGCGGCCAGGCAGCAGGCCGAGCGATTCGACGAGCTGTTGTCGAGCAGCAACGAAGCCCGCTCCAGCCTCTCCGACGCCATCGCCGCCGCCACCCGCTGCGACCCCGACGGCGTCCAGGCCATCCGCGACATCACCACCAGCCGCCGCGACCAGCTCGCCGCCGCCCACGCGCTCGGCGTGGACGCGCTGAGGGGCGGGGCCCGGCTCAAGGACGCCCTGGTGGACGCGCTCGACGCCTCCCACGACGCCGACTCCGCGTTCCTGGCCTGGGCGGGGCGGCACGTGGCGGACGGCTGCGAGGCGCCGGTGGAGGGCGACCGTGACTACCGGCGCGGCCTGGACAGGTCGGAGGCGGCACAGCAGGCCAAAACGCGTTTCGCGGCGGCGTGGCGGCCGATCGCGGAAACGTACGATCTCACGGTCTGGAAGCCCGACCAGATTTGATCTCGCGCCATTTCCCGCGACCGGACAATATGGTTCAGTCGGCGAAACGAAGGAGTAAGCATGTTCATGTTCATGCCGCGCTCTCTGTTCAGGCTGGCGGTCGGCGCGGCGGCGGGTTACCTGCTCGCCGTCCGGCCGTGGCACCTGCGGTGGGGTGCCGACGACCGTGAGGTCCACGCGGACATGCCCGGCGACGACCTCGTCACGCAGCCGCAGTACCAGGCCACCCGGGCGATCACCGTGGAGGCGCCCCCGGCCGCCGTCTGGGCCTGGCTGGTCCAGCTCGGCGGCGGTTACCAGCCCGACTCGCCGCCGCGCCCCGCGACGAGCGGGCACGAGGAGCCGCCCGCACGGGAGCCGCAGGATCTCAAGGTGGGTGACACCATGCGGGGCGGGCCCGGGTTCGTGGTGGAGCAGATCGAGCCGCCGCGGACGCTGGTGATGGCGGTGCGCAACGAGGACGCCACCACCACCTGCTCCGTCTCGCTGCGTGACCTGGAGGACGGCAGGACCCGGATGATCTTCCGGGTGCGCATCCGCGCGCAGCCGGGCGTGCGCGGCACGACGTACCTCGCGATGCAGGACGTCGGCGACTTCCTGACGGTGCGCCGGCAGATGCTGACCATCAAGGAGCGCGCCGAGTCCGCCCGCTGACGCTTCACCGCCGAGCGCCCCCGATGCTCCGGGGGCGCTCGTGGTTGACGGGGACACCCTTGGGCGCTTACGGTTCCGGCGATCGACGAAATATATCGTCACGTATCCGAAACTTTCGGAGGCGCGCCATGTTGCGAGGACTCGTCGCGATCAGCCTGCTCGGCTTACCGGCGGTGCACCCGGCACACCCCGCCGATCCCCCGGCCATCACCGTGAACGAGCGCGTCCGGCACCAGGAGATCGACGGCTTCGGCGTCTCCCAGGCGTTCCGGCGCAACGAGCTGCTCGAAGCCCTGCCGGCGGACAAGCAGCGCGAGGTCCTCGACCTGTGGTTCGACCGGGACAAGGGCGCGGGCCTGAGCATCCTGCGGCTCGGCATCGGCTCCTCCCCCACCGGCAGCCCGTACGACCACATGGTGTCGATCCAGCCCGACAACCCCGGCGGCCCCGACGCCCCGCCGAAGTACGTCTGGGACGGCGACGACAACAGCCAGGTCTGGGTGGCCAAGGAGGCCCAGAGGTACGGGGTGAAGCGCTTCTTCGCCGACGCCTGGAGCGCCCCCGGCTACATGAAGGACAACGGCGACGACAAGAACGGCGGCACGCTGCTGCCAGAGTGGCAGCGCGCCTACGCCAACTACCTGGTCGCCTACACGAAGTTCTACGCGCGGGAAGGCATCAAGATCACCGACCTCGGGTTCACGAACGAGCCCGACTGGACGGCCACCTACGCCTCCATGCGCTTCACCCCCGAGCAGGCCGCCGAGTTCGTCAAGGTGCTCGGGCCGATCGCCAGGAACACGCGGCTGGTCTGCTGCGACTCGTTCGGCTGGAACGAGGCCAAGGCGTACACGGCGGCGATCGAGGCCGACCCCGAGGCCCGCCGCTGGGTCAAGACGCACACCGGCCACACCTACGCCAGCCCCGTGGACGGCCCGCTGCCGACGAGCAGGCACACCTGGATGTCGGAGTGGAACCCCAACGGCAGCACCTGGAACGAGGCCTGGGACGACGGCAGCGGCTACGACGGCTTCACGATCGCGCAGGCCGTGCACGACGCCCTCACGCTGGGCGACGTCAGCGCCTACGTCTACTGGCTGGGCGGCTCGCGCGGCGCGACCAGGGCGCTGCTCCAGCTCGACGAGGTGGCCAGGGAGTACCACGTGTCGAAGCGGCTGTGGGCGCTGGCGGCCTACAGCAGGTTCATCCGGCCCGGCGCGGTCCGGGTGGAGGCGAGCGCGGCCGATCCGGCGCTGGAAGTTTCAGCGTTCCGCAACGCCGACGGCTCGCGCGTGGTCGTGGCGCTCAACACCGGCACAGCCCCCGTCACGTGGAAGGGCGTGCACGGGCGGGCGACCGCGTACGTCACCGACAACACCAACGACCTCACCCCGTCAGCCGTGACGGGCCGCACGGTGACGCTCCAGCCGAGGGCGCTCACCACCATCGTGATCAAGTGAGACGTTGAGCCCGGCGAGAGGCGCAGCTCCCGCCGGGCTCAGCCCTTCGTCCCGGTGTGGGCGATGCCCTGGATGAACTGCCGCTGCAGGAAGACGAACACCGCGATCACCGGCAGCGAGGCGATCAGCGAGCCGGCCATCAGCACCGGATAGTCGGTCTGGTACTGCCCCTGGAGCGCGGCCAGCCCGGCTGACAGCGTCATCTTCTCCGGGTCGGTGTTCACCACCAGCGGCCAGAACAGGTCGTTCCACGCCCACAGCAGCGTCAGGACGGCCAGCGCGACCAGCCCTGGCCTGGCCAGCGGCAGCATGATCGACCAGTAGATCCGCCACGGGCCCGCGCCGTCCAGCCGCGCCGCCTCCTCGATCTCGCGCGGCAGGCCGAGGAAGAACTGCCGCAGCAGGAACACCCCGAACGCGCTGAACAGGCCCGGCACGATGATCGCCTGGAGACTGTTCAGCCAGCCCAGCGCGGACATGATCTGGTACTGCGGGATCACGAAGAGCTGCGGCGGCACCATGAGCACCGACAGGAACAGGCCGAACAGCAGGTTCCTGCCGGGGAAGCGGAGCCGGGCGAAGGCGTAGGCGGCCATCGAGCAGAACAGCACCTGCCCGGCCACCCGCCCCGCGGCCATCACCGCGGTGTTGAGGAACTGCTCGCCGAACGGCAGAAGGTCGAAGACCTTCGCGTAGTTGTCCCAGCGGCCCTCGGGCAGGAACGTCGGCGGCACCGCGGTGGCGCTGCTCAGCGTCTTGAGCGAGGTGATGATCTGCCAGGCGAACGGCGCCACCATCAGCAGCGACGAGACGATCAGTACGGCGTGCACGCCCAGCGGGCGACGCTCAGACATAGTGCACCCACCTGCGCTGGAGCCGGAACTGCAGGATCGTCAGCACCGCGATGAGCAGCAGCAGCGCCATCACGATGGCGGCGGCGTAGCCGCGGTCGTTGGTCACGAACGCGCGCTCGTAGAAGAGCTGCACGACGGTCTGCAGCCGCGTGTACGCCGGGTTGGCCCGCGCCGCCTGCCCTGAGCCGGTCATCACGAAGACCAGGTCGAACAGTTGCAGCGAGCCGATCACCGAGACGATCGAGATGAAGAACGCGGTCGGCGACAACATCGGCAGCGTGATGCTGAAGAACTGGCGGACGCGGCCGGCCCCGTCCATGGACGCCGCCTCGTACAACTCCTTGGGGATGGCCTGCATGCCGGCCAGGAAGATGATCAGGTTGTAGCCGACGCTGCTCCAGACGCCCACCACGATCAGCGCGTACAGGGCGGTGGCCGGGTCGGCGATCCAGTTGGGGCCGTCGATGCCGGCGAGCGAGAGCACCTGGTTGATCAGGCCGTAGTCGCCGTTGTAGAGCCAGCGCCAGAGCATCGCGACCGCGACCGGCATGGTCACCACGGGCAGGAAGAACGCCGTGCGGTACAGCGTCACGCCGCCCAGCCCCGGCCGGTTGAGCAGCGCGGCGAACACGATCGCCAGCGGGATGCCGAGCAGGCCCAGCACGGTGTAGGTGAGCGTGTTGAGCACCGCCTGCCCCACCTCGGGGTCGCTGATCAGACGGGTGTAGTTGTCCAGGCCCGTCCAGGTGTGCCCGCCGAACACGCCCCACTCGGTGAAGGAGAAGTAGGCGGTCTGCAGGACGGGCCACAGGTAGAAGATCGCCAGGCCGAGCCCGGTGGGGGCGATGAACGCGTACCCCCACAGGGCCTCGGTCCACGGTTTGCGGCTCGCCACGTGTTTCCTGCGCGTCATTCCTTGGCCAGCAGGTCGTTCATCGCCGTCGCCAGGTCCGCGGCGGCCTTGTCCACCGGCACCTCACCGGTCCAGGCCTTGGTCAGGTGGGTGAGCTCGGCCTCCTGCCAGGCGGCGGTGTTCTTGGAGACGGGGTACGGCACCGCGTAGGCGACCGCGTCCAGGAACGTCTGCAGCTTCCACTCGGGGTGGGCCTTGACCCAGTCCTGCTGGGTGCCGTTGTAGGCGGGGATCGGGCCCTTCTTGCCGAGGATGTCGGCGGCCTGCTTGGAGCCGAGGAACTTGACGAACGCCGCCGCCTGGGCCGGGTGCTCGGTCTTGGCCGACACGACGTTGGCGACGCCGTGGATGATCGTGGCCTGCTTCTCGCCCTTGGGCAGCGGGGCCACGTCCACCTTGTCCTTGGTGTAGTCGTTCTTGCCGAACTCGGCCACGTTCCAGGACCCGCCCCAGTACATCGCCAGCTTGCCGGCCTCGAAGAGCTGCAGCGGGGCGGTGTCGGTCATGGTCTTCAGGTCGGGCGACTGCTTGGCGGCGATGAGGTCGGTCCAGAACTTCAGGCCCGCGACCGTCTTGGGGTCGGCGTAGCCGGACTGCTTGCCGTCCGGGGTGATCACGTAGCCGCCGGCCTGGTAGATCGTGTTGTACTGGTACTCCTGGAAGCTCGCGAGCTGCGCGCCGACCGCGTAGACGCCCTTATCGGGGTCGGTGAGCTTGGCGGCTGCCGCGTTGAAGTCGGCCCAGGTCCAGTCGTCGGCTGGATACTTCACCTTGGCGGCGTCGAAGAGCGTCTTGTTGTACCAGACGCCCACCGTGTCCATGTCCTTCGGCAGCCCGTACAGCTTGCCCTCGTAGGTGTAGAGGTCCACCAGGGCCTTGGGGTAGACGGACGTGTCGATCTGCTCCTCGATCGGCTTGATCACACCGTTGGAGGCGTAGAGCTGGAAGTTGGGGCCGTTCATCCAGAAGACGTCAGGCGCCGCGCCGCCGCTGACCGCGGCCTTCATCTTCGTCCAGTAGTCGACCCAGGGGGTGAGCTGGACGTCCACGGTGATGCTCGGGTAGGTCTTGGTGAACTCCTCGGCCAGTTCCTGCATGACCGCCTGCTGGGTGGCGTCCCAGACGCCGTAGGACAGCTTCACCCTCTTCTCAGGCTGCGTGTCCGTGCCGGCCTGCTCACCGCCGCCGCACGCGGAGGCGAGCAGTGCCACGCAGAGGAGCGCCGCACCGCTCCGTGCCGACTTCCACATCTCCCGGTCCTCTCCTAGAACGTGGGAGTAATGATGGAGTCCATGGAAATTATTGGCAAGAGTGGGTGTGTTACAGAACCCTCACGGGCGGCTCACCAGAGGGGTCCGGCCGTCGAGGAGGCGTTCCTCCACGTCGTCGAGCGCGAGGCGGACGGCGCCGAGCACCACGGCCTCGTCGCCGAGCGCCGACATGCGCACCTCGGGCGTGCGGATGCACCACCGGTCCAGCTCCCGCCTGAGCGGCTCGATCAGCACGTCGGCCGAGCGTGAGAAGCCGCCGCCGACCACGACCATCTGCGGGTCCAGCGTCAGGACCAGCGCGGACGCGCCGAGCGCGAGATCCTTGACGTACCTGCGCACCGCCGCGAGCGCGGCCTTGTCGCCCTCCCGCGCGGCGGCGAACACGTCGCCCGCCTCGCCGCCGAGGTGCTCCTGGGCGCGGATCCAGCCCAGCACCGGCAGCGCGCCGATCTCGCCGGACGCGTTGCCGAAGCCCCTGTGCAGCTTGCCGTCGATCACCAGGCCCGCGCCGGTGCGCAGGCCGGCCAGCAGGAACACCATGTCCTTGGCGTAGCGGGCCACGCCGCGCCAGCACTCGGCCAGTGCGGCGAGCTTGCTGTCGTTCTCGACCAGTACGGGGGCCGGGGCCAGGCGGCGCACGTGCGCGGCCAGGTCCACGCCGGTCCACTCGGGCAGCGCCTCCGACAGCATCACCTTTCCGGAGCCGTCCACCAGGCCCGTCGTGCCGACGCCTGAGGCCCACACGTCGTCGCCGGTCAGCCCGGCGCCCGCCAGTGACTCCTCGACGGCCCGGTCCACCGCCTCCAGGCGTTCGAGCCTGCCCATCTCCGGCGTGACGGGCACGCGGGCGGTGTGCCGCACGTTCCCGTCGAGGTCGGCGAGCACCGCGCGGATCTTGTGCCCGCCGATGTCGACGCCCAGCACCAGGCCCGCGTCGGCCCTGAACCGGTAGCGCCTGGCCGGGCGGCCCACCCCGCCCGCCGTGGCGCCCGCCTCCGCCACCCAGCCCTTCTGCAGCAGCTCGCGCACCACGTCCTCGGTGGAGGCCCGCGACAGGCCGGTGCGCTTGGCGACCTCGGTGAGGGTGAGCGACGGCTGGCCCTGGAGCACCTTGATCACGGCCAGCGCGTTGAGCTGCCGCAGCCGTGACAGGTCACCGCCGCTCAGCTCCGCGGCCATCGGCACCCCTTGCTGTCCGCTTTCTCAGACCGAATAATGATGCTCTCCATGATATTTCTTCGGGGAAGGTTCCATGACTGAGGTGACTCTAGCCGTCGTCGGCGGGGGCCTGCGAGGGCTGACCTACGCGCGCCACGCGCACGCCACGGGCGCGGGACGGGTGGTGGCGGTGGCCGAGCCCGACCCGGGGCGACGGGCCGCGTTCGAGGCGGAGTTCGGGATCCGGCCGGAGCGGGCGTACGACGACTGGAAGGCGCTGGCGGCGGCGGGACGGCTCGCGGACGCCGCGATCATCGCCACCCACGACCGGCTGCACACCGATCCCGCGGTCACGCTGGCCGACCTCGGTTACCACATTCTCCTGGAGAAGCCGATGGCGACGGACGAGGAGGAGTCCGTCATGATCGCCGACGCGGCCCGGCGCAACGGCATCATGCTGGCGGTCTGCCACGTGCTGCGGTACACGCCGTACACGCGGGTGGTCAAGGACCTGCTGGACGCGGGACGGATCGGGCGGCTCGTCAGCGTGCAGCACCTGGAGTCGGTCGGCTGGTGGCACCAGGCGCACTCCTTCGTGCGCGGCCACTGGCGCCGCCAGGACACCTCGGCGCCCATGCTGCTGGCCAAGGCGTGCCACGACATCGACTGGCTGGTCCACCTGTTCGGCCGGCCGCCCGTCCGCGTCTCGTCGTTCGGCTCCCTGTCGCACTTCCGCGCCTCGGAACGGCCCGCCGAGGCCGCCGACCGGTGCCTCGACTGCCCCCTTGAGCCGTCGTGCCCGTACTCGGCGCCGCGCCTCTACCTGGGCTGCCTCGGTGATCCGGAGAGCGAGTTCTGGCCGCTGTCGGCGGTCACGCCGGGGCGCACCGAGGAGGCGGTGCTCGACGCCCTGCGCACCGGGCCTTACGGGCGGTGCGTGTACGCGTGCGACAACGACGTGGTGGACCACCAGGAGGTGGTCATGGAGTTCGACGACGGGGCCACCTGCTCGTTCACGATGAGCGCGTTCACCCCGCTGGAGCACCGGCGCACCCGGCTGTTCGGCACCCACGGCTACATCGACGGCGACGGGCTCAGCCTGCGGGTGGTGGACTTCCGCACAGGGGCCGAGGAGACCGTGCACACCCAGGACCTGGCGGGGCCTTCCGCGGCGGACGGGCACGGGGGCGGGGACGAGGGGCTGACGGACGCCTTCCTGGCGGCGGTCGCCTCGGGGGACGCGTCGTCGCTGCGGTCGGACGCGGCGGAGAGCCTGATGACGCACCGGGTCGTCTGGGCCGCCGAACGCGCCCGCCACACCGCCTCGGTCGTCACCCTCTGACCGCGACGCCGGCCGGGCACCCGTCACGCGACCGCCCCGCCCACGGCACCGCCCCGCGCGCCACCCGACCGCAGTCCGACCGGCGGCGCCGTGGCGGGCTAAGGTCCTTCAGGGGTGGGGCGGGCCGCCGCGAGCAGGGCCAGCGCCGCCTCGCGGGCCAGCCGCGCCGCGTGCCGGGTGCCGGGGTGCTGGTCGGCCACCACGGTGCAGCCGGTCACCAGGACGAGCCACTGCCGGGCCAGCTCCCCAGGCTCGGCCACCCCGGCCCCTGCGGCGATGGACGTCAGCAGCCCCAGCCGCCGCTCAAGATGCCGCCCCGCCATGTCCAGCTCAGGCGCGCCATGATGCTGAGCGGCGGCGTTGAGCAACGCGCACCCCCGGAACGAGGGCTCCCCGTGCCACTCCCCCAGCGCGTCGAACACGGCACTGATTTGCGCGGCCGGATCCGGGCCGGCCGCCTCCACGGCAGCCGCCAGCCACCGCGTGACCCGCTCGCTACGCGCTTCGAGTACCGCCTCGATGAGCCCTTCCTTGGACCCGAAGTGCCGGTAGAGCGTCTCCTTCGACACCCCGACGGCACCGCACAGCTCGGCCACCCCGACGCCGTCGAGCCCGCGTTCGTACAGGATCGGCATGGCCGTGTCGATGATGGTGGCGCGGGTCCGCTCCGGGTCGAGGCTGGTTCCCTTCGGTACAGGCACCCCTAGATGGTACTCAGCGGTACGATCCCTGCTATCGTACCGATCGGTTCGATCTAAGGAGGATCATCATGCGAGCCGCCACCCCCGCCGTGACCTTCGAGAGCGGCGGCGTCCCGCTCGCGGGCCTGCTGCACCTGCCGTCCGGTCCAGGCCCGCACCCCGTCGTGCTGTTCCTGCAGGGCTTCCCCGGCAACGAGCGCAGCCTGGACGTGGCCCAGGCGCTGCGGTCGGCCGGCTACGCCGCGATCGCCTTCCACTATCGGGGCTCCTGGGGCATGGGCGGCGCCTGGTCGTGGGCGAACGTGCTGGAGGACGCCGCCGCCGTGGCCCGCGCCGTGCGGGCCGAGCCGTTCGCCGCCGCACACCGGCTCGACCCCGGCAGGCTGGCGCTGTTCGGGCACAGCGCGGGCGGGTTCGCCGCGCTGATGACGGCCGCCGCCGACCCGTCCATCTCGGCCGTGGTGTCGGTGGCGGGGTTCGACTTCGGCGCGGTGGCCCGCTCGCTGACCCCGCAGGCCCGCGCCCGCTACGTCGAGGCGTTCGGGGAGGACCTGCTGCCCTTGCGCGGGACGAGTGGCGAGGCGCTGGTGGCGGAGATGGAACGGGCGGGCGAGCGGTGGAGCCTGGACGGCCTGGCGCCCCGGCTCGCCGGGCGGCCGGTGCTGCTGATCGGCAGCCCCGACGACCCGGTGTCACCGGCTGAGCTGCACCACCGGCCGCTGGTGCAGGCGTACCAGGGGGCAGAGCATCACGAGTGGCCCGCCGACCACGCGCTGTCGGAGCACCGGCAGCGGCTCACCGAGACCGTCCGGAGCTTCCTCGGCAGGGTGCTTCAGCCCCAGACCTCCTGAGCCGTCTCGACGATCAGCCGGATCTTGGCGAACTGCTGCTCCTCGGTCAGCTCGTTCCCCTCCACCGTGGAGGAGAAGCCGCACTGCGGCGACAGGCAGAGCTGGTCCAGGTCGACGAACTTGGCCGCCTCGTCGATGCGCCGCTTGAGCGCGTCCTTCGACTCCAGCTCGCCCCGCTTGGTCGTGACCAGCCCGAGTACCACCGTCTTCCCCGGCGGCACGAACCGCAGCGGCTCGAAGCCGCCCGACCGCTCGTCGTCGAACTCCAGGAAGAACCCGTCCACCTGCAGCTCGTTGAACAGCGCCTCGGCCACGAAGTCGTAGCCTCCTGAGGCGACCCAGGAGGAGCGGAAGTTGCCCCGGCACATGTGCGTGGTGATCGTCATGCCCGCCGGCTTGGCGGCGAGCGCGGCGTTGATCTGCTTGATGTAGCGCAGGTGCAGGTGGTCGGCGTCGTCGCCGCGCTCGGCCATCTCCGCGCGCTGCGACGGGTCGTTCAGATAGGCCAGGCTGGTGTCGTCGAACTGCAGGTAGGTGCAGCCCAGCGCGCCGATCCTGCGTACCTGCTCGGCGTAGGCGGCGCTCAGGTCGCGCCAGAACTCCTCAACGTCCGGGTAGACCTGCGGGTCGATGGCGGCGGGGCCGCCCCGGTAGTGGACCATGCTGGGCGACGGGATGGTCAGCTTGGGGGTGACCCCGCCGGAGACGCTCTCGCGCAGGAACGTGAAGTCGTCGGCGAAGATCGGCTCGGTCAGCCGGATCCGGTCGTGCACGCGCAGCGCCGCCGGGGTGTATTCGAGGTCGCCCGCCGCGTTGTGGAAGCGGACCGTGATGTGCTCGTCGGCGGCCTGGCCGATGCCCTGCAAGCGGTAGATGAAGTCCATGTGCCAGGAGGCCCGGCGGAACTCGCCGTCGGTGGCGCTCTGGAGGCCGGCGTCCCGCTGTTTGCGCACCACGTCCCTGATCGCCGCGTCCTCGGCCTCGCGCAGCGCCTCACCTGTGAGGGTCTCGCGGGCGCGCAGCAGTTCGGCGGGGCGGAGCAGGCTGCCGACGTGGTCGGCGCGGAAGGGCGGTGAGGTACGCATGATGGATCATCCTCCGTAGAGCTTTCTCAGCGGGGCCTTGAGGAGCTTGCCCGCCGCGTTCTTAGGCAGTTCGGGCACGAATTCCAGATATTTCGGGACTTTGTAGCGGGCCAGGCGGCCGTCCAGGTGCTTCAGCAGTTCGTCGGCGGAGCCTGTCGCGCCGGGTCTGAGCACGACCAGGGCCTTGCCCACCTCGCCCCACTTCTCGTCGGGCACGCCGATCACGGCGCACTCGGCGACGGCCGCGTGCTCGTACAGCGCGCTCTCCACCTCGGCCGGGTAGATGTTCTCCCCGCCGGAGATGATCATGTCCTTCACGCGGTCGGAGATGCGCACGTACCCGTCCTCGTCGGCGACCCCGACGTCCCCCGAGCGGAACCAGCCGTCGGCCGACAGGACCTCGGCGCTCTCCTCCGGGCGCCGCCAGTAGCCGGGCATCACGTTGGGGCCCTGCACGTACAGCTCGCCCGGCTCGCCGGGGGCGGCGGGCGAGCCGTCGGAGGCGACGAGCCGCACGTCCGAGAAGAAGCACGGCACCCCGGCGGTGCCGGCCTTGGCGGCGGAGCGGTCGGCGCCGAGGAAGAGCGCGCCGGGCGCGGTCTCCGTCATGCCGTACCCCTGCATGAACGTCAGCCCGCGCTGGAGGTAGGCCTGGATCAGCGGCTCGGGCACCGGCGCTCCCCCGCACAGCAGGTGCCGCAGGCTCGACAGGTCGGCGCCCGCCCAGCGCGGCGAGGCCGCGAGGAACTGGAACATCGTCGGCACCCCGGCGATCAGCGTCACCCGCTCCGCCTCGATCAGGTCGAACGTGCGCTCCACGTCGAACCCCGGCTCCAGGATGGCCCGCCCGCCCTTCAGCATCGCCGGGATCAGCGCCTGCCCCATCGCCGCGATGTGGAACAGCGGCGCGCCGATCAGCGCCACCTCGTCGTGCCCCAGCGGCACGTCCACGAGCAGGTTGACGGTGTTCCAGGTGAGGTTGCCGTGGGTGAGCATGGCGCCCTTGGGCCTGCCCGTGGTGCCCGAGGTGTACATGATCAGGCACACGTCGTCCTGGCTGACCGGCTCGTCGATCGGCTCGGGCGAGCCGGACGCGATCAGCGTCTCGTAGCCGTCGGCCCGCAGGTGCCGTCCCGGCAGTCCCTCGCCGTCCCGCTCCTCGCCCAGCACGAGCAGCGCGGGCTCGGCGTCGTCCAGGATGTGGCGCAGCTCCGGCCCGGCCAGCCGGGTGTTGAGCGGCACGAACACGGCCCCCAGCAGGCCCGCCGCGAAGAGCGTCTCCACCATCGCGGGCTGGTTGGCCCCGAGGAACGCGACCCGGTCGCCGCGCCGCACGCCGAGCGCGGACGCCAGCCTGTTCACCCGTTCGCGCAGGTCACGGTAGGTGTAGTGGTGCCCCTTGTACGACAGCGCGACCCTGTCGGGCGTCATGCGTGCCCTGCGTGCCGGCCACGAGCCAATCCCCTGATTACGCATTCGGCGACTCCCGGACCCCAAGTTAGGCCAATATGCGATTGCTGTCACCGTTCTGCCCAACTTTCGTCGGGAACGGTGTCGAGCAGCCCGGCGACGATCCGCTCCGCCTCCGGCCTGAACCGCTCGTGCAGCGTGTGGCATACCCGCTGCGCCTTCTCGGCGGGCCAGTCGTGCGGCAGGTACCGCAGCGGCAGCCGCGGGTCGGTCCTGATGAGCTGCAGCCAGCCGGTCAGCAGCATCAGCGACCGCGCCAGGTCGTCGGGCGCCTCTGGGGCGGGGTCGGCCCGGTCCCAGCGGCCCAGGAACCCCCGGTACCGCTCGCCCAGCCCGGCCAGGTCGTAGGCCTCACCGACCAGGGTCTGCATGTCGGTGGGCCGGCGCGGCTCGGCGGCGAACACCTTGACGTTGGCGCCCAGGTCCTCGATCACGCCCGTGGCGTCCACCTCGCCTGGAGCGATCCACAGCCCGTTCTGCAGCGGCCCGAACCCCGCCCACACCAGCCGCGAGCGCAGCTCGTGGCGTTGCCGCTGCCACGACTCGGGCAGCGAGAAGCCGATCAGCGTCCATCTGTCCTCGTCGGCGTCGTTGACCACGCCGCTGTGCCACAGGCGGCGCTCGCCGTCCTTGAGCACCTCCACGCTGGTCGGGGTGAGCCCGAAGAACATGCGCCGGCCCGAGCGCTGCCGGCGCAGCAGCCCGCGGCGCACCATCCGGGTCAGCGTCGAGCGGGTGGCCTCCTCCGAGATGCCCACCTTGCCGAAGGCGTCGATGAAACTCCGCGACGAGACGCAGACTCCGCGCCCGTATACGTGGTCCCCGAGGAAGGTGAGAATCACCGATTGCGGCCTCATAACAGCTTGTCTCCGGATATTAGGCACTCTATTGACAGCCGTAATGTACCTGCCTACTTTTGGGGCCACCCGGCCCAGGAGGTCCTGATGCGCAGGTTTCTTCCATCCCTGGTCTGCCTGTTGCTGGCGGCGACGGCGTGCGGCGGAGGCGGGGGCGGGTCGAGCGGCGGCCAATCGGACCCGATCAAGGTGGGCCTCATCGTCTCCCTCACCGGCAACTACACGCCGCTCGGCAGCGAGGACAAGAAGGCCGTGGAGCTGGCCGTCGAGCAGGTCAACGCGCAGGGCGGCCTGCTGGGCCGCAAGGTCGAGCTGGTCACGCGCGACGACAAGACCGCCCCCGACCAGGGCATCGTGGCCTACAACCAGATCAAGGGCGAGATCGACGCGCTGATCGGCCCGGTGTTCTCCAACTCGGCGCTGGCCGTCGAGCCGCTCGCGCAGCGCGACAAGATGCCCTACCTCTCACTGGCCCCCGCGCAGGAGCAGGTCGAGCCGATCAAGTCCTACATCTTCGTCACCCCCGCCCTGTCCAGCATGTACGCCGAGCGCTACCTCCAGTACATCCAGGCCGAGGGCATCAAGACGATCGCCGTGGCGTGGGACTCCAAGAGCGCCTACTCGGTCTCCGGCCACAAGTCCATGGTCGCGCTGGCCCCCAAGTACGGCGTGACGATCGCCGTGGACGAGCCGTACGAGACCACCACCTCCGACTTCAGCCCCGTGTTCACCCACGTGCGCGAGTCCAAGGCCGAGGCGCTGGTGTTCTGGGGCTCGGGCGCGCCCGGCGTGACGGCCGCCAAGCAGTACGCCGCCTCGGGGCTCAAGACGCCGCTGTTCCTGACCGCCTCGCAGGCCAGCAAGCTGTGGCTGGAGCCGATGGGCGCCCAGGCCGAGGGCATGACCGTGCAGAGCGCGATCGGCGTGGTCGGCGACCATCTGCCCGACGGCAAGCAGAAGCAGGTCATCGACCAGATGGCGACGCCGTACGAGCAGAAGCACGGCTACCCGCCGCCGCAGTTCGCCCAGGACGGCTATAGCGCCTCGCTGCTGCTGTTCGAGGCGATCAGGAAGGCGAACAGCACCGACAAGACCAAGATCCAGCAGGCCCTGGAGGCCATGGACCTGATCACCCCGAACGGCCGCTTCCGCTACTCCCCCACCGACCACTCCGGGCTGTCGCCCGAGTTCATCTCGGTCAACACGGTGCAGAACGGTCAGTTCGTCCCCACCCCATGGGCCAAGGAGCAGCTCACCAAGACCGTCAACGCGCAGGGGTAGGGCGCGTGCTGACCGTCACCGGGGTCTCCCGCTCCTTCGGGGGCGTCTACGCCGTCCGCGACGTCTCGCTGAGCGTCGCGGACGGCGAGGTCTGCGGCGTCATCGGCCCGAACGGCGCCGGCAAGTCCACCCTGTTCAACCTGATCACCGGGCATCTGGCCGCCGAGCACGGCCGCATCTCCTTCCTCGGGCAGCGGGTGGACCGGCTCGCGCCGCACCGCAGGGCCCGGCTCGGCATGTCGATCGTCTTCCAGGCGGCCCGGGTGTTCCGCGGCATGACGGTCGAGGAGAACGTCAGGGTGGGGGCGCACGGGCACACCAGGGCCGGGTTCGTCTCCGCCGCGCTGCGGCTGCCCCGGCACCGGGCCGACGAGCGTGAGATCGCCGCCGACGCCGCCATCGCCCTGCAGCGGGTGGGGCTCGCCGAGTGGGCCGACCGGCCCGCCGACCGGCTGCCGATCGGCCAGCAGCGGGCGCTGCAACTGGCCCGCGCCCTGTGCGCGCGGCCCCGGCTGCTGCTGCTCGACGAGCCCGCGTCCGGGCTGCGCGGCGAGGAGCGCGAACGGCTCGCGACACTGGTCGAAGAGCTGCGCGCCGACGGGCTGACGATCCTGCTCATCGAGCACGACGTGGCGTTCGTGACCCGGCTGGCCGACCGCGTCGTGGTGCTCGACCTGGGCCAGGTCATCGCCGACGGCCCGCCCGCCGAGGTGCGCGCCGACCCGCTCGTGCTGGCCGCCTACCTCGGACAGGCCTCATGATCGACGTCAACGAGCTGGTGGTCTCGTACGGCACCGCGACCGCGCTCGAACACGTCACGCTCACCGTCGGCAAGGGCGAGATGGTGGCCCTGCTCGGCCCGAACGGCGCCGGCAAGTCGACGCTCGCCAACACCCTGGCCGGGCTGCTCAAGCCCGCCTCGGGCACGGTCCGCGTCGGCGGGCGGCTGGCGCTCATCCCCGAGGGCCGCCAGCTCTTCCCCGATCTGTCCGTCGCCGACAACCTGGCGCTGGGCGGCTGGCGCTCCGGGCAGCGCGACCCCTCCCTCGTGTACGAGCTACTCCCCCGCCTGGCCGAGCTGTCCACCCGCAGGGCCGGGGTGCTGTCCGGGGGCGAGCAGCAGATGGTGGCCTTCGGGCGGGCCATGATGTCGCGCCCCGACGCGCTCGTCGTGGACGAGCTGTCACTCGGCCTCGCCCCCAACGTCACCGCCGACCTGGCCGCGCACCTGGCCGAGCTGAACCGGTCGCGGGGGCTGACCGTGCTGCTCATCGAGCAGAACGCCCGGCTGGCCTTCGACCTGTGCCGCAGGGCGTACGTGCTGGAGGCCGGGCGGGTCGTGACCGAGGGGGAGAGCGCCGCGCTGGCCGACGACCCGCGGGTGGCCAGCGCGTACCTCGGCGGGGCGATCACGTGAGCGGCGAGGGGGTGGGCAAGCCGTGAGCGCGTTCCTCACCTATCTGCTCAACGGGCTGGCGGTCGGCTCGGCCATCGCGCTCATCGCCAGCGGCCTGGTGGTCATCCACCGGGTCACCGGCGTGGTCAACTTCGCGCAGGGCATGTTCGCCGTGGTCGCGGGGCTGTGCACGTCCTCGCTGCTCGGGATGGGCGTCCCGCACGGGGTCAGCGAGGTGGCCGCCGTGCTCGCCGCGGCCCTCGCGGGCCTGCTGACCGGCCTGGCCGCCGTCGGCAGGCCGGGCACCACCCCGCTGTCGTCGCTGATCGTCACGCTCGGCGTGGGCGTGCTCGCGTACGCCGTGGAGATCGTGCTCTGGGGCGACCAGCCGCGCTCGGCCCCCGGCCTGACCGGCTCGGTGACGCTGCTCGGAGCGCACATCCAGACCCAGTACCTGCTCGTCATCGGCGTGGCCGCGGCCACGTTCGTGCTGCTCGCGCTCTTCTTCGGCCGCGCCTACCTGGGCAAGGCGCTGACCGCGTGCGCCTCCAACCCGTACGCCGCCCGCGTCGTCGGCATCGACACCCGGCGGATGGGGCTGCTGGCGTTCGCGCTGGGCGGACTGCTCGGCGGCATCGCCGGGGTGCTCGTCACGCCGCTGCGGCCGATCTCGTTCGACAGCGACGTCACCCTCATCGTCAACGGCTTCGCCGCCGCCGTCTTCGGCGCGCTCACCCGTCCCGTGGTCACCCTCGTCGGCGCGCTGCTGCTGGGCGTGGCCGAGACCATGGCCGCCGGGTACGGCTACGGCTCGCACCAACTGGAGGTCGCGCTGGGTCTCATGCTCGTCGTCATGATCGTCCAGGCCGGCCGCCGCACCGCCATCTCCCAGGAGTCCACATGAGGATCCGGCCAGGACTCGTGGCCGGGCTGCTGGTCGCCGTCGTGACCCTCGCCCTGCCCGCCGTGCTCGACGACAGCGCGCTGGCCGTGTACATCCTGCTCGGCCTGGCCGCCATGGTCACGGTCGGGGTGTCGCTGCTCATGGGGTACGCCGGGCAGGTGTCGCTGGGCCAGGGCGCCTTCTACGCCATCGGCGCCTACACCGCCGCCCTCCTGGCTCTGAGCGGCGCTCCCCCGCTGGCGGGCCTGCTGGCCGCCCCCGTGGCCGCCGCGCTCTCCGCCCTCGTCATCGGCGTCCCCCTGCTGCGGCTGCGCGGCCACCACCTGGCCTTCGCCACGCTCGCCATGCAGCTCATCCTGCTGTCGCTGGCCGGGCAACTGGAGTTCACCGGCGGCGACATCGGGCTGCAGGGTATCCCCCAGTTCTCGGCCGGCTCCTTCGAGGCCACCAGCGCCTCCGTCTACGCGTGGCTGACGTGGGCCGGGCTGGCCCTGGTCATGCTCGTCACCCACAACGTGATCACCTCCCGCCCCGGCCGCGCCCTGCGCGCCCTGGCCACCAGCGAGATCGCCGCGGCGTCCTCCGGCATCCCCGTGGGCCGGTACAAACTGGTCGTCTTCGCCCTGTCGGCCACCTTCGCCGGGCTCGCCGGAGGGATCTACTGCTTCTACACCGGCTACGTGGCGCCCGGCTCGTTCCCCGTGCTCATCTCCATCCAGTACATCGTGATGGCGGTCGTCGGCGGGCTGGGCACCGTCTGGGGCGCGGTCGTCGGCGCCACCGCCATCACGCTGCTGGTGCAGGGGCTCGACAGGCTGGCGTCGCTGCCGGGCATGCCGACGTACGCGCCGAGCGTGCTGTCGTACGCGGTGTACGCGCTCGTCCTCATCGGGGTGGTGCTGTTCATGCCACAGGGGCTGGTGCCCGCCGTGTCCGGACGGCTGTCCGGGAAACGTCCGGGGATCAGATCCTGAGCCCGGCGACCGTGATGTCGGGCGGCGCGCCGACCCGCACCGGCGGCCCCCAGAAAACCAGAAGCACCAGGATCAGCAGGTAGATGACCGGCCCCACAGGTGGACGTGCACCAGCACCCACGCCACCGACTGGCCCCACACCCAGGTGGGCATCGTCATCATCGGCCGGCCACGCCGGTTGCGGACAGGTTCATGAGACCTCCTTGTGGGTCTCCTCGCCGTCACGGCGGGTTCCGGTCGTCGTCCGGCGGATGATCGGTTCGTACGCGTGGCGGAGTATCCGGGCCCGCCGCACTGCGCCCGTGGACGTACGACGACGCGCGAGACCTCAGGGAGCCCGCGGATCGCTGTAGTGGACATGGAGCGGGCTGGCGATCAGCAGCCGCGGACCCGGGCGTCCGCGCAGTGGCGCGCAAACCGCGGTCACCCGGGCGAGGCCGCTCATCCACGTGGCCGTCGCCGGACTCACCCGGCCTTCGAGGCCCTCGACAACGAACCAGGCGGCTGCCTCGAACCAGTCGTGGGAGCGGTGCGCGAGACCGAATTCCGAGCCGCCGGGCTCGGCGCCGGCCTCCTCGATCGCACGCATGTCAGCGACCATGGACTGCAGGCGCATGTCCGTGGCCACCTCCTCGAAGAGCCCGCCGCTCGACGCGATCCGCGATCCCTGATCGCCGAAATCCGGCCTGCCGCCGAGCACATTATGGGCCGAACCGTGCAGGAGAATCCTCGTCGGAATCCCGTTCTCCTCCGCGGACTCCCCGGACTGCAGGAAGAACACCACCGACTCGAACTTCCCGTCGCCGGGGATATGCATGTTGAATCGCCCGGAAAAGCTGATCCACTGCCCTGGCCGCAGTTCTGGAACTCCAGGCGAATGCGGGCCGCGTCCAGCCTTCTTGAGCTCCTCCACCACCTCCTCAGGCTCCTCGACCTGGCGTTCGGCCGGTCGCGCCGACTCCCCGACGCCTATTTCCACGCCCAGGACAGCGACCGTGAATCCACGGGAGGGCCGAAGGCGATTCCACCATCGCCGACGCCGCTGAATCTTGAAGCTGCTCAGCTTGGATCTGGACAGATAGATCAGATCTAACATCCATCCATCATCACCGAACAATTTCCGTCAAGACAGCAGCTCTCCTGAAATCGCATCCGATGAATGGCTAGCGTTACTTCAGGGGTCTCTTCATGGCAGCCAATCTCCTCATCGCGCAGGACCCGCCGCAGATCGGCGCCTACCATCTCTGGCGCCGGCTGGGGGCCGGCGGGCAAGGCGTCGTGTACGAGGCCTACACCGCCTCCGGCGCGCCGGTCGCGGTGAAGCTGCTGCACCCGGGGGTGCCGCCCCGCCCGCCACGGCGCGAGGTGCAGACGGCGAGCATGGTCACCGGTCCCTGGATCGCCCAGGTCCTGGCCTTCGAGCTCGGGGAGCCGGCCTACATCGTCAGCGAGCTGGTCCGCGGCCCGGATCTCGGTGAGTTGATCGCCGACGGCGGCGCACTCGCCGGACCCGCCCTGGAGGCGCTGGCGTTCGCGGTCGCGGCGGCGCTCGCGGCGATCCACGCCGCCGGAGTGGTCCACAGAGACCTGAAGCCGGAAAACGTGATCATCGGCGAGAGCGGGCCTCGGGTGGTGGACTTCGGCCTGGCACGGCTGCTCGACCAGCAGCAGACCGAGTCGGGCGGCCAGCCGGGAACACTGCCTTACCTGGCCCCGGAGCTCATCAGCGCGGGCGACGACGACAGGGCTCGTCCCGCCGCCGACCTGTTCGCGTGGGGAGCGCTGCTGCTGTTCGCCGCGACGGGTCGCCACGAGTTCGAGCGCCAGGCCCCGGCAGCCGTCATCGACGCGTTGCGCTCGCACCACCCCGACGTGAGCGTCCTGCCCGAACGGTTACGCCCTTGGGCCGCCGCCGCCCTGTCCAAGACCCCTGAAGACCGGCCCACGGCGGCGCAGGTCACGGACGCGCTCCGGGACCGCTTGCAGGCGTCGCCGGCGATGCCGCGTTCCCGGCGCGACGGCCGGGCGTCTCCCGAGGAGACCGCGGAACTCTGTTTCTCCGGCCTGAGCCGGGAGCAGCAGGACGCTCTGCCCGCAGTCCTCCTGCGCATGGTCACTCCGGTGGACCACGCCGGCGACCCCGGATATCGGCCCGGAACCGTCGATCGCCGGGAGTTCGACGACACCGTGCCGGTGGACTCCGCCGTCCTGGACGATCTTCTGCGACGGGTGGAAGAGCGCGGCATCACCAGAAGCACCGCCGGCTCGGTCAGGATCAACTCCGCGGTGCTGTCCACCTGGGGCAGGCTGCGTGCCTGGATCTCCGACGAAGGTGCCGGTCTCGTCGAGTTCGACACCATCCGGCGCCGCGCCCGTACCTGGCGAGACGACAACAGCCCGCGAGCCCTTCTCGACCGCAAGCAGCTCGACAGCGCGAACCAGTGGGCCACGGCTCGTCACCACACGACGCTGAACGCCGCGGAACGCTCGTTCCTCGCCGAGAGCAACCGCGCCCGAGCCTGGGCCGCGTTCCGTAACGGGATCCTCTCCGTCGTCCTGGCGACGCTCCTCGTGGCCGCGATCGGTGGCGTCATCTGGGCAACGTACGAGCAGGACGTGGCGGGCCGGCAGCGGAACGACGCCGTCTCCCGGCAACTGGCGCTCGCCGCGGCCCAGCTCCGCGGCAGCGACGCCTCGCTGGCGATGCAGCTCAGCCTGGCCGCCTATCGACGCGCTCCGACGGCTCAAGCCCTCGGCAGCCTGCTCGATTCCACGGCCACGCACGCGGCGACCAGACTCCCCGGGCTGGTCCCCGCCGGTTCGGCCGCGCTCGCGCTGAGCGCCGACGGGAGCCTGCTGGCGACCGGAGGCGCCGACGGAGCAGCCGTCCTGCAGAACGTCGCAGACCCTCGCCACGCGGTCGTTCAAGGCCACGTCAAGCATGAGGACGGGCTCATCCTCAGCATGGCGTTCCATCCTTCCCTGGCCGTCCTGGCCACCGGGGGCAGCGACAAGAAGATCCGGCTGTGGAACGTCAGCGACCCGGCCAGGCCGGCGATGCTCGGGTTCCAGCTCGACGGAGGCGGCAAGGCCATCCAATCACTCGCCTTCCGCTCGGACGGCATGGTGCTGGCGGCCGGTAACGCCGATGGCACCATCCAGCTCTGGCGAACCTCGAACCCCCGGAATCCAAGTGCCTTGAGCGCGGCATTCCCCGGGCCGTGGCGGTCGAAGAAGGCCTCCGCGATCCGCTCAGCGATCTTCAGCCCGGACGGCCGCAGCCTGGTCGCCGGCAGTGCCGACGGCGGCGTCGGCAGCTACGACGTCGCCGAACCTGAGCGGCCGATGCCGACAGGCTCGAAGCTGACCGGCCCGGAGAGCGCCGTCTTCTCGCTCGCCTTCGACTCCAACGGCGCGACCTTGGCCGCCGGTGCGGGAGACGGGCAGGTGTGGCTCTGGGACACCACGGACATCTCACGTCCGAAGCCCGTCGTCCACGAGATCGAGCCTTCGGCCGGCCCCGTCAACTCTGTGGTCTTCAGCCCTCCGGGCGCCGAACTCGCCATCGGCAGTGCGGACGGCACCGCACGGATATGGGATCTGGGCAACGAGCAGACCACCGCCGTCCTGCCACACCCGGAAGCGGTCACAGGGCTGGCCTTCGGGCCGAAGGGGATTCTGGTCACGGCAGCCATCGACCGATTCACCCGCGTCTGGCACCTGCCCGGGCCGGCGCTCACCGGCCCTGCGGGCACCGTCTTCACCGTGGCCTACAACCGTGCCGGCACGATCCTCGCCGCCGGAAGCGACGACGGAAAGGTCTGGCTCTGGGACCTGACCGGACGCGAGGGCCCCGTCCGGCTGGAGCCGCTGGCGTCCACCGCCGGTCTCCAGTACGGCGGAACGGTGGCCTTCCACCCGGCCAAGGACCTTCTGGCCGTCGGAAGCATCACAGGCCCGGTTGAGCTCTGGGACATGACCAATCCTCACCATCCCCTGACCATCGGAGAGCCGCTGACCGGGCCCGGCCCGTACCTCCAGTCGGTGGTCTTCAGCCCCGACGGGGCCACCCTGGCCGCTGCGGGTAACGACAAGACGGTTCATCTCTGGGACGTGACCCACCCGGAGACACCCGAGCCTCTCCCATCTCTAGATGGCCCTGAAGACGCGATCATCCAGGTGGCCTTCAGCCCGTCCGGCCGGACGCTCGCCGCGGGCAGCCGTGACTACACCACGAGCCTCTGGGATCTGACCGACCTCAAGCACCCGAAACCGCTGGGGCTCCCGCTGTCCGGCCCCGACGGCGTCAACAGCGCCGTCACGTTCAGCCGTGACGGCAGCACGCTCGCCACCGGCAACGACGACAAGACCATCTGGCTCTGGGACGTCAGGAACCTGCAACGGCCGGCACGTCTCAGCGCTCCGCTGACCGGTCCGGTCGGCTCCCCGTTCTGGCTGGAGTTCAGCCCGGACGGCACCACGCTGGCCAGCGCCAACAAAGATGACACCATCACGGTGTGGAACATGACCGGGCCCTACCCGCCCACCCTCCGCGCAACGCTCACCGGGCCGACAGGAGACGTCCTCGCACTCGCCCACCACCCGGACGGCAAGACCCTGGCCGCCAGTGGCCACGACAGGACCGTCCGCATCTGGAACACCGACCCCGCCGCCGCCGCGACCTACATCTGCTCCATCGTCGGCACCCCGATCACCGAGGCCGAATGGCGCAGACATGCGCCGGGCGTCCCCTATGCCCCTCCCTGTCCTTGACGTCGTGACGGCCCTCGACCACGTATCGGTGAAATCACCGGTCTCCCTTTAAGTCCTGACATCTGCGCGTAACACTGGCGACGTGTCTTCTGACAAGCCTCTGTTACGCGGCCGGGGCGAGGAGGAACGCGCCCTGCTCCGGCTCCTCGACCACGCCCGCGACGGCTCCGGCGGAGCGCTGCTCCTGGCGGGCGCGCCCGGCATGGGCAAGACGGCGCTGCTCGACCTGGCCGTCGCGCACGCCGCCACCGGCTTCCGCGTGCTGCGGGTCTCCGGGGTGGAGTCGGAGTCGCGGCTGCCGTACGCCGGGCTGCACGGCCTGCTGCGTCCCGTCGCCGCCGGCGCCGCCTCCCTGCCCGCGTCCCTGCCCGGCGCGCAGGCGCGCGCGCTCATGTCGGCGCTGGAGTCAGGGACGGGGGCCGGTGGGCTGACGCTGCCCGCGGCGGTGCTCGGGCTGCTGTCGGCGGTGGCCGCGGAACGGCCGGTGCTGGCCTGCGTGGACGACGTCGATCTGCTGGACGCGGACAGCAGGCAGGTGCTGTCGTTCGCGGCCAGGCGGGTGTCGGGCGAGCCGGTGGCGCTGCTGTTCACGGCCAGGACCGGCGGGGCGAGCGGGCTGGACGGGGTGCCCGCGCGGACGCTGAGCGGGCTGGACGCGACCGCCGTGCGGGAGCTGGCCGGGGACCTGGCGGCGGGAAAGGTCGCCGAGGACCTGCTGGCGGCGCTCGACCAGATCGCCAGGGGCAACCCGCTGGCGCTGGCCGAGCTGATCGCCTCGCTCACCCCCGACCAGCTCGCGGGCCTGGCCGCGCCGCCCGTGACGCTGCCCAAGGGCGGGCGGTTGTGGCGCGAGCACACCCGCCGGCTCGCCGCCCTGCCCGCTGAGGCGCAGCGGCTGCTCCTGCTGATCGCCGCCGATCCGGGGCTCGACCTGCCCACGCTGATCCGGGCGGCCCGGCCCTCGTGCGCGCTCACGGTGCTGGAGCCCGCCGAGCGGGCTGGCGTCCTGCACTCGGCGGGCGACCGGTACGACTTCCGGGATCCGGCCATGCGGGGCGTCGTGTACTACGGCGCGTCCCTCCTGCGCCGCCGCAGCGGCCACCGCCTCCTGGCCAGCCTGCTCGGCGACGACGAGCAGGGCAGTGGAGAGGGCAGTGGGGAAGGCGGCGGGCAGGGCCGTGATTCGCAGCGCCTGCGCCGCGCCTGGCACCGGGCCTGTGCGCTGGACGGCCCGCCCGCCACCCTGGCCGACGACCTGGCCGCAGCCGCCCTGGACGCCCACCCCGCCCACACCCACCCCGAGCCCTACCTGGCCCTGGAGCGGGCAGCCGAGCTGACCGACCCGCACGACCCGGCCAAGGGCGAGCGCCTGGCCGCCGCCGCCCGGTACGCGTGGATGGCCGGACGCCCCCAGGTGGCCCGTTCGCTGCTGGCCAGGCTGCGTAACCTCACGGCCCCGGACGAGCTGCGCGCTCACGTCCAGCTCCTGCACGGCAGCCTGGAGCTGCTCGGCGGTGAGACGGGCAGCGCCCGCGAGGAGTTGCTGTCGGCGGCGACCTGGCTGCTGGAGAGCCACCGCATGCTGGGCGTGCGCGCGCTGGTGCGGGCGGCGGACGCCAGTTACCGGGCGGGCGACAACCGGGCGTTCATCGCGATCGCCCGCCACGCGGCCGCGCTGCGCCGCCCTGACGAGACGGTGCCGACGCAGCTCATGTTCGAGTATCTGGCCGGCATGGCGTCCACGTTCAGCGGCTCGCACCAGGAGGCGGCGGCGCCGTTGCGGCGGGTGGTGGAGCTGGCCGGGTCGGTGCGGGATCCGGCCGTGCTGGTGTGGGCGTGCGTGGCGAGCATGCTGCTGGGTGAGGACGCCACCGCGCACCGCCTGTCGGCCCGCGCCGTGGAGGCGGCCCGGGTGCGCGGCGCGGTCTCGGCGGTGCCGCAGCTCCTGGAGTACATGATCTATCCGGAGATCTGGATGGGCCGCTACCAGGCCGTGGCGGCGACCGCCGCGCAGGGGTTGCGGCTGGCGCAGGAGACCGGTCAGCTCAATACGGCGGCGCAGCATCTGGCGTGGCTGGCGATCACGGCGGCCGTGGAGGGCGACCAGGAGACGTGCCGGGTGCGCGCCGACGCCGCCATCGACCTGGCGGACGCGCACGACCTGGGCATCGCGGGCGCGATCGGCAACTGGGCGCTGGCGTATCTGGATCTGGCGGCGGGCCGTCCCGCCGACGCGGCCAACCGGCTGCGCGCGGAGCGCCGCAACAGCAACCACGTGGTGATCAGGGTCATGGCCACGCCGCACTTCATCGAGGCGTGCGCGCGTACCGGCGATCATGAGGCGGCGGGGGCGGCGCTGCGGGTGATGGAGCGCTGGGTAGGCAGCACGCGCAGCCCTGACCTGCGGGCGCTGGTGTCCCGCTGCCGGGCGCTGCTGGCCGGGCCCGGCGAGGCGGAGGAGCTGTTCAGGGAGGCGCTGGATCTGCACGGGCAGGGCGTGCACGAGTTCGAGGCGGCCCGTACCAGACTGTTGTACGGCAGCGCGCTGCGGCGCGACCGGCGCCCGGGGGCGGCCAGGACGCACCTGCACTCGGCGCTGGAGACGTTCGAGCGTTACGGCGCGCGCCTGTGGACCGAGCAGGCCAGGACGGAGCTGCGGGCCTCGGGCGACCCGGTGCGCCCGGTCCTCGACGCGACGACGGGCCAGCTCACGGCGCAGCAGTTGCAGATCGCCCGCATGGTCGCGGAGGGCGCCACCAACAAGGAGGTGGCCGAGCAGCTCTTCCTCAGCCGCCGCACCGTCGAGCACCATCTCAGGAACATCTTCAGCCGGCTGGGCATCCGCTCCCGCGTCGAACTGGTAAGGCTCATGTCCTGATTACAGGACCGGTGATTTCACCGATGCACGGCTTACTGCGCATCCGAACAATGGCGACAGACAGCAGTCACCCTCGATGAGCAGGGAGTATGACGACGTGCAGCTATCCACCCCCCGGTTCGGCGCGCGAACGTTGACCAAGCTCGCCCTCACCGTCTCTCTGGTCGGCGGCGCCCTGATGGCCGCCTCCCCCGCCCAGGCCCAGGGCCCGTACGAGCGGGGCCCCGACCCCACGGACGCCATCCTCGAAGCCAGCCGCGGCCCGTTCAGCACCGCGCAGACCAGCGTCTCCTCGGTGAGCGTGACCGGCTTCGGCGGCGGCACCATCTATTACCCGACGGACACCAGCCAAGGCACGTTCGGCGCGATCGCGATCTCGCCGGGGTACACGGCCAGGTGGTCCAGCCTGTCGTGGCTCGGCCCGCGGATCGCCTCGCACGGGTTCGTGGTGATCGGCATCGAGACCAACACGCTCTACGACCAGCCCGCGAGCCGGGGCCGACAGCTCCTGGCCGCGCTCGACTACCTGGTCGAGGACAGTTCGACGACGGTGCGCAGCCGTATCGACGCGTCGCGGCTCGCGGTGGCCGGCCACTCGATGGGCGGCGGCGGCACGCTGGAGGCGGCCAACGACCGGCCCTCGCTCCAGGCGGCGGTGCCGCTCGCGCCGTGGAACCTGACGAAGTCGTGGTCGGGCGTCCGGGTGCCGACGATGATCATCGGTGGTGAGAGCGACACCATCGCCCCGGTCTCTAGCCACTCCGAGCCGTTCTACACGTCCATCCCGTCGTCCTCGGAGAAGGCGTACCTGGAGCTGAACAACGCCAGCCACTTCTTCCCGCAGACCACGAACACCACGATGGCCAAGTCGATGGTGGCCTGGCTGAAGCGGTTCGTCGACGACGACACCCGCTACGAGCAGTTCCTGTGCCCGCCGCCCAGCGGGCTGTCGATCGAGGAGTACCGCAACACCTGCCCGAGCTCCTGATCACCCGTCCCGATGGCGGCCACCTGCCGGTGGCCGCCATCGGCCTTTGCTCAGACCTCCCAGGCCTTGGACGCGAGCGCGGCGTCGAGGGGCGTCCCCGTCACGCTGGCGACCCAGTTGGCCATGGACGTGAACGCGGCCTGCGTGATCACCTCCAGCACCTGGACCTGGGAGTATCCCGCGCCGAGCACCGCGTCCAGCTCCCGCCTCCCGACGAGCCCGCCGGTCCGCAGGACGGCCCTGGTGAACGCGGCCAGCGCGGAGGCCCGTTCGTCCGGCAGCTCGTCCTTGCCGGCCCGCAGCGCCTCGATCACCTCGGGCGCCAGGCCGGCCCGCTCGGCGAACGCGGTGTGGGCGGCCACCGACCAGGGGCACCGGTTCGCCACGCTGACCGCGATGCCCACGACCTCCCGCTCTGCGGCGGTGAGCGTGGACTGCCGCAGCGCCCGCTGGAGCTGGTTGAAGGCGTCGATCGCGACCGGGGAGCCGGCGATGTTCCCGGCCAGGTTGGGCACGAACCCCACCCGCTGCCGCAGCTCGCCGAGCGGCTGCCGGGACGCCTCCGGCGCCGATTCGACGGAGTGGACGGTGAAGACGGTCATCTCATGACCTCCATGGGATGGCCGGGGGCTCGGTCCCCCGGCCGGGATCCTCACTGTCGGCCGCCGCGCGGGGCGTTCCAATTCCCTGCCAGGGAAGTGCGCGCGGGCGCGGCAGGCCGTTCACTGTGAGGGTGAGCACCCCACTCGGTGACCTGCTGCGCCACTGGCGGCGGGTACGGCGGATGAGCCAGCTCGCCCTGGCCCACCACGCCCAGGTCTCGCCGCGCCACCTCAGCTTCGTGGAGAGCGGCCGTTCCACCCCCAGCCGGGAGTGGATCATGACGCTGGCGGGCGCGCTCCAGGTGCCGCTGCGCGAGCGCAACGACCTGCTCCTCGCCGCCGGGTACGCGCCCGCCTACCGGGAGAGCGCGATCGCCGGGCCCGCGATGGCCACCGTCCGGGCCGCCCTGGACCGCGCGCTGGCCCACCACGAGCCCTACCCGGCCGTGGTGATGGACCGCCACTGGAACCTCACCCAGGTCAACCGGCCCGCCGAGGTCATGTTCGGCTTCCTGCGCGGCAGCCCGCCCGCGACCGCCTCCGCGAACGTGATCAGGCTCATGTTCGACCCGCGCGAGCTGCGCCCGCACGTCTCCAACTGGGACGAGGTCGGCCCCGCCCTCATCCAGCGCGTGCACCGCGAGGCCGTCGGCGGCGTCCCCGACGCCATCACGCGGGCACTCCTGGAGGAGATCCTTCCTCCCGACCGGCGCGGCCCCGACCGCACGGCGCCGCTCCTGCCCGTCATCCCGGTCACCTTCGCCAAGGACGGCCTGAGCGTCAGCTACTTCTCCATGATCACCACGGTCGGCACCCCGCAGGACATCACCGCCCAGGAGCTGCGCGTCGAGAGCTTCTACCCCGCCGACCAGGCGACCGAGCGGCACCGCTGGGCGTGAAACCCGCATACGGTGACCCTGTGACGTTCACGATCTCCCCCGCCTCCCCCGCCTCTCCCGCCGACGCCGACGCGGTGGGTGAGATCCACGCGGAGTCCTGGAAAGCCGCCAACGCGAGCTTCTTCGCCCCGGCGTTCTTCGCCGAGGCCGTGCGGCGGCGCCGTACCAAATGGCACGACGTGCTCGCCGCGGACGACGGGAACACCGTCCTGCTCGCCGCGCGGGACGGCCGCCCGCTGGCCTTCTCCTACTTCGGCCCCTCGGCCACCCACCCGGGCGCCGCCGAGATCCACGGCTTCTACGGCCACCCCGACGGCTGGGGCAGCGGCATCGCGCAAGCCCTGATGGCCGCGACCCTCGACAGGATCCAGGCCGGCGGCTTCGACCGCGTCCACCTGTGGACGCTGCGCGACACCCCGCGGTCACACCGCTTCTACGCCAAGTGCGGCTTCACCGCGTCGGGCACCGTCCGCACCTACGACTACGGCGACGGCAACCCGCTCCACCAGGTCGAGTACGCCCTCATCCCTGAGTCTGGCGGCGCACCATCTCGTTGATCCAGATCGGCGCGTACGGCGACGTGCAGCCCGGGGAGGTCGGATAGTCCTTGAGCACCTCCAGGCGCTCGCCGATGCCCAGGGCGCGGGCGCGGTGCTCGGCGTGGTCGATGCCGATCTGCGCCAGGCAGTGGTTCATCGCCCACTGCAGGCGGTCGGGGGCGCCCTTCATCTCCGCCTCGATGACGTCCAGCAGCCCGGTCAGGTCGAGGCCGTCGGGCTGCTTCGTCACCCGCTCGGTGGTCAGCGCCCACCCGGCGCTCGCCACCACCGGATCCGGGTCGGCCGACCAGGCGCGGCGCAGCTCCTCGGCGTGCGGGCCCTTCTTGACCACGTAGTTCACCAGCCAGTCGTGCACCTTGGGCGCGCGGGCCTCACGCAGCATGGCGTCCAGCTCGTCGCGCTCGAACGCCTTCGGGCGGCAGATCAGCAGCGCCAGCAGCCTCGCCGCCGTGTCGCCCGTCTGCCAGAGCTGCCGGGCGAGGTCCTGCTGCGTCTTCAGCCGCTTCGCGACCGCGCGCAGCTTGCCGAGGTTCACGCCGTGGTCGTCGCCGTGCCTCTCGTTCACCTCGCGGACCCTCGGCTCTTCCAGCGCGGCCAGCTCGGCCAGCAGCTCGGCCACCGTCGTCTCGGCCACCTCGGCCCTCCCGTTCGTCGGACGCGACATGCAGCCTAGTACGCGCCCGGCGGGTGGTTCTGACGGTGCCGTTCGCCAGGGTCCCGCGCATGGCCGTTCGACCCACCACTGTCTGGCGCGGTGCTCGCGCTCAACCGCGTCAACGAGGAGCACGGCGAGGCCGCGTACGAGATCACCGACAAGTGGCGGGAGTGGTGACGCGCTGAACCGCGTTCAACGGCCTTGAACGCTGATCGGCGAGTTCCAGTACGGTGTGCGGATGCCTGTCTCAGACTCCTCCGACGGATCGGTGTGGCTGCGCCGCGAACGACCGCCGCGCGACCGCCAGCTCAGCCGCGGCCAGATCGTGGACGCGGCCGTGCCCGTGCTCGACGCCGAGGGCCACCGGGGCCTGTCGATGCGCCGCATCGCCGCCGACCTCGGGGTGACGGCCGGCTCGTTGTACTGGTACGTCCGCACCAAGGACGACGTGCTGGAGCTGGCGCTGGACCGGGTGCTCGGCGAGGTGGGAGCCGACCCGGACGAGCCCGACTGGCGGCTCGGGCTGGCGGGCCTGGCCCGCAACACCCGGACGATGCTGCTGCGCCACCGGTGGGCGCTGCTGGAGCTGACCGTCAGGCCGAACCTGGGCCCCAACGCGTTCACCCTGGCCGAGACCGGCCTGCGCCTCCTGTCACGGGCCGGCTTCGCCGACGCGGACCTCGACGCCGCCATGGCCACCGTCAACGACCAGGTCGTCGGCGCGGTGATCGCCGAGGTGGCCTGGCGCGACACGCTGACCCGCATGCGGCGCAGCGGGGTCGAGTGGAGCGAGCACGCCACCACCCTCTACCTGCGCGACGTCGCCGAACGGCATCCCCTGCTGGCCCGGCGGATGGCCGCCGCCAAGGGGAGCGACGCCGAGCGCGACAGCGAGCGGCGCTTCGAGTTCGCGCTGACGTGCCTGCTGGAGGGGCTGGCGGCGACGTGCCGCGCGGGGGCGGACAACGCGGCCGTCAGCCCCTGACGCACCGCAGCACGAGGAACACGGGGAACGCGGCGGCATCGGGCCGCCTCGCCGCCCACTCGGGGGCCGGCTCGGGCTCGGCGACCTCGTCCAGCCACAGGTCGTGGCGGCGCAACGCGTTGAGGTACGTCGAGAGCGTGCGGTGGTTCGCGCCCACCTGGCGGCGCAGCGACGACAGCTCGCCGTCCGCCCGCCACCAGCCCTCGTCGTGGTAACGCCCGCCGGTCGGCCACGAACCCGACACCTCCTGGGCGCCGGGGAAGCAGGGGTGCAGGATCGAGCAGGCGAACACGCCGCCTGGGCGCAGGGTGGCGGCGGTGGTCGCCAGGGCGCCGTCCAGGTCGTCGATGTCGGACAGGCCGAAACTGCAGACCACGACGTCGAACGCGCCCAGCTCCCGCAGCCCGGCGCTGGCGGCCGGGCCGGCTGTGACGTCCGTGTGGACGTAGCGGATGCCCATCGGCGACTCCCGCTCCACCGCCTCCGCCTTGGCGATCAGGGCGGCCGAGAGGTCGGCGCCCACCACCTCGGCGCCCCGGCGGGCCAGCGCCCGGCTGATCCGCCCGTGACCGCAGGCGATCTCCAGCACCCGCCGCCCCGCGACCGGCCCCACCAGGTCGAGCAGCCGCCGCGAGGCCGGATCGTCGATGTCGTCGGTCCAGCCGGCCGCGTAGAAGTCGGCGATGTCGTCGTACCGCGCGATACCTGCCATGCCCCGACCCTAGGCACGCGACGCCCAAGGCCGAAGCCCTGTTCGTCACGCGCGTAAGGGCTCAGGCGTCGAGCCACTCCTCGAAGGTCGGCCCGGCGAGCCTGGCGTGCGGCCCGGGCAGGAACCCGCCTTCGGCGGCGATCCCGGCATCGGGCATCCCGGAGCCGTCGACGCCGACGACCTTGATCCCCCGGCGCTCCCCGAGGAGCTGCGCCGCCTCCGACAGGATCTCCCTGCGGGGCCCGGCGACCTCGGGGATCGGACCGGACACGTCAGCGGCGAGCGCGAGATCGACCAGCGTCTCGGCCACCGTCCGGCAGGCCACGAGCTGGGCCGGCAGCGCCGGGACGTAGGCGACGTCCCCCTGCCGCCAATCCAGGAGCTGACCGACGAACTCGTGGAACTGCGCGGCCCGCAGCAGGCGAACCGGCAGCGGACCGGCCAGCAGCAGCTCCTCGTGCACCTTCTTGGCGGCGAGGAACCCGGCGGTGGCGTTGTCGACGCCGATGATGGACGCCGCGACGATCCGCGTGACCTCGGCCTTGCGGCCGTACTCGTGCAGGTTGCGGGCCGACGTGCGGAAGAACTCCGTCGCCGCCTCCTGGTCGGACGCGTGCCACGAAGCGACGTCGATGACGACCTCCGCCCCGGCGAGGGCGTCGGCGAGCCCTTCGCCGGTGATGATGTCCACGCCGGTGGCCCTGGACATCGGCACGACCCGGTGCCCTCGCTCGGCCAGGACCTCGACGACGTGACGCCCCAAACGTCCGGTGGCTCCCGCCACCGCGAACGTGATGCTGCTCATGTTGTGCGGGCCTCTCTTACTCGCTGTAGTTCTGGCCGGGGGGCATGCCGGGGATCGGCTTGGCGATGAGGGCGGCCGGGGTGAAGAAGCCGATGTGGGCGATCGCCATGATGAGCGACCACATCGCGCGGTCGTCGTAGAGCGCCGACGCCCTGCCGTACAGCTCGTCGGAGACGCGCTCCCCCGTCGGGTTCGGGGTGAGGACGGCTTCCACCAGCTCCAGCGCGATCCGTTCCGCGTCGGTGAAGCAGGTGGCGTCCCGCCAGGTGGCCACGGCGGTGACGCGCTCTTCCGGCTCGCCCAGCTTGCGGAGGTTGCCGGTCTCCCTGATGGTGAAGTACGTGCTGCCGAGGAGCTGCCCGGCGCGCAACTGCAGCAGGCTGACGGTGGTGGGCGGGATGGGGCCGTTCTGGAGAGCCTTGTGCAGGCCCGCGCCGACCTCCGCCATCTCGGGCAGGAACGGGAGGGGGTTGGGCATGCGCGATCGAATGGCTGAGGTGGACATGGTGGGATTCCCTTCTGGACGGTACGAGCAAGAGATCCCGCCGCCATGGCGCGTGTGACTGTGACATGCGCCACCGGCCGCCGGTGTCACAAGGCGGCGGGGAGCGGGATCGTATGGACATGAGCGAACGAAGCGAGCACCCGGCGGCCACCCGCATGGACGCGGCCACCGAGGCGTTCGTCGCCCACCGCAACCTGCTGTTCACCCTCGCCTACGAGATGCTGGGCTCCGCGACCGACGCCGAGGACGTCCTTCAGGAGACCTGGCTGCTGTGGGCGGGCGTCGAGCTCGGCACGGTGCGGGACCGGCGCGCGTACCTGATCCGCATCGCCACCAGGCAGGCGTTGAAGCGGCTGCGCACGCTGGGGCGGCGCAGGGAGACCTACGTCGGGCCGTGGCTGCCCGAGCCGCTGCTGACCGCGCCGGACGTGGCCGAGGACGTCGAGCTGGCCGACAGCGTGTCGATGGCGATGCTGCTGGTCATGGAGACGCTCACGCCGACCGAGCGGGCCGTGTTCGTGCTGCGCGAGGTGTTCGACCTGGACTACGAGGAGATCGCGCAGGCCGTCGGCAAGACCCCGGCCGCGGTACGGCAGATCGCCCACCGGGCGCGGTCACACGTCTCGGCCCGCCGGCCGCGCGGCACCGGCTCCCCTGCCGAGCACCGGGCCGCGCTCCAGGCCTTCCAGCGGGCGGTCGAGACCGGGGAGCTGCAGAGCCTGCTGGACGTCCTCGCGCCGGACGTGGTCGCGCTGAGCGACGGCGGCGGGATCAAGCACGCCCTGCTGCGGCCCGTCGTGGGGGTGGAGAACGTGGCCCGGCTGCTGGCCGTCGGCTGGTGGAAGCGCGACGGTAAGAGGTCGGTGGAGCTGGTGCAGATCAACGGCGGGCCGGGGCTGCTGGTGCGGATCGACGGGGAGATCGACGGGGTGGTGGCGGTGCGGGTCGAGGACGGCTACGTCACCGGGGCCTACCACGTCCGAAACCCCGAGAAGCTGTCACGCGTGGAACGGGAGACCGCCGTGACACGGTGATCTCACTGGGCGCGCCCGAGCACCAGTCCTTCACTTGGCGCGCCCGGCCAGCCAGAAGAGCATGAGGGCGACCAGCTCGACACCGGCCGCGACCGCGGGCAGCCACCCGCTGCCGTGCCCCGCCAGCACCAGCCCACCGGCCGCGCCCCCGCCCGACACCCCGACGTACACGGCGCTGCTGTTGAGCGCGAGCGCCTGCGGCCCCGCGGGCCCGGCGAGGGCGAGCAGGCGGGTCTGCGCGGGCGGCGGGATCCACCACGACACGCCCGCCCACACGACCAGCAACGGCAGCACCGCCACCAGCGGCACGGGCCCCAGCCACCAGCAGCCGCTCAGGACGGCCATCACCCCCGCGAACCCGGCCACCCCGACGACCAGCGCCCGATCGGCCCCCCACCGGTCGGCGGCCCGCCCACCGAGCTGCCCGCCCGCGAACCCCGCGACCCCGGCCAGCACGAACACCCATCCCAGCTCGCCCGGCCCCGCCCCCGACAGGTCGTGCAGGAACGGCGCGAGGTAGGTCAGCACCATCATGCTGCCCAGCACGATCGCCACGATCCCGAGCAGCCCGAGCAGCACCTGCGGCCGGGCCAGCGGAGCCAGCCGGTCGCGGATCGGCATGGCGGGAACCGGCGGCGTCTCGGGCAGCGTCGCCCTGATCGCCACCAGCGCGACCAGCCCCAGCGCCCCGCCGGTCACGAACGTGGCCTGCCAGCCGAACGCGCCGCCCACCCAGGTGCCGATGGGCACGCCGAGCGCGAGCGACCCGGTCAGCCCGCCCATGACGAGCGCCAGGTAGCGGCCCTGACGTCCTTCGGGGGCGAGGGTGGTGGCGATGGCGTACGCGGCGGGCACGACGGCCGCCGCGGCGACCGCGGCCAGCACCCGCAGGCCCATGAGCAGCGCGTACGAGTCCGTGAACGCCGCCGCCCAGTTGGCCACGACGAACAGCGTCAGCGCGCCGGTGATCAGCCCGCGCCGCGGCCAGGTGGCGGTCACCACGGAGGCGACGGGCGCGGCCAGCGCGAACGCGAGCGAGAAGGCGGTGACGAGCTGGCCTCCCGCCGCCTGGCTGACCCCGAGGTCCGCGGAGACGGCGGGCAGCACCCCGGCGATCACGTAGTCGTCGGTGGCGAAGGTGAAGGTGGTGAACACCAGGGCGAGCAGCCAGGCGGGCAGCCGGGCGCGCTGCCGTACGGCGACAGGCATGGGGATCCCCTCGATAAAGGTAACAAGTGTTTCCCCATTAGGGTAACAGTCGTCACCTCAACCTCGAAGGAAATGAGCGATGGCCAGGACCGCCGACCCGCACCGCCGCGCGGAGCTGCTCGACCAGATCGTCGACTACCTGGCCGGACACGGCCTCTCGACGTTGTCGATGCGTCCGCTGGCGCAGCATCTGGGCAAGTCCACGCGGGTGCTCACCCACCACTTCGCCGACAAGGAGGCCCTGCTGTCGGCCACCATGGAGCGCCTGGACGAGCGCCACCGGTCCTGGCTGCGCTCGCTGCCGGGCTGGTCGGGGGCCGACAGCGTGGGCACGATCATCCGGCGCACCTGGGACTGGCAGACGCGGGAGGAGAACCTGCCGGTGGCCCGCCTGATCCACGAGATCGAGGGGCTGGCGGCGGCGGGCAAGCTGGCCGGGCACGTGCCCAGGCTGCTGGCCGACCGGTCGGAGTTCGTGGCGGGGCTGCTGCGGGAGCGCGGCGTCGCCGAGGCCGACGCCCTGCGCATCTCCACGCTGGCCAACTCGGCTTACACGGGGTTGCAGATCGACTTTCTCACCACCGGGGATCGCGAGCGGGTGGAGGGTGCGCTGGACCAGCTCTGCGCGCTGGTGGACGAGTGGGTCGCCGCCGCCTGAGTCGCACGGCCGTCTGGGCAAAGACTCCGCCATGGCGGCGCATGGTTGCGGTCGGACCGGCCACGCGGGCCCGGCGGGCGGTAGGAGGCTGGCCGTCGGGTCGAGCAGGCACGGACGGCACCAGGCGGGGGTAGGACATGGGCGGCAGGCCCGGGATCGCGGCGCTCATCGTACTCATCGCACTGGTCGCGCCGACCGGCGGCGGCTGGGCCACACCGGCGTCGGCCTCCGACCACGCCCCCACCCCCGCGACCACCGGCACGGCACCCTCCACCGCCGCGCTCGCGACACCCGCCGCACTCGCGACCACCCGCACGACACGCGCCGCACTCGCGACCGCCCTTACGGAACCCGCCGCAGTGGCGACCACCCGCGCAGCGCCCTCCACCGCCGCGCCCGCCAACGCGACTCTCGCCTCGCCTCAGCCGGGCCCGAACGCGCCCTCACGCCCCGGCCCCGACCCGGTCGCGCCGCCGCCGGGCGCCGACCCCGCTCCGCCGCTGCCCGAGGACCCCGTCGCGCCCCCGTCCCCCCTCGGCCCCAGCCTCCACGTCACCGGCGACCTCACCCCGGTGATCGCCGGCACCCGCTCCGCCTACACCCTCACCATCACGAACACCGGCGACCAGCCCGCCAACGACGTCATCCTCGCCGCGATCCTCGACCACAACCTGACCCCCGGCCCCCTCCCCTCCGGCTGCTCCCTCACCGGCCGCACCGTCACCTGCGGCGGCCCCGGCCTGACGATCCGCCCGGGCCGGAGCACCACGTACGAGCTGCCCATCACCACCGACCCCGCCCTCAGGAACGGCACCCCCCTCACCACCCGCGCCCACGTCACCGCCCCCGGCACCCCCGACGACGAGACGCAGCTCACCACCGAGGCCGTGACCAGGGCGGACGTCGAGCTCCGCAAGACCGCCCCGCCCTCCACCCCTCAGGACGGCACCATCACCTACACCCTGACGGTCACCAACCACGGCCCCTCGCAGGCGACGGACGTCACGGTGCAGGACCCCACCCAGGCGACGATCGCCACCCGCCCCGCCGAGTGCCCGGGAGGCGGCTCCACGCTCTCCTGCCCCATCGGCCAGCTCCCCCCGAACGAGAGCAGGACGCTCACGTTCACGGTCACCCCCACCACCACCGGCGTGATCGAGAACTGCGCGACCGTCAGCACCGCCGACCGCGAGCAGCGCACCACCGACAACCGCTCCTGCGCCGACACGCTGGTCGAGCCCGCCCCGTCCCCCTCCGGCAGCCCCAGGAAGATCGAGCCGGGCAAGAAGGCGCACGACGCCCCGATCGACATCCCACTGCCCTCGGATCCCGCCCCGGCCGCCCCCACCGGCAAGGCCGCCGCCGACCGCGACGACGTGCCGCCGCCCGCGCACCACGCGAGCCCCGAGCTGCCCCTGACCGGCGCGTCCTTCTGGATGCTCGGCCTGGGCGTGGCGGTGCTGCTGGCGATCGGCCTGCTCGTACGCTACTTCTCCCGCCGCGACGAGCCCGGGCCGGAAAGCTGACACACCCGCCCCAGCACCGACGCATCCCATCACGGCACAGGGGAATTCCCGGTCCACGACCCCAGCACGAGCAGCGTCTTGGTGCCCGTGACGTCCCCGGCCCGCCGCAACCGGTCGATGACCTGCTGCAGATGCCCGAGATCCCGCACCCGCACGTGGATCAGCGCGTCCGGATCCCCCGCGATCGTGAACACGGCCTGCACCTCGGGCACGTCCGTCGCGGTGCGGATGATCTCGGCGACCGGCGTCGTGCCCGGGTACCGCAGCTCGGTGAAGGCCTCGATGCCCCACCCCAGCTTGGCGTAGTCGATCTGCACGGTGAACCCGGTGATCACGCCCAGCTCCTTGAGCCGGTCCACCCGCCGCTTGACCGCCGCCACGGACAGCCCGATACATTCGGCCATCTCGGAGAACGTCCGGCGCCCGTCCTCCCGCAGGAGCCGGAGCACCCGGTGATCGATCTCGTCCAGCTCAGGCACGGAGAACGCCTCCTTCAGGCGCAAATAACATCATCCACGAAGCCCATGAACTCATATTGTTTGCGTCTTCAGCCCACTTTCTCATCTAATACTTGCGCATGTCATGCCCGCGTTGCTGTGCTGGGAATCACCAAGCGAGCACGTACGACACCCAGGAGGTCCGCGTGAGCGTGAGCGAGACTCCCGCCCCCGTGTCGCTCGACGACAAGTACACCGCGCTCGACGGCCGGGTGCTCATCTCCGGCATCCAGGCGCTGGTCCGGCTGACGCTGGAGCAGCGCCGCCTGGACGAGGCGCGCGGCCTCGACACCCGCGCGTACGTCACCGGCTACCAGGGCTCGCCGCTGGGGGGCGTGGACCTGGAGATGGGCCGGGCGAAGCGGTTCCTGGACGAGGCGGGCGTGGTGTTCCGGGCCGGCCTGAACGAGGAGCTGGCGGCCACGGCGGTGGCCGGGACGCAGCTCCTGGAGCAGGTGCCGGGCCGCCGGCACGACGGCGTGACCGGCTTCTGGTACGGCAAGAACCCCGGCCTCGACCGGGCCGCCGACGCCATCAGGCACGCGAACGCGGCGGGGACGGCCCCGCTGGGCGGCGCGGTGGCCTGGATCGGCGACGACCCGGGCTGCAAGTCCTCCACGCTGCCCAGCTCGTGCGAGCCGATGTGCCAGAGCCTGTCCATGCCGCTGCTGGCGCCGGGGTCGGTGGCGGAGATCATCGAGTTCGGGCTGCACGCGGTGGCGATGTCGCGGATGAGCGGCCTGTGGGTGGGGCTGAAGATCGTCGCGGACATCGCCGACGCCTCCGCCACCGTGGACCTCGCCCCGTTGCGCGCGGACGTCCCCGTCCCGTCCGGCAGTTCGCGGGGGGCGGCGCCCATCCTGCTCGGCCCGGCCGCCCTCGACGCCGAGCACGACATGCTCACCCGCCGCCTCGACCTGGCCCGCGAGTACGCGCGCACGCACCGGCTGAACCGGGTCATGGCGGGCGCGGGCAACACGACCCTGGGGGTGCTCGCCTCCGGCGCGACGTACGCGGTGGTCGAGCGGGCGCTGGAAGACCTGGGCCTGGACGCCGAGAAGGCCGGGCTGCGGCTGATCAAGCTCGGCATGCCGTTCCCCATCGCCGCCGACGAGCTGGCGGCGATGACCGCCGACCTGGACAAGGTGCTGGTCGTCGAGGACAAGGTGCCGTTCCTGGAGGGCCATCTCAAGCAGGCGCTGTACGGCGGCGAGCGCACCCCGTCCGTCGTGGGCCGCGAGCTGCTCACGGCGCGCAGCACCCTCAGCGCCGAGGACGTGGCCAGGGCCATCGCCACCTGCCTGGGCGTCGAGGCGCCCCGCAAGCCCAGGCGGCGTGGGCTGCTGCCGGTGGTGGCGGCGCGCACCCCGTACTTCTGCTCGGGCTGCCCGCACAACACCTCCACCCGCACCGCCGACGACACGCTGGTCGGCGTGGGCATCGGCTGCCACGCCATGATCGCGCTGGACGGTCACGGGCGCGGCACCCAGGTCGGCATCACGCAGATGGGCGGCGAGGGCGCCCAGTGGATCGGGCTGTCCCCGTTCACCGAGGACCGGCATTTCGTGCAGAACCTGGGCGACGGCACCTTCCACCACTCCGGCTCCCTGGCGATCAGGGCCGCCGTCGCGGCGGGGGTGCCGATGACGTACAAGCTGCTCTACAACGACGCCGTCGCCATGACGGGCGGCCAGCGCGCGGAAGGCCGCCTCGACGTGCCCGCGCTCACCCACGAGCTGGCCGTCGAGGGCGTGCGCAGGATCGTGATCACCACCCCTGAGCCCGGGACGTACCGGGGGGTGCGGCTGGCGGGCATCGCCTCCGTCCGCCACCGCGACGACCTGGCCGAGGTGGAGAAGGAGCTGGCGGCGCTCGGCGGCGTGACCGTCCTGATCCACGACGACCGCTGCGCCGCCGAGGAACGCAGGCTCCGCAAACGCGGCAAGCTGCCCACCCCCACCCGTAAGGTCGTGATCAACGAGCGCGTCTGCGAGGGTTGCGGCGACTGCGGCGACGTCTCCACGTGCCTGTCCGTGCAGCCTGTCGAGACGGAGTACGGCCGCAAGACCCGCATCCACCAGGCCTCCTGCAACTCCGACGAGAGCTGCCTCAAGGGCGACTGCCCGTCGTTCCTCCTCGTGGAGCCGGGCACCCGCGTGGGACGTTCGCGCACGACGCCGCCACCGCTGCCCGTGGAGTCGCCCGAGCCGGTCACCGCGCACCGCGACGAGGTGCTGATCAGGATGCCCGGCATCGGCGGCACCGGCGTCGTCACCGTCTCGCAGATCCTGCAGATGGCCGCCCACCTCGACGGCCTGCACGCGGCGGGCCTCGAACAGACCGGGCTCGCGCAGAAGGGCGGCCCCGTCGTCAGCGACGTGCGGATCGGCAAGCAGGCGCCGACCGGCTCCATCCGCGCCTCGCGCGGCAGCGTCGACGTGCTCATCGGCTTCGACGTGCTGGGTGCGGCAGCGGACGCCACCCTCGACGTGGCCTCCCCTTCACGCACAGTCGCCGTACTCAACACCTCCTTGGTCCCCACCGCCGCCATGGTCACCGGCCGCACGCCCGTACCGGGCCACTCCGCCGCGGTGTCGCGCGTGGAAACGGCCACCCGCGACCAGGTCTGCCTGGACGCGCACGCCCTGTCCGAAGCGCTCTTCGGCGACCACATGCCCGCCAACCTCCTGCTCCTCGGCGCCGCCTACCAGCACGGCTGCCTGCCCGTCAGCGCGTCCGCGATCGAGCAGGCCATCACCCTCAACCGGGCCGCCGTCGAGCAGAACCTGGCCGCCTTCCGCTGGGGCCGCGCCGCCGTCTCCCACCCGGACGCCGTACGCCAGGCGCTCCTGGGCGAGGCCGCCGCCTCGGAGCCGCAGGATCTGGACGACGTGATCGCCACCCGCGTCGCCGACCTGACCGGCTACCAGAACGCCACCTACGCCCGCACGTACGCCGACGACGTCCACCACGTGCGCACGCTGGCCGCCGAACGGGCAGGCGAGGCGGCGGGCGCCGCGATCACCCTCGCCTACGCGCGCGGCCTGCACAAACTGATGGCCTACAAGGACGAGTACGAGGTCGCCCGCCTGCACCTCGACCCGGCGGAGCAGGCGCGCCGCGAGCACGAGTTCGGCGCGGACGCGGTCGTGTCAGTGCTCCTCCACCCGCCGGCGCTGCGCGCGATGGGCATGAAGCGCAAGATCAAGGTACGCCGCTCGGCCGGGGTGCTGTTCCGCGGCCTGCGGGCGGCCCGCGTGCTGCGCGGCACCGCCTTCGACCTGTTCGGCCGCGCCGGCGTGCGCCGGGTCGAACGCGAGCTGATCCCCGAGTACCGCGACCTGGTCCGCACCGCCCTCGACCGCCTCACCCCTTCGAACGCCGCCGCCGTCGAGGAACTCGCGGGCCTGCCGGACGTGATCCGGGGGTACGAGGACATCAAGCTCGCCCGGGTCGCCGAGTTCCGCGAACGCGCCACAAAGGCTTTGAACAACCTCTGACAGCCCTCCTTCAACAGAACCTCCAACAGGAGTGACCGTGACAGTCGACCGCCTGCTCCCCGACCAGGACGCCAAGGACCTCATCGACCTGACCAGGGAGATCGCGGACAAGGAACTGGCCCGCCGGGTGGACGACCACGAGCGCGCCGAGACGTACCCGGAAGGCCTGTTCGCCACGTTGGGCGCGGCAGGCCTGCTCGGCCTCGCCTACCCGGAGGAGTACGGCGGCGGCGCACAGCCGTACGAGGTCTACCTCCAGGTCCTGGAGGAGCTCGCGATGCGCTGGGCCTCCGTCGCGGTGGCCACCAGCGTCCACACCCTCGCCTGCTTCCCCGTCTTCGCGTACGGCACCCAGGAGCAGCGCGACAAGTGGCTCCCCGACATGCTGGCCGGCCACCTCATCGGCGGCTACAGCCTCTCCGAACCCCAGGCCGGCTCCGACGCCGGCGCCCTGACCTGCAAGGCCGAACGCGTCGAAACCGGCTACCGCATCACCGGCAACAAGGCCTGGATCACCCACGGCGGCATCGCCGACTTCTACGCCCTCTTCGCCCGCACCGGCACCGGCTCCCGAGGCATCTCCTGCTTCCTCGCCCCGGGCTCAGCCGACGGCCTCACCTTCGGCCGCCCCGAGGAGAAGATGGGCCTGCACGCCGTACCCACAACCAGCGCCCACTGGGACGGCGCCGTCCTGGAGGCCGACCGCCTGATCGGCGAGGAGGGCCAGGGACTCCAGATCGCCTTCAGCGCCCTCGACTCCGGCCGCCTCGGCATCGCCGCCTGCGCCACCGGCCTCGCCCAAGCCGCCCTGGACGAGGCCGTCGCTTACGCGAAGGAACGCCAGACGTTCGGAAAGGCCATCATCGACCACCAGGGGCTGGGGTTCCTCCTCGCCGACATGGCGGCTGCCGTGGACAGCGCCCGGGCCACCTACCTGGATGCGGCTCGGCGGCGGGACGCCGGACTGGCTTACAGCCGGCAGGCGAGCGTGGCGAAGCTGGTGGCTACCGATGCGGCCATGAAGGTCACCACGGATGCTGTGCAGGTTTTCGGGGGGTATGGGTATACGCGGGAGTTTCGGGTGGAGCGGTACATGCGAGAGGCGAAGATCATGCAGATCTTTGAGGGCACCAACCAGATTCAGCGCCTGGTGATCAGCCGCCACCTGGCCAAGTAGCCCCTGACATGCGGAAACCCCGCTTCCCTGTGCGGGGAGGCGGGGTTCTTTGGCTTGGGAGCGGGCCCTAGATGATCACTGTTCCGTCCCTGTTCCGTGAGACGCGGCGCAGAAACCAGCCTGTTCCTGAACAGAGTCCTGGTGGGGGCTTTCGAGACCAGCCGACTCGTGTCGTCCTCAGCGGATAAGGTGCAGGCCTTTGCTGGTTGGAGATTCTGGAGGGGCGGGATGGGCGCGAAGACAGCGTTGCTTGCGTTCGCTGAGGGTGACATCCGACCCGCGCTGTTGGGCGCGACGCGCTCGGAGCGGGCTGAGACCGAGGCGTTGGTCCGTCAGGTTCACCCAGGTTATGAGGTCGCGCCCGCCGAGGACGGCACGTTGTGGGACTGCGTCTACCCGCCTGACGACGTCACGTACGCCACCGCACTGGCCGGGGCCGAGCTGTTCTGTGATCGCAGGCTCGTGCTCGATCGTCCGTCTGAGTTGCCTGAGCATCTGCTCAAGGCCGGTGCGGGCAGGCGGATCATCATGCATGGGATGCACTCGGTGGTGGACTGGCTTGCTTTCGCGGTCTGGGAGGACGGGGTGCTGGTGCGCTCGCTGAGCCTGTCGCCCGATGGGGGTATCCAGGAGAACATCGGCGAGCCGTACGACTTCGAGCTGCCGTACTGGGCGGGCGAGCATCCTGTCGAGTCCGTGCCGGGCTGGCCAAATCAGGATCCCTACCCACTGCCGTTCCATCCCCTTGAGCTGGGCGAGGATGCGTTGCACGCGTTGTTTGGCTTCGTGATAGAGGGAGCTCCCGACCCCGGCCATGTCGATACGGCCGGTCTTCACCTGCACGGGTTCCGAGTGACCGACCCGTCGGGCAGGGAACAGGCGGAACGGGAAGCCATGTACGCCGAGGCACGGCGGACCATGGGTCCACCGCGGATATTCCGGATGGGACCGGACGGGACGATGCAAGAAGTTAGCTTCGACAGCCTCTGACATCTGTGCCTGGCCGGCGCTCTGCTCTCTTCGCCAGGACAACACGCCGCAGGTGAACGCCCACACACATACAAACGCGACCCCTGCCTGATTGAACGGCACTGGGGTCGCGTTTCTGTGATCAAGGCCGCACGCGCCCCCGTCTTGGCGCGCGTCGCCTTGGTTGCTAAGGCTGGGGCGGGGTTCGCTGTCTTGTGCGTAGGGCTTAAATGATCACTGCTCCGTCCCCGTTCCGTGAGAGACCTCGCGTGGACGGAACAGCCGGTCGTCGATCGCCTTGCGGCGCGGTCATGAGAGCATCCGGCCATCCCTGGCCTGAACGATCAGGTCGGTGCCAAGGTCGTGCTGCACATCGGTAGCCGCCACTCCCCAGCCGAGCCGCTGGAAGGCAGCCATGACCTCGGTCGCGCCGAGCGCGCCGGTCTTCTCCGTTGGTGAGCCGCGCACCGCAGAATCCTAGCCACTGAGACGATGATTGCGTTGCAGTTCCGCTCCGCACCAGCCCGTCCCAGGATAGCCATTCGGTCGCGTCGGTCCACGTTGATGCCCTGGGACGATCAAGCCCCAAGCTACAAACGCAGTTCGGTTTACCCTGTTAGCGCCGCCGTGCAGACGTCAGTCGCAATCGCCGTGGTGCGGGCGGCTGAGTGAGCGTGGCTGAGGCGACAGCAACGTCCCCACGCGCAGACGCACCTGCGCCACCGTCCACACGCGCTTGACCGCGGTCGTGATCAGCCGAGCAGGGTGGTTGTTCCGTCTGAAAAGCGGACGGTCGTGCTGGTCGCGCAGGAAGCTATCTCCGCATGAAAGGGACGTCGTAGGCAGGCGGTTGGCCGTTCATTAGCTCGGTCAGATCCTTATCAGTGAGGGCAAGCTCGAAGGCGTTGCCGCGGAGCCCAGCCGTGATCGAGCGCGGTGCGTATGGTCGCCGTCACAAGCCCCGGCTGTATGGCCGTCGTTCGTTCTCCCCACCATGCGTCCGGCCGCGAGCAGGGAAGCGACACCAGAAGGACGCGACCCGACGCGTCGGCCAGTTCCACCGCGAACGTCATCGGGCCCCAGCTGTTCTCCTGGCAATACGTGGGCTTACGACGAACGCGCCAGCGGAATACGGTGCCATCGACGGTGATGAGCCGCGAGCCCTTCTTCGGGATCGCCATGAGCAACCTCCTGCCCTGTTCCGTCACTGTTCGGTGGGGTGGCCGAGAACAGCGAGAAACGACGAGAGCCAGTTGCAACAGTAACCCCTGGTCATGCTCCTGATCGACAGGTTTCCGCAGGTGGCTACGTAGGGCACCGGAGATCATGCAGATCTTCGAGGGCACCAACCAGATCCAGCGCCTGGTCATCAGCCGCCATCTGGCCAAGTAGAACCTCGCGCGGTCAAGCGTCCGTCAGCCGTCGCCGTTTGCCGTGCCGCAGTTTCTCACCCAGTGCTCTGAGCCTGTTCAGCTTGCGTTCCGTCGGATCACTTGCGGCCACCTCAAGCAGGTAAGACTTGAACAGCGCTTCCGTGTCGCTCGTCATGCACAACTGATCGAGCATTTCCGGAGGGGCATCGCCCGCAGAAGCGGCTGCGCCCTTCTCCGCCTCGTTCAGCAACTTTCCGACTGCCTGGTGTGACATACCCAGCAGGTAACCGATGTCCCGATGAACGTAACCTCTCCGCGCAAGATCAGCCACCGTTGCTTGCGTCGCTTCGGCCGCCTTCTGTTTGACCAGAGTCGCCGCGAGACGGGTCACCAGCGTGGCCTCCAGTTCTGTGGCCACTTCATCGTCGGCGACGGTCAGGGCGAAGTCGGCGTCCACCTCTACATCCAACATGGTGACCACCAGGTCACGCGCCATGTCCTCAGCTTGCTCCAAACGCTTCACCTGAGTGTGGTAGCTGCGCTTGAGGCCGGGCCCGGAGACGGTCAAAGCCCACCAATCATCGCTTCTGCTGGCGGTGATGGTGTACGTATCGCGCTTGCTCACTGCTCCTCCTGCTCCTTCGCAACCTCAGCAAGGATGCTCTCCCAGTTGTCCAAGATTCCTTTCGCCGTACGCTCGTTGACCTCCGAGTGACGAGGCACGGGCATCGCCTCCGAGCCGGCATGCCACTTGGTGTGTTGCCGCCCTCGGTTGACCGAACGGACACGCCATACTCCTTGGCGAGCTTGCGCATCCGCCGCTCGAGATCCCGCTTCCTCATCATCAGTCTAGGCTACCGAGGTTGCATTGCTCTAGGCAACCTAGGTTGCAGAATGCGTGAACTGGCGATTGACCGCGTCGATCACGCGGTCGAGGGAGTCGGGTGCGTTGGTCTGCATGGCCGTCGCAGAAGGAGGAGCGCTGGTGAGTCGCGCGGTTCCGGTGGTCGGACCGGCCAGGAGGACGGGCGGGTCTCGGTTCGATCGCCGAAGTAGATCAGGTGTCGTACACGCCGTCCCACGGATCGTAGAAGCCGATGTTGTTCGGGTAGAACTCGGCGTGTTCTTCGCCTTCGAAGGTCTCGATGACGAGGCCGAAAAGCACCCCGTCGAACGTGTGCTGGAAGGGGCGGATGGCGATGTCGCCGAGACGAAGGCCAGGAAGCCTGTCGAGCCAGCGATCCAGGCGCTCTTGGGCGAGGTCGACGGCTGCACGATGATCGTCTGCTGCGCCGGTGTGCTCGATGCGCGAGTCGAGGTGGTGGCCGGCGGCGTCGAAGGTGTGCAGAACGGCGTACCAGCGTTTGTGCGTCCGCCAGTCGTCGGTGCGGGTGTAGCCCTGGCGGAAGGCGGCGATGGTGGAGCCGAAGAACTGGCCGCCTTCCCAATGACCGATCGTGTCGGTGTGGTAGTTGGGTTCGTGAACGATGGGGATGATCTCGGGGACTGCCATGTGCTGGAGAGTAGCCATCGGGTCCGACAACTGCCGAGGTGATCAACGCGGGGCCTTGCCACGTCGTACGCGTTCCGGGCCACGCCGGCCGATCCCCCACGGTCTCCTCCGCCGTCTGTCCCCCGGACGTCCCGGGTGGCGGGGTGGGCGTGCCAGGTGAGTCCGTCTTCGGGGCGAACGGCGTGAGCGACGCGACCACGTTCCGCTACCAGCTGAGCGGGGTGACGGCCAGGACGTTTCAGTGGGTTACGACGACACGGGCACGGTGGCGCTCGCACCGGCCCGGGCGGGCGTCAACACCCTCGCGGTCGCCTCGCTGAACGCCGCCGGCATCAGCCCGGCCACGAGAATCGTCACGCCTGACGCGCCTCTCCTCCGGTCAGCCGTCGCGGGGGCCGATGATCGACGGTTTGTCGGTGTCCCAGGTGAGGTGGACGTTCGCGGGTTCCCCGCCGGCGAACAGGATGCCGAGGTTCGCCTCGTACACCCCGTCCTCCAGCCGCAGCGCGGGCGTCCAGATGTCGCGGTTGTCCACCTCGCCCGGCGGGGCGGTGTCGTAGTTCCACGTCCGCGTCTGCCGTCCCGCCGGATCCCTGCGGACGATGTCGAGGGAGATGGACGCGATGCGCATGTCACGGAATGGCGGTCGTTTCAGGTCGTCGCCTTTGGGGGTCAGGAATTGCGCCCAGACCACCCCGCATTGCGGATGTGGATTGTGTACGAGGGTGAAATTCCCAATGATGCCCCAGCTGCGGGCGATATCGGAGCTGGCGGATATTTGATGGGTGCCGTGCAGATATCGGCAGCCCTGCGCGATGGGGTCGATGCCGTCGCCCGGTCTGCCGAGCACCACCGACCAGACGGACAGGGCGGTCAGTGCCGCGAAGGCGCCGCAGGCCAGGCCGACGCGGGGTCTGGTCCGCTCGATGCCCGTCAGGACGGGCCAGAGGCCGACGATCACCATGCCGAGCAGTGTCCAGCCGATGATGACCCAGGTCAGGGCCGGTCCGTAGGCGTCGAGGCCGAGGCCGGCCAGGCCGAAGCTGCTGACCAGGCCGAGCACGGCCGCGAGAACGGCCCCGATCGTGGCGCGGACGGCGCCGCCGCGTCCTTTCTGGCCGTTTCCGGATTTCCGCTGCTCCTGGATCGCGCTGTCGCCCGCCATTTCGCTGCCCCTTCCCCCGGCTCGCACCTCCTCAGGATTTCACAGAAAGGACGGCGCCGAAAATCAATTCACGGTGGTGTCTACGCAGGAAAATGCGGCATTTGTCGGCCACATCACCTGAATATCGCCGCCGCATCTGGGGACGCCTTGAGCATGGGTCGTACCGTGATCTCCCCGCGGCGGGCGGCGTGCCTCGCCGTGCTCGTGTCCGTGCTCCTCCCGCTCCCCGCCGTCCCAAGCGCCGCGGCCGAACAACGCACCAGCACCCAAGCCGCACAACGCACGCTCACACAGGCTGGGCAACGTACAAGCGCACAGGCCGAGCGGCGTACAAGCGCACAGGCCGAACGGCGTACGGGTGTGCAGGCCGACTCGGCGGCGATGGCCCGCCGCATGCTGGCCGGCCTCAAAGTGGCCAGGGCCTTATCGCTGCGCGGCTACAGCCGCAAACGCTTCCAGCCCCTGGACGGACGCCGCAAGGGCAAGTGCAGCACCCGCGAGTCGGTCCTGGCCCGCGACGGCCGCCGGGTCAGGAAGAACGCCTCCTGCCACCCGGTCAAGGGCACCTGGTACAGCCCGTACGACGGAAAGGTGCTGAAGAGCGAGAAGCAGGTGGACGTCGACCACGTGGTGCCGCTGTCGTACGCGTGGCGTTCCGGCGCAAGGCGCTGGAGCCAGGCCAAGCGCCGCGCGTTCGCCAACGACCTCAGGCGCCCCGAGCTGATCACGGTCAGCCACTCGGCCAACATCGCCAAGGGCGGTCAGGGGCCGCAGAGCTGGCGCCCGCAGCGCCGCGCCCACTGGTGCCGGTACGCGACCTCGTGGATCACGGTGAAGCACCACTACCGGCTCTTCGTGACCCGCGACGAGCGCAGGGCCCTGCTCAACATGCTGCGCACCTGCTGATCTGCTGCAATGTCGTCCCCTAACGAGTAGATCGCCCGTCAGCACGGACGCTCCGAATCGTCTGCACAGCTTGCCAGCGCCACACGCCCCTACCAGCCGACCGCGGAGCCGTATGCCCCGCCCAGTCGACTACGGAGCCGTGTGCCTCGGCGCGGCCCGGCGCCGAGACGCCAGCCTGCTGTATGGCCGGCAGGCTAGCAGGCGGGGTGCTCCTGCCTGCACCTCGTGGATATGTCGATTCGAATGTTCCGGGGCGGGCGTCGCTGCTCGCCCCTGGCTCGACAACGTCGTCCGCGTCAAGTGAGGCATGGACGCCCATGGCACGAGCCACAGCGACGGGGGTGACCACATGTGGCATCACCTCTAGTTCGGGCCCCGGAGTCAACTGCGCGAAACCCGATCTTCGGAGATCCGGCCGCGATCGCACGTCTTCACGATGCATGAAATCACGACTATGATCACGCTATGAATCTCAGCCTTTACGTAGAGGGTGCCGCTGAATCCCAGTCGCTGAAAGAGTGGCTGATGGCCGACGAGGACATACGACGGGACATTCGGTGGGAGACACCTTCTCCGGATCCTGGGAAGCTCGGACCAGCAAGCGAAATACTGCAGCTTATCCTCGATCGCGCAGATGCTCTGACACCAACGATAATTGCCGTTCTAGTCTGGCTGCGCAGTCTGCGCGGATCCATCACGGTAGAGGTGAAGAATCAGAAGCGTTCAGTGAAGATCACAAGTCAGCGCGTTCGCGGGATAAGCGCTGATCGCATCAATGAGCTCGCCAGGGAGGTAAGGCGATCTTTGGATGAGGAATAAATGAGACTCCCTATCCGCTCAGATTCCCGGGCCGTGCTCATGGGTGTCGGGGAGTACGATGATCCCGCACTCCTCCGGATTCCCGCCGTTAGCCGGAACCTCAACGACCTACTGGCAGCCCTCACCCATCCCGATAATGGCGGATTCGACGCCGAACGATGCGAGATGATTTCCCCACGGTACGCGGACAAGCCTACCGCTCGCGTCGCGGATCTGGGAGACGACGTTCGCGACATGTTCCTGGTCTACTACTGTGGACACGCGGAACGCGCATCAGACGGCGAATTGATACTGACCCTCGCGGACACCACCCGAAAGCAGCTCGAATATACCGGCCTACGAATGAGCGACCTACAGAAGGCCATCATGATGAGCCGCGCCCGAATAAGGGTTCTGATTCTTGATTGCTGCTTTTCAGGAGCTGCACTGCCGTCTGTACTCGGAAACGACGATGCCGACGCGATCATCAATGCAGCCCGCATCGAAGGGGCGTTCATTCTTGCATCGTCAGCCGCCAACAAGACTTCTAACGCCCCGACCGGTGATCGATACACCGCGTTCACGGGCGTGCTGATCGAGGTTCTCCGGGATGGCATACCAGAAGGTCCGGAAACGATTTCACTGAATGACTTGTACACGGCGCTGGACTGGAAGCTACGGGCACGCAACCATCCCGCACCGAAGCGGGTCAACGACGGCACTGCCAGCGAAATTGCCCTGGTTCGAAACACCGCGTTCGACCCGCGATCCAAGACACCGGACACAGATGGTCCGAAGTATATGTCTCTTTACTCCCAAGTAGCCGATGCAGATAACGAGCCTCGCTCCCGGATAATTGCGCTTGAGGAGATCACTAACAAGGCAAAGAAAGGAAAAGAGGACTTCCGTACAGCCCTGAACATAATAGCCACCAACACGGATCTGCCCCTGCTCTTTCAGATCAATGCGGTATATCAACTCAGCCTGCTCGGCGAAGTTTCCGCAGCGGTCACCGGGTTGAAGACGATGACTGAGAACGCCTCGGCAGAGGCTCTCGAAGATGCTCACCGAGCACTAACCCTTCCGTCGAGTACACAGGAATGGCTCGAACAACTCAAGCAAGACAACTGGAACGCACCATTCCAGCGTTACCAGCGCTGGCACATGCACCTTACAGACGCGGATCTGTGGGGCATTCACATGGCGCGAATGATGAGGGCCATGAGGCTCGATATAAATGCCTGCGTCGCAGCCGTTGAACAACTCGCCAACGAGCTGAAGGACACGGATCTCGCCATCTCAACAGTGAAGGGACTCCGCCGAGACAGAAATCTTACCGATATCGAACGCAGAGTGCTGGACGACGTTCTACGAAAGGTGACAGTTTCCTAGTCCGACCCCTCACGACCTGAGCCAGTCTGCTGAAATTCCGGGAGGAGCCGGAAGGTGGAACGTTTGCTGTGCGTGAAAGACCGTGTTCGAGCGAGCAGGTCGCCAGCCTCAATGAACGAGATGCGATCGAACATGAGCCACCCCATGGCGAGGGTGGACGCGATACCAAGCACGGCCACTCCCACAAGGATCATCTCTATTACGACATAGAGCTCGAACGCGGCCGAGAAGACGATCGACAGCACTCCCACGCAGAGCCCGATGGCACTCCCATTCGCGAACAGACGTGCCACAGTTGTGGAGTCGTCAGTTGTACGCAGCGCCTTGAGCATGTCACCGCCTGTCGGCCAACCCGTGAACCAATACCAGTCACCCAGATCATTGAAAGTGATATTCAACCGACGTAGAGGCGGAGCAGCAAGAGCGTACAGGAGCGGAATGGCGGCTACTACAAATCCCACAGACGCCAGCAACGCCAAAACGATCCTGATCAGCAGCCAGGTATCGGCGGTGACAATGAACATTAATGTCACAGCAGTCGCGCCGGCCGCCACACCAGTAGGAACGAGATACACCTGGTTCGCCATGTGCTCCCGACGATGAGGGTTAGGATCCCCCGCGCACTTGTCCGCATTAGCTTCTGCAACGCGGCGCATTATCGAGCTGGACATGCTGGTGAGACCCACGACGAGAAGAGCCGCAGCCGCCAGGCGTAAGATCGGAAAAACGCCCCACTCAGGCAGAATACCCAGCACGGCGATGAGCACGATCCCACCAAAGGCAAGAGAAGGCCCATAGCCAGCATCTCTTGGTCCCTTTATGATGACAGCCAGCCAAAGGTCAAGCAGGCCTGCATCCTCCGGCATAGCTGTCGCGATCGACATGTCTGCGATGAGCAGCACGGCCGCCCACAGAGACAAGAAAAAAAGCATGCACCCGGCTGCCGCCAGAAGCGTCAGCATTCCACTGCCGAGAGATGACATCTCGAACTTGGCGATACTCATGAGAGTCAGCACCGTTGTAGCGATACCTATCCATGCCGCAATGGACGTTTTGACGAACAGCGACGGAAGAATCCAGTCGTCGTCGGCTGTCGCACTGAACACGCCGTCGACGAATCCGGTTGTCATGGCGGCTGCAGCAACCAGAATCATGCCGACCATGAAAATATTAGCCCACTCAAGATGCAGAGCTGTCGCCTGCAGGCGCACTTGCCACGTGGTCAGGGCGACCATGCTCCCGATACCTATGAGTAAAGACACGAAGACCGCTACCATATATCTCTGCTGCGCAAAGCAACTGACCAGATACGTAGCGAGCCCGAGGATCGCTACAACTCCTCCGATGAGAAGAACCTGACTGCGCCAGAACGGTGATGCCCAGGACCAAGCCGATTCAGTTGCCACAAGTAGCAAGCCGGAAGACATCAAAAGTTGCGCTCTAATCGCGATGTTTTCATCTCGCAGCCTGTGTAGAACCCATATTGCCCCCAGCACACAGGAAAACTCCAAGGCGATCTCGCTCACTCTGGGCAAATACTCCTGGTAGCGGGTCACCAGCTCACGGACGTTATCGTACTCGAGTCCGTCTTCTTGGCTCCAGAGAAGCGCACCCCATACCGCGAGACCGAGCAAGCACAGTTCGAAGATTTTCACATGGTTAACAGCGATATTCCGCGCGGAGAACATGATGCCACAGAGAACAAAAGCGAAGGCGAGAATCTCACCATCAACAATCCATTTGTTTGTGTCCAGGTAGGTTGTGCTGGCAAGATACAGCCAACCTCCGCCGACCATGAGCGCCGCCCAGTATGCCAAGGCGTTCCTCTTGAGCAACAGGATGACCAGCCCCGCCACGATGACCGGCAGCGTCCAGGCCTGCGTTACAACGGACTCCAGGCTTAGATCTCCACCATCGGCCACGATGCCAAGTATCCCGATCATGCACAACAACCAACCCATTATCGCCTCGGTTCCGTTCGTGCTCCGCCAAGAGAGGTGTGGGCCCAAGCGTCGCAATGTCGTAGCGCTCGATCGAGCTGTGCTATCTCCCTGAGTTCGACTCGCCATGGCAGGTACGCCGTCATGACCTCCCACCGGCCAGCATCGGTGGTCAGGACGGGCCAGTCCAGGTGGTGGAGACCGCAACCACGTGAGCGGCAGCCATGTCCCAGGACACATCGGTGCTCGGGCGACAGCGCCGCCTCAGCGACGGCCGGCGTGATGGAGGGCACACTGGCGCGTACGTTGCCGCGATCGAAGGCGATGGCGAGCTGGTGCAGATCGCGGTCGCGGCGCCTCAGTCAACGGTCAGCACGTGCCCGGAAGGAGTCACTTGCTGGCCGCGCGCTCACGTAGCAGGTCGACGGCCCGGTTCGCGCGTTTCTGGGCACGGGCCATGGCCCCGGCGTCCTCCGCCGCCGCCACGACCTCCATGTAGGCGAGCCGGTCCGCTTCGTGCCTGTCGAGCAGGTCGCTCAGCACGGCGGCCAGAGTGGTGCCGGGAGCTCGTTCACTGGCGATGGCGCTCAACCGGTCATAGACCGTCTTCGGCACCTTGATCGTCGTCATGGCGGAAGTCATATCCAAGGAGCACCCCGCAGGAGGGAGATATGCCCGCTCGGTATGGCCCCCTACCCCGACAGCCGCGCGTCCGACGGCAGATAAGGCGGCAGGTTGAAGCGGGTCCGGATGGCCCGCTGCACGGTCGCCTTGTCCGCCCGCGCGTCGATGGTCATCACATACTCCTTCCGCTTGAACAGCTCCACCACCGGATCGATCTTGCTGTGGTAGTCGGCCAGCCGCCGCGCCAGCGCGTCCGGCGTGTCGTCCTCGCGGGTGACGAGGTTCCCGCCGCACACGTCGCACCGCCCCTCCACCTCCGGCCGGTGCGCGATGAGGTTGTAGTCCATGCCGCAGCGCGAGCACAGCCGCCGGGCCAGGACGCGGCGGCGGACCTCGTCGTCGGGCAGGTCGAGGTGGATCACGCCGTCGAGGTCGTAGCTCTCCAGGAAGAACTCGGCCTGGCGGCGGTTGCGGGGGAAGCCGTCGATGATGAAGCCGTAGTTCCAGTCGTGGAGCTGGAGGCGGTCCTTGACGACGTCCTCCACGAGGTCGTCGCCGACGAGTTCGCCGGCCGCCACCAGGCGGCGCACCTGGGCGCCGAGTTTGGTGTGGTGTTTGACGTGCCAGCGGAAGATGTCGCCGACGCTGATGTGCACCAGGTCGAGGTCGTCGGCGAGCAGGGCGCTCTGGGTGCCCTTACCGCTGCCCTGTACGCCCATGATCACGTATTTCCGCATCACCATCTCATTTCACGGCGTGAACATCGTCATTCCCCATGGAAGCAGCGGAGACGGCCGATTACGTAGATCTCCCGATGCTTTGCGGAGGCCGCCGAGCTTAGTGTCAGCGGCATCGAGCGCGTTCCTGGAAGGTGGGTTCATGCCTGCGCTGTCCGTGGTCCTGTCCGCACTGCTCCTGTTCACGTCCATGACCGACACCGCGTCAGGCGACAGGCCGGCGGTCGTCCCCGACGTCGTCTACCAGCGGGCCGACTTCTCCTCCGGCACCCCCGAGGGCACGACGGCCGGCGACGGGCTGGCGTTCGGCCAGGCCGCCGGGACGATCACGTACACCGACGCGCTGGGCACCAAGACCTGGGAGTACGCCCGCTGGACCGGCCCCGAGCAGGACATCGGGTTCGGCGCCACCGAGCTGATCGCGTCGTGGACGGCGGACGTGCCGCAGGGAAGCTGGATCCAGATCGAGGCCCGGGGCAGGAACGCGGAGGGCCTGACCAAGTGGTATTCGCTGGGCCGCTGGTCGTACGCCGAGGGCGACATCCGGCGCACGTCCGTGCCGAACCAGGGCGACGCGGACGCGTCGGTGGCCGTGGACACGCTGGTCGCGGCGGCGGGCAAGCCGCTCAGCGGCTACCAGCTCCGCCTGACCCTCTACCGCGCGCCGGGCTCGGCGGTGACGCCGCGGGTGCGCACGTCCGGCGTGATGAGCTCGAACGTGCCGGAACGCAGGAGCGTGCCGGTCAGCCCCGGCGGCGGCGCGTGGGGCACGGAGCTGGCGGTGCCGCGCCGCTCGCAGAACGTGCACCTGGGCCACTACCCCGAGTGGAACGGCGGCGGCGAGGCCTGGTGCAGCCCCACCTCGACCACCATGGTGCTGGGCTACTGGGACAGGTGGCCGAGCGCGCAGGACACCTCGTGGGTGGATCCCGCCGACCCGAATCCCGAGGTCGACTACGCCGCCCGTTTCACCTTCGACCACGCCTACGACGGCACGGGCAACTGGCCGTTCAACACGGCCTACGCGGGGCGGTACGGCGTGGACGGGTTCGTCACCCGGCTGCGGTCGCTGACCGAGCTGGAGCTGCTGATCAAGGCGGGCGTGCCGGTGATCACGTCGCAGTCGTTCAAGAAGGGCGAGCTGCCCGGCGCCGGGTACGGCACCGACGGCCACCTGATGGCCGTGGTCGGCTTCACCTCCACCGGGGACGTGATCGCCAACGACCCCGCCTCCTCAAGCAACGCGGCCGTGCGGCACGTCTATCCGCGCGCCGACTTCGAGAACGTGTGGCTGCGCAGCGCCAGCAGCGGCGGCGTGGCGTACGTCATCCACCCGCCGGACCACCCGCTGCCTCCGACGACCCCGGGGCTGCCCGCCAACTGGTGAGCGTCTGGCCGGCGGCCTTGCGGAAGGCCGCCACCAGGCGGTTGCGCTCGCCCGCGCGGGTCGCCAGCACGACGTGGCTCGGCTCCACGCCGCGCAGCGGGATCGCGACGATGTCGGAGCGGTAGCGGGCCATGGTGGGGACGGCCGCCGCGATGGCCACGGCCTCCCCGGTGGCGATCAGCTCGAACTTGTCCTCGATGGCCTCGATGACCGGGCCGCCGGGGGCAGGGCTGCCGTCGGGCCTGGGGTCGATGCGCCAGAAGGCCTCCCACTCCGGGTCGGGGTCCGACAGGCGGGGCAGCGGCTCGCCGGCGATGTCGTCGAGCGTGACCGACTCCCTGCCCGCCAGGCGGTGGTCGATGGCGACCAGCACCACGCGCGGCTCGTCGTACAGGACCGTCACGTCGAGCCCGCCGGTGGCAAGGGGCAGGCGGGTCACCACGGCGTCCATGCGGTGGTCGAGCAGGGCGGCGCGCGGCTCCTTCCAGGGCAGGTGCAGGGTGCGCACGTCGGCGTCGGGGTGCAGGCGGCGCAGCTCGCGGACGGCGGGCGTGACGATGACACCGAACGTGTAGCCGACCGTGAGCCGGGCGGGCCAGGCGGCGGCGCGGGTCTGCGCGGCGGCCCTGGCGGCCGAGCGCAGCAGCGCCGTGGCGCGGGGCAGGAAGACCTCGCCCGCCTCGGTGAGCCGCGTGCCGCGCGGGGTGCGGTCGAGCAGGCGGGCGCCCAGTTGCCGCTCCAGGCTGCGGATCTGCCGGCTCAGCGACGGCTGCGTGATGTGCAGGGCCTCGGCGGCGCGGCCGAAGTGCAGGTGCTCCGCGACGGTCGTGAAGTAGCGGACCAGCCGCAGGTCAAGGTCCGGGGAGTCCGACATGTGGCCAGCGTACTGCGGTGATGCCTGAAGCGTATTGCCGGTTGCACAACAGGCTTTGGACGCCGGCACCGGCCCGCGCGGACGATGGAGGCTCACTGTGAAGGAGTTTCGAGCATGCGTGTTTTCGTCACCGGCGCGACCGGTTTCGTGGGTTCTGCCGTCGTCCGTGAGCTGATCGGGGCCGGGCATCAGGTCGTCGGCCTCGCCCGCAGCGACGAGGCGGCCGCGGCGCTGGAGGCCGCGGGGGCCGTGCCGCACCGCGGCGCCCTCGACGACCCCGCCGGCCTGCGCGGCGGCGCCGACGGCGCGGACGGCGTCATCCACCTGGCGTTCGTTCACGACTTCGGGAACTTCGAGGCTGCCAACGCGACGGACCGGCGCGCGATCGAGGCGCTCGGCGAGGCGCTGGCGGGGTCCGGCCGGCCGTTCGTCGTCACGTCGGGGACGGGGCTGCTGCCGCCCGGCCGCGTCGGCACCGAGGAGGACGAGCCGGGCACCCACTCGCCCAGGGGCGCAGCCGAGGAGGTGGCGCTGTCGTTCGTGCCGCGCGGGGTGCGGGTCTCGCTGGTACGGCTGCCGCTGGTGCACGGCGAGGGTGACCACGGGTTCGTCGCGGCGGCGATCGGCATCGCCAGGGAGAAGGGCGTCTCGGCGTACCCGGGCGACGGTTCCTTCCGCTGGTCGAGCGCGCACGTGCTGGACGTGGCCGCGCTCTACCGGCTGGCCCTGGAGCAGGCGCCCGCGGGCGCGCGACTGCACGCCGTCGCGGAGGAGGGCGTTGCGGTACGTGAGGTCGCCGGGGTCGTCGGGCGGCGCCTGGGGGTGCCGGTGTCCTCGATCCCGGTGGCGGAGGCGGGCGCGCACTTCGGCTGGCTCGGCGCGTTCCTCTCGCTGGACATGCCCGCCTCCAGCACGCTGACGCGCAAGCTGCTGGACTGGCGCCCCGAGCGGCCCGGCCTCATCGAGGACCTGGAGGCTGGCCACTACTTCCACGGCTGATCCCGTAGTTCCGCCATCCCCTCCTGCCTGGTCCTGACGGGCCGGTAGCCCAGCTCGGCGGCGGCCTTGCCGATGTCGATCGTGCACTCCATCCCGGCCAGCCACACGCTCAGGTGGTCCAGCGGCGGCGAGCCGGGCAGCGGCAGCCCGCGCCACAGCGTCTCGCCCGCCGCCGCCAGCGCCAGCGCGAGCCCGAGGGGAATCGACCGCCGGGGCGGGGTGACGCGGCGGGTGCCGAGCAGCTCGGTGACGAAGTCGCGGAAGACGGCGGGCCGCCCGTCGGTGACGAAGTACGCCTCCCCAGGACGCCCTCGCTGGGCGGCCAGCACCAGCCCCTCGACGGCGTTGTCCACGTGCGTGGTGTCGGTGTGGTGCAGCCCGCCGCCGATCCAGGCGAACCGCCCGCTCCGCACCATGGCCACCAGCTCGGGCAGCACGGTCGTGTCCCCCGCGCCCCACACGAACCGCGGCCTGAGCACGACGGTCTCCAGGTCGCGGGCGTCGCGCACGAGCTGCTCGGCGGCGGCCTTGGAGGCGGCGTAGTGTGCCCGCGAGTCCGGCCGCAGCGGCGCGGTCTCGTCCACGCGGACCAGGGGCCGCCCGTTCATCAGCGCGGCCTCCGTGCCGACGTGCACGAGCCGCCGCACGTCTGCCTCGCGGGCCGCCCGCAGCACGTTGGCCGTGCCCTCGACGTTGTCGGCCCAGAACCTGGCACGGCCGCCGCCGCGGGTGGTGCGGGCGGCGGCGTGGAAGACCAGTTCTGCGCCCGCCATCGCGTCGCGCAGCGCGGCCGCGTCGCCGAGGTCCCCGGGTACGGGGGTCGCGCCCAGGGCCTCGATTTTGGCCGCGGACGTGTCGCCGCGCGCCAGGCCGCGTACCGTGTGGCCGTCTTTCAGCAGGCGGGAGACCAGCCGTCCGCCGACGAAACCCGAGCCGCCAGTGACGAAAACCACTGTCATGATCTGCCCCCATATGTGGCGATCTCTACCGGGATAGTGTCCCGCGTTCTAGCAGAATGCGCCGTATCCGGCCTCGACGCTGCGACGCGGATCTGCGTAACCTGAACAACGCTGATTTGCCGAAACCCCCGATTCCTGCGGAGCGCCGGATGACCGAGGACGATTCCACGACGCTCGAGAGGACCCGGCTCGTACGGCCTGTAGGGCGGAACGATCCACCCCTGCTGCTGGCGTCGGAAGGCGCCAGGGTCGTGGTCGCCGGCACCGGCGCGCACCGTCCCTCGTCGCGGCTGCCGCAGGTGCCCGCCGTGCCCGCCACCGTCAACGACCTCGGGCAGTGCCTGGTCGAGCGGGCGGGCCTGGCCCCGCAGCAGCTCACCGTGCTGCTCGACCCGGCCACCCCCGCCAATCTGGGCGAGGCACTGGAGAAGGCGGCGCGCGAGGCCACCGGCGTGCTGATGTTCCACTTCGTCGGGCACGCCCTGTTCAGCCCGGACAACGAGCTGCACCTGGCCACGCGGGCGACCGTCGACCTGGGGCAAGGGGTGCCGGGCTATCAGGCGCTGCCGTACGCGATGGTGCGGCAGATCCTCGGCTCGTCCCGGGCGGAGCACGTCGTCGTGGTGCTCGACTGCTGCTTCACCGGCGGCAACCGGCCGGTGCCCGCCAAGGCCATGGAGCAGACGTTCGACACGTCCTGGCGCGGCGCGTACGTGCTGACCTCGGCCAGCAAGGACGAGAACTCGTGGGCGCTGCCGGGCGTCCGGCACACGGCGCTCACCGGGGCGCTGCTGCGGCTGCTGAACGAGGGCGACCCGGCGGGGCCCGCCGCGTTCACGCTCGACCACGTGCACCACCACCTGGCCCGCGTGCTGCCCGCCGCCGGGTTCCCGCGGCCCAGGCGGCAGGCGGGCGAGCTGAAGGGGCTGCCGCCGCTCGCGATCAACCCGGGCGACCAGAGCGCCCAGCGCTCCGGCCCGCCGCTGAGCGCGCCGGGCGACCTGAACAGCCCCTACCGGGGCCTGGCCGCGTACGGGCGCGACCACGCCAGGCTGTACTTCGGCCGCGAGGAGGCGACCAGGTCGCTGGCCGCGCGGGCCAGGCAGGCGCTCAGGCCGGCGGGGCCGCCGGTGGTCATCGGCTCGCAGGCGTTCGAGGCGGGCGGCCCGCTCATCGTCACCGGGCCGTCGGGCTGCGGGAAGACGTCCCTGCTGCACGCCGGCCTGATCCCCGCCCTGCAGGAGGACATCGGCAGGAGCGTCGTGCTCACTCCCGGCGCGCTGCCGGTGGCCGCGCTCGCGCGCGAGCTGGCGGCGCTGGGCGGCGGCGACCCCGAACGGCTGCGCGCGGTCATCGAGTCGGATCCAGGCGCGGCGCCGCGCGGCCTGCCCAGGCGCACGCTCGTCGTCGTGGACCAGTTCGAGGAGCTGTTCGCGCTGTGCGGCGACGAGACGGCCAGGCGGCGCTTCGTGGAGGCGCTCGTCGAGCTGTCCCGCTCGGCCGCCGTGGTGATCGCCGTGCGCGGCGACTTCTTCGGCCGCTGCGCCGCCTACCCCGGCCTGCTGGAGGCGATGCGGCGGCCCGAGATCGTCGCCCCCATGTCCGCGGCCGAGCTGCGCCGCGTGATCGAGGAGCCGGCCACCGGCTCGGGGCTCTCGGTCGAGGCCGGGCTCACCGAGCTGATCCTGGAGGACCTCCAGGCGCTGGCGGGCACCGACGACCTGCTGCCCCTGCTGTCGCACGCGCTGCTGGCCACCTGGCAGCGGCGCACCGGCGGGGTGCTCACCATGGACGGCTACCGCTCGGCCGGCGGCGTCGCCCGCGCGGTGGCGCTGAGCGGCGAGGAGACGCTGCGGCGGCTCGGCGCGGAGTCCGAGCCGGTCGCGCGCGGGCTGCTGGTGCCGCTGGTCCACGTGGACCCGCAGGCCGGAGCCCTGCGGCGGCGCGTCCCCGTCGCCGAGCTGAGCTCGGGCTCCGCCTCCGTCGAGGGTCAGGTGCTCGCCGAGTTCGTACGCGCGCGCCTCGTCACGCTGACGGTCACCGACGGCGGCGAGCAGGCGGAGCTGGCCCACGAAGCACTCGTACGCGCCTGGCCCCGGCTCGGCAACTGGGCCGAGACCGCGCGGGCCGGGCTGCTCGTGCGGCGGCGGCTGGCCGAGGACGCCGAGCTGTGGCAGCGCGACGGCCAGAACTCCTCCTACCTCTACACCGACGACCGCCTGTCCACCGCCCACGCCGCGGTGGCGGCGCTCCCCGCCGCGAGCGCCCCGGCCTCCAGAACGCCCAGGGCGCCGGCCGCGCGCGACGCGAACGGCGCGATCACGCCCGTCGAGCGAGAGTTCCTCGACGCGTCCCGCCGCAGGCAGCTCCGCCGCACCCAGATCACCCGCGGCGCCATCGCCACCCTCAGCCTGCTCCTGCTCGTGGCCGCCGCCGGAGCCGTCGTGGCGCTCGTGCAGACCAGCGGGGCCACCCGCCTGGCGGGCGAGGCGGGCGTCCAGCGCGACGAGGCCCTGTCCCGGCAGCTCGCCGCGGTCGCCGCCACCACCAGGGACACCTCGCTGGGCTCGCAGCTCGCGCTGGCCGCCTACCGCCTCTCGGCCACCCCGGAGGCGCGCGGCGCGCTGCTCGGCTCGCTCTCCCGGCCGGTGGGCGCCCGCATGACCGGCCACACGGCGTCCGTCGAACGCGTCGCCTACCGACCCGACGGGCGCGTGGCCGCCACCGCCTCGGGCGACACCACCGCCCGGCTGTGGAACGTCACCGACGCCCTGCGGCCCAAGAGCGCCGGCGTCGTCAAGGGGCACACGGGAGGCGTGCTCGCGGTGGCGTTCAGCAAGAGCGGCAAGGTGCTCGCGACCGGCTCCGCCGACAACACCGCCCGGCTGTGGGAGGTGTCCGACACCGCCAAGCCGCGCGCCCTGGCCACCCTCAAGGGGCACAAGGAGCAGGTCGGCTCGGTGTCGTTCAGCCCGGAGGGCAACCTGCTGGCCACCGCGTCCACCGACGGCACCATGCGGCTGTGGAACGTCAAGAACCCGGCCAAGGCCGCCCAGGTCGCCACGGTGACGCAGGACTCCGATCTCACCAGGGCCGCCTTCAGCCCCGACGGCCGCCTCGTGGCGGTCGCCTCCACCGACGGCACGATCAGGCTCCTCGACGTGCGCACCCCCGCGAAGCCGGCCGTCCTGGCCACGCTCACCTCGGCGGAGGGCGCGGTCAGGAGCGTGACGTTCGCGCCGAACGGCCGCTACCTGGCCTCCTCCTCGGCCACGGGCAAGGTGCAGGTCTGGGACATCACCGCCACCGAGCTGGTCGGCACCGCGAGCGGCCACTCCGGCGCGGTGGACGACGTCGTGTTCAGCCCCGACGGCGCCGTCCTGGCCAGCGCGTCCGCCGACGCCACCGTCGATCTGTGGAGCGTGGAGAACCCGCGCGAGCCGGAACGCACCACCACCCTGGCCGGCTTCCCCGACGCGGTGACGGGCGTGGCGTTCAGCCCGAACGGCCAGAACCTCCTCGCCTCCGCCGTGGACGGCGTCGCCCGGCTGTGGAACGTCTCCAACACCTCCCGCACCTCGCCCTTCGCCCGTCTCGGCCTGCACACCGAGCAGGTCAACGGCGTCGCCATCGCCAAGGGCGGCGTCACGCTGGCCACCGCCTCCGACGACGAGACCGTCAGGCTGTGGAACATCTCCGACCCGGCGGTCGCCACCCCCGAGGGCACAGTGAGCGGGCACACCGAGCAGGTCCAGTCGGTCGCGTTCAACCCCGAGGGCACCCGCCTCGTCACGGCCTCCGACGACAAGACGGCCAAGATCTGGGACGTCTCAGAGACCGCCACCCCGAAGCTGCTCGGCACGCTGACCGGCCACACGGACGGCGTGCGGTCGGCCGCCTACGGCCCTGACGGGAAGACGGTGGTGACGACGGGGCGCGACGGCAGGACGCTGCTGTGGAACGTCGCCACCCCGTCCAGCCCCAAGCAGGTCGCCACCGTCGGCGCGAGCGACAGGCGCGTGACCACCGCCGTCTTCCGGCCCGACGGCCGCATGCTCGCGACCGGCTCGGGCACGGGCTCCGTGCGGCTCTGGGACCTCGCCAAGCCGGCCGACCCGCGCAGCCTGGCCACCTTCTCCGCCGGCAGCGGCAGCGTCCGCGATCTGCGGTTCAGCCGCGACGGCAAGACGCTGGCCATCGCGTCGAGCGACGGCACCGCCCGGCTGTGGAACGTCGCCGCGCCGGCCTCCGCCAAGAAGCTCGCCGACCTGCCCGGACACTCCGGCGCCGTGTCGGCCGTCGCCTTCAGCGGCGACGACCGCACGCTCGTCACCGCCTCCCAGGACTCGACCGTCCGGGTGTGGAACGTCGTCACGCCCGCCCGGCCCACGCTCTGGGCGGTGTTCGAGGGCCGGGGCGCGTCGGGCGACGTGGAGCTGGGCCCGGACGGCACCGTGCTGGCCGCCGCGTCCGGCAGCGCCACCCAGCTCTGGGGGCTGAACGTGGAGCAGGCCACCGCGAACGTCTGCGAGGCCTCGGGCACATCCATCAGCCGGACGGAGTGGGCCCAGTACCTGCCCGGCCGTCCCTACTCGCCGCCCTGCGTCACCGCCACCGCGTCCGCGTCCGCCGCCTCGTAGCTGATCTCGTCGAAGACGGCCTGGCAGCCCTCGCCTGCCAGGTCCTGCACCCACAGGCCGACGAACGCGCCGGTGAAGCCGAACGAGCGGATCCGGCCGTCGATGATCTCGTCGGCGTGCTCGTCCGACAGGATCGTGGCGTCCAGCTCCACGGGGATCTCCCGGCCGTTGCACGAGAACCGCAGCACCGGCCCGTCGAACTCCAGCCCGAGCCGGGTCGCGGGGCCGGGTGCGGTGAAGTGGACGGTGCGGGCGCCCCGGTCGCTGCCGGTCAGGACGAGGCCGTCGGTGGTGCGCGCGAGGTGGTACCAGTTGCGCGAGTTGTAGTAGGCGGTGATGCCGGCGGACTGGTGCACGCTGCCCGGCTCGAACGTCACGTCCGCCGCGAAGGCGCACCTCTTCGCCGTGACGCGGCGGGCGACCAGGCTGGGGGCGCGCCGCCCGTACGGTGACTGGCCGCCGCTGACCGTCACCCGGCCGCCGTCGAACCGCACCCAGCCGGGCGAGGCGTGCCTGCGCAACGTGCTCCACCCGCTCTCGGCGGCGGGCCACGGATGCGGCGGCAGCGCGGGGGCGGGCACCTCGACGGCGGGCACTCCCCCGGCCACGCGCGGCCAGCCGTCCACCCACTCGACCCGCTGGATCGCGCTCTCCCGGCCCAGCACGCACCGCCCGCGCGTCCCGTACGGACGGGCGGCCAGATGCGCCAGGTACCACTCACCCCCCTGCGTCCGCACCAGGCAACCGTGCCCGGCCTTCTGCAGCTCCAGCCCGGGATCGTCCCGCGAGGTGAGCATCGGCCCGGCCGGATCCGCCTCGTACGGCCCCTCCAGCGACCGCGACCGCAGCACGCTCACGCAGTGCTCGTAGCCGGTGCCGCCCTCGGCCACCATCAGGTAGTACCAGCCGTCCACCCGGTAGACGTGCGGCCCCTCGGTCACGCTGCGGTTCTCCAGGATCAGCCGCGGCGGCTCCGTGCCGTCCAGGGGCTGCAGCTCGATCCCGGAGAACCCGCCCCCTGGCCGGGAGTCGAAGACCATGTTCAGCAGGTACGTCGTGCCGTCGTCGTCGTGGAAGAGCGCCGCGTCGAACCCGCGCCCGGGCAGCCGCACCGGATCCGACCACGGCCCTTCGACGGCGGGCGCGGTGACCAGGTAGTTGGCGACGTCCTTGTAGCCGTGGGCGTAGGTGTCCATCACGCTGTAGACCAGGTGGAACAGCCCGTTCGCGTACGTCAGGTCAGGCGCCCACACACCACCCGAGTCGGGCACCCCGGACAGGTCGAGCAGCCTGCGCCCGGTCAGCACACCGCCCAGGGAGCGCCAGTGGACCAAGTCGCGGGAGTGGTGCACGAGCACGCCGGGGCACCACTCGAACGTGGAGGTGGCCAGGTAGTAGTCGTCGCCGACGCGCAGGATGGACGGGTCCGGGTGGAAGCCGGGCAGGACGGGGTTACGGATCATCGCGAACTCCACAGGGGCAGGGGCAGGCGGCGATCATCCCAGATCAGCGCCCGAGCAGCACCACCCCCCAGTGGCTGGTGTCCAGATAGCTGCGCCCGGTGGCGTCGTTCCAGGTCACCGCACTCGTACGAGCCGCCCCCGTAGCATCGTTGACCTGCACGTCGAAGCCCGCCAGCACCCCTTCCCCCAGGGTGACGGTGGGCATGGCGACGGCCGCCTCCACCACGTACCCGCCCGGCACGGCCACGGCCGCCGCCCGCACGTTGTCCTTGACGCCCACAGCGTCGAACGTGCCGCCCACGGTGACGCGCCCCGTGAAGCTCACCCGGTACTGCCCGTCGTCGTCCTCGTACCCCTTGGTCTTGCCGTTGCCGGGGTCCACGAAGATCTCGACGGAGTCCTGCTCCCACGGATTCGCCGACGACTCGCTCAACGCGGGGTCGGTGACCTGGGCCAGGACGTAGAGGGTGGAGCCCGACCAGAGGGCGCGAACCTTGGCGGTGGCGCCGGAGGTGCCCTGGATCCAGGTGCCGGTGCGGATCTCGGGGACGCCGGACCACAGCCGGTCCACGGCGCCGTCCAGGACGGGCGAGGTCGCCCGGTGCGGGGCGGTGGTGCGCTTCACGGCCGGGATGGGGGTGACGGTGCCGGTCCACGAGGTGCGGGAGCCGCGGTCGTGCACGGTGACCTGGACGTCGGCGCCGGTGGGGAGCAGGGCTTCCGCGCGGTAGCCGGTGGCGGTGCGGCGGACGCCAGGGGAGGTGCGGCCGAGGGCGCGGGTGCGGCCGTCCACGGTGAACGTGACCCGGTCGTCGGCGTTGACGACCGGGTCGGTCACCTCGGCGAGCACGTACAGGCCGGCGGAGGAGGAGCGGGCCTGGAAGCCGGCCGAGACGTCGCCGACGCGGGCGAGGGGCGCGTCAGGGAGGAGGTCCCATTCCAGGTCGCGCTTGCCGTCCACCTTGACCGCCGCGGCGGGCGCCTCCAGCTCGCGGACGAGCGGAGCCAGCTCGGCCGGGTCCACGACGCCCCAGTAGGCGGGCTTGGCCTGGAGGTCGTCGTCGAAGAGCAGCGGCGCGTTGAGCCGCGTGATCGGCCAGGAGCGCAGCCAGCTCACGTCGTCCGACTCGCCCCACACGGTGACGGAGCTGAGCCGGGCGGCCTGCCGCCGGAAGACGTCGAACAGCTCCTTGTACCGGTGCCCCTGCTGGACGAGCAGCTCGGGCGGGATGGTGTCGTAGGTGGAGACGAAGTCGGTGTAAATGCTCACGTCCAGCTCGGTGACCTGCTGGTCGAGGCCGAGCGTGGCGAAGCGCTCGATGGTGGCCTCGACCTCGGCGGCGGCCGGGTGCTCGATGTTGAGGTGGAGCTGGTGCCCGACGCCGTGGATCGGCACGCCTTCGCTCTTGAGCTGCTGGACCAGCTTGTAGAGGGCTTCGCGTTTGCGCGGGAACTCGGTGTTGTAGTCGTTGATGAACAGCTTGGCGTCGGGGTCGGCCTCGTGGGCGACGCGGAAGGCGGTGCGGATGAAGTCGAGCCCGGCGATCTCGTACCACTTGGAGCGGCGCAACCCGTCGGGCTGGTTCTCGTCGACGACCTCGTTGACCACGTCCCAGACGGCGATCCTGCCCTTGTAGCGGGTGACGAGCGTGCGGACGTGCCGCTCCAGGCGTTGCAGCAGCACCTCCTTGGTGGCGCCCTCGAACACCCAGTCGGGGGTCTGGCTGTGCCAGGCGAGCGTGTGGCCGCGCACGGTCATGCCGTGCCCGGTGGCGAAGTCCACCAGGTAGTCGCCGTCGGTGAAGGTGAACTCGCCTTCGCGGGGCTCGGTGGCGTCCCACTTCAGCTCGTTGCCGGGGGTGGCGCCGTTGAAGTGCCTGGCGAGCAGCTCGCCGTGCACGCCGAGCGTGTCGGGCCTGGTCAGGGCCGAGCCCATGGTGAACGGCACCTTGTCCTTGACGGAGGGGATGTCGGTCTGGACGGGCTTGGGCTCGACGTAGGTCAGGGTGAAGTCGTCGAGGTGGAAGGGGAAAGTGCCGGTTTCCGACTCGATGTACAGGCTGAGGAATTCCACGTCGTAGGCCAGCGTGTACGTCCCGGAGAGCTGCACCCACTCCCCTGCGGGCACGTCCTTCGGCGCGACGACGCGCTCGTAGCTGGGGGTGCCGCCGGTGCGGCGCTCGATCGACAGGCCGAGGCGGCCGGAGGCGGTGTCGGGGCCGAGGCGCACCCAGGCGGACAGGGCGTACTTGTCGCCCTTGGCCATGCGGCCCAGGACGTTCAGCGCGGGCCCGTCCCAGGAGGCGGAGCGGCCGGTGACGGTGAGGCCGCGGGTCCCGGCGTGGGCGGTGGCGCCGTTCTCCAGGACGGCGGCGGCGCGCGGCGACCAGTCCTGCGCGGTGCCGTCCTCGAAGTCGCTGGTGATCGGCTCGCGGGTGGGGTCGCCGAGCGGGCTGAGCACGATGTCGTCGAGCAGGTACCGGGAGGTGGCGTCGGAGCTCTCCACGTAGAGCTGCACGTCGCTGGACTCGGCGGTGAACAGGTAGCTGCCCGACAGCCGCACCCACTCGCCGTCGGTGACGGTGGCCGCCGCGACCCGTTCGTAGGTGGTCTCGCCGCCGGTCGGGGTGCGCTGCACGGTCATCGCGACGGTGCTCGCGGGCTGGCCGGCGACCAGCCTGGCGTACGCGGTGACGGTGTAGCCGACGCCCCTGACGAAGGGCCCGGTGATGGACGCGCCGTGCCAGGTGGCGGTCCGGCCGCTCACGGCGAGGCCGCCCGAGCCCGTGCGGGCCGCGTCCGGGGTCACCGTGACGGTGACGCCGTCGCCGCGCGGTCCCCATCCCTGGGCGGTGCCGTCCTCGAAGTCGTACGTGAGGTCCGCCGCGTGCGCCGGGAGCACCGGCAGCAGGCATAACAGGGCGGCGACCACCAGGGCTCGAAGGGTGCGCACAGTGCTCCTACGGCATCCGGAATGAAAGTTTCAGGGAAACGCCGATAAATATCAGGCGGACTGTAGAGCCCGGTCGATGAGGGGTCAACAGGGCTGCAATCGCTTGTTGCAGGAAAGGTGCAGTTTCACTGCAGATCATTGACGAAGTGAGGTGTTTGGGCGAACGTTTCATGCAACCGATTGCCGCACTCCGTCAAGGCTGCGCCCATGCGACTTCTGTTACTCCCCCCAGTGATCGCCCTGACAGTGATCGCGACCATGACCCCCGCGGCCACGGCCGCGACCCGCGCCACGATCGTCGTGGCCGCCGACGGCTCGGGCGACCACACGACCGTGCAGGACGCCGTGAACGCCGTGCCCCCGGGCAACACCCGGCCGGTCACCATCCTGGTCCGCAAGGGCACCTACAAGCAGCAGGTGGTCATCCCCGCCGACAAACCGCACATCACGCTGGCCGGCGACACCCGCGACCCGCGCGAGGTGGTGCTCACCTTCGACGCCTCCGCGTCCACGCCGAAGCCGGACGGCTCCGGCACCTACGGCACCTCGGGCAGCGCCTCGTACGTGATCAGCGCCCCCGACTTCACCGCCCGCGACCTCACCTTCGAGAACTCCTACGACGAGGCCGCGCACGGCAACAGCCAGGCCGTCGCGGTCAGGACGACGGGCGACCGGCAGGTGTACGACAACGTCAGGTTCCTCGGCAACCAGGACACCCTGTACGCCAACACCGGCTCCGCCACCACCTTCGCCCGCCAGTACTTCCACGACTGCTACGTCGAGGGCGACGTCGACTTCATCTTCGGCCGCGCCACGGCGGTGTTCGACCGCTGCGTGATCAAGGCACTGAACCGGGGCAGCACGGACAACAACGGCTACGTCACCGCCGCCAGCACGGAGATCGCCAACCCGTACGGGTTCCTGATCTACCGCAGCCACCTGGTCAGCGACGCGCCCGCCCGCACGTTCCACCTGGGCCGCCCGTGGCCGGCCGGCGGCTCGGTCACGGCGCGCGGCCAGGTGCTGGTGCGGGAGTCGTGGCTGGGCCAGCAGTTCAAGGACGCGCCCTGGACCGACATGTCGGGGCTGAACTGGCGTGAGGCCCGCCTGTCCGAGTACCGCAACCACGGGCCCGGCGTGACCGTCAACGACGACCGCCCGCAGCTCACCGCGGAGCAGGCCAGGACGTACACGCCGGAGAAATACCTGGCGGGCGCGGACGGCTGGAACCCGCTGCGCCGCCCGGCCCCCGTGCGGCCCGAGCCCGGCCGCGAGACGCTGCCGCGCGGCGACGGCTGGGCGGCGGCCACCACCGGCACGACGGGCGGCTCCGCGGCCCGCCCCGAGGACGTGCACGTCGTCTCGACCAGGGCGGAGCTGCTGGCCGCGCTGGGCGGCCCGGCCGACAACACGCCGAGGATCGTCTACGTCAAGGGCGCCATCGACGCCGACACCGACGCCGCGGGCAACCCGCTGACCTGCGACGACTACGCCGTGGACGGCTACAGCCTGCCCGCCTACCTGGCCGCCTACGACCCGGCCGTCTGGGGCAGGACCAGCGTGCCGTCGGGGCCGCTGGAGGAGGCGCGCAAGGCGTCGTACGCCAAGATGGCGGCGCACGTCACGGTCACCGTCGGCTCCAACGTCACGCTCATGGGCCTGGGCGGGAACGCCGCGCTGAAGAGCTTCGGCCTGCGCGTCAGCAACGCCGACAACGTCATCGTGCGCAACCTGACCATCACCGACACCTCCGACTGCTTCCCGCAGTGGGACCCGACCGACGGCGCCGAGGGCAACTGGAACGCCTCCTTCGACAACATGGAGGTCTCCGGCTCCACGCACGTGTGGCTGGACCACAACACACTCAACGACGGCGACAACCCCGACTCGGGCCAGCCGCTCTACTTCGGCCGCCCGTTCCAGGTGCACGACGGGCTGCTCGACGTGGTCCGCGGCTCCGACTATGTGACGCTCTCCTGGAACCACCTCAGCGGCCACGACAAGGTGACGCTGATCGGCAACACCGACAGCCCGACGAGGTACGGCGAGGAGGGCAAGCTCAAGGTCACCCTGCACCACAACTACTTCGAGTCGCTCGGCCAGCGCACGCCCCGGGTCCGGTTCGGGCAGGTGCACGTGTACAACAACTACTACAAGGGCGGCCCGGGGCACGGTTACAGCATCGGTGTCGGGTTCGGCTCCAAGGTCTACGCCGAGAGCAACGCCTTTGACGGGATCGCCGCGGAGAAGGTGCTGACCGTGTTCAACGGCACGGCGATCACGGCCAGGGACAACCTGGTGGACGGCGTGGTGACCGACGTGGTGGCGGCGTACGACGCGGCCAACGGCACGACGCTCGGCACGGACGCGGGCTGGACCCCGACGCTGGTCCCGCGCGTGCATCCGGCCAAGGCGCTGAGGCATCTCGTGCCGGCGGGCGCGGGCGCGGGACGCCTGCGCTGACCTGACCCCGGGCGGCGGGCGGCCCCCTCACCGGCTCCCACCTGGGCCGCCCGCCCCCGGTCAGTCGTCAAAAGACGAACCCGTCGTGGTTGACGATGTAGAGCACGCCTCCCCCGACCATGAGGACGGCTCCGGCCACGATGGCCGCCCAGCCGCCGACCCACGCCGCGATCATCAGCCCCACGCAGGCCACGACAATCCCGACAAGCCTATAGATTTCGGCATTTTTACCCATAATCAGAGGGTTGCCGTTCGAAGGTGGGTGTATCCCACCCACGATGGGCACTCTTTCCTGTCCTCGGCATGCCCGCCGGGTGCGGGGCCTGCGCCGCGAGGAGGTCGCGCGGCTCGCCGGCGGCGGTGGGCGGTGGGGGACGGCGGTGGGCTCAGCCGAGGCCGTTGTGCAGGCCCTCGCCCTCCGGTTCGAGCGCGTAGGTGATGCCCGCGTCGATGTCGCTGTCGAACCCGGTGCGGTAGGCCGCCTCGTAGGCGTTGTCACCGAGCAGGTCGCGGGCCTGCTCCTCACACGTCCGCCGGGCCGCCACCAGGGCGGGGACCCCGGCCTGCGCCTGCCCGTGGGTGCTCCAGATCCGCTGCGCCAGCCCGAGCAGCCGGGCCGCGCGGTGCGCCCGCCCGGCCGCGCCCGCCGCCAGCGCCAGCAGGTCGACCGTCAGGCCCATGCCGAAGCTGTCGTGCAGCCGCCGCCGGGTGCGCAGCGCCGCCTGACCGTAGGTGACGGCCAGGTCGAGGCGCCCTGCGCTCAGCTCGGCCTGGCCGCGCAGGAAGTCGCCGTAGGAGCGCATCGACTGCTCGCCGCACTGCTCGCACAGCGTGCGGGCGTCCTCCAGCACGGCGACGGCCTCCTCGATCCGGCCGTCCGCGGTGAGGGCGTGCGCCCGGCAGTGCAGCCCGACGAGCTTGGCGACGGTGAGCGGCTCCTCCTCCCACCGGCTCTGGTAGGCGGGCTCCGACTCGGCCATCGCCTGGATCAGGTCGCCGCGGATCACCCCGGCCATCGCCCTGAGCGCCCTGACGCAGCTCAGCGCGTAGGCGTCGCCCGTGGTCGCGGCGAGCGCGATCTGGGCGGCGCGCACCTCGGCGGCGTCCGAGTCGCCCTGCGTGGCCGCCAGGTGGCCGTCGGCCCACAGGGCCTGCACGAGCGCCTGGCCCGGCCGGGTGTCGAGGGCGAAGGCCCGCTGGAGGTAGTGGCGGCCCTCCTTGGCGTAGCCGCAGCCGTGCCAGAAGAAGAACAGCGTGCCGGCCAGCTCCAGAGCGGGCAGGCCGTCCTTGCCGGCCAGCGCGACCTCCAGGGCGGCGCGCAGGTTGTCGTGCTCGCCGATCATCCGGTCGTACCAGGAGATCTGGCCGGGGCCGAGCCAGCCGGCGGCGCCCCGCGTGGCCAGTGACAGGTAGTGCTCGCGGTGGCGCTGTTTGAAGCGCTCCTCCTCGCCGAGGTAGCGCAGCCAGCTCGCGCCGTACTCACGCAGCGTGTCGAGCATCCGGTAACGCTCGCCCGCGCCGGTCGGCAGCCAGGTCAGGATGGACTCGTCGGCCAGCGCGTCGAGCAGCAGCCCGATGTGGGCCTCCGGCAGCGCCTCGTCGGCGCACACCTCGCGCACGGCCTCGGAGTCGAAGTCGCCGGCGAACACCGAGAGCCGCGCCCACAGCAGCCGCTCGGCGGGCTCGCACAGCTCGTGGCTCCATCCGATGGCGGTGCGCAGGCCGGGGTGCCAGGGCGGGTCGGCCAGGGCGATCGGGTCGTCGCCGAGCGAGGCGAAGCGGTCGTCGAGCCGGTCGGCCAGGTGGGCGACGGGCAGGTCGCGCAGCCGCGCGGCGGCCAGCTCGATGGCCAGCGGGATGCCCTCCAGCCGCCGGCACAGCCGGCCGATGGCCTCCTGGTCCTGGCCGGCGAGGTCGAACTCGGGGATGGTGTCGGTGGCGCGCTCGGCCAGCAGCGCCACCGCGTCGCCGGAGGCGGGCCGCGCGGCGCCCTCGGGCGGGACGGGCAGCGGATCGACCAGGAGCACCAGCTCGCCGGGGATCGCCAGCGGGCGGCGGCCGGTGGCCAGCACGCGCAGCCCCGGCACGGCGTCGAGCAGCGTGGTGACCGTCCCTGAGCAGGGGCCGGCGAGGTGCTCGCAGGCGTCGAGGACGAGCAGGACCTCCCGGTCGTACAGGTGCTCGGCCAGCACCTCGGCCATCGGGCGGGTGGTCTGGTCGGTGAGCCGGAGCGCCTTGGCGATCGCGTGCGGCAGCAGCGAGTCGTCGACCAGCGGCGACAGCTCCACCAGCCAGGCGCCCCCGCTGAACTCGGGCCGCAGGTCGGCGGCGGCACGCAGGGCCAGGCGGGACTTGCCGACACCGCCCACTCCGGTGAGCGTCACCAGCCGGGAGCGCCGGCACGCGCGGCGGACCTGGTCGAGCTCGCCGCGACGCCCGATGAGGCTGGTCAGCTCCGCCGGAAGGTTGCCCGCCTGCCACTTGCCTGCCATCGTGATCGCCACCCATCGGCTTCAGTTGTGACAGCAGCTTGCCTGATACTACCGCGCTCCGTCACTAAAAGTGAGAAAGTCATTACGCCCGATGCACGCCCGATGCACGTGATGGTGCGCCAGGGTCGCGGGTGACGTCAAGGCGTCCCTGGCCGTCGCCGGGCGCGCGGATGGCTCGCGCGCCCGGCAACCTGGCTCAGGTTCCGTAGGCCTTCACCTCCAGCAGGCCGAGCGAGCTGGTGCCGTTGGCGGTGAGCAGCACCCGCAGGCGAGTGGTCGGGGTCGCGGTGAAGGTGACGTTGTTGTAGGCGCCCTTGGTCAGCGTGTACGCAGAAGCGCCCGGCACGTCCGCGTACGCGCTGCCGTTCCAGTACTGCAGCTTCCACGACGCGGGCATGTCGATGCCCTGGTCGTCGTCGAAGAAGTACACCTCGGCCCGGTTGAGGGTGCGGGCCGAGGACCAGGTCAGGTCCACCCACTGCTGCCCGGTCTCCGGCCAGCAGCCCCAGCGCGGGTTGACGGTGTCGTTGGAGGAGGGCGGGTCGATGCCGTCGTTGACCGCGGCCACGCTCTCCCACGAGGAGGTGTAGGACGCGCTCGGCGTGGCCGACGCCGCCAGGTTGGCGGGCGGCTGGACGCCGCCCCGGTTGTGCGCCTTGATCTCGGTGAGGCCGGTCCTCGCGCCGGAGGCGGCGGTGGCCAGCACCCGGATCCGCTGCGCGGTGATAGCGGGGAAGGTCACCACGTTGTAGTTGGCGCGCGGCGCGGCCGGGGTCTTGGCCTGGGAGGGCACGCTGACCCAGGCGCTGCCGTTGTGGTACTGGACGTCGTAGGAGGCCGGGGCCCGGTAGGTGGTGCCGGCCGGGCGGCTGTCCTTGAAGTACAGCCGCACCTCGTTGAGCGTGCGGGCGGTGCCGAAGTTGAGCTCGTACCAGTCCTGACCGGCGGTGGTGCCGCCCCAGAACGGCTCGTTGATGGGGTAGCCGTCGACGGCTCCGGCGGTGGAGCTGCCCGAGGCGGTGGTGGAGGCCGTGGCGGTGGCGCCGGCGGCCAGGTTGGTGAGGTTGGCGGTCAAATCGACGCCCGCCTTGGCCAGCATGTCCACCATGCGGGCGCTGGTGTGGCTGACCTGGCCGGGAGCCTGGAGGCCCGCGACGGCGGCGTTGTGGGTGACGGTGCCTGACGTGGTGACGGCGCCGGTGGCCGGGTCCCAGGTGAACGGCACCAGCGACGACACCGTGGCCGCGCGGCTGCCGTTGACGTAGATGGAGTAGCCCTCGGGCACGCCGGGGTAGCGGACGACGCCGTCGGCCGGGTCGTCCCAGACGATGGTCAGGTCGGCGTTGCGGTAGCGCAGGTTGTTCACGGTGAAGTGGCTCCAGCCGATGTTGATCGGCGAGAGCTCCACCTTGGCGTCGTTGCGCGGGCGCAGCCCGGCGACGTCCTCGACGACGGTCCAGTTGCTGCTGCCCAGGATGTTGTGGTGGATCCAGGACCGGTAGGTGATCGAGGAGCCGTTCCAGTCGGCCCAGAACTCGTTGGCGTCGGGCCACTGGGTGTTGCCGTTGACGTACTGCGCCCAGGCGTTCCAGTAGAGCAGCTTCTTGTACCAGGTCGCGTCGATCCACTCGTTGGGGTAGTTGCGCAGCACCGAGGAGAGCAGGCGGAACTGCACGGTGGAGTTGATCGTGGAGAAGTTGTTGCTGCCGGTGCCCGAGGCGGCCTTGTCGGCCTGGTTGGCGGTGTAGAAGGGGAAGATCGGGTACTGCGCCGGGTCGTCGAACAGGCGCAGGGCCTGCTTGTAGGCGGTGGTATTGGGGATCGCGCCGACGGCGAACGGGTAGTAGTTGTTGATCTCCTTCCACGGCACCCACTCGTTGGTGGACTTCAGCCGGTGCTCGAAGAGCTGCCTGCCCGGGTTCCACAGCACGCCGACGATGGCGTTCTGGATCTGGGTGGCCAAAGTGCGCAGCTCGGTGCCCTTGGCCGTGTTGCCGATCGACTCGTAGGCCTGGGCGGCGGCCAGCGCGCCGCTGTACTGGTAGGCGGCCTCCGCCCGGTCCATCCGGCCCGGCTTCCAGTGGAAGGACACGGCGTCGGCGTCGTTGCCGGTCAGGGCGCCCCAGTCGTACTCGATGAGCTTGTTGTTGTCGGTGTCGTAGTAGGCGAGCTGCCCCTTGACGTCCTGCTCGGCGTAGCGGGCCAGGTTGGCCGCGATGCCCGGCTGGCCGCCGTGGATCTGGTAGCTCTTCCAGGCCGCCTCGCCGATGTACTGCGTGTAGCTGTTCGACCAGTTCTCCGGGTCGCCCGGGTTGTCGAGGAAGCGGCCGTTCTTGGAGGTCTGGCCGACGCTCAGCCAGTCGCCGTAGGCGTAGATCGGGTTGCGCAGGTACTTCAGGTCGTCGATGTGCATGGGCTGGGTCAGCGCGATCGCGTTGTTGTAGCCCAGCACGCCCTCGGTGGAGGTGGGGAACTGGAAGGTCTGGCCGGGGATGTCGGCGTCGAGGTGGTTGAAGCGCATCAGCCACCAGCGGTAGTAGACGTTCTTCTTGATGGCGGGCTCCGGCACGTCGATGTAGGGGACGTTCTCGGCCCACCAGCGGTTGTAGGCGCGCACGTGGGTGGCGAACGCGGTGGCGGCCGAGTAGCCGGCGTAGGCGTCGTACTCGGTGCGGGAGGCCGCGATCTCGCTGGTCACGAAGCCCATGACGACCTTGACCGTCACCGTGGCGCCGGCGGCGACGGTGACCGAGCGGTTCAGCCCGCCGCTGGAGACCGAGCAGCCGTCGCAGGTGAGCCTCGGGTAGAGGGTGGTGAGGTTGTTGTAGGCGTTCACCTGGCCGGTCAGCTCACTGCCCGAGCCGCTCGTCGCGTACGGCGAGGTGGCCCTGACCTGCAGCGTCGTCGAGGCGGAGCCGCCGTTCGTGATGGCCAGATTGGCGACGGCCACGTTGTTGTCGGTGATGAACTTCGTCTGGTTGATCGTGATGGAGCCGCTGGTGTGGCGGCTCTTCCAGTGGCTGGGCGCCTGCCAGCGCGAGGCGACCTGCTCGGTGAACGTGCCGGGCGTGACGGCGACGGTGAAGGCGTTGTTGTTGCTGATGCTCTCCCAGTACGCGGCCTGCCCGGCGAAGCCGAGGGTGCCGGGCGTGTGGGTCTTCATGAACAACGCCCGGCCGCGCGTCATCAGCCAGGTGCCGGCGGGGTCGTTGCCGGCGCGGGCCAGCAGGCGGTCCATCCAGAAGTCGGTGCCTGAGCTCTCGGCGTCGTAGATGGCCTGCATGTAGTTGCCGGTCGTGTACGTCCCCGGCGGCGCGGGGACGGCCGGGCCGCTGAAGGTGGGGTAGCCGATCGTCTGGTCGGCGTAGGCGGCCGGTGCCGCCACCAGCCCCAGGACGAGGAGCAGGGCTAACAGCGCGCGTCTCACGAGAAGGCCCTCCATTCGAGCACGCCGGTCGAGTAGCCGGATCGCGAGGTGATGTTCAGGCGCAGGCGGGTGGTGCTGACGGGGGTGAAGGTGGTGGCGTTGAAGGCGTTGGCCGCCACCCCGCAGCCGGACGCCCCCGGCACGTTGACGTAGGCGGTGCCGTTCCAGTACTGCACCTGGCAGGAGGCCGGCAGGTCGATGCCCTGGTTGTCGTCGAACCAGTAGACCTCCGACCTGGAGATCGTCTGGGCGGTGGGCCACTGGTACTCGATCCACTCGGTGCCCTGGTGGTTCCAGTTGCCGTAGGCGCCGTGGCTGTGGTCCTGCGAGTTGGCGGGCGTGTAGCCGTCCTTGATCGCGCCGAGCGTCTCCCACGGCGAGACGTAGGAGGTGGCCGGGGTGGCGGTGGCGGCCAGGTTGCCCGGGGTCACCGGCCCGCCGGTCTGGACGACCTTCTGCATGGTGCCGTCGGCGTTGAAGGTGAGCTTGTCGATGGTCACCGAGCGGCGGAAGTTGCCTCCGCCTGGGGCGGCGGCGTTGTGGTAGACCATGTACCACTGGCCCTTGAACTCGATGATCGCCGGGTGGTTCGTGGTGGAGCTGACCTGGTCGAGCACGACGCCGCGGTGCGTCCACGGGCCCAGCGGGTTGCCGGCGGTGGCGTAGCGGACGCAGGCGTAGCCCGGCTGCGAGCAGCCCGAGTCGTTGGCCGCGTAGGCCAGGTAGTAGACGCCGTTGCGCTTGAACATCCAGGGGGCCTCCCAGAAGTTCGACACGCCGCTCGGGGTGACCACCGAGCCTACGGTCGAGGTCATGGAGGCGTTGAGTCGCACGGCGCGCAGGCCGTAGTAGGAGCCCCAGTACATGTAGACCTGGCCGTCGTCGTCGGTGAAGACGGTCGGGTCGATGTTCAGCGGCGAGGAGCCGGGGGTGCTGTCGCTGATCAGCGGACCGCCGATGGCGTCGGTGAACGGGCCCGTCGGGCTGTTGCCGACGGCCACGCCGATGTTCATCCAGCCGGGGCCGTTGCCGTTGATCGAGGTGAACCAGTAGTAGCGGCCGTCGGCGCCGCGCTCGACCTCACTGGCCCAGGCGTCGGCGCCGGCCCAGGAGAAGTTCGAGATCGACAGCTTGGCGCCCTGGTCGGTGAAGGTGGCGGCGTCGGTGGAGGAGAAGACGTGCCAGTCGCGCATGACGAAGTTCGTGCCGCCCGCCGGGGCCTCGTCGTGGCCGGTGTAGAGGTACAGGGTGTCGCCCACGACCAGCGCGGCCGGGTCGGCCGTGTAGATCGCGGTGGTGATCGGCGCGCCTGCCAGCGCGGGCCGGACGTCGGTGATGAGGAGCAGGAGTGCCGCGGCGATGGCCGCCGCCCATCGTCGTCTCATGTGTTCGCCCCTTGCGGAATGTGAGCGTTAACAGTGATGACCCGGGACAACCTAAAAGGTTTTCGGGAAAGTAGACCGACCACCTGAGGGCTGTCAATCGCCGCCTGCAAACCGCTGCATCACCATTGACCTGCCGCTACGTGGATTCACGACTGCTGATCAGCTAGCGAACGCTTGGTTACAGTTCAGTATCGACCGAAAAGGCTTTCGGTGACTTCGACACGTGCGTGGCCTGCGCGGAAAATCCGGCTGATCGTGAGATGTTCCGAGAAGTAGCTCCTGACCTTTGAGGATCTTCCGTGGGACACGATCAGGAGGGCCGGCGGTACAGCCGCCGGCGGATGATCACCGGGATCGGCTCGCTCGGGCTCGGCGGCATGTTCACCGCCGGCGCGCACGCCACGTCCGAGCCCGACACGTACGCCAAGGCCGACGCGCTGTTCGCCGAGGCCAGGACGTGCTCGCTGGCGCCCAGCGCGCAGCAGGGCCCCTACTACTTCGAGACGCGCGCGCTGCGCAGCGACCTGCGCGAGGACCGGGAGGGCGTGCGACTGCGCCTGGCGATCAAGGTGCAGGACGGCCGGACGTGCCGGCCGCTGCCCGGATCGGTGGTGGAGATCTGGCACTGCGACGCGGCCGGGCTCTACTCGGGCGCGGAGGCGGAGTCGCGCGACGCGCTGAGCAGCGGCGGCAAGATCTCGATCAGCGCCGGGGAGAAGTTCACCGACATGCGGCCGTCCGACCGGCGGCGCTACCTGCGCGGCGCCCAGGTCGCCGACGGCGACGGCATCGTCCGGTTCACCACCGTCTGGCCGGGCTGGTACCCGGGCCGGACGGTGCACGTCCACGTGATGGTGGTCGTGAGCGGCGACCGGGCGCTGTGCACCGAGCTGATGTTCGACGAGGCCTACAACCGCAAGGTGCTGGCGCTGCCGCCGTACCAGGGGCACGACAAGCCGCGCGACACCTTCAACGGCAACGACCCCATCTACAAGGAGGGCATGCTCACGCAGGTCACCGCGGACGGCGACGGCTACCTGGCCGTCATCGTGCTGTCCGCCGGCCCCGACTCATGAGAACTTCATTCTGAGCAAAGGCACAGGTAAGAGGCGCCGTCCTACGGTGTGGTTCCGGACAATTCTGGACACACCGGAGGATTTTCAGTGGGACACGACCACGAGGGCCAGCGAGTCAGCCGCCGTCGCCTGTTCGCCGGCATCAGCTCGATCGGGCTCGGCACCCTGCTGGCGGCCTGCTCCGACTCGGGCACGTCGGCAGTCACCACGTCCACGGGCGCGACCGTGACGCCGCAGGCCACCACCGCCACCACCGGCGACCTGAGCGCGCTCTTCGAGGGCGCGAACACCTGCGAGCTGACCGCCACGACCACGCAGGGCCCGTACTACTTCGACGCCGACAAGGTGCGCGGCGACATCCGCGAGGACCGGCAGGGCGTCCGGCTGCGGGTCGCGATCAAGGTGCAGGACAGCGAGACGTGCGCGCCGCTCAAGAACGCGGTGGTGGAGATCTGGCACTGCGACGCGGCCGGGCTCTACTCGGGCGCCGAGTCGCTGTCCACGGGCGGGGGCGGCAACCCGCCGGGGAACGGCAGCCCGCCGCCCAGCGGCCCGCCCACAGGTGCCCCGCCCAGCGGGGGACCCGGCGGCGGGGGTGGCGAGGACGACGGCTCGATGGACCTGACGCCGACGGACGACAAGCGTTATCTGCGTGGCGCCCAGGTCACCAACGCCGAGGGCATCGTCGAGTTCACCACCATCTGGCCGGGCTGGTACCGGGGACGCACGATCCACATCCACGCCATGGTGCACGTCAGCAACGAACGGGTGCTGACCACGCAGATGATGTTCGACGAGAAGCTCAACAGCGTGGTCATGGCCAAGGCGCCGTACTCGGCGCACACCGGGCGCGACACGTTCAACGACGGCGACACCATCTACCAGGACGGCATGCTGATGAAGGTCAGCGCCGAGGGCGACGGCTACGTGGGTGCGATCGTGTTCTCCGCCGACTCTGACAAGGACGGCACTTGAACACGCCGACTCTGACAAGGACGGGAGCTAGACGCGGCGCACCACGTGCAGGAGGTACTCCTTCCTGTCGAGGGGGTTGTGGTCGGTGCGCGGGCGCGAGGGGATCGGGCCGCGTACGGGCTCGTACCGGTCGAAGTCGTACTCCAGCACGCCCTCACCCCGGGTCAGCCCCGGCAGCCGCTGCTCCAGCTCGTGCACCCGGGCCGCCGGGATCTCCCCCTCCACCACGGACGACAGCCCCGTGCGCGGGGTCGCGCCGAGCCCGGCCAGCACGGGCAGCACCGGGCCCAGCGCGTCGGGCGGCAGCTCCAGGCGGAAGCGGTGCAGCGGCTCGTACACGGTGGTGCCCGCCTGCCGCAGCGCGTCCATCAGCACGAGCGGGACCAGGTTGCGGAAGTCGCCGGCGGTGCTCGACATGCTCTTGTCGAAGCCGCCGTGGGCGCTGCTCTGCCGGGCGTAGTAGCCCGAATGGGTCAGCGTGACCACGCAGTCCACGACCTCCCAGCCGTGCAGGCCCTGCCTGAGCGTCTCGTGCACGGTCTCCTCGATCGTGCGCATGAACGCGTACGGCAGCGAGCCCAGCTCCACCTCCAGCCGGAACCGCACCCCGCTGCCGACCGGCCCCGGCTCGACGCGCAGGCCGACGGTGGCGAGGAACGGGTTGGGGGCCACGGCGATCACCTCGGCGGCGGCGCCGGTGCCGGAGGGGCGCTCGACGCAGATCGTGGTGGTCTCGCGGAAGGTGACGTCCAGGCCGAAGTCGGTGGCCAGGGTGGCCTGGATGACCTCCTTCTGCACCTCGCCGTAGAGAGAGACCGACACCTCCTGGCGCAGGTCGTCCTGGCGCAGGTCGATCAGCGGGTCCTGCTCGGCGAGCTGGGTGAGCGCCAGGAGCAGCGCTCCCCTGTCGGCGGGGCGGCACGGGACCACGACGGTCTCCAGGGTGGGCGGCGCGAAGTGCGACTCCACCGCCTTCGGCGGGTGGCCGACCGTGTCGCCGATGCGGACGTCGGTCAGCCCCCACAGGCGGGCGATGCGGCCCGCCGTCACCTCCGGCCGCCGCGCCGACGTGCCGCCGTCGAAGACGCCGATCGCCGTGACCTTGCCCGCCCGCCCGTCGCCGAAGCTCAGCCGGTCGCGGGTGCGCAGCGTGCCGCCGAACATGCGCACGTACGCGATCTTCTCCCCCGCCGCCCCGCGCTCGACCTTGAACACGCTCCCCGACACCGGACCCCCGGGGTCGCCCTGGGCGGCGGGCAGCAGCTCCTCGATGCCCGCCATCAGCGCCGGCACCCCCGCGCCCGTGATGGCCGAGCCGAAGAACACCGGATGCGCCACCGCCCGCCCGGTCTGGGCGACCAGCTCGGCGCGCAGCCTGGGGTAGGTGAGCGAGGTCTCGTCCGCCACGTACGCGGCCAGCAGCGCGTCCTCCTGGGCGGCGAGCACGTCCACCAGGCTCGTCGCGAAGGCGGGCCGGCCGTCGAACGGGGTGAAGGCGGCGGCGGGCGTGCCGAGGCCGGTGGCCGCGCCCATGGCGACCGCCCCGGGCGACAGCTTGGCGGAGATCTCGCGCAGCACGCCGTCGTACCGGGCGCCCCGGCGGTCGATCTTGTTGACGAAGATCAGGGTGGGCAGGCCGAGGCGGCGCAGCGTGCGCATGAGCACGCGGGTCTGCGCCTGCACGCCCTCCACGGCGGAGATCACCAGCACGGCGCCGTCGAGCACGTTGAGCACCCGCTCGACCTCGGCGATGAAGTCGGGGTGGCCGGGTGTGTCGATCAGGTTGACCGTGGTGCCGCCGACGGGGAACGAGACGACCGCGGACTTGATGGTGATGCCGCGCCGCCGTTCCAGGTCCAGCGAGTCGGTCTGGGTGTTGCCCGCGTCGACGCTGCCGATCTCGTCGATCACTCCGGCGGCGTGCAGCAGCCGCTCGGTCAGGCTGGTCTTACCGGCGTCTACGTGCGCCAAGATTCCTAGGTTGAGCATCCGCACCGAACGTCATGTCCTCTGGTTGGCCGACTCCTTCTTCCTCGTGGGACACGACAGTTGCCCGCATCTCAGTGCTCCTTCTGCTCGTCCGGACTGCCGACAGGACACCAGAGCGGCTCCCGGCGTAGCAACTCATTTACCCGGCGCTAAGGTGATACACCGTTCACGACGAGAGGATGATCCGGTGGACGGTAGCGGTGGGCTGGCCGTGCCAGAAGTGGTCGAGACGCCGGGCAGGACGTCGCCGCCCGCCAACGGCCTGCTGCGGTGGCTGCTCAAGCATCGGGTGCAGCCGGTCGGCCCGGAGACGGCGGAGGGGCACGCCCCGCCGCAGGCCTGGTGGAAGGTCATGTGCCTGACGGGCGTCGACTACTTCTCCACCCTGGCCTACCTGCCCGCGATCGCCGCGACGGCGGCCGGGGCGCTGTCGCCGCTGGCGACCATGCTGATCGTGGCGCTGACGCTGCTGGGCATGCTGCCGATGTACCGGCGGGTGGCCAAGGAGAGCCCGCACGGGCAGGGGTCGGTGGCCATGCTGGAGCGGCTGCTGCCGTTCTGGCAGGGCAAGCTGTTCGTGCTGGTGCTGCTCGGGTTCGTGGCCACGTCCTGGATCATCACGATCACCCTGTCGGCGGCCGACGCCTCCGTGCACGTCGTGGAGAACCCGTTCTTCCCGAGCTTCCTGCACGGCCACGAGGTCATCCTGACCGTGGTGCTGCTGCTGGTGCTGGGCGGGGTGTTCCTGCTCGGCTTCACCGAGGCCGTCGGCGTCGCCATCCCGCTGGTGGCGATCTTCCTCGGGCTGAACGCCGTGGTCGTCGCCGTGGGCCTCACCGAGGTGTTCACCTCGCCCGGCGCGCTGTCCACCTGGACCAGCGCGTTGTTCGAGGCGCGCGGCGGGTTCGGCGGCGTCATCGGCCCCGCCATCCTGGCCTTCCCGCTGCTGGTGCTGGGCCTGTCCGGATTCGAGACGGGCGTCAGCATGATGCCGCTGGTCGAGGCCGAGGGCGCGACCCCCGAGGAGCGGCTGGCCGCGCGCATCCGCAACACCCGCAAGCTGCTGACCGTCGCCGCGCTCATCATGAGCGTCTACCTGATCGCGACCAGCTTCGTCACGACCGTGCTCATCCCCGCCGAGGAGTTCGGGCCGGGCGGCGAGGCCAACGGCAGGGCGCTGGCGTACCTCGCGCACGAGCAGCTCGGCGACATGTTCGGCACGGTGTACGACATCAGCACCATCCTCATCCTGTGGTTCGCCGGCGCCTCCGCGATGGCCGGGCTGATCAACATCGTGCCGCGCTACCTGCCCGGCTACGGCATGGCGCCCGACTGGGGCCGCGCCGTGCGGCCCGTGGTGCTGGTCTACACGCTCGTCTGCGTCGTCCTGACGATCGCCTTCGACGCCGACGTGGAGGCGCAGGCCGGCGCGTACGCCACCGGCATCCTGGCCATGATGGTCTCCGGCGCGGTCGCCGTGACCATCTCGGCCGTCCGCAAACGGCAGCGCAGGGCCGTCGCCGGCTTCACGGTGCTGACGCTCGTGCTGCTCTACGCGCTGGTGGAGAACATCAGGGAGAAGCCCGACGGCATCGCCATCTCCGCCGCCTTCATCCTCGGCATCATCGTCATCTCACTCATCTCACGGGTCTCGCGGACGACGGAGCTGCGGGCCGACCGGATCGAGTTCGACGAGGCCGCCCGGCGGTTCGTGACCGACTCGCTGAACCACGACGGGCAGCTCAACCTGATCGCCAACCGCCGCCAGCGCGGCGACAAGGCCGAGTACGACGCCAAGGAGGCCGAGCAGCGCGCCATGAACCCGGTGCCGGGCCGGGCCGACGTGCTGTTCCTGGAGGTCGACGTGATCGACCCGTCGGAGTTCAGCAACGTGCTGCGGGTGCGCGGCGTGCAGGTGGACGGGCACCGCGTGCTGCGCGCGGAGAGCCCCGCCGCGCCGAACGCCATCGCCGCCATCCTGCTCGCGCTGCGCGACGCCACCGGGGTTCGGCCGCACTGCTACTTCGAGTGGGCGGAGGGCTCGCCGCTGATGCACATGTTCCGCTACCTGATCCTGGGACGCGGCGACACGGCTCCCGTCGTACGGGAGATCGTCCGGGCGGCGGAGCCGGACCCGGCCCGCCGTCCCGTCATCCACGTGGGCGGCTGATCAGAGCCCGTCGTAGGCGGCCCGCACGGCGTCACGCACGGCCGCGTAGCAGTCGCAGGACCGCGAGCTCAGCGCCTCGCGGTCCTCGATGGCGATCGTCCCCCGCCGGTAGGAGATGCACCCCTCGGCCTGCAGCTCCCCCGCGACCTCGCTGACCGACGCGCGCCGCACGCCCAGCATCTGGGCCAGGAACTCCTGCGTGAGGTCGAAGCTCTCCCTCCGCATGCGGTCGGCGGTCATCAGCAGCCATCGGGCGCAGCGCTGGCGGATGTTGTGCGTCCGGTCGCACGCGGCGTTGCGGGCCAGTTGCACGAACATGACCTGCGTGAACCGCTGCATGGCCAGTTGCAGCCCGCCGTCGAGCACGGCCACGTCGTGGCGGAAGTGCTCGGCGCTCATGGTCAGCGCCCGCCCGGCGACCTGCACGGACGCCCGCTCGGCGGGCGGGCCCGCGCCGAGGAACACCGGCAGCCCCACCATGCCCTCGTGGCCGATCGTGGCCACTTCCACGAACGTGTCGCCGCCGAGGTCGGCCACCAGGGACACGACGCCGATCAGGGGGAAGTAGACCTGGTCGATGCTGCCGCCCGCCTCGTAGAGCACCGACCCCAGCTTGAGGTCCACCGCGCGCAGATGCCGGGCCAGCCGGTTCCTCTCCACCGGTGCGAGCGCGCCGAGGATGAGGTTGCGGCGCAGCTCGTCCGCCGTCGGCTGCATCAGGTCATCTCCGGTAGCCATCCTCACACCTCCGCGTTCAGCCGGCGAAGGCGGGCCGGGGTGTCATGATCCGGGCCCACGAGGGCAGCGCCACGCGCATCATCTCGGCCGCGCCCGGCACCATCACCAGCGCGGTCAGCGCGTCGGCCAGCACCTCCAGCGGCAGCACGAAGTCGACGCAGCCGCTGGCGATGGCCGCCGCGGGCATCTGGAAGCCCAGCTCGCCGCAGGTCTCCTCGTCCTGGGCCAGCACGCGCCCGCCCGCGCCCTTCACGGTGCGCACGCCCACGGCCCCGTCGTCGAGCCGCCCGGTCAGCACGGCCGCGATCACTCTCGGGCCGAACGCCTGAGCCGCCGAGGTGAACAGCTCGTCGCCCGCCCGGTGCCCCTCCATCCGGCGCAGCGACGTGCGTCCCTCCGCGTCGAAGACCACCCCCGTGCGCCCGGGGACCACGTGCACCGTGCCCCGGAGCAGCCGGCCGCGGTGCTTCAGCGGCACGACGGGCAGCGCGGAGTGCCGCCCCAGCACCGAGACGAGCCGGTCGTCGGTGTTGGGCGGCCGGTGCTGCACCAGCACCACGGCCGCGTCGAACGCGTCGGGCAGCCTGCCGAGCAGTTGTCCGTACGCCTGCACCCCGCCGAGTGAGGCCGTCAGGCACACCACGTCGAACGGCGCCCGAGGACGCTGCGCGCTATGTACGGAACCGGACACAACTTCACCTTACGGCACGCACCCGCGTCCACGCATGAGTCGCCCTCGTCCCCGAGGGCGCCGTGCGACAGACCGCGCACGGCGCCCTGCCTCCGCTACCGGCGCAGCGGGCGGCTCTCCCCACTCACGCCGCCGAGTCCTCCTCCTCGATCTCGTCCCCGCCATCGCCGTGCTCCAGCGTCCGCTGGGCGGCCCTGAACCGGGCGCAGCGGGCCTCCAGCTCGCGTTCGTCTTCCAGGATCCACTGTTCGATCATGGTCAACGAAGTGATCACAGGCGCCCCCGGGAGCGGGCCGACTTGACGCAGACTTTTCACCCGAGCAACTCGACCGTGCCCCGCTCCCCGTCCACCCTGATCCGGTCACCGTCGCGCACCCGCATGGTGGCGTTGCCGGTGCCGACGACGGCGGGGATGCCCAGCTCGCGGGCGACGATGGAGGCGTGCGACAGGGGCGCCCCCATGTCGGTCACGACGGCGGCGGCGCGCGGGAACATCGGGGTCCAGCCCACGTTGGTCAGCGTGGTGACGAGGATCTCGCCGGGCTTGAGCCGCTCGCCCTCCTCGGGCCCCGCGATGACCCTGGCGACGCCCTCCACGACGCCGGGCGCGCCGGGGAAGCCGGTGACCGTGTCGCTGACCGGCGCGGCGGCGCCGCGGGCGTCGTAAATGTCGGCCCGCCTGGCGGGGTCGGCGGCCCAGCGCACCGGGTCGAAGCGGCCCACGATCAGCGCCGGGTAGGGCGGCAGCGACGCGTACTGCTCGTAGGTGGCCCGCCGCACCGGCACCTGCTCCAGCGCGGCCCTGTCGCCGCGCAGCAGCGCGAGCAGTTCGGGCAGGTGCAGGTAGAACACGTCGTCACCGGCGCCGGTCAGCTCCCCCGCCCGTACGGTGAAGGCGCGCAGCACCCAGAACGCCCGGATGTTCTCCGACCGGGCGGTCTCCCGGTCGCGTACGACGGCGTTCCACCGCCGCACCCTGTCGCGCATCCGGGTCTCCTTGCCGGGATGGCGCTGTGCGAAGCGCCCCCACGCCTGCTCCCTGGCCTTGGCCTGCCGTTCCAGCAGCGCCTCCGTGTCGGCCCGCGTGTCGCGCAGGCCGGCGAGCTGGGCGTCGAGCCATGCCGGGTCCTCGCCCGGCCTGGGGATCGAGACCTCGAACTCGTGCGGCCCGCGATGCCCGTACCGGCGGGCGAACTCGTCCCTGGTGATCTCGCCGCGCGCCAGCCGGGTCAGGCCCATCAGCGGCCCCATGCTGGCCAGCTCGCCGTCGGCGTTGACGCCGGTGAGCATCGCCTCGGCGTCCACGTCGCCCATCAGCTTGCGCAGCCGGTCGCGGGTGTAGACGAGCGTGGCGCCGCCCTGGCGGCCCGCGGCCTCCAGCATCTGGGAGGCGACGACCACGTGCGGCCGGATCTCCCGCTCCCACAGCGCGGCCAGCTCGGCGGCGGAGCCGGTGGCGGCGACGCGTTCGCGCAGCTCCTCGCACCGCGCGGGAGAGGCGGCCAGGAAGGCGTGCATGTGCTTCAGGTGGCGGGCGACGCGGCGTCTGATGCGGATCGCCATGGGCACCACCTTCTTGATCAGCTCCCATCGCGGCACCGGCACCAGCGGCACCTCCAGGCCGGGCGGCATCTTGCCGAAGACCTGGTCGATCACGCCGAGCCTGCTCCTCATGCCGAGGGCGGCGGCGATGGAGTGGACGACGCTGAGGTTCATGTAGAAGCGCCCGCCGATGTTGCCCACCAGGTCGAAGCCGGGCAGCGTGGAGGCGGACATGGCCTCCTCGATGAACAGCCGCACGTACGACCACGTGATGGGCGTCATCACGTCGGGGATGGCCTCGCCCAGGTTGCCGCCGGTCCACAGGTAGTCGCCCTTGAGGCTGTCGTTCCACTCCTCCAGGCGCGGCTTGAGCCCGGTGATCGGGCGGGCCTGCACGACGGCGAACGTGCCCGCGCGCCTGGTCCACTCCACGTCCATGGGGACGCCGTACAGGGCCTGGACGCGGGCGCCGAGCGCGGCCAGCTCCAGGGCCTGGGCGTCGTCCAGCACGCGCGCGCCGCGCAGCTCGGCGGGGACGGGCCGCTCCTCGGTGCCGTCGTCGGTGCGCACGGTCATGACGGTCTTGTCGCCGGTGCGCGCCTCGGTCACCCGGCCGCCTGACACGGTGATGGTGTCGGGGGTGACCTGGCCGCCGACGACCGCCTCGCCGAGGCCCCACGAGGCGTTGACGACGGTCTCGCCGCGGTCGCCGGTGAGCGGGTTGGCGGTGAACATGATCCCGGCCGCGTCGGCGTCCACCAGCTCCTGGACGACCACAGCGAGCGCCACGTCGTCGTGCGGCACGCCGTTCTGGTCGCGGTAGGCGATCGCGCGCGGATTCCACAGCGAGGCCCAGCAGCGCCTGACGGCGTCGAGCAGGGCGTCGCCCCTGATGTTGAGGTAGGTGTCCTGCTGCCCGGCGAACGACATCTCGGGCAGGTCCTCGGCGGTGGCGGACGAGCGCACCGCCACGGGCACGTCGTCGCCGAGCGCCGCGTACGCCCGCAGGATCTCCGCCGCGATCTCGCCGGGGATCTCGCGCGCGGCGAACAGCGGCGGGATGCGGGCGGGATCGTCGGCGGCGGCACGCAGGATCTCGTCGTGGAACCCGGCCACGAACGCCCGGTAGGCCCCGGTCGTGACGTGGAAGCCGCCGGGCACGGGCAGCCCGGCCCCGGCCATCCTGGCCAGGGAGGCGCCCTTGCCGCCCACGGTCGCGAGGTCGGCCGCATCGTGGTCGAGAGGAAGTACGGCCCTCACTGCACACGCTCCTTAGAGCCCCAGGGAGGCGTCCAGCTTGTGCTGGGCCACCTCCACGGAGGCGTCGAGAAATTCGAGGGTGGCCCGCGCGACGGCCTCGGCGTCCGTGGGGCGGCCGGTGCTCAGGGTGCGCTCGATGGTGTCGGCCACCAGCTCCGCGACCCGGTCGTCGGACGGTCTGATGTCGTCGGGGAGCGACTCGCGCAGGAACAGGAACCCGTAGACGATCGAGCCGACCGTCACCAGGTGCTCGCCGCGGTCCTCGCGGATCGCGCCGCACTTGACCAGCTCGGCCACGTACGGGTCGAAGGCCGCCTCGGTCAGCGTCCAGCGCGTGCTGGTGCGTTTCCGGCGGGTCAGCTTGCCGAGCACCTGGGAGTCGCCGGTCAGCACTGCCTGGAGCAACGGCCGCCGCAGCAGCGCCCGCGCGAACTCACCGAACAGCTCGCTGAGCGTGCCCGGCGCCCGATCGCGGACCTCGGTCATCATGAGCACCCGCTCGCGGCGCAGCAGCGCGGCGAAGATGTCGTCGCGCGTCTTCCAGTGCAGGTAGATGGTGCCCTTGGCGACGCCTGCGCGCTGGGCGATGTCGTCGATCGTGGTCTTGTCGTAGCCCCAGCGCAGCACCAGCTCGGCGACGGCGTCGAGGATCCGGTGCGCCCGGTCGAGCTGGCGTGCCGGGTCGCGTGGGGGCCGTCCCGCCCTGGCCATGCGTCTCACCCCATTTGTTTGACTAGATGAGACTAAATGGTCATTTTATTAAGCGCAAGTTCACACCAACTTGGCCAGCAGCGTCTTCGCCTCGGCGGCGAACGTCGCCTCGCCCGTCTCCACCGCCTGAGTCAGCAGCCGCCGGGCCCGCTCCAGGTCGCCGCGCTCGTACTGGATCTCACCGAGCCTGCACGCGGCCTCGGCGACCAGCTCGGGCTGCTCGCTCAGCCCCAGCGTCAGCTCGTAGTACCGCAGCGCGCCGTCGCGGTCGCCCAGCCAGTAGCACAGCTCGCCGAGGTGCGCCGCCGCCATGCCCGACTCCGAATCGCCCGCGTCAATGACGCGCTGGTACCAGGTGAGCGCCTCGGGGAAGTCCCTGTTCCGCTTGGCCAGCGCGCCCAGGTACATCGCGCCCAGCGCGCTGACGTGCCCCTCGCCCTCCTCGACGGCCCTGCGGTACCAGGCGTGCGCCCGCTCCTCGTCCTCCTCGTGGTACGTCTGCCCGAGCGCGATCATGGCGCGGGCGGCGAGGTCGGCGTCACCGGCGTCCAGCACCCGCAGGTACACCTGCCTGCCCTCCTCCACGTGCCCGGCGCCCACCAGGGTCTGCGCGTACACGCTGAGCGTGGTCGGCTCGCCGTTCTCCGCCGCCTCCCGCAGCGTGCGCAGCGACGCCTCGGTGTCGCCCTGGCGCTCCTGCAACATGCCGAGCAGGCTCCCGAACACGCCGGGCGCGGGGCTGTCGGCGTCGCCCGCGCGCCGCTCGGCCAGGTCGTAGAACGCCTCCGTGTCCCCCGCCGAGTCGAGCAGCTCCAGCAGCCTGCCCCCGGCGACGAAGCGCACGTCCGGGTCCTCGTGCTCGTTGAGCCGCTCGTAGCCGGCGCGCGCCGCCGCCGTCTCCCCCAGCTCCACCAGCCGCCCCGCGGCCTCCAGCTCGGTGTACGGGTCCGCGCCCGCCAGCTCGTAGTACCGCACCACGGCCAGCGGGTCCGTGCAGCGGGCGCCGAGCAGGCGGGCCTGGGCGGCGGCGTGCTCGCCCATCAGCGACAGCACCTCCAGCGCGGGCGCGTGCTCGCCCCCGTCGCACAGCTCCTGGGAGATGCCGTTCAGCGCGTCCAGCGCGGTCGCGGCCATGCCGGTGCCGAGCGCGGCGGCGAACGACCGGGCCGCGGCCAGCGGCAGGCCCTCCTCGTACAGCCAGACGCCGAGCTGCACGCGGGCCTTGGCCGCCGCGTACGGATGGCCGGAGGCGATGGCCAGGCTCAGCTCCCGCTCGGCCCCGATGGTGTCGCCCAGCTCGCGCAGCGCCGTGGCCAGGTCGAGCCGCAGGGACGCCGACAGCTCGGGATGGCCGGCGTCGATGCCCTTGGCGTACATGGCGGCGGCCTGGCGCGGCTCGCCCCGCGCGCCGAGCGCGACGCCCCACGCCCAGTAGCCCATCGCCACGGTCTCCGGGTCGCCGGTGCCCACGGCCCGCTCGGCCTCCTCGACGGTGGCGCCGTGGTCCTGCTCGTTGAGCAGGTGGAGCAGGAGCGCGCGCCGGCAGGCCAGGTCGCCGGCCGCGGCGGCCTCCGACAGCAGCCGCCGCGCCCGCGCGCCGTCGCCGCGGTCGGCGAGCAGGTCGGCGGCGATGTCGGCGGTGCCGGGCAGCCCGCTCATGGCGGCATCCAGCGCCCCGTCGAGGTCGCCGCGCCGGTGCCGGACGGCCGCGATGTTGCGCCAGGCCACGCCGGCCGTGGCCGGGTGGGTGGTGGCGGGCAGGAAGCACAGCTCGGCGCGGCAGTTGTCGCCCTGCTCGGCGATCGCCGCGCCGAGGTCGATCGCGGCCCTGGCGGCGGCCTCAGGCTCGCCCTCCTCCATCACCAGGCGGTGGAACGCGGTCGTGTGCGACGCCCTGGCCATGATCTCGTCCAGCGCCCGCGCGCGTTCCTCGGGGCCGAGCCCCGCCAGCAGGCGGCGCACCTCGCGTACGTCGTCGTCGTCCAGCGCGAGCAGCAGCGCCGCCAGCGGCTCCGACCCGGTCAGGCCGGTCAGCGCCGCCAGCGCGCCCGGCCTGTCGCCCTCGGCCAGCAGCACCCACGGCAGCTCCTCCGGGACGGCGCGGCCGAGCAGGTGCCGGGCCACGGCCGCGGCGTGCGGGTCGTCCTCCTGCGCGGCGGCCCGCTCCAGCGCGAAGTGGCCCGGCTCGGTGTCGCCCGCCGCCAGCAGGCAGCGGCCCGCCTCCACCATGACCGCCGGCTCCGTCTCCGGGTCGAGCGCCGCCGCCCGCTCGTAGGCCGCCCGCGCGCCCGGCAGGTCGCCGGTCTCGGCCAGCAGGCTGCCGAGCAGGCACTCCGACAGCGCGGACACCTCGGGCGGCGCGTCCCGCAGCACCGCCAGCGCCCCCTCGGCGTCGCCGTGCTCCCGCAGCAGCCGCGCCAGGTGCAGCGCGGCCTCCCTGTCGAGAGCGCCGTCCGGGTGCTCGCGCGCGTCCTGGACTCCGCTGGAGGCCGGCCGTTCGCACGCGTCCTGAACCCCGCTGGAGGCTGGCCGTTCGCGCGCGTCCTGGACTTCGGCGGAGGCCAGCCGTTCGCGGGCCTCGGCCGCGCGCCCGCACGCCACCAGCGACCCGGCGGCCATCAGCGCCACCTCGCGGTCGGGCTCGGGCACCCGGTCCAGCACCGCCACCGCCTCCGCGTGCTCGCCGAGCCCCCGCAGCAGCTCCCCGGCCGACCGCAGCGCCACCCCGTTGAGGTCCTCGTCCTCCCCCAGCGCCCCCAGGAACGCCTCGACCGCCCCGCGCCGGTCCCCCGCGTCGCTGCGCAGCGCGCCCAGCAGACAGCCCGCCTGCTGGCGCTGGGCGGGATGCCCGGCGGCGGTCACCAGCGTCAGCGCCCCGTCGGCGGCCTCGATCTGCCCGGTGTGCTGCCAGGCGCTCGCGCACTCCATGGCGAGCAGCCCGGCCATCGCCAGCTCCTCCCCCTCGGGCAACGCCCGCGCCGCGCCCTCGAAGTCGCGGTCGAGCACCAGCCTGCCGAACGCGCACAGCGCGTCGTCGCCCAGCTCGAACGCGGCCCGCGCCCCCGCCACGTCGTCGAGCCTGAGCCGGTTGTACGCGAGCGGCAGCGCCCCCCGCTCCGGCTGCCCCTCAGCGATCAGCCGCTCGTGCAGCCGGCAGGCGGCGAGCCGGTCGCCCTGCCGCTCGTACACCCCGGTCAGCCCGGCCGCGGCCTCGAACCGCAGGCCACGGTGCCCCGACTCGAAGGCCACCTCGTACGCGGCCCGCGCCCGCCCCGGATCGTCCTCCTCGACCAGCCCGCCCAGCGTCCACCCCACCCAGGGCGCCAGCGCGGGATGGCCCTGCGCCAGCGCCTCGCCCAGCAGCCCGGCCGCCCGCTCCCGGTCGGCCAGCACGTCCTTGCAGATCATCGCCGTGTACGACAGCGCCAGCGGCTCCCCGCTGCCCGCCGCCGACAGCAGCAGCTCGGAGACCTCGGACAGGTCGCACCCGATGGACGCCAGCACCTGCGCGAACACGGCGGTGCCGATGGCGGCCACGGCGGGGTCGGGGTGCCGCGCGGCCTCCTGGTAGCGGGCCAGCCCCTCCTCCCTGCCCAGCCGCTGGTGGTCGAGCATCGCGCCGAGCACCGGGTGCGGCTCCGCCGCGGACGAGCGGAGCAGGTGCAGCAGGAACGCCGCGTTGAAGCCCTGCAGCACGTCGTCGCCCTCGGCCACGTACGACAGCAGCTCGTCGGCCTGCTCGCGGTCGCCCTCGCCCAGCTCCAGCTTGGCCAGCACGACCATGGCGCGCAGCGACTGGGCGGGCGCGCCGGAGTCGGCGGCCCTGCGCAGCAGCCGCCTGGCCTCGGCCAGCTCGCCGGCCTTGAGCGCCGCCATGCCGTCGTCGGTGTCCTGGAGCGCCTGCTCCTCGACCGGGTCGGCCAGCGGCTGCTGCCTGGCGGCGTGGTCGAGCAGCAGCGCGGCCTTGAACGCGGTGTCCTGGTCGTCGTGGCCGGCCGCCAGCGTCAGCACTTCCATGACCTCGTCGCGGGCCTCGGGGTGCTGGTCGAGCAGGAGGCCCAGCAGGGTGACGCCGGCGGCGGACCACTCGTCGTCGCCGGACTCCAGCACGGCGCGCAGCGCGGCCAGCGCCTCGGCGGGCTCGCCCGCCTCGGTGTGCATCTGGGCCAGGCACGCCTGGGCCTGGGCCGCGTACTCGCGGTGGCCGCTGGCGATCACCCGGTGGAAGATGGCCTTCGTCTCCTCCTCGTCGCCGAGCTGCGCGGTCACCTTGGCCAGCTCGATCAGCGAGGGCAGCCGGAGGTCCGGCCTGGGGTCCTCGGCTGCGACCCGGTACGCGGCGGCCGACTCGGCGTACTCGCCCAGGTCCACCAGCACGGCGCCGAGCAGCTTGTGCGCCATGGCCCGGTGCTCCGGGGAGCCGACGGCGATGGCGTGCTCGCACGCCTCGCGGGCCGCGTCCAAGTCGTCGTCCTCGGCGTGGATCTGGTAGAGCCGGAACGCCGCCAGCGCCACGATCTCCGGGTCACCGCAGGTGAGCAGCTCCTCGTAGTCGTCCTCGTCCTCGGCCTCCTCGTAGCGGTCGCGGGCCGAGGCCGGGTCCTGGTCGAACTCGGGCAGCTCCAGCCGCGCGGCCAGCTCGGCCACGGCGGGGCTGTTGCACCTGCGGGCCCGCTCCAGCGACTCCTGCGCGCCCTGCGCGTCGCCGAGCTGGGTCAGCACCAGCACCAGCGCCGTGTCCGCGAGCGCGGCCACCTCGAAGTCGGCGCCGTCGGAGGCGATCATCAGCACGCGGTGCGCGGCGGCCCACTCCTCGGCGTTGACCAGCATCATGCCCATGGCGATGGCCGAGCGCTGCCCGAAGACCGGGTCGCCCGACTGGATGACCGACCGGTGCGCGGCCTCGGCGCCCTCCAGGTCGCCCCGCTCCTGCAGCAGCCCTGCCAGCAGGTGGGAGGCCTCCGGATCACCTGTGGCCGCGATCTGCCTGAACAGCGCGGCGGCCCGGTCCAGGTCTCCCGCCTTCCAGAGGTCCATGGCCGCGTCGAGCTGTTCGGACGCCATTGCTCTCCCCAATGTCACTCAACAATGTGAAAAAGCTACAGATGTGTCATCCACGTCACAGCGCATTCTGAGATCTTCTGTCCGCCCGCGTAGAGGCGGGAGAGCGCCGTAGCGTAGGTGTCATGGGCAAGGCGTTCTGGATCGATCAGGAGTTCGACAGGGACCGTGACGGGCGCTATGCCGTACACGTGCGCAAGAACCTCGACTCGTTCGAGTGGGGTGACATCGCGCCCGTGCGGTTCGCCTGCACGGCGTGGGAGCTGGCCACCCCGCCGTCGCTGGCCCCCGGCTTCGTGCGGTGGGACCGGCGCGTCCTGGAGGCGAGCTGTCACCGCAACACCTGGGACGGCACCCTCTACGCGCGGGTCAGGATCGTCTCCCCGCTGCCGGAGGAGCTGCGGCGCTCGCGGGCCTGGTGGCGCGACCGCGGCTGGCTGGGCTGGCAGGAGACCTTCGGCCAGTACGTCGAGCCGAGCCAGCAGGACCTGGCCAGGCTGCCGTTCCTGCGGGCCTCGATGCTCGTGGAGGCGCCGCTGCCGCTCGACGACCTGCCACCGGAGCCGGAGGGGCCGCACATGGAGGTCGAGCAGAGCGCGCACCGCGCGGTGACCGTGCTGGCCCGCGAGCTGAACGCGCTGGTGTCGCCGGTGCTCGACCAGCTCGGCTAGAAGCCCTCGTCCGTCCACGGGGCGCGGTCCTCGCCGCCGAGGAACATCACCTCGAACCAGTAGTGCTCGTTCCACCGCAGGTGATTGATCACCCCGGAGATCGTCATGAGCGGGGAGGTCGCCAGCGGCGCCCGCCTGGCGTCCTCGTCGCTCAGGCCCTCGCACTTGGCGACGGCGGTCGCCCGCGTGAAGTCGTGCAGCGCGATCAGCGTGCTGCGCTCGTCCCAGGAGGCGGGGGTGTCAGTCCTCTGCATGAGATCAGCATGCCTGATTCACCTGTGGGTAGCAGGGGCTCATGAGGAAGGCGCTGGTCGTGCTGATGATGGCTCTGGTCACTGTGGGTTGCGCCGTGGACACGGCTTCGCCCGCCCGTGCGGCCGAGCGCTTCCACGCCGCGATCTCCGCGCATCAGGAGGACGCGGCGTGCGCGATGCTCGCCAGGAAGACCGCCGACAAGCTGCCCGACCCCGGCGAGAGCTGCGCCGACGCGCTGCGCGGGCTGCGGCTCGGCGCCGGCGGCCAGGTCACGCAGGTGGCCGTGTGGGGTGACGACGCCCAGGTGCGGCTGGCCGGCGACACGCTCTTCCTGCACCGCTTCAGCGACGGCTGGCGGATCAGGGCGGCGGGATGCGAGCCGATGGGCGACCTGCCGTACGACTGCGAGGTGGACGACTGATGCGCGTGATGTTCACGCTGACCACGCTGGTGATCGTGGTCGGCCTGGTCTGGTTCTTCGCCATGGGGTGGTCGAAGCTGTGAAGTGGCTCAAGGAGAACTCGCTGGCGCTGGCGTTCCTGATCATGTTCCTGCTGGCCGTGGGCGGTCAGGCCGTCGCCGGGATGATGCAGTTCAACGACCAGCAGGCGGCCAACGGCAGCGAGCCGGTCTCGCTGCCGCAGTACGTGACCTCCTCGCACTTCGCCGTGGACGTGTCGGAGAACTGGCAGTCGGAGTACCTGCAGTTCTTCCTGTTCATCATGCTCACCGTCTGGCTCGTCCAGAAGGGCTCGCCGGAGTCCAAGGAGCCGGACAAGGCCGGGGCCGAGTCCGACGAGGACCAGCAGATCGGGCCGTACGCCGACGCGGACTCGCCCGCCTGGGCCAAGGTCAGGGGGTTGCGGCTGTGGCTGTTCAGCAACTCGCTCGGGCTGGTGATGGGGGCCATCTTCGTGCTGTCGTGGCTGGCGCAGTCGGTGGCGGGGCAGGCGGCGTACAACGCGGACCGGCTCGGCGACCTGCGGGATCCGGTTTCGTGGGGCGGGTACGTGACCTCGCCGGAGTTCTGGGACCGCAGCCTGCAGAACTGGCAGTCGGAGCTGCTGGCCGTGTTGTCGATGGTGGTGCTGTCGATCTACCTGCGCCAGCGCGGCTCACCCGAGTCGAAGCCGGTGGGCGCGGCTCACGCCTCGACGGGGGTCGAGGGCTGACCGGTGACGACGGCGACGACGCGGGTGCCTGGCGCGAAGGCGCCGCGGCGGGCGAGGTCGAGGACGCCGTAGAGCATCTTGGCGACGTAGATCCGCTCCACGCCGTGCTCGGCGGCGAACGCGTCCAGGGCGGGGGTGGTCCTGGCGTACCCGCCGAAGTGGTAGTCCAGGTTGATCGACCAGTTCGCCCAGGTGCGCCCGTACGTCTCCCGCTGCAGCCTGGCCACCTCGCCCGCCAGGAACCCGGCCCCCTTCAGCACCGCGAACCCGAGCGCCCGCCTGCCCTCGGGCAGCCCCGCCGAGATCCCGGCCAGCGTGCCGCCGGTGCCCACGGGGCAGCAGATCACGTCGTAGTCGCCGTCGATCTCCCCCGGCAGCTCCGCGCAGCCGCGCACGGCCGCCGGGTTGCTGCCGCCCTCGGGCAGGATCGTCACGTCGCCGCCCCACCGGGCCCGCAGCGGCGCCAGCACCTCCTCGGTGTCCTTGCGCCGGTAGGAGTCCCTGTCGAGGTAGGTGAGGGTCATGCCGCAGGCCGCCGCGCGGGCCAGGGCAGGGTTGAGCGGGAGGTGCTCCTCGCCGCGGATGACCCCGATCGTCTCGATGCCGTGCCGCGCCCCCGCCTCGGCCACCGCCCTGATGTGGTTGGACCAGGCGCCGCCGAACGTCAGCAGGCGGGTATGACCGAGGTTGTACTTGAGCTTGCGCGGCTTGTTGTCGTCGTGCAACAGGAACACCCGGACCTGACCGAGCCCTGGAACCAGGAGCTCCTCCATGGCGCTAGTCTACGGTCGGGCCATTGTTGAGGAGTGTTCGATTATGCGCGTTGTTGAAGCTTTCAGTGCCGCCTATGGCGCGTCCCCCCGGACGGTCTGGCGTGCTCCCGGCAGGGTCAACCTGATCGGCGAGCACACCGACTACAACGACGGCTTCGTCCTGCCCTTCGCGGTGCCGTGGGGCGTCACGGCGGCCCTCACCCCGCGCGACGACGACACGATCCGCCTCCTCTCCCTCCAGTCCGACTCGGGCGAGCCGGTCACCCTGGCCGGCCGCGAGGAGTCCAGGGGCTGGACCCGCTACGTCGTCGGCGTCCTGGAGATGCTCGGCGACCGGGTCAGGGGCGCCGACATCGCCATCGACGGCGACGTGCCCTCGGGCGCCGGCCTCAGCTCCAGCGCCGCCCTGGAGGTGTCCGTCGCCTCCGCGCTCAACGACGTGCACGGCCTCGGCCTGACGCCGATGGAGCTCGCCCTGCTCAGCCAGAAGGCCGAGAACGACTTCGTCGGCATGCCCTGCGGCATCATGGACCAGGCCGCGTCCGCGCTCTGCGAGGAGGGCCACGCGCTCTTCCTCGACTGCCGCTCCCTCGGCTCCCGCACCATCCCGCTCGACCTGGCCTCGCACGGCCTGAGCATGCTCATCATCGACACGCAGGTCCACCACGAGCACGCCGGCGGCGAGTACGCCAAGCGCCGCGCCGAGTGCGAGTCGGCCGCCCGCAAGCTCGGCGTCGCCGCCCTGCGCGACGTCACCGACCTCGCGGGGGCCCTCGCCCGGCTCCAGGGCGACGAGCGCAAGCGCGTCGAGCACATCGTCACCGAGAACCACCGCGTCGAGGCCCTCGTCGGGCTGCTGCGCGCGGGCGCCGTCACCGAGATCGGCGCCCTGCTCAACGCCTCCCACCTGTCGCTCAGGGACCTGTACGAGGTCTCCTCACCCGAGCTCGACGTGGCCGTCGAGGCCTCCATCAGGGGCGGGGCCCGCGGCGCACGCATGACGGGCGGCGGCTTCGGCGGGTCGGCGATCGCGCTGGTGCCGCTGGAGCGCCTCGACAGCGTCAAGGAGTCGGTGCTGAACGCCTACGCCGAGCGCGGCTTCAAGGAGCCCCGCTTCCTGCCCGCCACCCCCGCCCCCGGGGCCCACCGCCTCTCCTGACGGCCTTTACCGCGGCTTTCTACAGCGGCTCTTCTACAGCGGTTTCTACAGCGGCGGGAAGTTCGGCGGGCGGCGCTCCAGGAAACTGGCGACGCCCTCCGCGAAGTCCGGCCGCCCGAAGGAGGCGAGCATCTCCTGCGTGGCGGCCTTGGCGGACTCCTCCAGCGTGGTGTCCCAGTCGTGCCACACCTGCCGCTTGATCACCGCCATGGACGCGGGCGAGCTGTACGCCGCCAGCTCCCTCGCGTAGCCCGTGGCCTCCTCCAGCAGCGTCCCGCCCGGCACCGCGCAGTTGGCCAGGCCCAGCTCGAACGCCTCCTGCCCGGTGAACACCCGCCCCGACAGCAGGACGTCCATCGCCCGCTGCTGCCCCATGATCCGCGGCAGCACCCACGACAGCCCGTACTCGGCGATCAGGCCGCGGCGCGGGAAGGCCGTCGTCCACTTGGCCTCCGCGGCCGTGAAGACGATGTCGCAGACGAGCGCGTGCACCATGCCGAGCCCGGCGCAGGCGCCGTTGACGGCTGCCACGATGGGCTTGCGGATGGTCGTGGGGAAGGTGTTGGGCCGCGGGTCGGGCACTCCGTCGTACGAGCCGCTCTGGATCGCGTTCAGCGTCTTGAAGTCGGCGCCCGAGCAGAACCCCTTGCCCGCGCCGGTGACCACCACGGCCCGCACGTCCGGGTTCTTCTCCGCCTCGGCCAGCAGGTCGAAGTAGCGCCGCCCCATGGCGTCGGTCCAGGCATTGAGCGTGTCCGGCCGGTTGAAGGTCAGCGTGAGCACGCCCTCGTCGTCGAGGGCGGAGAGCACTAGGTCCACCATGACTCCAACAGAACCATCTTCTAGTGCGGGATGGCAAGGTGGGACACATGGAGCGAGACCTGATGTGGGACGGCTGCGGCAACGTCCGCGACCTGGGCGGCCTGACGGCGGCGGGCGGGCGGCGCACCCGCTGGGGCGCGGTGGTGCGCTCCGACACGCCCGACCGGCTCAGCCCCGACGGATGGGCGGCGGCAGCGGCCCACGGCGTACGCACCATCGTCGACCTGCGCAACCCCGGTGAGCACCGCGCCGCACCCGGCCTGCGCCCGCCCGGCATGACCGTCGTCAGCGTGCCCCTCGACCGCCTCGACGACCCCGACCGCCCCCGCTACGGCGGAACACCCCTCTACCTGCGGCCCTTCATGGACCGCTGGCCCGCCCTCTGCGCCGCTCCCCTGCGCGCCATCGCCACGGCCCCGCCCGGCGGGGTGCTGGTGCACTGCGTGGCGGGGCGGGACCGTACGGGGCTGGTGGCCATCCTGCTGCTCGCGCTGGCCGGGGTCGGGCACCGCGACATCCTGGACGACTACCAGCACTCCACGCGGCGTCTCAGCGCGCTGTACGCCCGGCTGGGCGAGCCCGACGACGACCTGCGCGTACGGGCCCGCCTGACCGCCGCAGGAACCACCACCGCGGAGGTGATCCTGGCGCTGCTGTCGGGGCTGGACGTGGCGGCCTACCTGGCGTCCGGCGGCCTGACCGCCGCCGAACTGACCGCCCTGCGCACCCGCTTCACAGAGGACGCCCACGCGCCTTCGGACGGCCCGGCGGCGCGGGGCGACTCAGCGGCGCAGGGGAACTCAGCGGCGCAGGGGGACTCAGCGGCCGTGGTGGACGAAGGCGGGCGTCAGGACGCTGTTGTCGTAGTAGCGATGGAAGACGGGCGTGGCACTGCCGGATAGCGGCGGCACGATCCACGACCAGTCCGCCGGGCACACCCGCCCCGCCTTCTCCTCCTTCGACAGGTGCGTCAGGAAGCGGCGCGACTCCGTGTGGTGATCGGTCACGGTGACCCCGGCCCGCTCGAACGAGTGCAGCACCGCCACGTTCAACTCCACCAGCGCGTGGTCGCGCCACAGGGTGCGCTCGGTGGAGGTGTCCAGCCCCAGCCGCTCCGCCACCACCGGAAGCTGGTCGTACCTGTCACTGTCCGCCAGGTTGCGCGCCCCGATCTCGGTGCCCATGTACCAGCCGTTGAAGGGCGCGCACGGGTAGCAGATGCCGCCGATCTCCAGACACATGTCCGAGATGGCAGGCACCGCATGCCAGCGCAGCCCAAGCTCCTCGAACCACGCGTAATCGGGATGCACCAGCGGCACCTCCAGCACGGCGTCCCCGGGCACGTTGCACAGCAGCGGATCACCGATCGCCGGCTGCACGATCAGCGGCAGCACGTCGAACCGCCCGCCCCGCCCCCGCCACCCCAGCGCCCTGGCCGTCTCGGTGAGCGCGACGTTACGCGGATCCCCCACGACCCCCTCGGACGTCCGGTAACCGGCGTACCGCACGAGCTGGTCGTTCAGCAGCCGGGGCCCGCGCAGCGCGGGCGTGTCCGGCGGCAGGACGGTGACGGTGGGCCTGATCTTCCCGCTCGCCGTGGCATCCCGCAGATGCGCCACGCACTCCAGCGCCACCCCCTCGGCCGTGCTCACCTGCCTGCGGTCGCGCACCTTCAGCGAGCGCCAGTACAGCCGCCCGATGCACCGGTTGCTGTTGCGCCACGCCACCTGCGCGCCGAACTCCAGCTCCTCGTAGGTGTGCGTGTAGGTCCCGTAGCGGGCCACGTCCCTGGCGACGTCGCGCAGGCGGGCATGCAGTCCTCCCGCCGAGGAGTTCTCGGCGTGATAGAGCCTGATGAAGCGTTCCGCCTCCCGCAGGTCGGTGGTGCGCTCGATCACCGCCTGGGCGGCGAGCACGTCGAAGGGGCGAAGGGTTCTGATCCAGGTACGCACGCGGCAACCAGCACTTCTCCGTCATCGGAGCGCCCCGCCGATTCCGGGTCGGCGGCACCTCCTCGTTGGGGCGCCCTCTCCTCGCCACCGACACGACTACCCGCGGCTCCGGCCCCTGCGACCGGCCCTCCCATTTTCCGTATCGCGCCCTGCTTTGTCCGGCGAACCCGAAAACGTGTCACCAACGGATTACCAGGCGTTAAGTCGGCTGCGGCCGCTTTGCCAGCCACCCGCTCCAGACGACCCGCGCCCTTGAAAGCCCGCGCCCTCCAAACGACCGCCCCCGCCCGACCCGGGCCTCCTACACAACCCGCGGCTCCCGCACAACCCGCGGCTCCCGCAACCCGCTCCTCCCGCATGCCCCGCAGGCGTCATGCGCCCCGCAGGCGTCATGGCCTTATGCCCCCCGCACCCCTTATGCGCCCCGCACGCCTTATGCGCCCCGCACGCCTTATGCGCCCCGCACGCCTTATGCGTCGCCGCGCCCCCGACTGACCTGCCGCACCCCCAGCTGACGTGCCGCGCCTCCGGACTGACCGCCCGGAGGCGCGACTTCGCCCTCCCCACCCGCTACTCGCTCTTGCTACTCGCTACTTGCTCCAGACGCACGTGAGGTGAATGACCCGGCTGTGCTGCCACCGCTTCCCCGCGATCTTCTTCTTCACCACCTCACGAGGCAGCTTCTTCGCCGGGACGCTGATCGACAGCCGGTCCTCCGGCACGACCGCCACACCGTCCTCAAAGGAGGTGTCGGCGAACTCGCGCTCGATGTACCGCTCCTCGACGAGCTCGGCCACCTTGGCCTTGGAGAGCTTCACGACCTTGCCGTCGCTCATCCAGCACGTCAGCCTGCCGCCGCGGAACCACGGCCCCTCGTGCGCCTCGACGGCGACGTCGCCGTCCCCGCCGTGCACCCTGACGGGGCCGTCGTCTGCCAGCGCCGAGCCGGCCATGACACCCAGCCCGAGCACGGCGGACGTGGCGACGATCGCGAGGCGTCGCTTCAACATGGGAACTCCCTCCCCGAGACGATTCGACAGCCCCGAGGGTCACCCCCTGCGCCTGAAGTCAGCCTGAAGAGCCCCAAAGCCCCCTTCAGGTCCGCACGCAAATCGGCGCGCTCAACCCGTCAGACGAAGCGGGCACTGGTGCACACGGCAGCGCTGCCACCGAGCCCGGGCGCCTTCGCACAGGCCTTGTACCCGTACTTGTGAATAGACCGGTGGGCGTCGGTGTAGGTGGTGTTGCTGATCATCTTCCGCCGGCTCTCCCACTTCTTGGTCGAGGGGTTGTAGACCGAGATGAACAGGTCCATGCCGTTCGCGTCGGAGTCCTTGGGGGCGCGGGCCCAGAAGTAGCTGAGACCGCCGTACTTGCCCACGCGCAGCTGGATCTTGAACGTCTTCTTGGCGACAGTGACCGACTTCTCCGTCACGGTGCCCACCGAGGTGGCATTCGCCCCCGCCGACGAGTTCCAGTAGCTTGCGGCCGATGCGGGCGTGGTGCTCAGCAGCGTGAGACCGGCCAGGGCGGCGGCAGCCGTCGTGGCGCGGGAAATCCAAAGGCTTCTCATGATCGCTTCCGTGTCAGCCCCGTGATCGGGGATCTGCTGTTGTTCGAAGCCCAGCCCAGCAGAAGCCGGTATGCCGCCGGTATGCCGCTCGCCGACGCGCGAGCCACGCGCCCTTCCGGACGGCGCTCCTCACCCGGCTCGACCTCGATCACGTTGGGCCAGGCCAGCCGGTACGTTCCCGGAGACGAGGAGCGGATCCCCGTCGCGCGGCCAGGGCAGGTGGCGGGAGACGAGGCGTCTGAAGCTACCGTCCACGCTGTCGGCCACCCCGCCGGGCCCGCCGTGGGCTGGGTGTGAAGTGACAACGCCAACCGACACTAATGATGAAGATGAGCGCTTCCCACCACACAGCAGAGGTGGTTTCCTTGATCCCGCATGCAGCCCGCCCCTAGAAGAGGAACCGATGAGGTTAGCGAGGCGCGACTCCCGGAGCGGGCTAGCCGCTTTCCTCTTCATCGTCATGCTCACCGCCTGCGCCCCCGCCGTTGCCGTATCAAAGGTCCCGTCCCCAGGACCGACCTGGTACGAAACGAACGAGGAGGTCGCAGCCGATGAGGCATGCCCCAAAGGAAACGGCCCCAGAGGGCTGGACTGCCGCCAGACAGCAGCTCCTGAATTCAACGCGTGCATGGAGCAGCACCAAGTCAAGAACGCAGAAGTTCTATGTCATCGCGCTCTGATCGTCTGGATCGAATGCACAAGCGGCGCACAGTCAAACGCTGTCACCGCTGATATGTGCGACGCTTCGGCCGGCTCCTATCTCTCCTGCCGTACCGAAGCTCCTGCCCGCTCCCACCAAGTCTGCGCGGCAGGCGAACAAGAATACCTGCGCTGCCCCGGATCATACGGCGACCCCTTCGTCGACTGCGGAGACCTGCGGCGTTCCTATTACGAGTGCCGCGACGACCCCAGCGGAAGCGACATGTCCTGCGGCCCTTATCTTGAAGTGCTGAGCGTCTGCCGCACACTGGCGACTGGATGCGCAGACCTGCTCCACAAATTCCTCACCTGCGCAGACGCAGAACTATCCCCCAATGAATGCGCCTTCGGTCAGCGGATGAGGATCTATTGTCTGCGCGACATCAAAGAAGGAGTCTTCCACAGCGCGGACACATGCGACGCTCAATGGCGCCAAGCGCTGACTGAATGCGTGGATGAGGACCAACGCTCTGCTTTGTGCACGATGGGTGCGAGCTGGCGGGACGCGAGCTATTCGATCTGCGAAGGCCCGAAGGGTGTCGCTTATCTTAAAGACCGAGCGACAGAGACACACATCTGCTGGACGGGCGGTCGTGCCGCCGAACTCCTGAATGAGGCGGCGGAAGACATCTGGGAAGACACTTATATGCGCGTGGTTCACGTGAACGGCGAGAACAGCTACGAGGTCATGCACCCCAACGTCGAAGAAACCACATAGAAGGCCCACGGTCCGGCGGGGGCAACTGACGCCGCGACTGTGTCCGGCCCGCTATGGTCTCGATCATGAAAAGGGTCTTCAGCTGGGTACTGGTAGCGGTCGCGAGCCTCTTAGCATTGGCCGGCATTGCCGTCGTGCCTCTGCTCTCCGAATCCTGGGAGCATGAGACGGTTTGCGAGAAGAATTTCGATCGCATCGAAACCGCCCTGGCGTCGTTCGACGTCCTGGCTACCGCCCCAGCCGGCACCACTCCGGACGGCGAGCGCGATCGTTCATGTACCGACACTGATGACCACCACGCCAGCATCAGCCGCTCCTACCGCCCTGCCGGGGAACACAGCTCACGCAAGGACATCGAGTCCTTCTACCGAGACCTTGCGTTGCGCAACGGCTGGAAGCCCCTCTCTGCTGACGAGCCCACGTGTATGGCAAGGGAGGTCGATGGCGCGGAGGTCGGTCTCGAAGTGTGGTTCGACCCCGAATCGAAGGACACCTCGTACGCGGTGATCGCGTCAACCTGGCCCTGCTGAAGCAACCGACCCTGGTCTTCACCCGCAACGACGGGACCATACGGGGGCTCGCGCCTCAGGCACTCGGCTCATACCGGTCACCGGCACCAGATCGGTCGGTCATCGCTCATGCGGCCCCGGAACGACTCAGGCCCCCATCTCTGTGGTCAGAGGCGAGGGCCGGAGTTGCGGAGCTCCCGCGATAGGACTCGAACCTATAACCTGCCGGTTAACAGCCGGCTGCTCTGCCGTTGAGCTACGCGGGATCGAACTTGTTTGCCCACTTCGCCGGGGCGGTTGGCCCCTTCGTCGTGCGCAGGAATAGATTAGCGCACTCAGGGAGTGCGTGTCGCATCGCGAGCGGGGTAGGCCCGGAGACAGCGGAGGTGCAAGATGCGATATCGAATGACATTCGCTGTTGGTCTGGCTGTCGGGTACGTGCTGGGCAGCCGGGCTGGACGCGAACGGTACGAGCAGATCAAGCGGACGGCGCAACGCGTCGCCGACAATCCCCGGGTGCAGGAAGTGGCCGGGGTGGTCGGGGCGCAGGCCACGAGGTTCGCCGGGGTGGCCAGGTCGAAGGTGGGGGGCACGCTGCAGCAGCGGATCCCGTTCCTCCACTCTGACGGGCATCAGCCCGAGACCGGCACCGGCTGGCCCGGCGAGGACGTCGCGGATCAGAAGGCCCGTGAGAGCGGGATCCCCTACTGATCGTCTGCTGATCTGACGCGCACGACGCGGGAGCGGCATGGGCATGACAGGCCTCACACCCCCGCACGCCTGAGACCCGGGCTCATGCCGCTGCCCGCCGTCATGCCGCGAAGACTGCGAAGACCGCGAAGACCGCGAAGACCGCGAAGACTGCGAAGACGACGTCAGGCGCGCCCAAGCGCCAAGCGCCGCGCGTGCGAAGGTCCTTCAGAAGCGCCCAAGCGCCGCCGCGTGCGAAGGTCCTCGGACGCGCCCAAGCGCCGCCGTACGGAAGAAGAAGGCCTCAGACGCGCTCAAGCCCCGCCGTACGAAAGAAGGCCTCAGACGCGCTCAAGCCCCGCCGTGCGGAGAGGGCCTCAGACGCCCATGCTCCGCCGCACCCCCTCCAAAGCCTGTTCGGCCTGCGCCCGCAACCCCGGATCCGCCGGATCGAGGCCATCATCGAAGACCAGCGTCCACCCGAGCACCTCACCCCCAGGCCGCCGCCGAGCCACCAGCCGCACCCCACCCCTCCCCGGCAGGCTGACGTGCTTGTTGACGACGATGGTGGAGTTGACCCGCTCCCGCACGGTCTCAGGCAGCATGCGCGGCTCGGTGACCCGCTCGAAGTGACGCGAACCGTCGGTGGTGAGCACCCGGACGCCTTCCTCGTCCCAGGAGGCTTTGTCGATCTCCTCGTACGGCACCCGCGTCCCATCAGAAAGGTGCAGTGCGAGGTTGGTGGCCACCACATGACCGTCGGCGCCCTGGGCGAAGGTCAGCACCCGCTCCCCCCGCTCCACGGCGAGGGTTTTGCGCACTTCGGCGGGCAGGCGGCGAAAGATGCTCATTCCCCTACGGTATCGGCGAGCAGATCCAGGGTCAGCGCCGCGCTCCAGGAGAAGTCCCTGCAGCCCCGGCCGCTGCCGTCGAAGGGGTCGAAGCATTCGCGGAAGCCGGCCTGGCGGACCAGGCGCAGGGTGCCGTTGGTGAGTTGCTGGCCGAGGTGGTCGAGGGAGTGGACGGCGGCGGCGCGGCGCAGCAGCCAGTTGGTGTTCACCCAGGAGGGTCCGCGCCAGTAGCGGGTGCGGTCGAACTGGGAGGCGCGGATCTCGCAGCTGGGCACGGGGTAGCCGGTGGCGCCCATGAACCTGGCCGACTCCAGCACCTCGACGGCGGCGTGCAGGCGGTCGGTGGGGAGACCGGGGTCGAGGAGGGGGCCGAAGGCGCCGACGGTGCACACGCGGATGAGCCGCCCGGCGCGCAGGTCCCTGGCGTAGAAGCAGCCGTCCCACAGGCGGTCGAGGATGGCCTGTCTGAGGCGTTCGGCGTGCTCGGCGTGCGGCACGGGGTCGGCGCCGGCCAGCGGGGCCAGCTCGGCCATGGCCTGGCAGGAGGCCAGCCAGATGCCGTTGAACATGGGGTCCTCGACGGCGAACGGGTGCTCGTCGCGCAGGTATTCGGGGCTGTATCCGGCGTCGCGGTAGCGCATGGCCAGCCAGACGTAGCGGTCGTGGTCGCTGTCGGGGTGGCGTTCGTCCATCTCGACGTTGCGGTAGCCGTACCTGATCACGGGCAGCGCGTCGAGCGGCCCGTCCCAGGCCGGGCTGTCGTCCATGCCCGACTCCCAGGGGTGCACGATCGCGGCCAGCCCGGCGCCGCCGAGGTCGCGCGCCGAGGAGAGGTACGCGTGCTGCGCCTCCAGCGCGGGGAACGCCTTCCTGACGAACGCGGCGTCGCCCGTGTGCCGGTAGAACCACCACAGCGCCAGCGCGTGCAGCGGCGGCGAGGTGAGGCCCGAGGTGAGCACCTGCGGCGCGGCGTCGTTCTCCTGCGAGCGCCACACGGACGGCCCGGGGAAGTACGCCTCGCGGGTGTGGAAGACGATGTGCGGCACCATGCCTGTCGCCCACTGCCCCCGCAGCAGGCTGAGCAGCTCGTCGCGGGCCCGGTCCGGCCGATGCCTGGCCAGGCCGATGACGACGAACGCGGAGTCCCAGCTCCACTGGTGGGGATAGAGCCCTGGTGCGGGCACGGTGCCAGCGCCTGTCCAGTTCGCCTCGAGCACGGCCAGCGCCTCACGCCCGAGCGCGGCATCGTCTACCGCGGGCCGCGCCTCCATCACCCAACTATGACTGGGGATCTGTCAGGAAGCTATGTCCTCTTCAGCCACTTCGACAGGAACATGACGCCGAGCACCACGGCGCCGATGACGAGCCCCCACTTGAGCAGCGTGAGGGCGAAGCCCACCAGGGGGCCGAGCAGCACGAGCGCGGCGACGACGGCCGCGACGATCAGAAGAATACGTCCCATGCCCATGACGCTAAGAGATCGTTAAGCGGTTTGCAGGCGACCCGGGGTTCAATCAGGGACAAGTCAGGGGTCCCCCGGAGCCAAAGGAACTAAAGCCCGCGCGACCGCCGTTGGGCGGGTATAAACGGGGCATCGGGGGGCCTCTTCACGGGGAGCGTGATGAGCCTGGGACCACCAATGAGCAGGGAAGGCGCAGAGCATGCGCTCCGTGCCCGCGCGGACGAGCGCGACCGCATCTCAGGCGACCTGCTCGATCTCGAATCGCACACCACCTACCAGCTGATCAGGGGCGCGTCCTTACGGGGGGCGACCGAGCGGCGCTGGGCCGCGGCCCAGGAGGCGCTGACCGCGCTGTGGTCGCTGAACGACGCCTACCGCGCGGTGCTGCGGGAGGCGGAGCAGGTCAGGGCGACGCGTGCCCGTCTGGGCGCCGACCAGCTCGCCCGGCTGACCGAGCTGCTGGGCGGCGCCTGCGTGGTGGTGCGCGCCGCGGCCAAGCCGGTCGAGCAGCGCTCGCTGCTTCCGCAGGCGGACGAGCGGCTGACGCTGGACGAGGCCGTGACGCGGATGGACACCGCCTTCCGCGAGGTCACGGCCACGCTGAACGACATCGACGCGGTGTGGACGTCCGTGCTGCCCCGCCTCGACGACGCCGACGCCGACCTGCGCAAGGTCAGGGAGCTGGAGCGGGAGCTGGGTGAGGCGGCCGATCTGTCCGGCCAGGAGGCGGAGCTGCGGCGGATCCGCGCCGCGGTGGTCGAGGACCCGCTCGGCCCCTCCGTCGAGCAGGATCTGGACCGGCTGGCCCGGCTGCTGGCCGGCGTCCGCGCGGAGGTCGAGCTGGCGTTCGTGGTCAAGGGTGAGTACGCCCGGCGCCGCGAGAACCTGCTGGCCGAGCTCGACCGGGTGCGGGCGGCCGAGAGCGAGACCAGGCTGGCGCACGGCGCGGTCGTCGTGAAGATCGCCCTGCCGCCCCAGGCGCAGCCGCGCAGCAGGGTCGACGGGCTGGCCGGGGCGCTGGACGCGCTCGACGCCTCCGCCGACACCTGGGTGCAGCGCGCCAAGCGGCTGTCGGCCCTGGAGGAGAACGCCCGTACGGCCGCCGAGCAGGCACTGACGACGGCGAAGGCGCTCTACGGGCTGGTCGGCCGGCGCGACGAGCTGCGCGGCAGGCTCGGCGCCTGCCAGGTGATGGCCGTCCGCAAGGGCCTGGCCGAGGATCCGGCCGTCATGGAGCTGTACGAGCGGGCGCGCGCCCTGTTGTGGAGCGCGCCCTGCGACCTGACGAGGGCGGCCACGGCCGTCGAGAACTACCAGCGCGCGATCTCCGGAGGTAAGCGATGACCCGCTGCGCGCAGCCCGGCTGCACCGGGACGATCGAGGACGGCTACTGCGACCTCTGCGGCCACGCGGCGGTCTCACCTTCGATCCCCTCATCGGCGCCCTCCGCACCTGTGCGGACCCAGCCGGTGGGCAGCAGGCCGATGAGCGGGCCGGTGAGCAGCGGCCGGTCGCGGGCCGGCGTGCTGGCCACCGTCGCCGACCTGCCGTCCGTTCCCTACCGCGACCCGGCGACCGCCGTCATGGCCAAGCCGGAGGTGCCCGAGGACAAGCGGTTCTGCGCGAACCCGGCGTGCGGGGAGCCGGTCGGACGTTCCAGGGACGGGCGTCCGGGGCTGACGGACGGGTTCTGCCCGCACTGCCGCACCCAGTTCTCCTTCACCCCGAAGCTGGACAAGGGCGACCTGGTGGCCGGCCAGTACCGGGTGCTGGGCTGCCTGGCGCACGGCGGGCTCGGCTGGATCTACCTGGCCTCCGACGAGAACCTCGACGGCCGCTGGGTGGTGCTGAAGGGCCTGCTCAACACGATGGACGCGGAGGCGATCGCGGCGGCGGAGGCCGAGCGCAAGTTCCTGACCACGCTCGACCACCCGAACATCGTCAAGATCCACAACTTTCAGCGCTCGTCCGGCCACGGCTACATCGTCATGGAGTACGTCGGCGGCCAGTCCCTGCACGAGCTGCGCCGCCAGGGCACGCTGCCGCTGCGCGAGGTGCTCATGTACGGCAGGGAGATCCTGCACGCGTTCGCGTACATGCACGAGAACCAGAAAGTCTACTGCGACCTCAAGCCCGCGAACGTGATCCGGGTCGGCAAGCGGCTCAAGCTCATCGACATGGGCGCGGTGCAGCCGTTCGGCTCGCCGGTGGGCTCGTCGTGGGGCACGGTCGGCTACCACGCCCCCGAGCTGGACACGAGGCCGTCGTCGGTGAACACCGACCTCTACACCGTGGCCAGGACGCTGGCGGTGCTGGCGGTCCCCGGCTGGAGCCCGGCCAAGGGCGGCGTGGCCAGCCCGCTGCCGGACGACTGCGGGCACCCGTCGTTCACCCGGCTGCTGCACAAGGCGGCCGCCGTGAACCCGGCCGAGCGGTTCCAGAGCGCCGAGGAGATGGAGGAGCAGCTCGTCGGCGTGCTGCGCGAGGTCAGCGCGCTGGAGGAGGGGGTGCCTTACCCTGCGCTGTCCACGCTGTTCGGGCCCGAGCGCCGAGCGGTCGGGACGGCGCTGGCGGAGTCGGACGCGGAGGTGTTCGGGCCGCTCGACCCGGTGGCGGTGGCGCGGGCGCTGCCGGTGCCGCTGGTGGACCCGCTCGACCCGGCGGCCGGCTCGCTGGCGGGGCTGATCGGGCGCGACGGCAGGGAGCTGATCGACCAGCTCGCCGCGATGCCGCAGACCCCCGAGACCAGGCTCATGCGGGTCAGGCTGCTGGCCGAGTCGGGTGCGGCGGAGACGCCGGTCGCGCTGCGCGAGCTGGACCGCGAGCTGCCCGGTGACTGGCGGCTCGCCTGGTACCGGGGGGTGCTGGCGATGTCCACCGGGCAGGCGGACGAGGCGGTGCGGCAGTTCGACGGATGCCTGTCGGCGCTGCCCGGCGAGACGGCGCCCAAGCTGGCGCTGGCGTTCGCGCTGGAGAGCGCGGGCAAGCCGGCCGCCCCCTGGTACGACCTGGTCTGGCGGACCGACAGGACCTACGTGAGCGCGGCGTTCGGGCTGGCCAGGTCGGGCCGGATGGGCACGCTGGACGAGGTGCCCGCCACATCGGTCTACCGGGTGGCGGCGCAGGTGGCGCTGGCGGCCTCGGTGGTGCGGCGGCCCGACGTGAGCGCGGTGCGGCCCGCCGACCTGGTGGGCGCGGTCGAGCGGGTGACGCAGCAGGCCGACCTCGATCCGCGCCGCCGCGACCTGCTCGTCGCTGAGCTGCTGGGCGGGGCGCTGGCGTGGCTGGAGAGCAACCCGCCGCCCAAGGACCTGCGGCTGGCCGACGCGCCGTTCACCGAGACGGGGCTGCGGCGGCGGCTGGAGTCCCTCTTCAGGAGGCTGGCGGTGGCGGCCGATTCCCGCAGGGAACGGCACGCGCTGATCGACCAGGCGAACGCCGTGCGACCAAGGACGTGGCTGTGAGTCAGAGCGAGAGCGCGGGCGTGTGCCCGGTGTGTGAGGCGCCCGTGCTGGCGGGCGACACCTACTGCGAGGCGTGCGGCCACGCCCTGGGCGCCCCGGCGTGCGCCTCCTGCGGCGCGGCGGCCGTGGACCCGGAGGGGTATTGCGAGCGGTGCGGCGCCCGCCAGCCCACCGGCCGCGACCACGCCGAGATCGTGCTCGCGGAAGCCTCGGGCCGGGGCGCCGCGGCGCTGACCGACAGGGGCCTGCGGCGCAGCAGGAACGAGGACGCGGTGGCGCTGCTGGAGTCCGGCGGCATCACGGTCACCGTGGTCTGCGACGGCGTGGGCAGCTCCCCCAGGGCCGACGAGGCCTCGGCGGCGGCCGTCGAGACCGCCTCCGCAGCCCTGGCCAGGGGGCTGTCGCACGAGGAGGCGTTCGAGCTGGCCGGCCGCGCCGTGACCAAGCTGGCCACCTCCGTGGACGACGCCCCCGCCTGCACCTACATCGCCGCCGTGGCCGGTCGGGACGGCGCGGTCTCGCTGGCCTGGGCCGGTGACACGCGCGCGTACCTGCTGCCCTCGGGCACGCCGCTGACGCGGGACGACGCGGTGGAGACCGGCGAGATCACCGCGTGGCTCGGCGCCGACGCCGAGGACGCGGGCCCGCACGTCCGCACGCTCCCGCCTGGTACGCCGGGGCTGCTGCTGATCTGCAGCGACGGCCTGTGGCGCTACCTGGACGGCTACGACTTTCCCACCACGGGGACCCCCCTGGAGATGGCCCGCGAGATGCTGCGACACGCGCTGGGCCGCGGCGGCCAGGACAACGTGACGATCGCCTTGATCCCCCTAGGAGAAGCGCATGGGTGACCAGCCCGCTTTCACGCTGAACATCGACCAGAACAAGTACCTCCCCCTTGACGGCCGTGAGGTGCACGCCATCCTCACCATCGGCTCCACGGGCGGGGCGACCGTCCAGGCGGCGCCTGCCGAGGCGGCCGAGGTGATCATCATTGACACGTCGGGCTCGATGAGCGGCAGCAAGATCCGCGAGGCCCGTCAGGCGGCGGCCACGGCCGTGCGGACGCTGCGCGACGGCGTGCACTTCGCGGTGGTGGCCGGCACGGAGCGGGCCACGGTCGTCTATCCGGGCGGCCACGCGAACCTGGTCAGGGCCAGCCCGGCGACCAGGGCCGAGGCGGAGCGGGCGATCAGCAGGCTGAGCGCGCACGGCGGCACCGCGATCGGCGAGTGGCTCAAGCTGGCCGGCCACCTGCTCACCGCGCACCCCTCGGCGATCAGGCACGCGCTGCTGATGACCGACGGGCAGAACAACGAGCGGCCCGAGGTGTTCGCCTCGGTGCTGGCGGGCTGGAGCGGCAAGTTCGTCTGCGACAGCCTGGGCGTCGGCGACGACTGGGTGCCCGGCGAGCTGCGCAAGGTGGCCGAGGCGATGCTGGGCACGTTTGACTTCGTCCGCAACCAGGGGGATCTGCCGGAGTTCTTCCGGCGGCTGACGCAGACCTCGATGAGCAAGACCGTGGCCGAGCTGTCGCTGCGGGTGTGGGTGCCGCAGACGGCGCAGCTCAAGTTCGTCAAGCAGGTCTCCCCCACGCTGCTCGACCTGACCGGCAAGCGCGCCGACGTCAACCCGCTGACCGGCGACTACCCGACCGGCTCCTGGGGCACGGAGGAGCGCGAGTACCACATCTGCGTCGAGGTGCCGCCCGGCCAGATCGGGCAGGAGATCAGGGCGGGCTGGGTCAAGCTGGTGCGCCCCGACACGCAGGAGGTCGTGGCCAGCGGCAACGTGCTGGCGCAGTGGACCGACGACCTGGCGCAGTCCACCCGCATCAACAGGAAGGTCGCCCACTACACGGGCCAGGCCGAGCTGCACGAGCTGATCCAGGACGGGCTGAGCCTGCGCGCCATGGGCGACGTGGACACCGCCACCGCCCGCCTGGCCAAGGCGCGGCAGCTCGCCAAGGAGTCGGGCCGGGAGGACACCGCCAGGCTGCTGGACAAGGTGGTGGAGGTCGATCCGGCCACGGGCACGGCGCGTCTGCGCAGGAACGTGGACAAGGCCGACGAGATCGAGCTGGACACCGGCTCCGTGCGGACGAGCCGGCTGCGTAAGGAAGGAAGCTGATGGCGACCTGCCCGCAGGGGCACCAGTCGGGCGCCGACGACTACTGCGACGTATGCGGCACCCAGCTCGCCGGCGCCCCGCAGCCCGCCTCCCAGCCGCCCGCACCGGCCGCGGCGCCGGCCCAGCCGGCCGAAGCGTGCCCGATCTGCCAGACGCCGCGCGCCGGGCACTTCTGCGAGGTGTGCGGCCACGACTACACCGGCGCCGCCCCCTCGCAGGTCCCCGCGACGGGGGCGGGTATGGGGGCGCGCTGGGAGGCGGTGACCGCCTCCGACCGCACGTACTACGAGAAGGTGATCGCCGAGGGCGGTCCCGACGCCGCCGCGATGGCGTTCCCGCCGTACTGTCCCGAGCGGTCGTTCGCGCTGCACGGCGAGCAGGTACGCATCGGACGGCGCAGCCGCGCCAGGAACCTGGAGCCGGAGATCGACCTGTCCGGCCCGCCCGAGGACCCGGGCGTGTCGCACCTGCACGCCGTGCTGCTGGGCCAGCCCGACGGCACCTGGATGCTGGTGGACCCTGGCTCGGCGAACGGCACGCAGGTCAACGGCAGGACGCTCAAGGTGAACGTGCCGGTCGCGGTCGGCCCTGGCGACCGCATCCATCTGGGCGCCTGGACGGTCATCACGATCAGGGAGGGGACGCCGTGACCGTGGTGCGGACCTCGCCGTCCGCCCCCGTCCCCGCCGCTCCCCCTCCCGCGCCGGTACGGCAGCGCAGCGTCCCCGGCAGGATCCGGGTCATCTCCGGCATCACGGTCGCCTCGCTGGCCCTGCTCTTCGCCGCGCTCGCGGTCGGCAGCTCCAGCGCCCGCGAGGGGCTGCGGGTCATCGGCCGCGACGCGGGGCCGCAGGTGGTCGCCACCGCCGGGCTCTACCTGGCGCTGAGCGACATGGACGCGCAGGTCGCCAACGTGCTCGTGATGGGCGAGGCGTACGCGGAGCAGCGCGGGGACGCGCTGGCCAGGTACGAGCGGCAGCGGGCCCAGGCCAACCGGACGCTGCTGCAGGCGTTCGAGCTGTCGGGCGACAACGCGGCAGAGCGCGCCACCGTGCAGTCGGTGCTCGACGGGCTCGGCCGGTACGAGCGGCTGGCCGGCCGGGCGCTGCTGCTGAACGAGCAGTCCGGGCACGCGCCGGGCCCGCCGCCCGCGGAGGTGGTGCGCACCTATCGCGAGGCCACCGACCTGATGCGGATGGTGCTGCTGCCGCAGGCCTACAACCTGACGCTGGAGAGCGGCACGATCGTGCGCGCCACCTACGACGCGCAGACCGTGGTGGCGCCGCTGGTGCGCATCGCGGTCGTGCTGGCCGGGCTGGTGGCGCTGGGCTGCCTGCTGTGGTTGCAGCTCTTCCTGGCGCGGCGCTTCCGGCGGGTCTTCGGGCCCGCGCTGATCGTCGCGACGGTGACGACCGTGGCGGCGCTGTTCGTCGGGGCGAGCGCGCTCGCGCAGGACGAGGAGGACCTGCGCACGGCCAAGTCGGCCGGGTTCGACTCGGTGCTGACGCTGGCCAAGGCGCGGGCGATCAGCAACAGCATGCAGGGCGACCAGAGCCGCTACCTGCTGGACAAGGAGCGGGCCGACACCTACGAGCACACCTACCTGGACCGGTCGCTGGCCGTCATGTACACCGAGGCAGGCAACCTGTCCACCTATCACGGCGCGGTGGCCGCCCACTCGACCGGCTACCTGGGGCTGCTGGGCCCCGAGCTGGTCGGCAGGCAGGGCGAGGAGGTGGCCGCGGCGTACCGGAGCTTCCAGGCGGCCGACAAGGCCTTCCGCGACCTCGCCACGAGCGGCAGGACCAACGAGGCGGTCGCCGCGCGGCTGGCGGGGGTCAGGACGGCGTTCGACGCCTACGACCGGGAGCTGACGGAGCTGGCGGCCACGCACCAGAAGGTGTTCGAGCGCTCGATCATGAGCGGTGAGGGCGCGCTGGACAACCTGTGGCGGCTGCTGCCGTTCGCCATCGGCGCGATCGGGGTGCTGATGGTGGCGGGCGTGTGGCCACGACTCAAGGAGTACAGGTGAAGCGGGTACTCACGGTGTTGCTGCTGGTCGTCTGCGTCGCGGTCACCGGCTGCGGGGTGGGCGGCCAGGAGTCGATCCTGGACAAGGACGAGCTGGTCATCGGGGTCCGTTCGGACCTGCCGTCGGTCGGGTTCCGCAAGAGCGACGGCACGTTCGAGGGCTTCGACGTGGACGTCGCCCGCTACCTGGCGGACAAGCTGGGCAAGGAGGTCACCTTCCTCGGCGTGCTGGCCGCGCAGCGGGAGAAGGTGCTCATCGACGGGCGGGCCGACCTGGTGGTGGCCACGTTCACGATCGACCAGGACCGCAAGCGCAGGGTGCTGTTCGCGGGCCCGTACCACATCTCCTACCAGGACATCCTGATCCGGCCCGACGAGCGGATCGCGAACGTGCGCGACCTGGAGGGGCGCAGGATCTGCGAGGTGCAGGGCTCGAACGCGGCCCAGCGGGTGGTGACGGAGCGCGGGGTGAAGGCGGAGGTGGTGCCGTTCCCCGACTACAGCCGCTGCCTGGCGGCGCTGAAGAGCGAGCAGGTGGACGCGGTCACCACGAACGACGTCATCCTGGCGGGGCTGGCCAAGCAGGACGGGTCGGGGCTGCGGCTGGCCAACGCGCTGTTCAACGAGCAGCGTACGGGGGTCGGCCTGGCCAAGGGCGACGTGGCGGGGTGCGAGGCGGTCAACCGGGCGATCACCCGGATGTATCAGGACGGGACGGCGCAGAAGCTGCTGCGCAAGTGGTTCGGCGAGTCGTGGCTGCAGCGCGGCATCGTCGCGGTGCCGCAGTTCGAGGGCTGCTCGTGAGCGGAGCGGACGTGCGGAGGGGACGGCTCCGGCGGAGCCGTCCCCTCCTTCGCAGTCAGTCCAGGTAGTCCCGCAACATCTGCGCGCGCGTCGGGTGGCGGAGCTTGGCCAGCGTCTTCGACTCGATCTGGCGAATGCGCTCACGCGTGACGCCGAACTCCCTGCCCACCTCCTCCAGCGTGCGCGGATGCCCGTCGGCCAGGCCGAAGCGGAGCTGGATGATGCGCTGCTCGCGGTCGGACAGCGTGGCCAGGATGTCGTCGAGCTGGTCCTGCAGCATGATGAAGGCGGCGGCCTCCATGGGCACGACAGCGTCGGCGTCCTCGATGAAGTCTCCGAGGTCGGAGTCCTCCTCGCCGATCGGCGACTGCAGCGACACCGGCTCCTGCGCGATGCGCTGGATCTCCACCACCCGGTCCACCGGGAGGTCCATCTCCTTGGCGATCTCCTCAGGGATCGGCTCGCGGCCGAGGTCCTGGTGGAGCTGGCGCTGGACTCTGACGAGCTTGTTGATGGTCTCCACCATGTGAACCGGGATGCGGATGGTCCGCGCCTGGTCGGCGATCGCCCGGGTGATCGCCTGCCTGATCCACCAGGTGGCGTAGGTGGAGAACTTGTAGCCCTTCGTGTAGTCGAACTTCTCGACTGCCCGGATGAGCCCGAGATTGCCCTCCTGGATCAGGTCCAGGAAGAGCATGCCGCGGCCCACGTACCGCTTGGCGATCGACACCACGAGCCTGAGGTTGGCTTCGATCAGCCGCTGTTTGGCCCGGGTGCCTTGCCAGACGAGCTCCCTGAACTCCGGGAAGGCCAGACGCGAGACCCCGTTGGCCAGCTTGTCCTCGGCGAACAGGCCGGCTTCGATCGACTTGGCGAGCTCCACCTCCTCCTCAGCGGTCAGCAGGGGCACTCGGCCGATCTCCCGCAGATAAATACGGACCAGATCGCTGGTCGGCGCCCGCTTGCCTACGTCTTCCTCATCGGCGCGGGTGGACTCCTCGTCGCCCTGGGGCTCGAGGACCTCCACGCCGTTCTCGGCGAGCATGCGTACGACGCGTTCCAGCGCGTCGGACGGCAGCTCGGATCGGTCAAGCGCGGCTGCGACGTCATCGACGGTTACGCTCCCGCGCTCCCTTCCCTTCGCGACGAGGTCCGCCACCTGATCTACGGATGGCGGTCCACTTGGCAGCACCGATGCACCCACGGGAGACAGTCTGCAGTATTGGTTCCATCAAATGGCAGACCCATTTTTGTCACCGAAGGTAAGACGATCGTCTTTGCCGAATTGAGATCGCCAAAAGGTTTAGCAGGAGTTTGATCAGGAAAGTAAAGCCAATTACGCGATCTGCATTCACGCGGCCGGCGGCGCCGATGGGCCGGACGCAACTCTTTCGCTGCCCGGAGGCCGTTGTCCTCGCGCTTTGTCACATCGTGGACCGCGCCAAATCCCTGGTCAACCACCCTGGTTCGGCGCTTGCGATCGCTGCAGAACTGTTACCAACCGAGAGCGATCAAGGGGTGCGGGTGCGGGCGGCCGGCAGGGCTCCCACCTTTACGATCTTGCGGTGGACGCCCGCTCCGCCCGGCCCCGGGCCCAGGCGGTGATCACCGTGCGTGACGGCCCGACAAAACGGCCTTTATCCAGGACTTATGCCCATTACGAATTTATCCGGGCGTTCAACTACTCCCGGCGACGCGGTTGCGCAGCACCCGGCGCTGCTGCTCCAGCGCCACCAGCTCGCCGAACAGCTTGTTGTACTCCTGCTGCTGCTCCACCGGGTTGAGCCGCTGGATACGCGACTTGACCTGCGCGATCGCCCGGTCGAGCGGCATCGCCTCGGCGGCGGTCAGGATGTCGCCCGCGTAGCGCTCCTCGGCGTGCGCGTCCACCTGGATCGCCTCCACCGCGAACCTGGTCACCAGCGCCCGCGCGCCCTCCTCGTGAGCGTGCTGCAACAGGTGGTCGACCCACTCGCGCCCGCCCGCGCCCGCCTGGGCGAGGCCGCCGGCGGTGGTGATGACCCGGTGCAGCAGCATGTGGTCGGGCGCGGTGAACGCCTGCGGGTCGAGCGCGTCGAAGCGGGGCCCGAGCAGGGCGGGGCGCTGCACGGCCAGCTTGAGCAGCTCGCGCTCCACGCGCACGCTCGGATCGACCGGCGCCGCCTTGGGCGCGCGCTGCCGGCGGCCCTGCTGGGCGCCGCCCACCTCGGCGATGCGCTGCATGACGAACCGCTCGTCCATGAAGCCGAGCCAGCGGTCGAGGTCGATGGCGTAGCGCTTGCGCAGCCCCGCGTCCTTGATGCCGGCCACGATCGGCGCGGCGGCGTCGAGGGCCGCGATCTTGCCCTCGTTGCTGCGCAGGTCGTAGCGGGAGATCGTGCTCCTGATCGCGAACTGGAACAGCGGCTCGCGGCTGGCGATCAGGTCGCGCACGGCGGCGTCGCCCTGCTTGATCCGCAGGTCGCACGGGTCGAGGCCGTCGCTCTGCACCGCGACGTAGGTCTGCGTGACGAACTTCTGCTCGTCGGCGAACGCCCGCAGCGCCGCCTTCTGCCCGGCGGCGTCGCCGTCGAAGGTGAAGATCACCTCGCCCCTGAACTCGGCCTGGTCGAGCAGGAACCTGCGCAGGATCTTGATGTGCTCCTCGCCGAAGGAGGTGCCGCAGGTGGCCACGGCGGTCGGCACGCCGGCCAGATGGCAGGCCATCACATCGGTGTATCCCTCGACGATCACGGCCTGCGCGCGCTTGGAGATCTCACGTTTCGCGAGATCGATCCCGTAGAGCACCTGGCTCTTCTTGTAAAGCGGCGTGTCAGGTGTATTCAGGTATTTAGGCCCGTCATCGGAATCGAGCAGCTTCCGTGCGCCAAATCCGATCACATCGCCCGTGGCGTCCCGGATCGGCCAGATCAGCCGCCCGCGGAACCGGTCGATCGGCCCCCGCCTGCCCTCCTTGGCCAGCCCGCCCTTCACCAGCTCATCCGCCGTGAAGCCGCGCCCCATGAGGTGGCGGCTGAGCGCCTCCCACTCGTTGGGCGCGTAGCCCACCCCGAACGTCTCCGCGTCGGCCCGCTCGAACCCGCGCTCCGACAGGAACCGCCGCCCCGCCGACGCGTCGGGCGCCATCAGCCTGCCCGCGTAGAACTCCGCGGCCGCCCGGTGCGCCTCGATCAGCCTGGCCCGCTCGCCGTGGTCGCGCCGGGGCACGTAGCCGCCCTGCTCGTACTGGAGCTGGATGCCGGCCCGCTGCGCCAGCCGCTCGACGGCCTCGCTGAACGACAGGTGCTCGATCTTCTCGACGAACGTGATCACGTCGCCGCCCTCGGAGCAGCCGAAGCAGAAGTACATCCCGCGCTCGGGCGTGACGTTGAACGACGGGCTCTTCTCGTCGTGGAAGGGGCACAACCCCTTGAGGTTGCCGCCTCCCGCGTTACGCAACTGGATGTGCTCGCCGATCACATCGGCGATGGGGGAACGCTCGCGTACGAGCGCGATGTCGACATCACGGATCCGGCCAGCCACGCCGGGAAGTCTATGCCGCCCCGCCGACGGTTCTGCGCCGCGCGGGTGTCCCGGGCCGTCGCGGCGGGGAGGAAGGCGGAGGTTACCTCGTGGCTGCTAAAGGGGGAAACCGGTGATGCGCGGTCTCCGGGTCGGCTACAAAGGTAAAGGTTGTCGGTGGAAACGGTGACACGGGTGGAGATCATGCGATCGGGGCTTGTCGGACGATGGGCGGCCGTCACGGGCGCTGTGCTGTTGACCGGTGCCTGCACCCAGGCCACCGGGCTGGCGGGTGTCGGCGCCACGTCGCCGTCCACCGCCCCGGTGACCGGGACACCCGCCGTGACGGCGACCATCCCGACCCCCGAGCACATGGCGGCCGATCAGCCGCCCGAGGGCGACGAGCCGGTCAAGGTGCCGCCGCCCAAGCTGTCGAAGTACACCTACACCTTCCCGGTGAAGGGCTGTAAGACCACCTACCAGCGCAAGCTGCTCGTGCTGCCCAAGACGACGATCTGGGCGCCGCAGGGCTGCGCGTTCGTGGCGCCCGTCGGCGGCGTGGTGGACGAGGTCAACGTCCAGGACAGGTGGTCGGCGTCCACCGACGCGGGCTCAGCCCGCGAGGGCAGGTTCGTCACGATCGTCGGCGACGACGGCGTGCGCTATCTGGGCGGCCACCTCGACTCGGTGGCCGACGGGATCAAGCCGGGCGCGCGGGTCAAGGGCGGCCAGCTCCTCGGCCGGGTGGGCCGCTCGGGCAACGCCCGCGACACCGGGCCGAACCTCTACTTCGCGATCTCGTGGAAGACCGGCCCGGCCTTCTGGTGGGTCCGCAGGGGCATGGTCAAGCCGTGGGACTACCTCGACGCCTGGCAGAAGGGCAACCGCACGCTGTCGCCCCGTGAGGAGACGCTGAAGCTGCGCGGCAAGCTGGGCGAGACGCCGCAGTGCACCGTGCAGTGCGCGTCCGTCCAACCGCAGTCGGAGCCGCAGGCGAGCAAGACCCCGAAGCCCAAGAAGACCTCGAACAACGACGATGACGACGAGGTCATCATCGTCAACCCGACGACAGCTCCTTTGGGTGGACGGTGACGCCCGACTTGATCAGCTCCTGGATGTCGTCCACGACGTCCCAGACGTTGACGTTCATGCCGGCGATCACGCGGCGGTCGCGCAGCCAGTAGGCGATGAACTCCATGCTCTCGGGGTCGCCGCGGTAGACGACCTCGTCATGGCCCTCGATGTCGCCGGAGAACTCCATGCCCAGCTCGTACTGGTCGGTGTAGAAGTACGGCAGCCGGTCGTAGACGACCTCCTGGCCCAGCATCGACCTGGCCGCGGCCGGGCCGCCGTGCAGGGCGTTGGCCCAGTGCTCGACGCGGACGCGGCGGCCGTACAGGGGGTGGAAGAACTCCGCCACGTCGCCCGCCGCGTACACGTCGGGGTTCGAGGTGCGCAGCGAGGAGTCGGTGAGCACGCCCTGGCCGACGTCCAGCCCGGCGTCCCTGGCCAGCCCGACCTCGGGCGCGGCGCCGATGCCCACGACGACGAGGTCGGCCGTCAGCCGCTCGCCCGAGCTGAGCCGCACGCCCGACTCGGTGATCTCCGCGGCGGCCGTGCCGAAGCGCAGGTTCACGCCCTTGCTGGCGTGCAGGCGGGCGAACAGCGCGCCGAGCTCGGGGCCGAGCGCCCGGTTGAGCGCGGTCGGCTCGGGCTCCACGACGGTGACCTGGCAGCCGGCCGCGCGCGCCGCCGCCGCGGTCTCCAGGCCGATCCACGAGGCGCCGACGATCAGCACGTTCGCGCCCTCGGCGAAGCGGCGCTTGAGCGCCTCGCTGTCGTCAACGGTCCGCAGGTAGTAGGCGGGGCCGGGCAGGCGTCTGGGCACGGCGCCGGTCGCGATGAGCAGCTTGTCGTACGGCTGCCGCGACCCGTCGCCCAGCCTGACCAGGTGATGAGCCGGCTCGATGCGGGTGACCTTGGTGCCGAGGCGCAGATCCACGTCGTTGTCCGCGTACCAGCCGGGCTCGTGGACGAAGATCTTCTCCCGTTCGCCCCTGCCCTGCAGATACTCCTTGGACAGGGGCGGTCTCTCGTAGGGCCGTTCGCTCTCCGCGCCGATCAGCACGATCTCGCCGTCGAATCCCTCCTCGCGCAGCGTCTGCGCTGCCTTCGCTCCGGCCAGTCCGGCGCCGACGATCACATATGTGGCCATGGGCGCAGTATGCGCCCACCGAGGTCATCGGGAAAGCCGGTTGTGCCAGGCGACCTGGCTCGTTGACGAACTCTTGATCAGCGAGAGAGCCTGCGGTGCCAGGCGACCGCCGAGGTGTCGGTGAGCGAGGCGATCTGGTCGATCACCACGCGGACGCGGGCGGCGTCGTTCGCCGCCTCCAGGAACGCGGGCCTGAAGGCGGGCTCCAGCGTGCCCGGCGCGCCGAGCGTGATCAGGGAGGCCAGCTCGGTGATGAGGTCGCGCTGCCTGGCCTGGTTGGCGTTGTGGTCGGCGGTGGTCATCACGTAGTGCGCGGTGACGCCCTTGAGCAGCGCGCACTCCAGCCTCGTGGCGTGCGGCACGACCAGGTCGGCGCGGTGCCGCGAGCCGAACACCTCCTTGGTGGCGGCCTGCGCGGACCGGCAGAAACGGCCGATGAGACCGCTGGTGAGCGCCTTGAGCCCGGCCAGGTCGGCCATGGTGGCCGCGAAGTGGCGCGGCCAGAGCGGGTCGGCGATCAGCTTGGCGAAGACCTCCTCCAGCTCGTTGAGGTCGGCGCCGGGGGCGTACCAGGTGCGGGTGATCCGGCACACCTGGGCGCGCTCCGTCGCCGACTGGAGCGCCTCAGGGGTGACGTGGCCGGAGTGCAGGGCGTCCTCCAGGTCGTGCACGGAGTAGGCGACGTCGTCGGCCCAGTCCATGATCTGCGCCTCGAAGCTCACCCGTCCCTCGGGGGCGCCCTCCCTGATCCACTCGAACACCGGCAGGTCGTCGTCGTACACGCCGAACTTGGGCGACCTGTCGCACGTCCACGGGTACTTGATGGAGGCGTCGAGCGCGGCCCTGGTGAGGTTGAGGCCGGCGCTGCGGCCGTCCTCGGTCAGGACCTTGGCCTCCAGCCGGGTGAGCAGGCGCAGGCTCTGTGCGTTGCCCTCGAAGCCGCCGCACGAGGCCGACAGCGCGTTCAGCGCCACCTCGCCGTTGTGCCCGAAGGGCGGATGCCCCAGGTCGTGCGCCAGGCAGGCGGTCTCCACCAGGTCGGGGTCCACGCCGAGGGTGGCGCCCATCTCCCTGCCCACCTGGGCGCACTCGAGCGAGTGGGTCAGGCGGGTGCGCGGGATGTGCTGGCCGCCGCCGAGCGTGTCGCCCGGGCCCACCACCTGCGTCTTGGCCGCCAGCCTGCGCAGGGCGGCGCTGTGCAGCACCCGGGCCCGGTCCCGCTCGAACGCGGCGCGTTCCGGATTGCCGGGAAGTTCCGGAACCCAACGCTCCTGGTCATGCTCGTCGTAGTACGGCATCAGTGAAGTGATTTTATCCAGTTTCAGGTCTCCGCTAGTGTCAAGCCTCGCGAGAAACCCTTCCCCGGGAGCCCTCCCCCATGACGACAGCGTTCCGAGCAGTGCTGGCCTTTACCCTGCTCGCCGGCTTCTACGTGCTCGTCGGCCTCATCCTGGCCGCCGCCGTCTTCTTCGACGTGCTGCTCCTCGTCGACTTCCACGCCAACACGGTCAAGGTCGCGATCGTGCTCAGCCTCGCGGCGGGCGCGCTCGTCCGCGCCCTCATCATGGTCAGCCGCCGCCGCGGCGGCGAGCAGCCCGGCGTGCCGGTCGGGCGCGAGCACGAGCCGGTGCTGTGGCAGACCGTCGAGGAGCTCTCACAGCGCGTACGCACCGCGCCGCCGGACGAGATCCGCCTGGTCGCGGAGGTGAACGCGGCCGTGTCGGAGGACACCAAGCTCCTGGGGCTACGGGCGACGCGGCGGCGCATGTTCATCGGCCTGCCGCTGCTGCAGACGCTCACCGTGGACGAGATGCGCGCGGTGCTCGGGCACGAACTGGGCCACTACAGCGGCGCCCACACCCGCCTGGGCGCGCCCGTCTACCGGGGTCGCGTCTCGCTCATCGCCACCGTGCAGGGCCTGCACAACCACCCGTTCATCCAGCGCCTGTTCACCTGGTACGCCAAGCTCTACCTGCGGGTCTCGCAGGCCGTCTCCCGGCGTCAGGAGCTGGAGGCCGACCAGCTCGCGGTCGCCATCGGCGGCCGGCAGGCGATGGCCGGCGCGCTCCGCAAGATCCACGCCACCGCCACCGGCTGGGACCTGTACGTCAGCAGCTACCTGTCGCTGACCGGCGCGGGCGGCGCCAGGCCCGCGGCCGTGTTCGGCGGGTTCCACGCGCTCATGAGCGACCCCGAGCGCCAGGCCGAGATCGCCAAGCTGGGCGAGCAGCCCGAGGAGATCTCCCCCTACGACTCCCACCCCAGCCTGACCGACCGCCTGGCCGCCATCGAGCACCTGCCGGAGCCCCAGCACGTCCCCGACCCGCGTTCGGCCCTGACCCTGCTGGTGGACCCCAACGTGGCCGTGCAGGCGGTCGAGCAGTCGATGTGGAGCCCCGAGGCGCTGGCCACGCTGCGGCCCGTCTCGTGGGAGGAGCTGATCTCCCACGGCATGTACGCCGGCCGCAACGCCGACGCCGTGCGCGACCTGGCGATGGCCGGGCAGCAGGTGATGGGGGCGGCGCGGCCGTACCTGGACGCGGCGTTCGAGGCCATCGCGCGCGGCCGGCAGGCCGAGCTGGAGGCCAAGCTGCTGGAGCAGGGCTGGACCCCGTCCCCCACGCTGCTGGCCGGGGTGCTCGGGCAGGCGCTGGAGGCGGTGCTCATCCAGCTCGGCGAGGCCAAGTGGACGCTGTCGTGGTCGGGGCCGGCGCGGCTGCTGTTCGACGACGGGGAGGAGGTCGCCCTGTCGGAGTACGCGGCGCAGGTGGCGGCCAATCCGGCGGCGGTGGCGGGGCTGCGGCAGTGGCTGGGCGATCACGGGATGCGCCACGACTACGTGCCGCTCGACGAGCCCAGCCCGGCCGCCCTCGGTTAGAGGTGGCTTTCCAGGAGGGCCCGGTGTTCGGCGACCCAGTCGTGGGCGGCGCGCACCCGCTCGGCGACGCCGTCCGCGCGTAGCCTGACCGCGTGCGGCAGGCCCGCCCGCGCGTCCGCCTCGATGCCGCGCCGGCAGCGGTCCTGCCACCACAGCACCGCGCCCACCACCTCGCCGCGGTCCGCCAGCCCGTAGCCGTCGCAGATCACCCGCACCCTGCGCGCCGCCTCCCCTGGCTCCGCCCCCGGCGCCAGGCCCGCGTACTGCCAGCAGACGTGGCCCACGTCGTGGACGCGCCTGCCGGGCGCCGCGAGGTCCCAGTCGATGAACGCCACAGGACGCAGCCCCGCGCCGCCGTCCCGGTAGACGGTGTTCTTGGGCGACAGGTCGTTGTGGCAGACGACCTCCGCGTCCCCCGCCAGCGCCGTGCCCGCCGTCACGTCGTGGAACTCACGGACCAGCGCCCCCACCCGCGCCAGGCTCGCGTCCGACGTGACGCCGTCCGGCTGCCTCTCCTCCCACGCCACGTGACCGTCCACGAAGCCGAGGATCTCGCGGCCCCGCTCGTCCAGACCGAGGAAGGGCGGCGCGCCCGCCCAGCCGCGCCGCTCGAACAGGCGCAGCACCTCGTGGACGAACGCGGCCCTCGGGCCTGGGACGCGGCGGACGGTGTCGGCGACACGGACGACGGCGTTCACGAAACCGCCGGGGAGAGGGGTCTCTGACATGTGATCCAGCCTGCCCGACCACTACGCGCTTTGAAGCTTTTCGCGCGTTTGTCTCGTGGTTCGCCGCCTAAGTCTCACTGGGTGGTGCAGTGAGACGATTGAGGGGACTGAAAGGAGCCCTCGAATGACAGAGGACGACATCATCACGTTCGTGAGTGGTCTGCCGGGGACCGTCGTGTTCACCGCCGGGCCCGGCGACGGGGCGCCGGAGGTGGCGTGGGGCGACTCGTTCTTCTTCTACGAGCCGGACGGCCTGGACCGCGTGCCGGCCGACGGCCGCCTGCCGTACGCGACGATCGTCACCAAGGACTACCCGGGCTTCGACACCGCCTCCCGCCTCGACAGGCCCGGGGTCTTCCGGCTGAACGCGGCGGTCGGCCGCGTCGCGTTCGAGCGGCTCGTCGGCTACCCGCCGGCCGCGCACGCCGCGCACCACGCCGCCGTCGACTACACGGTGCCCGACCAGGTCATCCCGCACCCGCTGTACGCCGCCCAGTCGTGGGTGTCCATCGTCAGCCCCGAGGACGGTGAGCGGGCGCGGGCGATCCTGGCCGAGGCGCACGCCCGCGCGGCCCAGCGGCACCGCCCCTCGTCCTGACGGACCAGTTTCCTTCACGGCCTTGCCACACTACGTCTCGCGATCGTACGGTCACCCTTAGCATTCGCCAGCCTAAGGAGGCGCTGTGAGCAGGCACGACGGCGGACCCCAGCGAGGCTCGACGATGCTGCCCCATCTGGCCTGGCGGGTGGAGGCGATGATCGCGGGCATCGCCGAGCGGCGGCAGCCCGCCCCCGGCATGATCGCGCAGGCGATGCGCAAGGTGCCCCGCCACTGGTTCGTGCCCTCCCTGGGGCTGGTGTTGGGCGACGACGGCGTGGCCGCGCCGATCGACCGTGACGTCGATCCGACCGCCTGGTGGGACGCCGTCTACTCCGACCGGCCGATCGCCACCCCGCTCGCCGGCGGCGGCGCCACCTACACCTGCGTCAACCCCTCCCCCAGCTCCGTCGTCGATCTGCTGGAGCTGCTCGACCCGCGGCCTGGGCACCGGGTGCTGGAGATCGGGACGGGCAGCGGGTGGATCACGGCGCTGCTGTGCCGGCTGACGGGCGAGTCGGGGCGGGTGACGTCCGTGGAGGAGAGCGCGGCGGTGGCGGAGGAGGCCTACCGGAACCTGATCGCGGCCGGGGTCCGGCCGCATCTCGTCAGCGGCGACAGCGCGCGCGGGTGTCCGGAGCGGGGGCCGTTCGATCGGGTGCTCGCGCCGGCCACCGCGCCCGAGTCGTGGATCGCGCAGGCCGCGCCGGGGGCGGTCATCGTCTCGGGATGTGACGAGGAGGCGCGACTGGTGGTGGCGGCCGGTCACCATGAGCCCCCCTCTCCCCGGCTGCCAGGGCATTACTGAGGACTCCCTCATTAATGGCGCTCAGCGACCTCTCCTCCGGCCAATATCATCGACACCTCTTGACTTAATTCGCATGGACTCCATGATTAGTCGCAAGTCCGACACTCCCCGCCGGCCTTGCCTAGGAGCCCCATGCGCCAGCTCGTACGCGTCCTCACCCTCCTGACCGCCCTGTGCGCGTCGATCCTCGTCGCCCCGTCCGCGGCCCAGGCCGCCATCACCGGCCAATCGGCCACCGACACCGCCACGACGGTGACGTACCAGCTCACCTACACCGGCAGCCCCGTGTACGCCCGCGTCTACCTCGACACCGACCGCAGCACCGCGACCGGCTTCGCCCAGGCGGGCGTGGGCGCCGACTTCTTACTCGAGAACGCCTCCCTGTACCGCCACAACGGCGGCGGCTGGAGCTGGACGCTCGTGGGGCCGGTGACGTACACGTCGTCGGGCGGCACGGCCAGGTGGACGGTCTCCCGCTCGGCCATCGGCGAGAGCGCCACGCCGAACGACGCCGACCTCGTCTTCCAGGTCGAGTCCCCGCTGGAGACCTCGGCCAAGTACACGCACGTCTACTCGGGCGGCGGCGGAGGGGGCGGCTCCGTCACGTACCCGCCCACGACCGTCGACTTCGCCAACCCCGAGCGCGGCCTCTACCACCACACCGGCGACTGCGACAAGAACGACTTCTCCCTCGCCACCCTCCAGGGCTACCGCACCGGCCAGAACATCTCGCTGGTGATGTGCGTGTTCTACCTAGCCGAGTTCAGGACCACCGCGATCAGCCAGGCCGCGCTCGACCAGTTGCAGCAGCAGCTCGACACCGTGCGCGCGGCGGGGCTGAAGATGGTGCTGCGCTTCGCCTACACCACCTCCACCGACGGCGCCGACGCCGCCAAGGACCGCGTGCTGGCCCACCTCGACCAGCTCAAGCCCTACCTGAACGCCAACCAGGACGTCATCTACCTCATGCAGGCCGGGTTCATCGGGGCGTGGGGCGAGTGGTACTACACCCAGAACTTCGGCAACGCCGGCGTCGTCACCGCCGCCGACTGGGCCAACCGCAAGGCCGTGGTGGACAAACTGCTCAGCGTGCTGCCCTCCACGCGGATGGTGCAGCTCCGTACGCCGAAGTTCAAGCGCACGCTCTACACCACCACCCCGGTCACCTCAGGCCAGGCGTACGGCGGCTCGGCCGTGGCGCGGCTCGGGCACCACAACGACTGCTTCCTGGCCAGCCCGGACGACTACGGCACCTACGAGAACGCGGCCGTGGAGTACCCGTACCTGCAGGCGGAGACGGCGTACGTGGCCATGGGCGGGGAGACCTGTAACCCCAACCCGCCGCGCTCGGACTGCCCGACCGCCAAGGACGAGCTGTCGCGCTTCCACTGGTCGTACCTGAACACCGACTACCACACCGGCGTGCTGGGAAGCTGGAGCACCGGCGGCTGCCTCGCGGAGATCACCCGCAACCTCGGCTACCGCCTCGCCCTGCAGAGCGGCACGTACCCGAGTACCGCCACGCGCGGCGGCGGGCTGCCGGTCAGCATCACGCTGAAGAACGAGGGGTACGCCGCGCCGTTCAACCCGCGCGGCCTGGAACTGGTCCTGCGCAACACCTCGACGTGGGCGGTGCACCGCTTCCCGCTCAGCGCGGACCCGCGCCGGTGGGCGGCCGGGGCCACCAGCACGATCACCCAGACCGTCAGCCTCCCCGCCACCCTCCCGGCAGGGAGCTACGCGCTCCTGCTGAACCTGCCGGACCCGCTGCTGCCGTCCCGGCCGGAGTACTCGATCAGGGTCGCCAACGAGGGCACCTGGGAGCCGTCCACCGGCCTCAACAACCTGCGGCACACCGTCACCGTCAACTGAGCAGGCGTTCGCCTGTGTGACGCACCTCACGACCCGCCGGCTTGAATCTCACATCGATGTGACGTTCTACCTTCGGTGACATGACGACAACGCAAGCGCCCCTCGCCCTGTACGGTTTCCTCCGCCCCCGCCCCGAGCGGGCCGACGAAGTACGGGAAATCCTGCTGTCACTCGTCGAGCCGACCAGGGCCGAGGAGGGAAACCTGGAATATCACATCCACGAACAAGCGGACGGACGTTTCTTCCTTTACGAGGTCTGGCGATCCAAGGAGGACCTCGACCTGCACAACGAGTATCCGCCGCTGCGCGACTTCCTGAACAATGCCGCCGACTATCTCGACGGGGCCCCCGAGGCCTATTTCGACACCATGACGAGCAGCTACCCCGCCCGGTGACCCACGGCGGTGACCCACGGCGGTGACGGAAAACCGTTTGACGCCCCGCCCGCGCCCCCGACACGCTCTGCGACGTGCACATCGAATTCACGCGCTTCTCCCCTGACGACACCGAAGCCCTCGTCGGCTTCCTGACCGGCGAGAACTGGCCCTTCCACGCGGGCGTCCAGGAAGCGCCGGCGATCAGGAAGCGGGCCGCCGAGGGTCTCTACGACGACGAGGAGAGCCGCACGTTCTGGATCGTCGCGGACGGGGAGCGGGCGGGCCTGGTGCGACTGCAGGACCTCACCGACGGCACCCCCATGTTCGACCTGCGCGTACGCGAGGCCTGGCGCGGGCGCGGCCTGGGCACGGCGGCCGTCAAGTGGCTGACCTCCTACCTGTTCACCGAATTCCCCGAAATCAGGCGCATCGAGGGCAATACGCGGCAGGACAACCACCCGATGCGCGCCGTCTTCCGCAAGAGCGGGTATGTCAAGGAGTCGCATTACCGGGAGGCCTGGCCGGCGCCGGACGGCACGGTGCACGACTCGACGGGTTACGCGATACTGCGGCGCGATTGGGAGTCGGGAACGGTGACGGTCCCCGACTGGAATGACGAGACCGTTACGGGATGGCCCGGAAAATGAACGGCGCGACCAGGCCCAGCAGGGCCAGCGCCTCGGTGAGGACGAAGCCCAGCAGCATGTTCTGACGGATCAGGCCGTAGGCCTCGGGCTGGCGGGCGATGGCCTGCACGCCGTTGCCGAAGATGATGCCGACGCCGACGCCGGGGCCTATGGCGGCGAGGCCGTAACCGATGGCGGTGACATTGCCGGATACCGCAGCGAGAACGCTCACGAAGGAGTCCTTTCGAGTGTCAGGTGCAGTGGTTTGTCGCCGTCATCACCATTCCGCCACATGGGGCGTGAGGACGAAATGCCTGGTCGAACGAAAATGACCGTCCTTGCTTGTGGACAAAACGAATGGACAAATGAGGGATTTTAGTGGAGAGAGCGGCATTCGGCCGTGCGGCTCTGTTCGCGCGGTGAGCTTCGGCGGCTATGCGCGCAAGGTGCGCGACCCCGGACTGCCGTACCGGCATCGAATATCGGCGCTGCGTTCGTGCGTGCAGTTGTATCGGCCGCTCGGGTTCCATGCGACGCTGAGTTATCTCGAGTCGAAGGCCGGGAGATTTCGCTCGGATGAGGCGGCGCTGCTTCGTGCGCTGGACATCATCGAGGCCAGCTGCGCCGTTCTCCAGGCTGAGGTCGATGCTTATGCGGTGAGGCGCCGGGAGGCCAAAAGGCAGGGGCGGAGAACGCCGCGTGCGCAAGACGCCAACCCGAATGCATTTCCTCGACGGCGGTAGCGGGCGGCGGGCGCGGCTGTTCCGCGCCGCACCGCCCGCCATTCGATGCCCGGGCCTATGAAGCGCGCATCAACAAACGCCCATGATAGAACCGCTCATTCTCCGTGGGCGCCCGCAACATCCGGCCCACCTCCTCGAACCCTTCCTTACGCACCAAACCGGCCAGCTCGTCGATCGGCCACCGATAGGCGGGCGTGACCTTGTGGTCGAACTCCACCACCGGATCCCCCTCGGACTCGAAGAACCCGAGCAGAAGAAGACCCCCAGGAGCCAGCACCCGGCGGAACTCGGCGAAATACGGCGGCAGTTCCGGCGGCGGGATGTGAATGGTGGAGTACCAGGAGAGCAGCCCGCCCAGCTCACCGTCGGCCACCTTCAGATCGCCCATCGAACCGAGCTCGAACCGCAGGCCGGGGTAGTCCCGGCGGGCGATGGCGAGCAGGGCGGGAGACAGGTCGACGCCGGAGGCGTCCAGTCCGAGGTCGCGCAGGTGCGCCGTCAGGTAGCCCGGCCCGCAGCCGGCCTCGACGACGGGGCGGGGCCCGGCGGTCCTGACGAGTTCGGCGAAGGCGTCGATCAGCGCGCGGTCCAGCGGGAGGCTGTCGAGCGAGTCGCGGGTGAGGTCGGCGTAGAGGTCGGCGACGGCGTCGTAGGCGTCCGCGGTCGCGGTCAGATAGGAGGAGGATTCGGCCACGGCGGACGACTGTAGACCATCTGGCGGCGAAAGTGGCGTCAATCCATGCCTGTGTCGTCGAGCAGGTGCGGCAGGCCGGACAGGACGCGCAGGCAGGCGTCGATCTCGGCCTCGGTCAGGTCGCCGCCGATCTGGCGGAGCACCGTCCGTTCGCGCTCGATGCCGCCGCCGATCTGGCGCAGCACCGTCCGTTCGCGTTCGATGCCGGCGCCGATGGCGCGCTCGCCCGCTTCCGTCAGCCGGATGAGGGAGGAGCGCTTGTGCGCGGGGTCGGGCGCGAACCCGACCAGCCCGCGCTCGGCCGCGTCGTTCGTCATGCGCTGGACGAAGCGGTGCGACGAAGCGGCGGGACGAAGGGCCCGTCCCCCGGGGCGCGTGCCCCGGGGGACGAAGGGCTCAGCGGGTGTCGGAGTCGGACTGGGTGAGGGCCGCGCGGCCGGCCTCCAGCCGCGCCACCGGGATCCGGAACGGCGAGCAGGAGACGTAGTCGAGCCCCACCTCGTGGCAGAAGTGCACCGAGTCGGGGTCGCCGCCGTGCTCGCCGCAGATGCCGAGGTGCAGGTCGGGCCGGGCGGCCCGGCCTTCGCGGACGGCGATCTCGATGAGGCGGCCGACGCCCTCCCTGTCGATGGTCTCGAACGGGGAGACGCCGAAGATGCCGAGGTCGAGGTAGCGGGAGAAGAAGGCGGCCTCGACGTCGTCGCGGGAGAAGCCCCAGGCCATCTGGGTGAGGTCGTTGGTGCCGAAGGAGAAGAACTCGGCGGCCTCGGCGATCTGGCCGGCGGTGAGGGCCGCGCGGGGGACTTCGATCATGGTGCCGACGAGGGCTTCGACGCCGGTCGAGGCGAGGATCCTGACGGCCTCCTCGCGTACGGACTCCAGCTCCTGTACGGCGGCCACCAGCGGGATCATGATCTCGGGACGGGCGCCGGGCACTTCGGCGGCGGCCTGGGCGATGGCGCGGACCTGCATGTCGAACAGGCCGGGGATGACCAGGCCGAGGCGGACGCCGCGCAGGCCGAGCATGGGGTTCTGCTCGTGCAGGCGCTTGACGGCCGACAGGAGCTTGCGGTCCTTGTCGGTGGCCTCGCCGGTGGCGGCCTTGACCGACAGGTCGACGATGTCGGGCAGGAACTCGTGCAGGGGCGGGTCGATGAGCCGGATGGTGACGGGGGCGCCGTCCATGGCCTGGAATATGCCGATGAAGTCGGACTTCTGGAGGGGCTCCAGGGCGTCCAGGGCCGTCTGGCGTTCGTCGTCCGTGGAGGCGAGCACCAGGTCCTCCACGAGCTGGCGGCGCTCGCCGAGGAACATGTGCTCGGTGCGGCACAGCCCGATGCCCTGCGCGCCGAAGCGGCGGGCGCGGGCGGCGTCCTCGGGGGTGTCGGCGTTGGCGCGCACGCCGAGGCGGCGGGCGGCGTCCGCGTGGCTCATGATCCGGTCGACGGCCTTGACGAGGTCGTCCTCCGGCTCGGTGACGCCTTCGAAGTACTCGACGACGGCGGAGTCCACGACGGGCACCTCGCCGAGGAAGACCTCGCCGGTGGTGCCGTCGATGGAGATGACCTCGCCTTCGGAGACCGTCACGCCGCCGGGGGCGACGAAGCGCCGCTCGGCCGTGAGGACCTCCAGCTCCTCGGCGCCGCACACGCACGTCTTGCCCATGCCGCGGGCGACCACGGCGGCGTGTGAGGTCTTGCCGCCGCGGCTGGTCAGGATGCCCTTGGCGGCGATCATGCCGGCCAGGTCGTCGGGGTTGGTCTCGCGGCGGACGAGGATGACGTCCTCGCCCTGCTCCGCCAGCTCCACGGCGCGCTCGGAGGAGAAGACGGCCTTGCCGACGGCGGCGCCCGGCGAGGCGTTCATGCCCTTGGCGATCTTCTTCTTCTCGGCGCCGCCGTCGAAGCGGGGGAACATGAGCTGGGCGAGCTGGTCGCCGGTGACGCGGGTGACGGCCTCGTCCATGGTGATGAGGCCCTGGTCGACGAGCTGGGTGGCGATGCAGAAGGCCGCCGCCGGGGTGCGCTTGCCGACGCGCGTCTGCAGCATCCACAGCTTGCCGCGCTCGATGGTGAACTCGATGTCGCACAGGTCCCTGTAGTGGTTCTCCAGGGTCTCCATGATGCCGACGAGCTGGTCGTAGGACGGCTTGTCGAGATGTTCGAGGTCTTGCAGGGGGATGGTGTTGCGGATGCCCGCCACCACGTCCTCGCCCTGCGCGTTCTGCAGGTAGTCGCCGTAGATGCCCTGCTGGCCCGAGCCGGGGTCGCGGGTGAAGGCCACGCCGGTGCCTGAGTCGTTGCCGTAGTTGCCGAAGACCATGGCCATGATGTTCACGGCGGTGCCGAGGTCGGCGGGGATGCGCTCCTGACGCCGGTAGAGGATGGCGCGCGGGGCGTTCCACGAGTCGAAGACGGCCATGACGGCCAGGCGCATCTGCTCGCGCGGGTCGGCGGGGAAGTCCTTGCCGGTCTGCTCGCGCACGATGCCCTTGTACGTCTCCACGAGCTGCTGCAGCTCGCCCGAGTCGAGATCGGTGTCCTGGCGGCGGCCCTTGAGGTCGTCGAGCGCGCGCTCGAACAGGTCGCCGTCGATGTCGAGCACGGTCTTGCCGAACATCTGGATGAGCCTGCGGTAGGAGTCCCAGGCGAAACGGTCGTTGCCGCCCGACTGCTTGGCCAGGCCGTGCACCGACTCGTCGTTGAGCCCGATGTTGAGAACGGTCTCCATCATGCCCGGCATGGAGAACTTCGCCCCCGAGCGCACGCTCACGAGCAGCGGGTCGTCGGCCTGCCCGAGCTTCCTGCCCATCTTCGTTTCCAGGGCCGTCAGCTGCTGGGCGACCTCGCGGTCCAGCCCGCTCGGCACGGAGCCTTCCGCCAGGTAGTGGCGGCACGCCTCGGTGGTGATCGTGAATCCATGCGGAACAGGCAGCCCGAGATTGGTCATTTCGGCGAGGTTGGCACCCTTACCGCCAAGAAGATCCTTGAGATTCCTGTTGCCCTCGGTGAAGTCGTAAACGTACTTGGCCACCACAGCTCCTTCGAACGCCTCTGCCCCGGACTCTACCGGCGGAATTGATGATGAAACTGCACTCCTCGTATAAGTCGGCATTTGTGCTGGTCAAAGCCTCATGAGAGGTCTAATCCAATTATACGACCCATGTGTCGAAAATTGGATTAGACCAATTGGTTTACACCAATTCTTGAGAATGGCGGGAGGTAGGTGCACAATCGGATCACACCCTCGCCAGGAGGCGCCCATGGCCACTCCTACCAAGCCCAAGCGGCAGCCCAGAATCATCGTCGGCTCCGCCAAGGCCGCCGTCGGTTCCGCGACGTGGCTCGACGACCGGCTGCCGTTCGGACGCTGGCTGCGGCCCCAGCTCCGCAAGCTCTTCCCCAGCCACTGGTCGTTCCTGCTGGGTGAGCTGGCGCTGTACTCGTTCGTGCTGCTCGTGCTCACCGGGACGTTCCTGACGCTGTTCTACAAGCCGAACCCGGACGTGGCGTACGAGTCGGTCGTCGAGCTCAGCCTCGAGGTGCGCGGCGGGCTGCTGGTGCGGCAACTGCACCACTGGTCGGCGATGGTGTTCGTGCTCTCGATCGTGGCCCACATGTGCCGGGTCTTCTTCACCGGCGCGTTCAGGCGGCCCAGGGAGCTGACCTGGATGCTGGGCGTGCTGCTGTTCGCGCTGGCGCTGTTCGAGGCGTTCCTGGGCTTCACGCTGACCGCCGACCAGCTCGCCATGGCGGGGCTGCGGCAGGCGCAGGGGGTGCTGCTGTCGGTGCCGCTGATCGGCACGTACCTGTCGGCGTTCACGTTCGACGGCGAGTTCCCCGGCCAGGTGCTGCCGCGCCTGTTCGCCCTGCACGTGCTGCTGGTGCCCGGCATCCTGCTGGCCGTGGTGCCGCTGCACGGCCTCATCCTCACCTGGCGGCAGAAGCACACCGAGCGCCGCGCCACGGCCGTCAGCGAGCGCGAGGTGTCCGGCGGGCCGTTCTTCCCGTACTTCGCGGTCAAGAACGGGGCCACCGCGCTGTTCACGATCGGCTTCATCGCGTTGCTGGCCACGTTCGTACGGGTCAACCCGGTGTGGGAGCACGGGGCGTACCAGCCGGGCGTGCAGCCGCCGTCGGCGCAGCCGTTCTGGTACTTCGGGGTGCTCGACGGGGCGCAGCGGCTGGTGCCCGCGTGGGAGATCGCCGTCGGCGGGTTCGTGCTGCAGCCCGGGCTGTGGATCCCGCCACTGATCCTGCTGGGCTTCTTCGGCGTGCTGTTCCTGTGGCCGTTCATCGAGCGGCGCTACAGCGGGGACCGTGAGATCCACCACCTGCTGGACCGGCCGTCGCAAGCCCCGGTGCGGACGGCGCTGGGGGTCGCGGTGATCACGTTCTTCGTGACGCTGTGGGCGGGCACGTGGGTGTCGGTGGCGCCGCCCGCCATGCACTCCGCGCCGGGGCTGCCGCCGCCACCGGCCGCGCCGCCGGCGCTGCTCACCATGCCGGCGGACGCCTACGGGGTGGTCGTCACCGTGCTGCGGGTGGCCGTCTTCGTCCTGCCCGTCGTGGCCTTCCTCGCCACGCGCGCCATCTGCCGGAGGCACTCGGCGTAGGCGGCCCTCCTCACCACGCGGGCGGTCAGCGTCGGCGGCTCTCCGCGCCACGAGGGCCGTCTGACGCGGCGCTCAGCGTAGGGGGTTGTCCTCGGGCGGGCTGCCCGCCGCGCCCTCGCGGGGCGGCAGCCACAGCACGAACGTCGCCCCCTCCCCAAGCCGCGAGAACACCGCCACGCGCCCCCCGTGCGACTCCACGATCTGCCGTACGATCGCCAGCCCCAGCCCGGTGTGCCGGTCCCTGCGGCTCGCCTCGCCGCGCCAGAACCGGTCGAACACCCGCGCCTGGTCCGACTCCCGCAGCCCGGGCCCGTCGTCGCGGACCGCCGCCCACAGCCAGCCGCCCGTCCGGCCCGCCCCGGCCCTGATCAGGCCGCCGGACGGCGACAGACGCACGGCGTTGGACAGCAGGTTGGCCACGGCGCGGCGCAGCGCGTCGGCGTCGCCCGCCGCGTCCAGCCCGGCCTCCAGCTCACGGGTGATCACGATGTCCCGCTCGGCGGCCGGGGTGGCGTACTCCTCGCACGCCTCCCCCACCACCCTGGCCAGGTCGAGGTCGGCGTCGGCGAACGCGGCGCCCTGCCGCCTGGCCGTGGCCAGCAGGTCCTCCACGAGCCTGGTCATCCGGGTCGTCGCCCGGTCCACGATGGCCACGGCCCTGGCCCGCTCCTCCTCGCTGGCGTCGGGGGCGGCCAGGACGGCGTCCACGTTGGCCCTGATGATGGTCAGCGGGCTGCGCAGCTCGTGCGAGGCGTCGTCGATGAGCTGCCGCTGCGCGCTGAACGCCTCCTCCAGCCGGGCGAGCATGGTGTCGATGGTGTCGGCCAGGTCCTTCAGCTCGTCGCGCGGGCCGTGCAGCTTGATGCGCCGCTTCAGGTCGGTGGCCTGGATCTCCTCCGTCGTACGGGTGATCGACCGGACGGGCCGCAGCACCCGTCCCGACAGCACCCAGCCGATGCCCAGGCTCGCCACGTACAGGACGGCCAGCGTGAGCAGCGAGAAGTCGCGCAGCGTGCTCATCGTCCTGACGTTGACCGCGTTCTCGACCTCCTCCACGAAGACCACCTCGCGCTTGCCGAGGTACTGGTCGCCGCTGTAGGTCTTGGCGTACTCGGTCGTGATCGGGCGCTGCTCGGTGGTCTTGGACACGGCGAAGTAGATGCCGCCGAGCACCAGCGTGGCCAGCACGAACAGCAGCCCCGAGTACAGGACGGTGATCCGGAAGCGGATGGTGTGGATCACGTCGGCTCCTTCAGCCGGTAGCCGCGGCTGATCACGGTCTCGATCAGGCCGTCCTCCTGCAGCTTGCGGCGCAGGTTGCCGACCGTGACGCGGACGGTGCTGGTGAACGGGTCCGCGTGCTCGTCCCAGACGTGTTCGAGCAGCTCCTCCGTGGACACGACGTGGCCGGGCCTGGTCATCAGGTAGTGCAGCACGCCGTACTCCTTGGGGGTGAGCGCCAGCGACCTGCCGTCCAGCGACACCTCCAGCCGCGCGGTGTCGATCCGCAGGCCGCCCACCTCCAGCACGGACGTGCCGCCGCCCGCCTCCCTGCGCAGCAGGGCTCGCACCCTGGCCAGCAGCTCGGGGAAGGCGAACGGCTTGACCAGGTAGTCGTCCGCGCCCTCGTCCAGGCCGCGGACGCGGTCGTCCAGCCGGTCGCGGGCGGTCACCATGATGATCCGTACGCCCTGGCCCGCCGCGCGCACGGCCCGGCAGAGCTGGAAGCCGTCGCCGCCCGGCAGGTTCAGGTCGAGCAGGACCAGGTCGTAGGTGTTGACCTGCAACTTCTCGTGCGCGGAGGGAGCGTCGTAGGAGACGTCCACCGCGTAGCCCGCCCGGACCAGGCCGACGCGCAGCGCGTCGACCAGGTCCTCCTCGTCCTCAACCACAAGCAGCCGCATGCCCTGGACCCTAGTTTCGGATGATGCGTTCCGCGATGGGCGCGGCTCTGTCGATGGGGATGGCGAAACCGATGCCGATGTTCCCGCCTCCCCTGGACGCCGCGATCGCGGTGTTCACGCCGACTACCTCGCCTCTGGCGTTGACCAGCGGGCCGCCGGAGTTGCCCGGGTTGATGGAGGCGTCGGTCTGGACGGCCGTGCGCCGGGAGCCGCCCAGCCGCACCTCCCTGTCCAGGGCGCTGACGATGCCTGAGGTGACCGTCCCGGACAGGCCCAGCGGCGAGCCGATGGCCAGCACCTGGTCGCCGACGGACAGGTCCGCGGAGCGGCCGAGCGTGGCGGGCGTCAGCTCGCGCGGGTAGTCCACCTCCAGCACGGCCAGGTCCTCGTCGTCGTCCGCGCCCGCGACGCGGGCGGTCAGCCTGCTGCCGTCGTGCAGCACCACGGTCACCGTGCTGCTGCCGCTGACGACGTGCGCGTTGGTGAGGATGTGCCCGCGGTCGTCGATGACGAAGCCGGAGCCGCCCGAGCTGCGCGTCTCCACGGAGACCACGCTGGGCAGCACGCGGGCCGCCGTCGCGCTCAGCCCGGCCAGGCTCGCCGACGGCGCGGGCGCCACCCTCGGCAGGGCGGCGGCGGGGGCCGGCTCGGTCCCTTCGAGGAGCCGTGCCCCCGCCGCCCCCGCCACGCCCGCCGCCGCCCCGGTGAGCGCCGCGACGAGCGCGGCGGTCACCAGGATGCGACCGCCCCTGGGTGGCGGCGGCGTGACGGGAGTCCGCGGTACGGGGTGGTGGTGCTGCGGCGGCCCAATCAGCGGCGGCCCGATCAGCGGCGGCGCGGCACCCTGAGGCGCGGCACTGTGAGGCGCCTCCTCGCGCCCGCCCATCGGCACCGTGCGGAACTCCGGCCCGCGCGGGCTGCCCAGCCCCCTCACGGGAGCCTCGAGAACCACAACATCGACGTCGCCGCCGCGATCAGCGCGAAGATCAGCCCCGCCCCCACGAACCACTGCCAGACCTCCTGCCGCTCGGTGCGGTAGCCGACCGACGTGCCGATGTCCTCGTAGACCGCCTGCAGCTCGTCGCCGCTGGCCGCCTCGTAGAAGCCGCCGCCCGCCGACTCGGCCAGGCCGCGCAGCGCGGGCCCGTCCACCGGCACCTGCACCTCGCGGCCCGACAGGCTGATGGTGCCGTCCGGCGTGCCGTAGGCGATGGTGGTGACCGGGACGCCGCGCGAGGACGCCTCGGCCGCCGCGTCGGTCACCGTGCGGCCGGTCGTGTTGGAGCCGTCGGACAGCAGCACGATGTGCGCGGGAGGCGCCTCCTCCTCCGAGTCGAGCGCGGCGATGGCCTCCAGCGAGGAGAAGACGGCCTCGCCGATGGCGGTGCCCGAGTCCATGCCGAGCCGGTCGAGCGCGCTCATCACCGCCGGCCGGTCCGTGGTGGGCGGCACGGCGACGGACGCGGCGGACGAGAACGACACCAGGCCCAGGTTGAACCGCTCGGGCAGCCCCTGGACGAACTGCCTGGCCGCCTGCTTGGCCGCCTCGAACCGGTTCGGCGACACGTCGGTGGCGCCCATGGACGCCGACACGTCGAACGCCACCATGATCGTCGCCCGTTCGCGCGGCACCCGCACCTCGGCCGTCGGGCGGGCGAACCCCACCACGAGCAGGGCGAACATGAGCAGCAGCGCCGCCGCGGGCACGTGCCTGCGCCATCCCGGCCGCCTCGGCGCGACCTTGTCGAGCAGGTCGAGGTTGGTGAAGCGGACGGCGTAGGCGGTTCTGGAGCGCAGCGCCATGACGACGTAGGTGAGCGCGAGCAGGGCCACCGGGATGAGCAGCAGCAGCCAGACGGGCGCGATGAGGGTCACGCCACGTCACCTCCTCCCGTGGGTGGATGGGCAGGTGGATGGGCAGGTGGATGCGCCGGCGGGCTCGCAGGCGGACGCGCGGGTGGATGCGCGGGTGGATGCGCGGGTGGATGCGCGGGCGGGCTGGCCGCCAGGGTGGCCAGGCGGCGCTGGCGCATGACGTGCTTGACCAGGTCGCGCACCCAGTCCCGGTCGGTACGCAGCCGCAGATGGGTGGCCCCGGCCCGGCGCAGCGCCCGCCCGATGGCGTCCCGCTGCTCAGAAGCGGCCTCGGCGTACCGGCGGCGCAGCCGGGCGTTGCCGGTGGCGACCTCGCGCCGCCGCCCCGTCTCCGGGTCGACCAGCGTCAGGATCCCCACGTCGGGCAGGGTCAGCTCGCGCGGGTCGAGCACCTCCACGGCCAGCACCTGGTGCCGGGCGGTGAGCCGGCGCAGCGGCGGCTCCCAGGTCTCGGGGGAGTCGAGGAAGTCCGACACGACCACGACCAGGCCGCGGCGCCGTACCACCCGGCCGAGTTGCTCGGCCGCCACGCCGAGCAGCGGCTCGGCCACCCCTGGCGGGGTGCGGGGCAGCGCGAACGCCGCCTGGAGCAGCGCCATCAGGTGCGGCCGGCCCGTCCTGGCGGGCAGCGTCCTGACGCCGCCGCCGTGCAGCAGGTGGGCGCCGATGCGGTTGCCCGTCCGCTGGGTGAGGAAGCCGGCCGCGGCCAGGGCGGACAGGGCCAGCTCCCGCTTCTCCATCGCCGCGGTCCCGAAGTCCATGCTGGCGGTGGCGTCGAGCAGCGCCCAGATCTCCAGCTCCCGGTCGGCGACGAGGTCGCGGACGTGCGGCTCGTTCGTGCGGGCGGTGACGTTCCAGTCCATCCGCCGCACGTCGTCGCCCGGCTGGTACGGCCTGGACTCCGCCGGTTCGCTGCCCGGACCTGGCACCAGGCCGAGGTGTTCGCCCTGGAGCAGCCCATCCAGCCTCCTGGTGATGGTCAGTTCGAGCCTGCGCAGCGCGGGCTCGGCGATCAGGTACGGCTTCATGCCACCGCGTCCTGCCGGGTGTCGTAGGGCTGGGTCTCCTGGCTGGGGGCGATGACGGGCAGCGGCACGGCCGCCAGCACCCGGTCCACGATCTGGCGCGGCATCACCCCGTCGGCCAGCGCGTCGAAGGACAGCACCAGCCGGTGTGCCATGACGTCGTGCGCCAGGTCCCGTACGTCCTCGGGCAGCACGTAGTCGCGCCCCCGCAGCAGCGCCAGCGCCCGGCCGGCCGCCAGCAGGCCGAGCGTCGCCCTGGGGCTGGCGCCGAACGCCAGCAGCCGCCCGACGTCGGGCACCCCGTACCGGTCGGGGTCGCGGGTGGCGTAGACGAGGCGGACGGCGTACTCGGCGACCGCGTGGTGCACGAAGACCTCCTGGGCCCTGCGTTGCAGCGCGACCACCCGCGCCGGGTCGAGGACGCCCTGCGGCGACGGCGGGTCGACGCTCATCCGGTAGACGATCGCCAGCTCCTCCGATTCGCTGGGATAGTCGACGTCGATCTTCATGAGGAAGCGGTCGCGCTGCGCCTCGGGCAGGTGGTAGACGCCTTCCGACTCGATCGGGTTCTGGGTGGCCAGCACCAGGAACGGCCTGGGCACCTCGTAGGTGACGCCGCCGATGCTGACCTGGCGCTCGGCCATGATCTCCAGCAGCGCCGACTGCACCTTCGCGGGCGCCCTGTTGATCTCGTCGGCGAGCAGCAGGTTCACCATGACGGGCCCGAGCTCGACGTCGAACGACTCGGTGGAGGGCCGGTAGATCCTGGTGCCGACGATGTCGGACGGCACCAGGTCGGGCGTGAACTGGATGCGGGCGAACGTCCCCCCGACCACCTTGGCGGTGGTCTCGGCGGCCAGCGTCTTGGCGATGCCGGGGACTCCTTCGAGCAGGCAGTGCCCCTTGGCGAGCACCGCCACGAGCAGCCGCTCGACCATGTGGTCCTGTCCGACGATCACCCTTTTGACCTCGAACAGGGCCCGTTCGAGCAGTGCGGGGTCGGTCACGGCTGCACGCTCCCGTGGTGGCAGTCGTCCACGACGACGCGCAGCTCCAGAGCGGTCGGCTCCGGGTCGGCGAACGCGGCGCTCGCGGTCATGAGCAGCCCGCCGGCGGCGAGCAACACAAGAGCGAAACGTGATGTACGCATGAATTCCTCGTCCCTCGTATCGGCTTGCTACGCACTTCATCAAGTCACCGCGAAAACCCGCGTAACCGCCGCCTTTACACGGTTTTTCGGTGGATGGGGTTAGACCTCCGGCATGACGCCCATCCAGCGCTATCTCGCAGAAGAGGTCGCCCACGACCACGTGGACGGCCTGATCCCCCGCCGCGAAGCGCTGCGGCGGCTCGCGCTGCTCGGCCTGGGCCTGCCCGCCGCCACGGCCCTCCTCGCGGCCTGCGGCGCGCCGCCCGAGCCCGCGGCACCCACCACGTCGGCTCCGGCCGCCACCACGCCTGCCCCCTCGGCGAGCCCGGCGGGGCCGTCGCCGCTGCCGACGGAGCCGATCACGTTCGCCGGGCCCGAGGGCACGACGCTGCAGGCCGCCTGGGCGCAGGCCGCGGACCCGAAGGGCGCGGTGCTGGTGATCCACGAGAACCGCGGCCTGACCGACCACATCCGCTCGGTCGCCGGCCGCCTGGCCGCCAGCGGCTACTCCGCCCTGGCGCTCGACCTGCTCTCCCGCGAGGGCGGCACCGCGACGTTCGCCGACAGCGCGCAGGCCACGGCCAAGCTCGGCGAGATCGACGACGCCCGGTTCGTGGCCGACATGAAGGCGGCGGTGGGCGAGCTGGCCAGGCGGGCCGGGGAGGCGAAGCTCGCCATGATGGGCTTCTGCTTCGGCGGCGGCATGACCTGGCTGATGCTGTCGTCGGCGGAGCCGCGCCTGTCGGCCGCCGTGCCCTTCTACGGGCCGCTGCCGGACGACGCCGACTTCGCGGGGACGAAGGCGGCCGTGCTCGGGATCTACGGCGAGCAGGACGCCCGGGTCAACGCCACCAGGGACGCCGCCGAGGCCGCCCTGACGAAGGCGGGGCTGACGCACGAGCTGGTGACGTTCCCCGGGGTGGGGCACGCCTTCTTCAACGACACCGGGCCCCGGTACGACGCGGAGGCGGCGGCGCAGGCGTACGAGCGCGTCCTGGACTGGTTCGAGCGCCACCTGGCATGAAGACGGCCACCCCGCGCAGGGGGTGGCCGTCGTTTATGCGGTGCGGTGCTCAGCCGATCAGGAACCGCATCGCCTTGCGCAGGGTCGCGCTCCGCTCAGCGGCGCTGCCGACCTGCTCCAGCCCGAAGCCCAGCAGCACCGTGTCCCTGGTGGTCACGGCCGCCGTGGTGTCGGCCTGGTCGCGGGCGAAGTCGCCGGCGCCGGTCGGGCTGCCCGCCGGCGGGCCGGGGATGGCCCACGCGCCGAGCCCGGTCTCGAAGCCCTCGGGCTCGGTGGCGGTGCCGCCCACGAGGATCCGGGTGTCGTCCACGAACGCGCCCACCCCGCCGGTGCCGGGGTCGGTCACGTAGCTGATCGACACCTCGACCTGCTGTCCCGCGTACGGGGACAGGTCGAAGGCCACCTGCTGCCAGCCGCCCGAGTCGCCGGTGAACCGGTTCCACGAGCCGGAGGTGCCGGTCGGCGTGCACGGGTTGCCAGGCGTCAGGTAGTGCAGGAGCCACGGGTGCTCCTCCACGTAGAACCCGGCCTCGCACTCCGTCGGGACACCGGTGTCGGTGCCGCCGTTGAGGTCCGGCAGCGTGGTCCAGTTGTCCTGCCCGACGGTGTGGGCCTCGACGATGACGTTGTCATAGCCGGGCTCGGTGTCGAAGGACAGTTGGAAGGCCAGTTGCGGCTGCTGCGCCGCCGTCACGGCGCCCAGGTTGATCGTCCTGGTCAGCCGCATGTACGAGTCGTCGGCGTGCGGCCCGGCGACGTACCACTGCCCTTCGATCGGGTCGAACGGCCCCGGCGTGCCGAGCTGGTAGTCGGCGGCCGGCGTGCCGGTGAAGCGCGGGAAGTCCGTGCCCATCGGGATCAGCACGCCTGCCTCGTTCAGCGGGTTGTCCGCCAGCGCGGGGCCGCCGAACGTGCCGCTGGTGCCGGCCAGCGGGCCGGTGCCGGTGAAGCCGCTGGGGTCGGCGCGCGGGATGCGCCCGCCGACGCCCATGTAGTACTGCGTGAAGTCGTCGGCCAGCAGCAGGCACTCGTCGAACAGGCCCGAGATGGTGGTGACCACGCAGTCGCCGTCCGGGTTGCCGTCGATGCCGTAGTAGATGCCGCCGACGATGGTGTCGAGAATGCCGTAGTACGCGGCCGTCTCGCCGGTGTAGAGGAGTTTGCCGCCCTCGTTGAGGTAGTCGCGGACGGCGATGGTCAGGTCCTGCTGCGACCGTTTGACGTCGGCGTCGGGCAGGTTGCCGAGCGGCGTCACGGTGACGACGTCCTGCTGGTCCATGGACAGCCGGTTGTCGCCCAGCTCCCACACCAGGCCCTTGAAGTGCGACAGCACGCCGAGGTGGTGCGGCACGCCCTGGGCGTCCACGTCCCACGTCTCCGAGTTGTACCCGGCCGTCCTCAGCGCCTGCTGGTAGGTGGCGGTGTACTTGGGCGCGGTCACGGTGGGCGGGTAGTCCGGGTTGAAGCCCGTGTAGTCCTCGTTGGCCACCACCAGCACCTTGGCCGAGGAGTCCTTGGCCAGCGTGTAGGTGAAGCGGCTGCTGGAGACGGTCCCGGTGCCCGCCTTGAAGCCGGTGAACCAGACCTCCACCTTGTCGCCGGGTCTGGCGCCGCTCACGGTGCCGCGGTACTCGGCGAAGTACAGGTCGTTCTCGTCGCCGTACCGCTCACCGCCCTGCCACTCGCTCACGGACCTGGTCTGCACGGGGCCGCCGTTGATGCGGTAACGCAGCGCCTTGGCGCCCAGCGAGCGGCGGGCGATGACCGCCACCGGCTGCGGGTCGCCGTAGGAGACGCTGAAGGAGTCCGGCCTGAAGTCGGGCACCGTGCGCCCGATCACGGAGACCGGCCTGTCCGGCGTCTGCACCGACTTGGCGGCGGCGACGGCCAGGGGGACGTTCATCAGGAACTCCTCCTGGATCAGCCGCTCGTCGTCGGGGAAGGTGAACCCGAGCCCGCCGGCGCAGGTCTCCTCCGTCCACTCGTCGTCCGGGTACTTCGCCGCCGCCGCCTCGCACGTGGACATCTCGGGCGTGATGGACAGGGCGCCGCGCACGTTCGTCGTGTGCCCGTCGGTGTCGCCGTTGGTGGTGTAGAGCTCGGCGCCGATGTCCGGGTCGTACGTCGGGACGGCCGGGGTGGCGTCGTCGCCCAGCATGGCCTCGAAGATCAGGTCGTCGGGGGCCGGGGTGGCCTGCTGCCAGCTGATCCCGTACAGGAGCAGCATGGCGGCCGAGTGGTAGTTGATCAGGTAGGTGAACTTCACCCGCTTGGTCAGGTTGTCGTAGGCCACGGTCTCCGGCTCCGACTGCGCGGCCGCGCCGCGGTAGGTCTGGCTGGAGAACAGGCTGGAGGAGCCCTCGTCGTCGTAACGCCACTTGTAGGCGAAGTTGCGGTTCGGGTCCACTCCGTCGTTGCTGGTGATCTGCCCGTCACCGTCGTTGTCGCGCAGGTTCTTGCGCCACAGGCGGTTGCCGTCGGTGAAGGTGTAGTCGTAGCCGTCGGGGTTGGCGACCGGCAGGAACCACAGCTCGGTGGTGTTGACGAGCTGGGTCAGCTCGGCGTTGCTCCCGTAGCCGGTGAGGAAGTGGTTCAGCAGCCGCCGCACCATCTCGGGCGTGATCCACTCCCGCGCGTGCTGGGCGGCCGAGTAGAGGATGGCCTTGCGGCTGCCGTCACGCACCTTGCGGGCGTCCTTGGTCACCTTGATCGCGGTGATCGGCGTGCCGTTGATGCTGTTGCCGAGATCGACGACCTTGGCGATGCCCGGCTTGGCGTTGGCCCAGGCGATGATCTCCTCGCGGATGCCACCCGCGCCGGCGTACCTCTTGAACACCCCGTCGGCCTGCTGTGCCGCGCGGGCGCTGGACGCCTGCGTGGTGAGGGTGACCCCCTGCGCGGCGAGGCGGTCGGCCAGCGCGGAGGCGAGGATGACCTCGACGGTCACCTTGCCGTCCGCCCGGTTGACGACCCGCATCTCCTCGCGGTCCACGCCGGACGCCACCAGGGTGGCCATCTGGTCGGCGGTCAGTTCGCCGGTATAGACGAAGACCCCGTCCGGGCCCGCCGGCTTCGGCTTCGCCGAGGCAGGAGGGATCGCGAAGGAGCCGAGTAACAGGAGTGTGCTCGCGAACATGATCAACGTGCGCTTCATCGCGCCTCCGAGATTGAAGCCCCCGAGTGCTGCTATGGATGTGCCCGCAATGTCCGCGTATGCGGGGGGCTTGTCAATCACGACGGCCACATCCGGACAAACTTCAACCAGATGGTGACGGGGGCCGAATGACCACGCGAACGGCCAGCGTTGCGCGCGTCACGGCGAGGTGGCGGTGAGGCGGCGGAGCGTCCCCCTGGAGGGCCGTCAGCGCGGGACGGCGGGTGGGGTGGGGGCGGCTTGCCGTAACAAAAAAACGGGCTGCTCCTGAGGAGCAGCCCGCTTCACACGCGCGTCACTCCCGAAGAGCAGCCCGTCTCAAACGAACATCAGTCGTTGAGGTGCTGGCGAAGATACTGCTCCGCGGCGTCGATCGAGATGCGCTCCTGTGCCATCGTGTCGCGCTCGCGGATCGTCACGGCCTGGTCTTCCAGCGTGTCGAAGTCGACCGTGATGCAGAACGGCGTGCCGATCTCGTCCTGGCGCCGGTAGCGGCGGCCGATCGCGCCCGCGTCGTCGAACTCGACGTTCCACCGGCGGCGGAGCCGCGCCGCCAGGTCGCGGGCCTTCGGCGACAGGTCGGCGTTGCGCGACAGCGGCAGCACCGCGGCCTTGACCGGCGCGAGCCGGTGGTCGAGCCGCATGACCGTGCGCTTCTCCATGACGCCCTTGGCGTTGGGCGCCTCGTCCTCGGTGTAGGCGTCGAGCAGGAACGTCAGAGTGGCCCGGTCGACACCGGCTGCCGGCTCGATGACGTAGGGGACGTAACGCTCCCCGCTCTCCTGCTCGAAGAAGCTGAGGTCGACGCCGGAGGCCTTGGAGTGGGAGGTCAGGTCGAAGTCGGTGCGGTTGGCGATGCCTTCGAGCTCACCCCACTCCGAGCCGGCGAAGTTGAAGCGGTACTCGATGTCGACGGTGCGCTTGGAGTAGTGGGACAGCTTGTCCTTGGGGTGCTCGTAGAGCCGCAGGTTGTCCTTGTTGATGCCCAGGTCGGAGTACCAGCGGAAGCGCTCGTCGATCCAGTACTGGTGCCACTCCTCGTCGGTGCCGGGCTTGACGAAGAACTCCATCTCCATCTGCTCGAACTCGCGGGTGCGGAAGATGAAGTTGCCCGGCGTGATCTCGTTGCGGAACGACTTGCCCTGCTGGCCGATGCCGAACGGGATCTTCTTGCGGGCCGACTGCTGCACGTTGAGGTAGTTGATGAAGATGCCCTGCGCGGTCTCGGGCCGCAGGTAGGCCAGGCCCGACTCGTCCTCGACCGGGCCGAGGAAGGTCTTGAGGAGGCCGCTGAACTGCCGGGGCTCGGTGAAGGTGCCCTTGTTGCCGCAGTTGGGGCAGGTGATGTCGGCCAGGCCCGCCTCGGGCGCCTTGCCGTTCTTCTCCTCGTACGCCTCCGTCAGGTGGTCGGCCCGGAAGCGCTTGTGGCAGGACAGGCATTCGGTCAGCGGGTCGGTGAAGGTCTCGACGTGGCCGCTGGCCCGCCACACCTCGGGCGCCAGGATGACGCAGGAGTCGAGGCCCACCACGTCGTCGCGCGACTGGACCATCGACAGCCACCACTGCCGCTTGACGTTGTTCTTCAGCTCGACGCCCAGAGGACCGTAGTCCCACGACGCGCGCAGTCCGCCGTAGATCTCGCTCGACGGGTAGACGAGCCCGCGGCGCTTGGCGAGGCTGACGATGGTGTCCATGACGTCGGTGCGTCGTGCCATTTTGGTTGATTCTCTTTCCGGCTGGAGGTCGGCGAGGGAAATTGGTGAGATCCCAGCTTAGGGGACGGCACCCGCTCTCGCGCGCGAGTAATGCTACGCCCCGTCCCGGGTGTAGACGTCCTCGTACGCACTGGGCTCGTTGAGCATCAGAATCATCAGGGGATACATCACCATTCGGGCGGCCGACAGCGCCCTGCGGTAGAAGCCGGCGCCCTCCCACTCCGTGACCAGCGCCCACAGGTTCGGCTCGTCCACCGACCTGGCCAGCCGGCCCCGCTGGTAGCCCGGCTGGGTGGCGAACGTGTCGAGGATGGCGTGGCCCTGCTTGACGAAGTCTTGGGACTGGGACTCTGGAACGGTGTATCGGATCACGGCGAGCACGCGACCAGCCTAAAGGTGCAGGAGGGCCGCCACAGGCGGGCAGCCGAGGTATCCCTTCGCTCGATGGAAGTCGATTCGTCCGATCGTGAGGGGATCGCCCTGTTCGACCCCGGCGAATCGGCGCGTCAGCTCCCTGGGCACCGCCACGATGTCGCCGACGTCGGCCAGGTTCACCCAGCGGCGCACGCCGGGCGGGCGGGCGCCGAGGTCGTTCTCCGGGGCGGGCCGGAGGCGGTCGAAGATGACCGAGCGGATGCCGAGCGGGCTGCCCAGGGTGACGAGCAGGTCGATCTCCAGGCCGGGATGCGCCCACAACGTCTCGTAGGCGGCCACGCTGCCCAGCGAGTGCGCGACGACGACCCGCGCCCCGCTGCGCCGCACCTGGCCGGCCACCAGCTCGGTCACCTCCGCGCGCTGGTCGTCCTCCAGGTAGGCGGCCACCTCCTTGACGAACCTGGTGACCAGCCTGGTCGCGCGTTCGCCGTGGTTCTCCGTCAGCCATTCGGCCGCCTGCCTGAGCCCCGCCGTGAGCGGGCCCTGGGCGCGCTGCGGCGTCTCCTGCAGCTCGTCCACCCAGGCCAGGAACAGCTCGCGCTCGGCGTCGTCCAGGGTCATGGGGTCGTCGTCCTCGCCCTGGGCGACGCCGCGGTGCAGCAGGTGGGCGTAGTAGGCGACGGACATCGGCCGGGCGGCCCAGCGCGACCAGTCGGCCCCGATGGCGGCGCTGGCGGCCTCGGCGGTGCCGTGGTCGCGGAAGTAGCGGTAGTTGCCGATGCCGTGAACGCCGATGATCATTTTCGTCCCTCCCAGAGAAAGCCGATGGCCTCGTGCTCGCCCGTCGTCACGACCAGGTGACCGCCGGAGGAGGCCAGCAGGGTGCGGACGGGCGCGCCGACGTGGAGGGAGTCGGTGACCTGCCAGCCCGCCACGTCCACGATCCGCACCCGGCCGTCGTCGCCGCCGGTGAACAGGGTCGCCCGCCCACCGACCTCGGCCACGGCGACGGCCGTGACCGGCCGGTCGTGGACCAGTTCGGGGCGCAGCCGCCGCCCGGAGGGCACGGCGTGCACCGCGACGGCGTGGTCCGTCTCCATCCTGACCTCCGCCAGCTCACCGTCGCACACGTGCAGCGTCGGGCGGGGCGGCTGCGCGGGGAACGGGAGCGTCACCGGGCCCGTGACCGTGCCCGTCTCCGGGTCCCACAGCACGTCCTCGCCTGCTTGCCGCAGCACCCACCAGGTGCGCCCCAGAAGCGGGTACGCGGTGGCGCTCTCCCACCCGTCCGGCGCGTCGGCCAGGTGCGCGCCGGTGTCCGGCGAGATCAGCGCCCCCTCCGCGATCAGCCGCCAGTCCCGCCCGGCGGGCACCAGGACGGGCTCCGGCATCGCGGCGGTGGGTGACACCGCGACGCGCCACACGTGCAACTCGCCCCGGTCGCCGCCGGACACCGCCGTCAGCTCCCCGGCGACGGACGTGACCGTCACGGCGTTCACCCCGCCGAAGTGCGTCGGGGACACCGTGGTGAGCACCCGCCACGACGGCAGGTCCACCACGCACAGCCTGCCGTCGGTGCCTCCGGTCACCAGGATGTGCCCGTTGGGCCGGTTCGCGACCGCCATGGCGTGGACCTCCCCCGTGTGGCACCGCAGCGGCGAGCTGAAGGGGTCGAGCCAGAACAGGGTCAGGACCAGCACCTGCCCGTCCGCGTCGCCCACGAGGACGACGGGCACGCCGCGCACCACCGCCGCGACGATGGCGCGCGCGCCGACCACCGCGCGGCTCTGCGTGGTCACGACGGAGCCGTCGCCGTGCATGACGGCAAGCATGGCGTCCTGCTCCGTCCCGGCGACCGCGAGGCCGAGCACGTCCTGGCCGGTCTTCAGCGGGTGGTCGCGCTCGAAGCAGGAGCGCGGCAGGTTCCACAGTTGCAGGGGCCGCGCCCGGCCCCCGGTGATCAGCGTGTCCCGGCCGATCAGCGCCATCGCCATGAGCGCCGGAGTGGCGCCGCCGGAGATGTCCCGCGGGCGGTTGAAGTACCGGTACGGCCGCAGGGTGTCCAGGTTCCACAGGCGCAACGTGTCGTCGGCGCCGCCGGACGCCACGATCGCGGCGCCGTCGATCTCGACCGGCAGCAACGTGTTGACGGCGCCCACGTGGCCGGTGAACTCGTGCACCAGCCGGCCGGTGGACGGGTTCCAGACGCGGATGACCCCGCTGTCGTGCCCGGAGACGACGAGGGCGGCGCCGTCCTTCTCCACCGCCGCCATCGACCGCACCGCCGTGGCGCCGGGCGCCGTCAGGGCGGCCACCCGCTCGATCCGCGACGGCAGCGTCACGTGTGACCGGACGGCCCGCGTCCAGGAGGGCCGCCAGCGCATCCCCTCGGCCGGCGGCTCCTGTCCCGCCCTGAGCCGGGCCAGAGCCAGCACCCCGAGCCTGGCGGGCAGCGGCTCGCCCGCCGTGAGGCGCAGGTCGCGCAGCACGCCGGCCGGCAGGTGCACCGCCAACTGGTCCAGGACGGCGGGGGCGGCGCGGACGAGGAAGCCGGGCTCCTGCGCCAGCTCCGCCAGCCGGCGGGCGTCCCTGGCGTGCTGCGCCACGTGACGCAGCACGTACGGCTCCGCCGCCTGCCACCGCTCCCCGCCCGGCTCCCCCAGCAGCCGGTCCAGCACCTCGCCCGCCGGGATCGTCCGGTTCTTCAGATGGTCGGCGAGCCCCTGGTGGAACAGCCGGTACAGGCTCATGCCGTCGGAGTCCACCGAACGCCTGAGGTAGAACCCGCCCGCCTCCAGCGCCCGCCGCACGTCGTCCTGCCGGTCGGCCAGGCCCGCGATCCTGGCCAGCACGCTGACCGGCATGCCGTCGCCGTGGGCGTGCGCGAGCACGTGCAGGACGGTCCGCAGCTCGGGCGAGCCACCGGCCAGGTCGTGCTCGAACACCTTCGGCAGGGTCAGGGGCACCGCGGCGCCCAGCCGCTCCGCCTCCCGCGGATCCGTGACCTCCTCGGGGCCCTCGGCGAAGGAGCGGGTGTAGATGCGGGCGACGAGGAACTCGCCCCAGTCGTGCCGCACGCCGTCGCGGGTCAGGGCGCGGGCCACGTTGTCGGCGAACCCGCCGACGACGGAGCCCCTGCCGCGGTAGCGCGGCGTGCCGCGCAGCAGGTGGGTGACGTAGCCGTGCAGGTCGTTCTCCAGGACGTCCGGCTCGACCTCGTCCAGGTCGACGACGAGGCCCGCCTGCCGGAGCACCTCGTACTCCCGGTACTTCCGCACGCCGACGACGAGCCGGACGAGCCCGCTCGCGGCCAGCGGCAGCACCAGCTCGTCCTGCACCCCGGGGCCGTCGCGGGCCTCGTCCAGCGCGTCGATCACGATCACCGGCAGGCGCGGCGGGTCCGCGGGCAGTGCCGCCAGCAGCTCGCGGGGGCCGGTGGCGGCGGGCAGGCCGAGCTGCCTGGCGAGGGAGGCGACGATCTCGGGCAGGCCGCGTTCCCTGGCGTGCACGGCCGCGAAGCACCGCTCGCCCACCACGCCGGGCGCGCGGAACGCCCGCTCCCACAGCGGCCGGGTCACCGTGTTCAGCGCGTGGTGCGCCGCGCACACCATCACGCCGAGCAGCGCCGACTTGCCGGAGCCCGCGCTCCCCGTGACGACCATCAGCCGGCCGCCGCCGTGGCCGTCGATCCACGCCGACAGCGTGGTGACCTGCTCCTTGCGGCCGGTGAACGAGCCGACCAGCGCGCCCGACAGCGAGCCGCCGGAGGCCCGGTCGGCGAAGTGCCGCTCGTCGAGGCCGCTGTCCAGGCCGGGCAGCGCGCCGGGGTCGATGCCCTCGTCCAGGAACGGCACCGTGCCGGAGTCGAGCGCCTCGCGCAGCCGCACGCCCTCGCCCTCGGGGCGGTAGCGGGGGTTGGGGAAGAACGGCAGGTCGGGGTCGGTGAGCAGGTCGATGACGCTGCCGGTCACGTGCTGACGGTAGCCCTTGCCGCGCAGCCGGTTGACCTCGCGCAGCACGGCCCTGCCGACCGTCTGCAGCGGCACGTACCGGACGGAGGGGTCCACGCCCAGCTCGCCGGCCGCGAGCGCCTTGAGCACCGTCACGAACGCCCGCGTGAAGCGCCCGTCGTAGGCCCGCTCCTCCTGCGCGCACGCCGCCAGCACCCAGGTCCTGGACGTGCCGTCGAGGTGCCTGAGCTGCCACGGGAGCCTGGCCATCCGCCCCGAGTGGCACAGGTCGATGAGCAGCAGCGTCCTGCTGTCGCCCGGGAGGTTCTCCAGCTCGCTCAGCCACTGGGAGACGTCGGAGTCCCTGTGCTGCTCGCCGTCGCTGCCCAGCATGAACAGCGCGTCGGTGCGGGACTCCCTGCCGTGCCCGATCACGTGCACGAGCCGGACGCCCTCGTCGCCGAAGCTCCGCCTGACCGTTGCGCCGAGGTCGGCGCTGGGCAGCCCGAGGTGCGACTCGCAGGTGTAGCCGATGGCCCGGAGCGCCGCGGACAGCTCGTCGAGCAGGTCGCCGTCGAACGGCAGGGCCGGCATGCCGCGCGCGTCGGGGACGCCGACCGACAGCGCCCGGTGTGAACCCCCCATGCTTCGGGATCCGGCTTGGGCTGCCTGGTGTTACGTCACTCCCGTAGGCTCTGGGTCGTGGCCCCTGACAACAAGCAGCCCCAGGGCGAGCGGTTCTTCACGCCGGGCGCGACCGGTTTCCGCAAGGCGGTCGAGCGGCGCAGCGCGGTGCCGATGACGTTCCTGTTCACCCAGGTTCCCCGCTGGGTGGCGCCGGCTCTGCTGGTGATCCTGCTGCTGGCGGGGTTCGCCGTGACGAATCCGCTGGGCGGCGTGGCGGTGCTGCCGGTGCTCGGCTTCGTGGGGTGGCTGGCCTATCTGTCCTGGCCGTCGCTGGGCGTCGGCGGGAAGGTGTTGCGGGTCGCCATGCTGACCTTCCTGGTGTTGCTCGCGGCGACCCGCTTCGGGGCCTTCTAGGGTTTCAGGGCAGCAGCGTGTAGCTGGGGAAGTTGCCCGGCAGGCGTTCGCCGTCCTCGCCGGTGGTGGCGGCTCTGACGAGCAGGTCGCCGCCGACGAACGCGCCGCGCCACGACGCGCCGAGCCCGCCGAACAGCTCCTCGCGGTCGCCGCGCGAGCGCGGCCGGTTGTGGCCGACCTTGAAGGCGCGCACCTCGGGTGCGAGCCGGGCGAAGGTGTCCGCCGACTCGCAGGACAGGGTGGCCACCAGGGCGCCGTTGCTGGCGTTCATGGCGGCCAGCAGCTCCGCCTCCGTGTCCACCAGGACGATCGTGTCGACGGGGCCGAAGGGCTCCGCGTGGTGGAGTGGGGAGGAGGGCGGCGGGTTGAGCAGCGCCGTCGGAGCGAAGTAGGCGGAAATATCTTGACCTGGGAGGAAGTGTCCGGAGTCGAGGGACGCGCGGTGGATCGGCACGCCGCCCCTCGTGATCGCCTCGTCCACCTGGTCGGCCAGTTCCTTGGCCTTCGAGGCGTTGATCAGCGGGCCGAAGTCGAGCGTCGGCAGCGGGTCGCCGGGGTCCTCGACGGCCAGCGGGTGCCCGAAACGCAGCGACCCGACCGCCTCCAGGTAGGCCGCCAGGAAGTCGTGGAACAGCGAGCGCTGCACGACGAAGCGCGGGTAGGCGGTGCAGCGCTGCTTGGCGTAGTCGAAGGAGCCGCGGATCTGCCGGGCGAGCAGGTCCCAGTCGCCGTACTCCCAGACGCCCCAGCAGTTCAGCCCCTCCTGCTCCAGCACGTGCCGCCGGCCGAGGTCGGCCAGCGAGGTGGAGACCTTCGCGCCGGCGTCCCTGCCGCCCACGAACGACACGCAGCCCAGCGAGCCTGAGCCGACGAGCACCGGTGACAGCTCCGCCCCTCCCCCGCTGACCAGCGTGAACGGCAGGCCCTCTCGGACGGCGAGCGCGCAGGCGAGCGTCAGGCAGCACAGGCCGCCGTCCGTCGGGGTCTTGGCGATCACCGCGTTGCCGGCCAGCGCCTGCACGAGCATGGCGTGCATGAGCACGCTCATCGGGTAGTTCCAGCTCGCGATGTTGCTGACGGGGCCGGGCAGCGGCGTGCGCCCGGCCACCATGGGGTCGATCTCCCCGAGGTACCAGCGCACGCCGTCCAGGCAGCGGTCCACGTCGGCGCAGGCCGTCTTCCACGGCTTGCCGATCTCCCAGACCAGCAGCAGGGCCAGCAGGTCGCGGTGCGCGGCCATGGACTCCACGGCCGCCGACACCATGGCCTTGCGCTCGGCGAGCGGCAGGTGGCGCCAGCGCCGGTGCTCCTCGACCGCGCCCGCGACCGCCCGGCCGGCGCCGGCCCGGTCGAGTCTGGGCAGGCCGGCGATGGCGGAGCCGTCGAGCGGCGAGAAGCCGGGTACCGGCCGCCCGTCGCGGTGCCAGATGCCGCCCCAGTGGTTCAGCACCCGGTCGTCGTGAAAGGCCTCGGGAGCCGCCGAACAGCAGCGTTCGTAGGCGTCCCGCCAGGACGTGCCCGGCTTGAGCCGCATGTCCATCCTCCTCGGTCGCAGCTAGGCATGACTCGATCAGATCGCGGTCGCATCCCGGTCGAAGCTCAGTCGGACCAGTCGGCGGTGATGAGCTCGGGCAGCGGCTCGAACTCCTTGACGGCCTCCAGCGACGGGCCCATGGCGGCGTTCGCCTCGCGCTCCACCATCACCTCCACCAGCACGGGCAGCCTCTTGTCCGCCGCCTCCGCGCTGGCCCAGGCCAGCGCGTCGCGGATGTCGCCGGGCAGCTCCACCCGCCGCGCCGGGCAGCCGAACGCCTCCATGGCCTTGACGTGGTCGATGCCGCCCTCGCCGTAGTGCAGGTCCACGGCGTAGTTCATGCCGTACGGCAGCTCCGCCTGCCTGATCAGCCCCAGGTACTCGTTGTTGATCATGACGATGACGAACGGCACCCGGTACTGCGCCGCCACCGCCACCTCCTCCATCAGGAACTGGAAGGAGTAGTCGCCGACCACCGCCACGACCTGCCGCTCGGGATGGGCGAGCTTGGCCCCCATGGCGGCGGGCACCTCCCAGCCCAGCGGCCCCGCCTGCCCGCACACCAGGTAGCGGCGCGGCAGGTAGGTGGTCTGGAACTGGCCGGACCAGATCTGGTAGAGCCCGATGGCGGTGACGAACGTGGTGTCCCTCGGGAAGTACTCGTTGATCTCCTTGAACACCCTGGGCGGCTTGATCGGCACGTCCTCGAAGTCGTCCCTGCGGCCCATCGTGCCGCGCAGCTCGGCCACCCTGCGCGGCCACCTGCCCGGCTCCTGCGGCTTGCCGCGGCGACGCGCCTCGTCGCGCAGCTCGGCCAGCACCGGCCGGGCGTGCCCGAGCACGCCCAGGTCGGGCTCGAAGACCCGGCCGATCTGCATGGGGTCGATGTCCACGTGCACGAACTTGCGGCCCCGCCGGTAGACGTCGAGGTCGCCGGTGTGCCGGTCGCCGAACCGGGCGCCGACGGCCAGCACCAGGTCGCTCTCCAGGAACGCGGCGTTGCCCCACCGCGTCTGCGTCTGTATGCCCGCCATGCCCGCGAACAGCGGATGGTCCTCGGGGAAGGCGCCCTTGCCCATCAGCGTCACCTGCACCGGCACCTGGAGGTGCTCGGCCAGCGCCCGCAGCTCCTCGGTCGCGTCACCGATGATCACGCCGCCGCCCGCCAGGATGATCGGCCGCCTGGCCTCCTCCAGCAGGTCCATGGCGGCGCGCACGGCCTTGGGCAGGGGCCTGGGCACCTCGACGGGCAGCGGCGCGTCCAGCGCGCGGTCGTACCGGCAGGAGCCGCGCTGGACGTCGAGCGGCAGGTCGATCAGCACGGGCCCCGGGCGCCCCGACCGCGCGACCCTGAACGCCTCCCTGAACAGCCACGGCGCCTGCGCGGGCTCCTTGAGCTGCACCGCCCACTTGGTCACCGGCTTGGCGATCTCCACGATGTCGACCGCCTGGAACGCCTCCTGGTGCAGCTTGGAGGTGACGGCCTGCCCGGTGACGCAGATCATCGGGATCGAGTCGGCCAGCGCGGTGTAGAGGCCGGTGATCATGTTCGTGCCGGCGGGGCCGCTGGTGCCGATGCAGACGCCGACGTTCCCGGTGACCCTGGCCCAGCCGTCGGCCGCGTGGGTGCCGCCCTCCTCGTGGCGCACGGTGATGTGCCGGATCGAGCTGTTCTGCAGCGCGGCGTAGAGGGGGAGGATGGCCGCGCCCGGGATGCCGAAGACCGTGTCCACCCCCTCCGACTCCAGCACCTCGACCACGGCCTCCATGCAAGGTCGCTTCTTCACGCGTTCAGCCTTTCGATCACCTTGAGCAGGGCGGAGTGGTCGAGCGAGCCGTGGCCCTGCGCCCTGGCCGCGGCCACGAGCTGGGCGACCTGCCCGGTGAGCGGCAGGCTGACGCCGGCCTCGCGGGCGGCGGCCAGGGCGATGCCCATGTCCTTGTGGTGCAGGTCGATGCGGAAGCCGGGGGCGAACTCGCGCTTGACCATGGTGTGCCGCTTGAGCTCCAGGATCCGGGAGCCGGCCAGGCCGCCCGCGAGCACGTCCAGGCCGGGGGCCGGGTCCACGCCTGACGCCTCCAGCAGCACGATGGCCTCCGACACGAGCCCGTAGATGCCGCCCACGACGAGCTGGTTGGCGGCCTTGACGGTCTGGCCCGCGCCCGCAGGGCCGACGTGCACCACGGTGACGCCCAGGCGCTCCAGGACGGGCCTGGCCGCCGCGAAGTCGTCGGGCGCGCCGCCAGCCATGATGGACAGGGTGCCGTCGATCGCGCCGCGCTCGCCGCCGCTGACGGGCGCGTCCAGGGCCCGTACGCCGACCTTGGCGGCCTCCCTGGCCACCCAGCGGGAGGTCTCCGGCTTGATCGTGCTCATGTCCACGTAGAGCAGGTTCGGCCTGGCGTACTCGATGACGAGCGGCGCGACCGCTTCCACCTGCGGCGAGTCGGGCAGCATGGTGATCACGACGTCGGCGCCGGCGACCGCGTCCACCACGCCGGCGGCGCCCTTGCCGCCGAGGGCGACGAGCTGCTCGACGCGCTCGGCACTCACGTCATACCCGGTCACGACATATCCGGCTTTGAGGAGGTTGGCGGCCATCGGGCTGCCCATGATCCCCAGGCCGACGAACCCGATGTTCATCCCTGCCTCCAGTCGAACGCGCCCGGCCCCTCGTGCCGGTACTCCAGGCCGACGTGGCCGCGGTAACCCGCCGCCGCCAGCCGCGCGAAGATCTCCTCGTACGGCATCCCGCCGCTCCCCGGCCGTCCCCTGCCGGGATCGTCGGCGACCTGCACGTGCCCGAACCGGCCCGCGTGCCGGTCGATCAGCGACAGCACGTCCTCGCCCATCCTGTGCAGGTGGTAGAGGTCGGCCAGGAAGGCCACGTTCTCCCTGTCCACCTGGTCGATGAGCTCGAACGCCGAGCCCGCCGAGGTGATCGGGTAGAGCGGGTTCTCGTGCGAGTTGAGCGCCTCGACGACCACGGTCGCGCCGATGCTCCCCGCCGCGTCGGCCGCCCTGCGCAGGTTCGCCACGGCCAGGTCCCTGTCGGTGCCGGGGCCGTTGCCGTACAGGGCGTTCAGCACCGGGCAGCCCAGCTCGCCGGCCAGCCGCACGGCCACCTCGACGTTGGCCTGGAACCGGGCCGAGGCCTGCGGCCTGGCCAGCAGGCCGCGCTCGCCCGCCGCCATGTCGCCGGCGTCGAAGTTGAGCCCGGCCAGGCGCACCCCGGCGTCCTCGATGGCCTGCCGCAGCTCCGCCAGCGCCGCGCCGCCGGGGTCGGGGCCGTCGAACGGCCACCACAGCTCGACCGCGTCGAACCCGCACTTGGCCGCCGCCGCCGGGCGCTCCAGCAGCGGCAGGTCAGTGAACAGGATCGACAGGTTGACGTCGAACCTCAGCGCGCCGGTCCTCATGTCGCCGCCCTGTCCAGCACCGCCCGCATGAGGCGGGCCGTCTCCGACGGGGTCCTGCCGACGCGCACGCCGACCGCCTCCAGGGCCTCCTTCTTGGCCTGGGCGGTGCCGGACGAGCCCGACACGATCGCGCCCGCGTGCCCCATCGTCTTGCCCTCGGGCGCGGTGAAGCCCGCCACGTAGGCGACGACCGGCTTGGTGACGTTCGCGGCGATGTAGGCGGCGGCCCGCTCCTCGGCGTCGCCGCCGATCTCGCCGATCATGACGATCGCGTCGGTGCCCGGGTCGTCCTGGAACGCCCGCAGGCAGTCGATGTGCGTGGTGCCGATCACCGGGTCGCCGCCGATGCCCACGGCGGTGGAGAAGCCGAGGTCGCGCAGCTCGTACATGAGCTGGTAGGTGAGCGTGCCCGACTTGGAGACCAGCCCGATGCGGCCCGCGGCGGTGATGTCGGCGGGGATGATCCCGGCCGACGACTGGCCGGGGCTGATCAGGCCGGGGCAGTTGGGGCCGATGATCCTGCTGCGGCCGTTCGCCAGGGCGCGGAAGCGCACGGCGTCGTGCACCGGCACGCCCTCCGTGATCACCACGCAGAGCGGCACCTCCGCCGCCACGGCCTCCTCCACCGCCGAGGCGCTGAAGCGCGGCGGCACGAAGATCACCGAGACGTCGGCGCCGGTCTCCGACACCGCCTCGGCCACCGAGCCGAACACCGGCACCGTGCGCTCCCCGAAGTCCACCGACCGGCCGCCCTTACCGGGCGTCACCCCGGCCACGACGTCGGTTCCGGCGGCGAGCATGCGGGCCGTGTGACGGGTGCCCTCCGCGCCCGTCATGCCCTGGACGAGTACCCGGCTGTCCTTGGTCAGAAAGATCGCCATCTACGCACCTGCCGCGAGTCTGGCCGCCGTCTCGGCGGCGCCGTCCATGGTGGCCACCTGGCGGACCGCCGGGTGGCGGGCGTCGCTCAGGATCCGCCGGCCCACCTCGGCGTTGTTGCCGTCCAGCCGTACGACGATGGGCCTGCTGTGGCCGCGCTCGCCGAGCAGCTCCAGCGCGGTGACGATGCCGTTCGCCACCGCGTCACAGGCCGTGATGCCGCCGAAGACGTTCACCAGCACCGACCGCACGTCGGGGTCGGCCAGGATGATCTCCAGCCCGTCGGCCATCACCTGGGCGGACGCGCCGCCGCCGATGTCCAGGAAGTTCGCGGGGTCCGCCCCCGCGCCCGCCACCACGTCCAGGGTGCTCATGACCAGGCCGGCGCCGTTGCCGATCACGCCGACCGTGCCGTCCAGCTTGACGTAGTTGAGCCCCTTCGCCCTGGCGCGGTCCTCCAAGCTGTCCGTACGCTCGCCGTACCCCTCCCAGGAGTGCCGGAAGGCCGAGTTGTCATCCAGGGTGACCTTGCCGTCGAGCGCCACGATCCGCTGGTCGGTGGTGCAGATCAGCGGGTTCACCTCGACGAGCAGGGCGTCCTCCTCGACCAGCACCCGCCACAGCCCCTCCAGCACCGGCGCCGCCTGCTCGGGCAGGCCCGCCTTGGCCGCCAGCAGCCTGGCCGTGTCGGCGTCCACGCCCGTCGCGGCGTCGATCGGCAGCTTCACGAGGGCGTCGGGGTCGGTGGCCGCCAGCTCCTCGATCTCCATGCCGCCCTGCGCCGACACCATCGCCAGGAACCCGCCCTCGGCGCGGTCCACCAGGAAGGCCGCGTAGTACTCCTCGAACGGCACCGTCGCGGCCTCCACCAGCACGCGGCGCGCGATGTGCCCCTTGATGTCCATTCCGATGACGCGATCGGCCTCCGCCTCGGCCGCGACCGGCCCCGCCGCCGGTCTGATCCCGCCTGCCTTGCCTCGTCCGCCCGTCTTCACCTGGGCCTTGATGACAACGGGCGCGCCCAGCCCGGCCGCGATCTCGCGTGCCTCGGCCGGTGTGGCCGCGGTGCCGCCTGGGGGGATCGGGATCCCGTGCCGCCCGAAGAGCTCCTTCGCCTGGTATTCGTACAGGTCCATCCGAGCCTCCTTTGTAGACGGTATACCGTATGGAGTATCCTCCGTCTAGGGTCTCGACAGGGGTCCATGTAACGGGATATTCCATACAGTATGGAGAATGCAATCAGGGACTGGCGTGGTCGGTCATACCGGCCCGGGCCCGTCCCCGCCGACCGCGTCCGCATGTTCCGGCTGGCACTCGCCGCCATGGCGGCGATCAGCCCGCTCCAGTACGGGTACGCCGCGCTGCACGCCAGGCAGGCGTCCGGGCTGACCCTGCTCGCCGTCTGGATCGCCTGCCAGGCCGCCGGCGCCCTGCCCGCGCTCCACCTCGTCCGACGGGGGCGGCTCAGCGTGCGCGCCTGCCTGGTCGCGGGGGCCGCCCTGAGCGGGCTCGGCCTGCTCACGGCCGCCCTTGTACCACCCGACGGACTGTTCTCCCTCGACGGGCTGCTCTCCGGCGACGGGCTGCTCGCGCTCGCCGGTTACGCCGTGCTCGGCGGGCTCGGGGCGGGGCTGGTCTACGGGGTCTGCGGCGAGGTCGTCTCCTCGTGGTACCCGGAGCGCCCGGCCTCCCGCGTGGGCCTCATCACCGGGGCCTTCGGGTACGGCGCCGTCCCCCTGCTGCTCTGGGCCGGAATCGCCCCTGGCATGACCTCGGCCGCCTTCCTCGTCTGCGCCGTCCTGGCCACGGCCGTCATCGCCACCGCCGCCCGCCACCTGCGGCTCCCGCCCGCCCAGTGGTGGCCCGCCGACGTGGACCCGCGCACGCACGCGCTGGACGCGGCCCGGCTGCGCACCTCACCGGAGGCGGTCAAGCAGTTCGGGCTCGCGCAGGCGCTGCGCACGCGCACACTGCCCGCGCTGGCGCTGATGCTGGTGTGCGCGGGGGCGGTGTCGGTGTTCGACGTGATCGTGGTGGCGGGCACCGGCGCGTGGGGGGCGCTGGCGCTGCTGGTGGCGTTGAACGGGGCGGGCAGGTCGGTGGCCATGCGGGCGGCCGAGCTGTTCGGGCGCCGCCGCGTCCTGGCCGCCGTCTTCGGCGCGCTGGCGCTCGGCCAGCTCCTCCTGGCGGTCGCCGTCCAGAACGCGGCGGCCGGCGTCACGGCGGCGCAGGGCGCAGGCAGCGACGCGGCGCTCGGGGCGGCGCAGGGCGCAGGCGGGGACGCGGCGCTCGGGGCGGCGCAGGGCGCAGGCGGGGACGCGGCGCTCGGGGCGGTGCTGGGCGCGGCGGTGCCGGAGGCGAGCGTGGGGAGCCCGCTGCTGTGGCTCGGGGCCGTGGCGGCCGGGCTGGGCGGCGGCGCGTTCTACCCCCTCCTGGCCAGCCTCGTACGCGAGCTGTTCGGCGCCGAACGCGCCACCGAGATCCACGCGGTCGTCTACAGCGCCAAGGCCGTGGCAGGTGTGGTGGCCGTGACGCTGGCCCTCACCGCCCTGACCGCCCCCGGCGCGGCCCTGCTGGCAGCGGCGGCGCTGGCGGCCCTGCCTGCCCTGGCCGCCCCGCGCCTGCGCATCCCGGGCCTGCCCGCCACCATCCCCCTGTGACAGCGGTGCCGCGCGGGACGCGACGCCGTGTAACACAACGGGCCGTGAGGCGACGCTCTGTGACGAGACTCACGGCCATCCAGAACCCCCAGACGGTATGCTGTAGGCAGTCGACCAAAAACCGTAAAGCACCCGAACCTGGAGACGTCACCATGTTGCTGTCGGATCAGGCCGGTCAGACGGCGGCCCCCAAGATCGCGCGTCCCGCCACGCTCAGGGAGAGCGTGATCGAGGCTATCCAAGAGCTCATCGTCTCCGGCCAGCTCAAGCCCGGCCAGCACCTCGTCGAGAGCGAGCTGGCCGAGTTGCTCGGCGTCTCCAGGCAGCCCGTACGCGAGGCGCTCCAGCAGCTCAGCGGCGAGGGCTGGGTCGATCTGCACCCCGGCCAGGGCGCGTTCGTGCACGTCCCCACCCTGGAGGAGGCCGACCAGCTCCTCGCGGTCCGCGCGCTGCTGGAGACCGAGTCCGCCAGGCTCGCCGCGCTGCACGCCGGCGAGGACGGGGTGAAGCGGCTGCGCGCCCTGTGCGCCCGGGGCATCGCCTCCGTCGAGTCGGACGACGTGGACGGCGCGGTGGCGACGAACTCTGAGCTGCACGCCCTGGTGACGGCGTTGTCGGGCAACCGGGTGCTGGCCGAGCTGGCCGCGCAGGTGGCCAGGCGGGTGCGGTGGTACCACACGCCGGTGGCCCGCCAGCGCGGCATGGCGTCGTGGGACGAGCACAAGGCGCTGATCGACGCCATCGAGGCCGGCGACGGGGACCGGGCGGCGCAGATCATGCGCGAGCACACCGAGCACACCCGCGCCTCGTACATGGAGCAGCGGGAGAACGAGCCGGTGGAGCCCGCACCGAAGCCCGTACGCCGGCGCAGGCCCCGCCAAATCGGGTGAGCCAGATCGGTTGACCTGACGTTCACAGGAATTCACATGCTCCGAAACACCCCGGGTAGAGGGTGGGAGCCAGACCGACAGGAGGTGTATGACCGTGAAGGCGTTCTGGCGCTTTCTTCTTGGTGATCCCCTGGGCCAGCCCGCCGACGGCCGTGCCATCGGCATCGGCCTCAGCGCGGCGCTGAAGAAGCACTACTCGGCAGACGAGGCGGACCGCTACCTGCGCGAGTGGAGCACCCAGCAGCAGCACGACGTACGCGAGCAACCGCGCCACTGAGCCGCACCACTGAGCCGCGGCAGGGGGGCGGCCACCCTCAAGCAGCCACCGGCCCCCGCGCGCGGCCGGGTCAGCGGTCGGCGGTCTCCGGTTCCTCCGCCTTCTTCCTGGCGTCGCGAGACGACTTCATCAGGCTGAGCACCGTGGTGACGGCGAGAGTGCCGAGAATGACCCCGAGCGACACCATGATCGGGATTTCCGGCGCCCAGGACACCCCGTCGTGGTGCAGCGCCTCCAGGATCAGCTTCACGCCGATGAAGGCGAGCACCACCGACAGGCCCTTGCTCAGGTAGACCAGCCGGTCGAGCAGGCCGCCGATGAGGAAGAAGAGCTGCCTCAGCCCCATGAGGGCGAAGGCGTTGGCGGTGAAGACCAGGTAGGGCTCCTTGGTGAGCCCGAAGATGGCGGGGATCGAGTCCAGCGCGAACAGCAGGTCCGTGGTGCCGATCGCGACCATCACGATCAGCATCGGGGTGACCATCCTGCGCCCGTGGTGCACGGTCAGCCGGGCGCCGTGGTAGGTGTCCGTCGTCGGCAGCACCCGGCGTACCGTGCGCAGGGCGATGTTCTCGGAGAACTCCGCCTCTTCCTCCTCGTGCCCGATCAGCTTCCACGCCGTGTAGACGAGGAAGGCGCCGAACACGTAGAAGAGCCAGTCGAACCTGGCGACGGCCTCGGCGCCGGCGGCGATGAAGCCGCCGCGCATGACGAGCGCCAGGATGATGCCGATGAGCAGCACCTTCTGGCGGTACTGCCGCGGCACCTGGAACCTGCTCATGATCAGCAGGAAGACGAAGAGGTTGTCCACGCTGAGGGAGTACTCGGTGATCCAGCCGGCGAAGAACTCCCCGCCGTGCGCGGGCCCGGACAGCAGGAGCAGGCCCACGCCGAACGCGACGGCCAGGCCCACGTAGAACGAGACCCAACCCACGCACTCCTTGAAGCTGGGCTCGTGCGGGTTGCGGGCCACCAGCCAGAAGTCGAGCGCGAGCACCACGCAGAAGCCGCCGATGGTCGCGGCCCAGATCCAGAACGGCAGTTCCATGGCCGGGACCATCTACTTGCCCCCCTTTCTGGCGCTCTTGCGCGCGCGGACGACGCGGGCGAAGCGCAGGTACTTGTCCAGCAGGTCCTGCGCGAGCGGGTTCTCGCCCGCCCTGCGCATGAGCCAGTGCGGCATGAGCCGCTCGTGCACCCAGAGGAAGCCGATCGCGAAGCCCAGGGCGATCATCGCCTGGTAGGCCAGGAACGGCCCCACCCCTTCGAGCAGGGCGCCCGTCGGGGACAGGATCTCCTGCGTCAGCCGGGACACCGGGAAGGCGGCCATCCAGTACAGGCCGATGGGGCCGAAGGTGCCCGGGCGGAAGACGCCGTGGGCGAGCAGCATGCTGTAGAGGCCGCCGAAGAGGGCCAGCGGCGTGGCCAGGGCCAGCGCCGCCAGACCCGCCATCCCGGTGGACTGCCCCGCGAGCAGGGTCAGTCCACCGGCGATGGCTCCGGCAACGGCTCCGATGGACGCCCCTGGGAGGGCGAGTTCGAGGCTGTGCCGTCCGATCATCAGCCCACGACCACGCCGTAGGCGAACAGGCTGTAGAACAGCATCCCCAGGTAGAACACCGCGCCGAAGCCGATGATGATGTTGGTCCACCACTTCGGCCTGATCGGTTTGGGCAGCATGCGGTTGTTCACCAGGAGCAGGGTCACGCAGTACGCGCCCATCGCGAACGTCGACAGGAACGCCAGCGTGTCCAGGATCCCGCTGGGCCCGTCGGCGGGCCCGAACAGCAGGATCAGGATGCCGAAGAGGATGACGCCCCACAGGAAGACCCCGTAGAGCCGCGACATGCCGAATTTCTTCGCCCCGGGGACGAAGTTGTAGGTCATGTCGGCCTGGCCGCGCGAGAACGAGTCGAACAGCCCCAGCGTGGCGTTCAGGCCGATCAGCGCGATGAACCCGAGGAACACGGTCCCGAGCACGTCGCTGCCGGCCGAGGAGACGGCGTTGGACATCGCGCTCAGCGCGACCTCCCTGTCGTCGCCCTGGATGGCGGTCCGCACGCCCGGGTCGATCCGCACGGCCGCCTGCGCGATCACCGTGAAGGAGATCGTGACCAGCATCGTGATGCCCCAGAAGAGCAGGATCGCGTCGAAGGTGACCCAGCGCCGCCAGCCCTTCCACTTGGCCATCTCGCCCGCGTCGCCGGTGTCGAACATGAAGCCGCGGTTGGGCCGCTCCTCCTCCTCGCCCGCGTGGGCCAGCCCGCGCACCTGCGGCTGGTGCGCGCCCATGCCCGCGCCGGAGTCGCGCAGGTGCAGCGTGTACCACATCTGCTGCATGCCGGAGGGTCCGGCGAAGGCGCAGGCGCCGACGATGACCGGGAACCAGGTGGCCGTCAGGGCCTCCGGCGGCAGGTAGCCGAAGGAGAACATGCCGGTGATCGTGGTGACCACGTCGCTCCAGGAGCCGACCATGGCCGCGACCACGGCGGTGCCCAGCACGAGCGCGCCGATCAGCAGGGAGAGCACGTTCTCGAGCAGGTTGTAGATCACCTTCGCGAGGGTGAAGACCACGCCGACGAGGATCAGCCCGGCGATCGCGGTCACCATCCAGGGTATGCCGGTTATCTCCTCGAACGCCGCCGCGCCGGCCGACAGGTGTCCCGGCCAGATGTAGACGGCGATCGCCACGACGAAGAAGAACCACATGAGCGGCTTGAACACCCGCGCCGCGCCGGAGAAGATGCTCTCCCCCGTCGCCATGGCGTAGCGGGCCATCTCCAGCATGACGAAGGCCTGCAGGGTGACGCCGATCAGGAACAGCCACCTGATCTCGGGCCCGAACAGCAGCACCAGGCGGGGCCACATGTACGACTCGCCCATGCCCACACCGAGCGCGACGAGGAACACCGTCGGCCCGATGATGTGCACCGAGGGAGGCGCGTCGGGGAGCTTCCTGAAGGGCATCGGCTCAAGCCGGCCCGCTTTCCATACTCGTTGATCCTCGACCGGCGGCGTGGCCGTCGCCGGTGGTGTGTTCGATGTGTCCACCTACGGACCTCCTGGGGGGTTTGTTGCCTTCCTCTGCGCCCCGAATTGCCCCCTCGCCTGGCGCTGCTGTGCTCGGCTCTTAGCCCAGCAGCCCGGCCGCCCTGGCCCAGCGGTACTTCGCACCGAGGACCGCCACGGGCTTTTCCGTCGTGTACGGGTACGCGACCACGCCGTGCTCGAACAGGTACTCGCTGGCCTCCTCAACCTCGGTGTCGCCGGCCAGTGACGCCACGACCGGCTTGACGTTGCCCTTCGCCCGCTCCTCCGCGACGACGCGCGCGATCAGCTCGGCGAAGACCATCGGCGGCGTCACGATCGTGTGCCAGTAGCCGAGGACCAGCGCGTGGATGCGCTCGTCGCTCAGGCCCAGGCGGACCGTGTTCTCGTAGGTCGAGGGTGGCTCGCCGCCGGTGATGTCGATGGGATTGCCCGCCGCGCCGAACGGCGGGATGTAGGCGCGGAACGCCGTGTCCAGGTCGTCGGGGATGTCCATGAGGGTCAGCCCCGCGTCCACGATGGCGTCGGACAGCAGCACGCCCGAGCCGCCCGCGCCGGTGATGATGACGACGTTCTCGCCCTTGGGCGCCGGCAGGATCGGCAGCGCGCGGGCGTACTCCAGCATGTCGTTCAGGCCTGGGGCGCGCACCACGCCGGCCTGGCGCAGGATGTCGTCGTAGACCTTGTCGTCGCCGGCCAGCGCGCCGGTGTGCGAGCCCGCGGCCCGCGCGCCCATCGCGGTGCGCCCGGCCTTGAGCACGATGACCGGCTTCTCCTTGACCACGCGGCGGGCGGCCTCGACGAAGCCGCGCCCGTCCTTGAGGTCCTCCAGGTGCATGGCCACGGCCCTGGTGTTGTCGTCCTGCTCGAAGAAGGTCAGCAGGTCGTCCTCGTCCACGTCGGCCTTGTTGCCGACGCCGACGATGGCGGAGACGCCCATCTTGGTGGTGCGGCTGAAGCCCAGGATGGCCATCCCGATGCCGCCGCTCTGGGAGGTCAGCGCCACGCTGCCGCGCACGTCGTACGGGGTGCAGAAGGTCGCGCAGAGGTTCTCGGGCGTGTAGTAGTAGCCGTAGATGTTGGGGCCGAGCATGCGCACGCCGTGCCTGCGGGCGATCTCGACGATCTCCTTCTGACCCTCGACGTTGCCGGTCTCGGCGAACCCGGACGGGATCATCACCGCGCCCGCGACGCCCTTCTCGCCGACCTCCTCCAGCGAGGCCGCGACGAACTTGGCGGGGATCGCGAAGACGGCCACGTCCACGTCGCCTGGCACGTCCGCGACGCTCTTGTACGCCGTGAGCCCCATGATCTCGTCGGCCTTGGGGTTGATCGGGTAGATCCGCCCCTGGTAGCCGCCGTTGATGAGGTTCTTCATGACCGAGTTGCCGATCTTGCCGTTCTCGGCGGAGGCGCCGATCACGGCGACCGAGCGCGGCTTGAAGATGCGGTTCATCTGCCGCAGGATCTCCTCGCGCGGCAGCCGCTCGACCTCGGGCTGCGGCTCGCCGATGAGGATGCGCACGTCGGCGGCCACCGCGCCGTTCGCGTCGGCGAAGACGGGGTTGAGGTCGATCTCGACGATCTCGGGGATGTCCGTGACCAGCCTGCCGACGCGCTCGATCAGCTCCGCCAGCGCCTGCCTGTTCGCGGGCTCGGCCCCACGGGCACCACGCAGCACTTCGGCCGCCTTGATGTCGTCCAGCATCTTGAGCGCATCATCACCCGAAACCGGGGCAAGCCGGAAGGTCACGTCCTTCAATACTTCAACCAGGACACCTCCGAGCCCGAACGCGATGACCTTGCCGAAGGTCGGGTCGGTGACCGCGCCCACGATGACCTCGTGGCCGCCGCCGACGAGCTGCTGCACCTGGATGCCGTCGATCCTGGCGCCGGGGTCGTAGGCGCGGGCGTTGGCCAGGATCGTCTCGTAGCCCTGCCGCACCTCCTCCTCGCTCCTGAGGCCGACCAGCACGCCACCGGCGTCCGTCTTGTGCAGGATGTCGGGCGAGACGATCTTCAGGACGACCGGCAGCCCGATCTCGCCCGCCAGCCGCGCCGCCTCCTCGGCCGAGCCCGCCAGTCCTTCGCCGGGGGTGGCGATGCCGTACGCCTGGCACAGCTCACGGCCCTCAGGAGCCGTCAGAGCCGTGCGCCCCTCGGCGAGCGCCTTGTCGATGACTTCCCTGCCGGCCATCTAGATGACTCCGTTCGTCTTGAGCTCGGCCAGCTCGTCCGCGCTGACGCCCAGCTCGCCGTAGATCTCCTGGTTGTGCTCGCCCAGCAGGGGCGGGGTGCGTACGTCCACCGGCGAGTCCGAGAGCTGCAGCGGGCTGCCCACGGTCACGAACTCGCCGCGCGTCGGGTGCTCGACCTTGACGACGATGCCCTCGTCCTGGAGGCTCTCGTCCTCCACCAGCTCCTTGGTGGACAGGATCGGCCCGCACGGGATGTTCTCGGCGTTCAGCCGGTCGAGCACCGTCCACTTGTCGTGGCGGATCGTCCACTCCTCGATGAGCTGGAACATCTTGTCCAGCTTCGACAGCCGGGCCTCCGGCGTCGCCCACTCCGGGTCCTCGGCCAGCTCGGGACGGCCGATGATGTTCGCGATCGGCTTCCAGCCGACCGGCTGCACGATGACGTAGATGTAGTCGTTCGGGCCGCCCGGCGCGCAGCGCACCGCCCAGCCCGGCTGGCCGCCGCCGCTGGCGTTGCCCGAGCGCGGCACCTCGTCGCCGAACGTCTTGTTCGGGTACTCCCGCAGCGGCCCGTGCGCCAGGCGCTGCTGGTCGCGCAGCTTCACGCGGCACAGGTTCAGCACGGCGTGCTGCATGGCCACCTGTACGCGCTGCCCGCGCCCCGACTGCTCGCGCTGGTAGAGGGCCGCCAGGATGCCGGCCACCGCGTGGATGCCGGTGCCCGAGTCGCCGATCTGCGCGCCCGTGGCCAGCGGCGGGCCCTCCTCGAAGCCCGTGGTGCTCATCGAGCCGCCCATCGCCTGGGCGATCACCTCGTACGCCTTGAACTTGGCGTACCTGCCCTGGCCGAAGCCCTTGATCGAGGCGTAGATGAGGCGGGGGTTGAGCTCCTGCAGCCGCTCCCAGGAGAAGCCCATGCGGTCCACCGCGCCGGGACCGAAGTTCTCCACCAGGACGTCGGCGCTCCTCACCAGCTCGGTGAAGATCTCCTTGCCGCGCTCGCTCTTCATGTTGAGGGTGATGCTGCGCTTGTTGCAGTTCAGCATCGTGAAGTAGAGGCTGTCCACGTCGGGCAGGTCGCGGAGCTGCTGCCGGGTGATGTCGCCGGTGGGGGCCTCCAGCTTGACCACGTCGGCGCCCAGCCAGGCGAGCACCTGGGTGGCCGACGGGCCGGACTGGACGTGGGTCATGTCGAGGACGCGGACACCTTCGAGAGCCTTCATCTCAGCGATTCCCCTACTTGTACATGGTCTGGTTCATGGTTCCGGGGGCGTACACCTCTGGGTCGACCCAGACGTTGATCAGTGAGGGCTTGCCCGACTGGCGGGCCCGCTCCAGCGCGGGACGGATCTCGGCGGGGTCGCGCACCTCCTCGCCGTAGCCGCCCAGCAGCTTGGCGAAGTCGCCGTAGCGGATGTCGCCGAGGGTGTTGCCGACGCGGGCGCGGTCCTCGCCGTACTTGGCGGCCTGGCCGTACCTGATCTGGTTCATCGAGGAGTTGTTGCCGATGACGCCGATGAACGGCAGGTCGAAGCGGACCATCGTCTCGAAGTCCCAGCCGGTGAGGCTGAAGGCGCCGTCGCCGAACAGGCAGAGCACCTCCTTGTCGCGCCGCGCCTGCTTGGCGGCCATCGCGAACGCCATGCCGACGCCGAGCGTGCCGAGCGGGCCCGGGTCCATCCAGTGGCCGGGCGACTTGGGCTGCACGACCTGGCCGGAGAAGGTGACGATGTCGCCGCCGTCGCCGATGTAGATGGTGTCCTCGGTGAGGAACTCGTTGATCTCGTGCACCAGCCGGTACGGGTCGATCGGCTGGGCGTCGGAGAGCTGGCGGGGCAGGCGCTTCTGGTACGACTGCGTCTCGACGTTGCGCAGCTCCTCCAGCCACTCCTTGCGGCGGGCCGCGCCGTTCTCGATGCGCCCGCTGGCCGCCTGGGCGGCGGCGGCGAGGATGAGCCCGGCGTCGCCCACGATGCCGAGGTCGATGTCGCGGTTCTTGCCGACGGTGCGGTAGTCGAGGTCGATCTGGACGACCTTCGCGGTCGGCGACAGGCGCTTGCCGTAGCCCATCCGGAAGTCGAACGGCGTGCCGACGATGATGATCAGGTCGGCCTCGGTGAAGGCGTACCTGCGGCTGAGCTGGAAGTGGTGCGGGTCGCCCGGCGGGAGCGTGCCGCGGCCCGAGCCGTTCATGTACGCGGGCACGTTCAGCGAGCGTACGAAGTCGATGGCCGCGTCGGTCGCCCGGCACGTCCAGACCTGGCTGCCGAGCAGGATGCACGGCTTCTCCGCGTGCGCCAGCAGGTCGGCCAGCCGCTCGACGGCCTCGGGGTCGCCCGCCTGGCGGGTCGAGGCGCGGTACTGGCCCGCCGTGGGGATGCGGGCCTTCTCGATCGGCACCTTCGCGTCCAGCACGTCACGCGGGATCTCCAGGAACGACGGCCCTGGAGCGCCGTGGTAGCACTCGCGGAAGGCCATCGACACGATGTCGGCCACCCGTTCCGTGCTGGGCACCGTGGCCGCGAACTTGGTGATCGGGGTCATCATGTCCACGTGGGGCAGGTCCTGCAGCGAGCCCATCTTGTGCTGGCTCAGCGCGCCCTGCCCGCCGATGAGCAACATCGGGCTCTCGGCGCGGAAGGCGTTGGCCACGCCCGTCACCGCGTCGGTCGTGCCAGGACCGGCGGTGACCACCGCGCAGCCGGGCTTGCCGGTGATGCGCGCGTATCCGTCCGCGGCGTGCGCGGCTACCTGCTCGTGGCGTACGTCGATGACCTCGATGCCCTCATCGACGCAGCCGTCGTAGATATCGATGATGTGGCCGCCGCAGAGCGTGTAGATCACGTCCACGCCCTCGGCCTTGAGCGCCTTGGCTACGAGATGACCGCCAGAGATCGTTTCCGACATCATGCCACCCTTTCCCGACGACACATGCTGTCTTCCGCATACTGCATACCGTATGAACGCAATGGTTACTCCCTCGCCAACGGTGTGTCTAGCCCCCAGGGGGCAACTCGATCAGTTCGATCTGTTCTCCGGACCAATCCGGCGGAACCACCGCCAGCGCGTCGGCCAGCGCCGCGCCCCACAACGACCCGGGCCGGTCGTGCCCCACCTGCACCGCCCCTCTCGCCGACCGCCTCACCGGCACCAGCCGGGTGTCGCTCGCATGCGTCCGCACCGGCCCCACCAGCGCACTCGTCTCCCTCGGGGCCGGCGTGCCGGCCAGCTCGCGCAGGACGGGGGCGAGCAGGGTGAGCGCCGCCGACAGGGCCGCGAACGGGTTTCCCGGCAGGCCCACGACCAGGCGGCCGTCGGGGAGGCGGGCCAGGAGCTGGGGGTGGCCGGGGCGCACCGCCACGCCGTCCACGATCACCTCGGCGCCCAGGTCGCCGAGCACGGACCGCAGGTGGTCGGCCGGGCCACGCGACGACGCCCCGCACACCACGACCACGTCCGGCGCGCCCACCCCGGCGTTGAGCGCGGTGCGGAGCGCCTCGGCGCCGTCCGGCAGGCCGCCCACCTCGGTGACCCGCCCCCCGGCCCACTCCACCAGCCCCGGCAGGAACGGCCCGATCGCGTCCCGCACCCGCCCGGCCCCCGGCAGCCCTTCGTGCACCACCTCATCCCCGGTGACCAGCACCAGGACCTTCGGGCGCGGCCGTACCAGCAGCGTGTCGTGCCCGAGCGCGGCGGCCAGCCCCAGCGCGACCGGCGTCACCACCGCCCCCGCCCCGAGCACCACCGTCCCCTCGGGAATGTCCTCCCCGCGCCGCCGCACGTGCCGGCCCCGCTCGAAGCCGCCGCTCACCCGCCCCTCGCCGGCCTCCGCCCGCTCGTACGGCAGCACCGCCTCACACCCTTCAGGCACCGGAGCCCCGGTGGCGATCTCCACCGCCTCCCCCGCCCTCAGTGCCCGGCCGTGCGCCACTCCCCCGGCCAGCACCCGCCCCACCACGCGCCACGGCCCGGGGCCCGCCACCGCGTACCCGTCCATCGCCGACACGTCCACGCCGGGCACCGGCACCAGCGCGCACAGCGACGCGGCCAGCCGGCATCCGAGCGCCTCCCGCAGGGGCACGGACGAGGGTTTCAGTGGGCAGGCCGCCCCGGCCGCGAGGGTCCGCGCGGAGCCCCAGGAGATCGCTTCCACCACTGGTCCATGCCTCGAAACGGCCACCGGCACACTCCTTGACCCGTGTTTTTCCATACTGTATACGGGATACACGATCCGACGCGAGAACGGGAGCGCAGCATGAAGGTCGCTGTTCTTGGCGCCGGCGCCATCGGCGCATACGTGGGGGCCGCCCTCCACAGGGCGGGAGTCGAGGTGCACCTCATCGCGAGAGGCGCGCACCTTCAGGCGATACGCCGCGCCGGTGTGCGGGTGCTCACCCCCAGGGGCGACTTCGTCGCCCGTCCCCATGCCACCGACGACCCCACCGAGGTCGGTGCGGTGGACCACGTCTTCCTGGGCCTCAAGGCGAACAGCTACGCCTCCGCGGGCCCCATGATCCGGCCGCTCCTGCACGAGACCACGAGCGTCATCGCCGCGCAGAACGGCATCCCGTGGTGGTACTTCCACGGGCTCAAGGGCCCCTACGAGGGCTACCGCATCGAGAGCGTCGACCCCGGCGGCGCGGTCACGGCCGCGCTGCCCCTGCATCGTGCCATCGGCTGCGTCGTCTACGCGGCCACGGAGATCGAGGAGCCGGGCGTCATCCGGCACCTCGAAGGCACCCGGTTCTCCATCGGCGAGCCCGACGGCACGCTGACCGGGCGGTGCGCCGACTTCAGTCAGGCCGCCGTGGAGGGTGGCCTGAAGTGCCCGGTGGAGCGTGACCTGCGCCGGGATGTCTGGATCAAACTCATGGGAAACATCGCCTTCAACCCGATCAGCGCGCTGGCCAGGGCGACGATGGCGGGCATCTGCCGGCACGACGGCGCCAGGGAGCTGGTCGTGGCCATGATGCGGGAGACGGTGGACGTGGCCAGGCGGGTGGGCTGCGATCCGGGGATCTCCATCGAGCGCCGCCTGCGCGGCGCGGAGAAGGCGGGCGAGCACAAGACGTCCACGCTCCAGGACCTGGAGAAGGGCAAGCCGCTGGAGCTCGACGTGCTGCTGGCCGCGGTGGTCGAGCTGGCCGACCTGACCGGCGCCGAGGTGCCGACGCTGCGGGCGATCCACGCGGTGAGTGACCTGCTGAACGAGAATCTCGTTCGTGCGGTCTAGCTCGGAATACCGTAGATTGTATACTGAATGGAGGGATCATGAGCTATGACCGCCTGACCCGTCCACTGGTGCGCGAGAACGGCCGGTTGCGCCAGGCGTCGTGGGACGAAGCGCTGGACGCGGCCGCGGCAGGCTTCCTGCGCAACATAGAACGGCACGGCCCCGACAGCTTCTCCATGTTGTCGTGCGCCCGATCCACCAACGAGATGAACTACGTCGGGCAGAAGTTCACCCGCGTGGTCGTCGGCACCAACAACGTGGACTCCTGCAACCGCACCTGCCACGCACCCAGCGTGGCGGGCCTGTCGGCGGTGTTCGGCAGCGGCGGCGGCACCTCCTCCTACCAGGAGGTGGAGGAGACCGACGTGATCGTGATGTGGGGCTCGGCGGCCCGCAACGCCCACCCCATCTTCTTCCAGCACGTGCTCAAGGGCATCCACAACGGCGCCAGGATGTTCGCGGTGGACCCGCGCCGCACCGGCACCGCCCAGTGGGCCGACCTCTGGCTCGGGCTCAACGTGGGCACCGACATCCCGCTCGCCCACGCGGTGGCCCGCGAGATCATCCACGCGGGCCTGCACAACACGGCGTTCATCGAGCGCGCCACGGCCGGCTTCGAGGAGTTCAAGGAGTCGGTCGAGCCGTGGACGCTCGCCGTGGCCGAGCAGGTGACGGGTGTCCCGGCGGAGGCGATCCGGGAGCTGGCCCACGCCTACGCCCGCGCCGACCGCGCCCAGCTCTGCTGGACCCTGGGCATCACCGAGCACCACAACGCCACCGACAACGTCCGGGCGATGATCAACCTGGCCCTGCTGACCGGCCACGTCGGCCGCTACGGCTCGGGCCTGTCGCCGCTGCGCGGCCAGAACAACGTGCAGGGCGGCGGCGACATGGGCGCCATCCCCAACCGCCTGCCGGGCTTCCAGGACATCCTCGACCCCGCGACCAGGCAGCGGTTCGAGAGCGTCTGGGGCCGCCCGATCCAGCCGAACTACGGCCGTACCCTCACCCAGATGCTGGAGGGCATGGCCGAGGGCGAGGTGACCACCTGCTACATGATCGGCGAGAACCCCGTGCAGTCCGAGGCCGACTCGCTGTCCTGCGTCAAGCGCCTGTCCATGCTCGATCACCTCGTCGTGCAGGACATCTTCCTCACCAAGACCGCGCAGATGGCCGACGTGGTGCTGCCGGCCAGCGCCGCCTGGTGCGAGGCTGACGGCACGTTCACCAACAGCGAGCGGCGGGTCCAGCGGGTGCGCAAGGCCGTCGAGCCGCCGGGCGAGGCGCGCGACGACATCTGGATCATGTGCGAGATCGCCCGCCGGATGGGCCACGACTGGCACTACGACGGCGCGGAGGAGGTCTGGAACGAGCTGCGCTCCCTGTCGCCGCAGCACCGCGGCATGACCTACCAGCGGCTGGCCGACCTGCAGGGCATCCAGTGGCCGTGCCCGTCGGAGTACTCGCTGGAGCCGCCGTACCTGCACGGCAGGCTCTGGGAGAGCGACCCGGTCAAGCGGGGCACCCCGGCGCCGTTCGCGGTGCTGCGGCACTCGCCGCCGGTGGACCTGCTGGACGAGGAGTACCCGCTGCGGCTGACGACCGGGCGGCGGCTGGACTCCTACAACACGGGGGTGCAGTCGTCCGGGTTCGCCTCGCCGCTGCGGCGCGGCGAGACGATCGAGATGTGCCCCGAGGACGCCGGGAAGTACGGCCTGGTGGCCGGCGAGGAGGTGCGGATCAGCTCGCGGCGCGGCTCGGTGGTGGCTCCGGTCCACATCGATCCCGGGCTGCGGCCTGGCCTGGTGTTCATGACGTTCCACTTTCCTGACGAGGTCGACACCAACGCGCTGACCATCGAGGCCACCTGTCCCATCGCGGGCACCGCCGAGTTCAAGGCGGCGGCCGTCCGCGTCGAGAAGCTCGTGAAGGCCGGGTGAACAGGTGGATCTGAGATTCCGCGGCGCCGAACCGTCGCCGGAGGAGCGCGCGGCGGTCGACGACCTGCTGGGGCCGCCTGGCACGGCCTGGGACGGCGGCGTGCGCACCGACCTCGACCTGCGCGTCGCCGCCCGCGCCGAGGCCGCCCGCGACCTGCTGCTGCCCGCGCTGCACGCGGTCAACGACCGGGTGGGCTGGATCAGTGAGGGGGCGCTGGAGTACATCTGCCGCCGCCTGACCGTCCCGCCCGCCGAGGCGTACGGGGTGGCGACGTTCTACTCCCTGTTCTCCATGGAGCCCAGGCCCAAGCGGGTGCTGCACGTCTGCACGGACCTGGCCTGCCAGGCCAGGGGCGCCCAGGGCGTACGCGACCGCGTCGCCGAGCGCTTCGGCCCGCCTGGCAAGGACTGGCACGAGAGCCCGTGCCTGGGCCTGTGCGAGCGGGCCCCCGCCGCGCTCGCCCTGGAGGCGGGGCAGCCGCACCGGGCCGAGGTGTACGCCCCCGCCACCCCCGGCACGATCACCACCGTCACGGGCGCGGCGCCCGCCACGAACGGGCACGCGCCGGGCGTCACCGTGGCCGGCGAGACGCCCGTCGAGGACGCCGTGCCGCAGGCCGGTGACCCCGGCCTGGTGCTGCTGCGGCGGGTCGGCGTCGTGGACCCGGCCAGCCTGGACGACTACCGGGCGGCGGGCGGCTACACCGCGCTGCGCCGCGCGTTCGACCTCGGCCCCGCCGGGGTGATCCGCGAGGTGCTGGAGTCCGGCCTGGTCGGCAGGGGCGGCGCCGCCTTCCCCACCGGCCGCAAGTGGGACGCCGCCGCCCGCCAGCCCGACCACCCGCACTACCTGGTGTGCAACGCCGACGAGAGCGAGCCGGGCACGTTCAAGGACCGGGTGGTGCTGGAGGGCGACCCGTACGCGCTGGTGGAGGCGATGACGATCGCCGCCTACGCCACCGGCTGCGCCAAGGGCTACCTCTACGTCAGGGGCGAGTACCCGAGGGCGGTCGCGCGGCTCCAGCACGCGATCGCCACCGCCCGCTCGCGTGGCCTGCTCGGCGACGACATCCTCGGCAAGGGGCTGTCGTTCGACATCGAGCTGCGCAGGGGCGCGGGCGCGTACATCTGCGGCGAGGAGACCGCGATCTTCAACTCCATCGAGGGGCATCGCGGCGAGCCGCGCAGCAAGCCTCCGTTCCCGGTGGAGAAGGGGCTGTTCGGCAAGCCGACCGTGGTCAACAACGTCGAGACGCTGGTGAACGTGCTGCCGATCCTGGAGCGGGGCGCGCAGGCGTACGCGGCGGCGGAGCCCAAGCTGTTCTGCGTCTCGGGCGCGGTCGAGCGGCCCGGCGTGTACGAGCTGACGTTCGGCGCGACGCTGCGCGAGCTGCTCGACCTGGCGGGCACGACCGGCACGACCAGGGCGGTGCTGCTGGGCGGCGCGGCCGGCGCGTTCGTCACCGACCTGGACATCCCGCTCACCTTCCAGGGCACCAGGGACGCGGGCGCGACGCTCGGCTCCGGCGTGGTGCTCGTCCTGGACGACACCGTGGATCTCAAGCGGCTGCTGCTGCGCATCGCGGAGTTCTTCCGCGACGAGTCGTGCGGCCAGTGCGTGCCCTGCCGGGTGGGCACCGTACGCCAGGAGGAGGCCCTGCACCGCCTCTCGCGCCGGGTCGATGACAGTGACCTGGTGCTGTTGCGCGAGGTCGGGCAGACCATGCGCGACGCCTCCATCTGCGGCCTCGGGCAGACCGCCTGGAACGCCGTCGAATCGGCCATCGACCGCCTGGGAGTGTTCAACAGATGATCCCGCTCCAGCCGCCCCGCCGGCTCATCGACGTCGAGATCGACGGCGAGACCGTGCGGGTCCCTGAGGGCTCGACGATCCTCGACGCCTGCCACGCGGCGGGCAAGGACGTGCCGACCCTCTGTTACGGCGACACGCTCACCCCGAAGAACGCCTGCCGGGTCTGCGTCGTGGAGGTGGAGGGCGCCAGGACGCTGGCGCCGTCCTGCTCCAGGAAGGCCGAGCAGGGCATGAAGGTCGGCACGGACACCGAGCGGGCCAGGCAGAGCCGCAAGGTGGTGCTGGAGCTGCTCGGCTCCTCGGTCGATCTGTCCACGACGCCGCGGGCGGCCGAGTGGACGCGGGAGTACGGCGCCGACCCGGCCAGGTTCGGCGACGAGGCGGCCACGGTCGAGCAGCCCGCCAAGGTGGACAACGACCTCTACGTCCGCGACTACGCCAAGTGCATCCTGTGCTACAAGTGCGTGGACGCGTGCGGCGAGCAGTGGCAGAACTCGTTCGCCATCTCCGTCGCGGGCCGGGGCTTCGGCTCGACGATCTCCACGGAGTTCGACGCCCCGCTCACCGACTCGGCCTGCGTCTACTGCGGCAACTGCGTGGAGGTGTGCCCGACGGGCGCGCTGTCGTTCAAGACCGAGTTCGACATGCGGGCCGAGGGCACCTGGGACGAGTCGAGGCAGACCGAGACCACGACGATCTGCAGTTACTGCGGGGTGGGCTGCAACCTGACCCTGCACGTGCAGGACAACAAGATCGTCAAGGTCTCCTCGCCGCACGACAACCCGGTCACGAAGGGCAACCTCTGCGTGAAGGGCCGCTTCGGGTACGGATATGTATAGGGTGATCAAAAAGCGCATCCTGCGGGTGAAGGACGCCTCCAGGACGCGCAAGATCGACTCGCTGGCCGCCGAGGAGCCGCTGGAGATCCGGCTCGACGGCACCCCGCTGACCGTCACCATGCGCACGCCGGGCGACGACTTCGACCTGGCGGCCGGGTTCCTGGTCAGCGAGGGGGCCGTGGGCTCGGCCGGCGACATCTCCACGATCCGCTACTGCGCCGGCGCGACCGTGGAGGGACAGAACACCTACAACGTCCTCGACGTGCGGCTCGCGCCGGGGGTGCCCGCCCCCGAGCCGCGCAACTTCTACACGACCTCCTCGTGCGGCGTCTGCGGCAAGGCGTCGCTGGAGGCGGTGCGCACGGTGGCTCGCTGGGACGCGGCAGACGACCCGGTCGAGCTGGCGCAGACGACCGTCGCGGGCCTGCCGGACCGGCTGCGTGCGGCCCAGCGGGTCTTCGACAGGACCGGGGGCCTGCACGCGGCCGGCCTGTTCACGGCCGGCGGCGAGCCATTGTGCGTGCGCGAGGACGTCGGCCGGCACAACGCCGTGGACAAGCTGCTCGGCTGGGCGCTGCGCGAGGGGCGGCTGCCGCTGCGCGGGACCGTGCTGATGGTGTCGGGCCGGGCCTCGTTCGAGCTGGTGCAGAAGGCGGTCATGGGCGGCGTGCCGGTGCTCGCCGCCGTCTCCGCGCCGTCCTCGCTCGCGGTCGAGCTGGCCGAGGAGCAGGGGCTGACGCTCATCGGGTTCCTGCGCGGCAGCTCGATGAACGTGTACGCGGGCGAGCGGCGGCTGAGCCCCACAGGCGTCACCCTGGGCGCCGGCAACGGCTCTGCCGGCGTACGAACACCGGGGTGATGAGGGGATGCCGCACGGCGCGCCTGGCCCCCAGCCGCCGTCGGCATCCCACCCACCGCCCGCCCCTCGGCCATTGCCAGATTTTGACAACCGTTTTCATTTCGACGCATACTGACTCACATGATGTCAGGATTTTCCCGGTCGAGTGCTGTCGGCCTGCTGGCCGCAGCTTCCCTGCTCACCACCGCCGCCTGCGGCTCCGGCTCCGGCTCCGCCGAGACCTCCACCACCGCTTCCGATGGCAAGCCCGAGGTCGTGGCCGCGTTCTATCCGCTGCAGTGGCTGACCGAGCAGGTCGGGGGATCCGACGCGACCGTGACCGGCCTGACCGCCCCCGGTGTCGAGCCGCACGACCTGGAGCTGAGCATCCAGCAGGTCACCGAGCTCAAGAAGGCCGCGCTCACCGTCTACATCAAGGGCATCCAGCCGGCCGTGGACGACGCCGTTGACCCCGAGACCAGCTTCGACGCCGCCACCGCCGTCACCACCATCCCCGCCGGCGAGCACGCCGAGGAGGAGGGCGGCGAGGAGGAGCACGGGCACGAGGAGCTGTCCTACGACCCGCACCTGTGGCTCGACCCGTCGCGCCTGGCCACCGTCGCGACCAAGCTCGGCGAGCGCCTGGCCACGGCCGACCCCGCGCACGCCCAGGGCTTCAAGGACCGCGCCGCGAAGACGGCCGCCACGCTGGGCGCGCTCGACCAGGAGATCACCCAGGGCCTGACCACCTGCAAGTCCAGGACGCTGGTCACCGCGCACGAGGCGTTCGGCTACCTGGCCGACCGGTACAAACTCAAGCAGGTCGGCATCACGCTCGACCCGGAGACCGAGCCCTCGCCCACCCGCCTGTCGGAGGTGGCCAAGCTGGCCAAGGCCGAGGGCGTCACCACGATCTTCACCGAGTCCCTGGTCAGCCCGAAGGTGGCCGAGGTGCTCGCCAGCCAGGTCGGCGCCAAGACTGCGGTGCTCGACCCGCTGGAGAGCAAGCCCTCGGGGGATTACCTGTCCGCCATGCGCGATAACCTCAAAACACTACAAACAGCACTGGGGTGTACGGCATGAGCGAAACGGCCTTCGCGATGACCGACGGCCGGGTCTCCTTCGATGGCAAGCCCGTCCTGCGAGGCATCGACCTGACCGTCTGTCCCGGGGAGGTCGTCGCCCTCCTGGGCGCCAACGGCTCGGGCAAGTCCACGCTGGTCCGCGCGCTGCTCGGCCTCACGCCGCTGACCGGCGGCCGGACCTTGGTGTACGGCGCCCCGCCCGGCAGGTTCCGCGACTGGTGGCGCATCGGCTACGTGCCGCAGCGGCTCCAGGTCGGCGGCGGCGTGCCCGCCACCGTGCGCGAGGTCGTCGCCTCGGGCCGGATCGCCCGGCAGAGCAGGCTGCGCAGGACCAGCGCCGCCGACAAGGCCGCCGTCGAGAGCGCCCTGGAGGCCGTCAGGCTCGCCGACCGGGCCCATGACCCCGTGCAGTCGCTGTCAGGGGGGCAGCAGCAGCGGGTGCTCATCGCCAGGGCGCTGGCCGGGGAGCCCGACACGTACGTGATGGACGAGCCCACCGCGGGCGTGGACGCCGAGACCCAGCAGTTGCTCGCCGACACGCTGGCCGGGCTCGTCCGGGCCGGCAAGACCGTGGTGCTCGTGGCGCACGAGCTGGGCCCGCTGGAGCCCGTCATCACGCGCGGCGTGGTGATCCGCGAGGGCCGCGTCGCCCACGACGGCCGGCCGCCCCGCCCGGAGGGCGACTGCGCGAGACCGGGCCACGAACACCAGCACCCGCACGCCGAGGAGCCCGTGGGGGGCCCGCTCACCGGGTGGCAGGGGGAACCAAGGTGATCTTCGAACTTCTCCAGGAGGAGCTCTTCCAGCTCGCGCTCATCGCGGCGCTGCTGGTGGGCCTCTGCGCGCCCGCCGTCGGCACGTTCATCGTGCAGCGGCGGCTGTCGCTGCTGGGCGACGGCATCGGGCACGTGGCGCTGACCGGCGTCGCGCTCGGCTTCCTGACCGGCACCGCGCCCGTACTCACCGCCGTGATCGTCTCCATCGCCGGCGCGGTCGCCATCGAGCTCGTCAGGGCGCGCGGGCGCACCAGCGGCGACGTGGCGCTGGCGCTGCTGTTCTACGGCGGCATCGCGGGCGGCGTCATGCTCATGGGCATCGCGCCCGGCGGCAGCAACGCCAAGCTGAACTCCTACCTGTTCGGCGCCATCGCCAGCGTCACCGTCGAGGACATCTGGGTCATCGCCGCCCTGGCCATCGCCGTCATCGCGGTCGTCGTGATCTTCGGCAGGGAGCTGTTCGTGCTCTGCCAGGACGAGGAGATGGCCAAGGCCAGCGGCCTGCCCGTCCGGTTCCTGAGCCTGCTCATCGCCGTCACCGCCGCCCTCACCGTCGTCATCGCCATGCGCGTCGTCGGCCTCCTGCTCGTCAGCGCCCTCATGGTCATCCCGGTGGCCACCAGCCAGCAGCTCACCCGCGGCTTCCGTACCACTATGGGGCTCGCCATGCTGTTCGGCGTGATCGCCTCCGTGGGCGGCCTGCTCGCCTCCACCTACTCCGCGAAGGTCCCGCCGGGCGCCGCGATCGTGCTTCTTGCGCTCGCCGGCTTCGTCCTGGCCCTCGGTGTCGGTAAATTCGTACGGCGAGGCCGTACCCAGGAGTCGACATTGAGCGAGCGACGGAAGTTGCGCGTCGAGGAGGTCGCATGACCACGAGGCGCGATGCAGTGCACGACACCCTCCGCCAGAGCGAGGGTTTCCGTAGCGCGCAGGACGTCTATGCCGAGATGCGCCTGCACGGGGCGAAGATCGGGCTGACGACCGTCTACCGGGCGTTGCAGGCCCTGGCCGACAAGGGCCAGGTCGACGTGCTGCGCACCGACGACGGCGAGTCCGTCTATCGCGCGTGCGCGACCGACACCCACCATCACCATCTGGTGTGCCGCAAGTGCGGGCGCACCGTGGAGGTGGCGGGGCCGGCCGTGGAGCGGTGGGCCGAGGCGGTGGGCAGCGAGCACGGCTTCACCGAGATCACTCACACGGTCGAGGTCTTCGGCACCTGCTCGTCCTGCTCCACGACTCCCGCCCGTACGGGCTGACCGCCTTCGTCAGCCCTCCACCTGTACGGGGACCTTGGCGGCAGCGGATCGGCGGGAGCCGTACAACACTCCCAGCACGACCACCACGCACCCGGCGAGCTGCAACACCGACGGCCGCTCGCCGAGCACCACCGTGGAGATCGCCACGGTGGACATCGGCTGCACGAGCAGCAGCAGCGACGTCAGCGCGGCGGGCTGACGCGGCAGCGTGTACGTGATCAGCGTCCACCCCAGCACCTGCGGCCCCAGCGCGAGCACCAGCAGCCACCCGTGCGCCGGCCAGCTCGGCACGAACTCCGCTCCCCCGAACCACGGGCTGAGCAGCGCGATCCCTGCCGTCGCCACCACCGTCGCGTGCGCCAGCGGCCCGGCCGCCCGGTCCGACCCGCCCTTGAGCAGCAGCAGATAGGCCGCGTACGACAGCGAGGTCGCCACCCCGGCGGCCACCCCCAGCAGCGGATCGCTGCCGTAGGCGGCGCTGTCGAACACCCCCGAGATCAGCACGACCCCGGCGAACACCACCGGCGTCCCCACCATCAACGGCGTGGACGGCCGCTCCCCGAACAGCGCCCACGCGGCGAACGCCACGATGAACACCTGCAGATTCCCCAGCACCGTCGCCAGCCCGGCGCCCACGTAGTCGATCGCGTGATGCCAGAACAGCAGGTCGAGCGAGAACACCACCCCGGCCGCCCACGACATCAGCACCGCCCTGCGCGGCAACGGCCCGAGCCGCCGCCGCTCCAGCCAGGCCAGCAGCAGCATGGGCGGCACCGCGTACGCGCACCGGAACAACGCCGAGGTCGCGGGCGATACACCTGATAACCGAACGAGGGGAGCGGAGGTGGAGATGACGAGCGCACCGATGATCGCGATCAGCACGATACGGCGATGTGCACTCACGGAAACCCCCCGAGCCCCGTACAGGAGATACGCTGCGACCACGCTAGAACCCGGCCCGGACAGGAGTCAACATGCCGTTTGGCCATGACATGGTGCATTCTCTGGCCACCGTTGTCGAACTGGTCAACACCTCGCCGTCCACCGGCGGCGACGAAGGCCTGTCCGGCCTGGCCGAGCTGCAAGCGTTCGTCGAGTCCCGCAAGGTCAGCGGCGTCGGCAAACTCACCGCCCGCGACCTCGGCCAGGTCCGCATGGTGCGCGAGGCCTTCCACCGCGTCTTCACCGCCCCCGACCAGCCCACCGCCGTCCGCACCCTCAACGCCCTCCTCTCCGAGACCCGCATCACCCCGCGCCTCACGGAACACGACGGCCACCCCCTGCACGTCCACTACTTCGCCGCCGACGCCACCCTCGCCGAGCACGTCGCGGCCGACTGCGGGGTCGCCCTGGCGCACCTGCTCGTCGAAGGCGAGGCCGAACGATTGCGCACCTGCTCGGCGCCCGACTGTGACCGGGTGTTCGTGGATGAGTCGCGTAATCGGTCGCGCGTCTACTGCGACAGCCGTACCTGCGGGAACCGCATGCACGTGGCCGCCTACCGGGCCCGCCGACGAGCCTGACCGGGAACCGCGACCCGAACTGTCAGACCTGACCCGTAGCCTCGTGCGGTGGATCAGCGTGGGCCGGACCAGAACACCTTGCGAGCCGCCGTACAGGACGCCCGCAGAGCGGAAATCGAGCTCGACAACGCACGCGCCTGGCTGGAGACGGCGATGAAGGGCCCGATGGACCCGCTCGGAGCCGAGGCCTGGGTCTTCGACGAGGCCTTCCAGCATGTGCTGCTGGTCAAGCACCGCCGGCGAGGCTGGGTGCCACCGGGCGGCCGGGTAGAGCCCGGCGAGAGCCCGCGAGAAGCCGCCCGCCGCGAACTGGCCGAGGAAACGGGCATCTCCGCCGATCTGCTGGACGCTCCGGCGGCGGTCACGGTGCGCTCCTACCACCCGGATCTGAGCGTCACGCTCGGCTTGTCCTACGGGGCCGTCGTGCGCCGGTCGGTGCGGCTGGTGGAGGAGAGCGGTCAGCCTGTGGCATGGGTGCCCTTGTCGGAGGACTGGGAGGGCGCCTTTCCTCAAGATCGGCCGCACATCCGCGCGTACGCGAGACGCCTGTCCGACGGCCCGCACCCCTACTGAGCTGCGTCTTGCGATTTTCGCAATCGTTCCGTAGGCTGTCCCCATGGCCTCCGGGGAGACTGCAGCACGTGTCCGTCAACTGATCGCGGAAAGCGGCCTCACTCAAGCGGAATTCGCCGTCAAAGCCGGGCTCGACGCCCCGAAAATGTCCAAGTCGCTCTCCGGTGTCAGACGCTTCACCTCACTGGACCTGGCCAGAATCGCCGACTTGTGCGGGGTGTCCGTCGACTGGTTGCTGGGCGCCGACGCGCTCACCCCCTCAACGGCGGCGAGAACCACGGCGGCCCCGCTCACCTCGGCCGAAGCGGCGGTCCGCGAGGCCGAGCGTCTTGCCCAGATCCGGGCCGACCTCGCCTTCCTCGGCTACCGCCAGGAGGTGCCGCGTTTCGAGATCGCCCGGGCAACCCACCCCGTCCTGGCCCAGGGCCGCGACCTCGCCGCACGCGCCACGGCCCATGCCGCCGGCGGGGGGATCGACCTCTGGCGGTGCAAGGACCTGGCCGGTGCGGTCGAAGCGGCGTTCGGCGTGGACGTCCGGGTCCACCGGCTGCCTGACGGCTTCGACGGGTTGTCCTGGTCCGACGACCACAGCGCCCTGATCGTGGTGGGCACCTCGGAGGTGCCCGCCCGCCAGAGGTTCACCATCGCCCACGAGCTCGGCCATCTCCTCGCGGGCGACGACCAGGGCCTCCACCTCGATGTGAACCTCTACGACGCCGATCACCGGCGAAAACCGTCCGAGAGACGCGCGAACGCCTTCGCGGCGGAGTTGCTGCTGCCCGCCGCGATGCTGCGCGAGAGAGCCGGGCAGCTCACCTGGTCGCTGGAGACGTTCGCCCGGCTGGCGTGCGACCTGTGGGTGTCGCCGAGCACACTCGCCTGGCAACTGTTCAATCTCAACCTCATCGACAAGAGCCAATGCGAGGCGTTCCGGCACCTGACCGCCTGGGAGGCGGCCAGGGAGGCGCACGCCGTCGAGTCCCTCGGCGAATGGATCCAGCTCACCTCCCGGCCGCGAGTGCCCGCGCCGCTGGTGCGCATGACGTTCCAGGCCTACGCCGACGGGAAGGCGACGCTGCGGCCGTACGCGAACCTGATCGGCGTCGACACCGACACGTTGCGGCAGGCCATCACCGGCATGAGAGAGGATCCCCCGCTCTAGTCATGGCCTGGTACTGGTTTCCCGACAACACGGTGCTGTGCAACTTCGCCTCGGTGGACAGCCTCTCGCTCCTCCAGCGCATCCTGCGCGAGCGGGGCCGCTGGACGGAAGCGATCGCCTACGAGGCCTTCCGCTCCGCGCGCTTCTACCCCGATCTCGGCAAGGTGGCGGAGGAAGGATGGCTCGGTGAGCCCATCGAGATCGACGATCAGTCAGAGGTCGAACTCGTCGAACGCACCCGACGCGCTGTGTTCGGCGGATCACCGCAGGAGCCGCTGAGGCATCTTGGAGAAGCCCAGACCTGCCACATCATTCGCAGCCGGACGGATTATGTCGGCTCTTACTGGATCACCGATGATCGTGACGCGCTCGACTACGCCCGACGCATCGGGATCACCGCCCGCGACACGGCTGACCTCATCAGCGAGGGGATCGCCGACGGCTGCTGCACCCGCCACGAAGGTTACCGGCTCCTTCACCTCATGCGGGCGAAGGGCAGACACCTTCGCATCCCACCGAACCAAGCGCAGCTGTGACCACCGCACGACCGACCGGCGGTGGCCGCTACCCCAGGTCCACGACGAGCCGCGAGTCAACCCCCTTGCCATGGACCGGGTCGCTGCCCCTGATGTGCACGGAATGCTCCGTGACCCGCGCCCGGTACAGCCGCAGCTCAGACGGCGGCCGCAACTCCTCGGCGGGGAACACCTTCTGCTCGGGGAACCTGGCCCGGCAGGCCGTCTCCACGTGCCGGTCGAGCTCCTCGTCCGGCACCTGAGCAGCGGTGGCCAGCAGGTAGACGGCCTGGGCGCCGCCGCCGACCGGCACGCCGGAGTCGAAGATCACGATGCTGATGTCGGGCCGTTCGGCGATGTTGCGGGAGTGGTGCGACGCCGGCGAGGAGATCCAGAACATGGTGTCGTACGCGTCGGGCGCGAAGTACACGGGCGACACGCGAGGCCGTCCGTCCGGGTCCACGGTGCCCAGGACCATGTATCGGTTGCTGTCGATGATGTTCCTGGCCATGTCGGCGAGCGTCACGGGGCCTCCTGGCCGGTGCGGGTCTTTTCCGAGCCCATCCTGTACGCCGTCTCGATCTTTAGCCAGCCCGTCTCAGACGCCGAAGTCGCGGCGGCGGAGGGCGAGGAGGCCGCCGGTCGTGAGGAGGGCCGTGACGGCGAGCAGAGCCGCCGTGGGGGCGAGCTGGAAGGCGGGTTCGAGCATCGCATTGCTCACATAGTGGAACGGCTCCACCGGGCTGCCGCCCCACATCCCGTACAGCGGCCCGACGACCTGCCCCAACCCGGTGGTGAGGATCCAGGCGAGCCACCCCACCACCACCGCGGCCCTCGGCACCAGCCCGTAGGCCAGCACGCACACGCCTCCCACACACCAAGCCGCGGGTACGGTGCTGAGCGCCCCGGCCAGAAAGGCGGGCAGGTCGGTGGGGAGGGAGCCGGCCGTCAGGGAGTAGATGAGGCCGAAGACGACGCCCGCCACGGCCATGAGTGCAGCCGTGCCGAGGGCGGTGACGAGGAGGTGGCCGGCGGCCCAGCGGAGGCGGGTCAGCGGGGTCGCCTGGAGGGACTCGGCGCGGCCGGACGTCTCCTCGGAGCGTAGCCGCAGCGTCATGAGGACCGGGTAGAGGGCGACGGCGTAGGCGAGGATGAGGACGAGGTACCAGACGTAGCCGCCGAGCATCGACGCGCCTGCGGGGACGCCGAGGAAGTGCGAGATGTTGTCGGCGATGATGCTGGGCCGGGAGATCAGGTCCCTGGCCAGCGGGGTGAGGGCGCCCGCGAAGACGGAGAACACGGCGACGCCTGCCGCCCATTTGATCAGGAGTCCCCGGTGCAGCCGCCAGGCGAGGCTGATCGGGCCGCGTACGACAGGGGCGGAGTCCTGGCCGCCGCGTTCGGGGAGGAGGCCGCCGCGTTCGGGGAGGAAGCCGGCGCCGAGGTCGCGGTGGGTGAGCAGCCGGTACGCGGCCACGTACAGGAGCGCCGCGACCAGAGCCAGGACGGCGGCCAGCCACCATCGCTGCTCCTGGTAGGGCGCCACCAGATGCCCCCAGCCCACCGGCGACAGGTACTTCAGCCACAGCAGCCCCGTCGCGTCGCCCGTGAAGCGCAGCACGTAGGCGGCCCCCAGGATGGTGAGGCTGATGGTGGTGGCGGTGCGGGCGCTGCGGGCGAGTTGGGCGGCGACGGCCGCGATGCCGCCGAACAGCCAGCCGACGACGATGATGGCGGCGCCGTACGCGAGCGACCCGGCCGGTTCGAGGCCGGCGGCGATGAGCGCGACGGCGGTGAGGAGGCCGGCGGCGAGGCTGATGCCGCCCGCGACGAGTGTGGCGGCGGTGAGCGGGGCGTGCCGGGCGACGGTGCCCGCGAGGACCAGTTCGCTGCGGCCCGCGTCCTCCTCGCGGCGGGTGTGGCGGATGACGGACATGGTGGCGGCGAACGCGGCGGCCACGTAGAGGAAGCCGCCGCTGCGCCAGGTGGCGAGCACCTCCAGGCGCGGTTCGACGACGCCGCCGCCGAGCGCGTGCAGGAAGGCGCTGCGCTCGATGACCTGGAGGTAGGTGACTTTCAGCTCGTACGTGCCCATGTTCCGGTTGATGTAGGCGACCATCGTCAGGGCCATGGACACGATCAGCAGGATCCACCAGGGGGCGATGCCTCGTTCGCGGCGCAGGGCGAGGCGGGCGAGGGTGGCGGTGCCGTTCATGGGCTCTCCGTAAGGAGCGATGACCAGCTCCTGTTCATGGGTATAGCTGACTATTCTGGTGAACAGAACGCTATACCCATGTATAGCGGCCCGACAAGCGAGCCCGTCAGGAGGCGTCGAGTGCTTCGGCGATCTTGCGGGCCATGTCCGCCACCGTGGGGCTGGGCTCGCCCTGGTGAGCGCGGGTGGCGGCCTCGACGGCGACGCTGACGGTGCGGCGGAAGTTGTCGGCCTCGGCCGGGTCCTGCTGCCTGAGCAGGCCCATGGACGCGGTCAGGGCCGGCAGCACCTGGTCGGCGAGCTGGGCGACGGACTTGCCGCCCAGGTCGAGGTCCTTGCTCTTCGCGGCGAGCACGTGCCCGATCTGGCCGGTGGCGGAGGCCAGGGCGATGCTGCCCTCGGTGGCGGCCTTGTGGGGCTTGCCGGTGGCGTCGGCGGCGGCGATCAGCGAGACGGCGCCGTAGGCGGCGGTGCGGAGAGTGGCCTTGTGCTGGTCGGTGAGGGTGATCGGCATGACTGTATGTCCGTTCAGTTGTCGAGGGACTGGTAGACGGTGGTCCAGAAGTCGTTCATCAGGTGGGCCGGGTTCGGGACGGAGTAGCCGAGCTGGCAGAGCAGGATGCCGGTGAGACCGTTGACGGGGTCGGCGTAGGCGGAGGTGCCGCTGCCGCCGTCCCAGCCGAACTGGCCGACGGGGGCGTAGTCGCCGCGGTAGGTGCGCACCGCCATGCCGAGGCCCCAGCCGCCCTGCTGGCCCTGGCCGAAGGAGATGTGCACGTTGTTGCGGGCCAGCTCGGTGCGGGGGGCGTTCTGCTCGGGGGTGAGCCGGTTGGTGGTCATCAGCTCGACGACCGGCCTTGACAGGATCCGCCTGCCGTTGTGGGTGCCGCCGTTGAGCAGCATCCGGAAGTAGGCGTGGTAGTCGTCGGCGGTGGAGACCAGCCCGCCGCCGCCGCCCTGGAACGCGGGCGGGGTGCTCCAGCGGCCGCCCTTGGCCTCGTCCCAGACCAGGAACTCGCCGGTGGCGGGGTCGGGGGCGTACAGGGTGGGCAGCCGGTCGATCTTCTCGGCGGGGACGTGGAAGCCGGTGTCGGTCATGCCGAGCGGCTCGAAGATGCGCTCACGCAGGAAGTCCTCGAACGGCTGGCCGGTGACCCGGGAGACCAGCACGCCGGTCAGGTCGCTGCCGAGGTGGTACTGCCACTGCTCGCCCGGCTGGTACATCAGCGGCAGCTCGCCGAGACGGCGCATCCACTCGTCCTGCTCGGGCACCTCGACCGGCAGGTTGGGGGTCAGGCCCTGCTCGAAGATGGCGTTCATGATCGGCTTGCCCAGCGCCGTGAAGTCCATGCCGAGGCCGAAGGTGCAGGTCAGCACGTCCCGGACGGTGATCGGGCGGCGGGCCGGCACCGTGTCGTCCAGGTCGGCGCCGGGGCTGGTCAGCACCTGGCGGTCGGCCAGCTCGGGCAGCCACGGGTCCACCACGTCGTCCAGCCGCAACCGGCACTCGTCCAGCAGCACCGCCGCCGCCGCGATCGACACCGGCTTGGAGGTGGAGGCCATCCGGAAGATCGTGTCGCGCCGCATCGGGGCGCCGCCGTCGTGCCGCATCGTGCCGAGCGTCTCGACGTGCGTCTGGCCGTTGCGGCTGACCAGCGCGACCAGGCCGGGGATCTTCCCGGAGTCCACGTGCCGGGCCAGCACCTCGCGCACCCTGCGCAGTCCCGCGACGGAAAAGCCGTTGCTCATCAGAATCTCCTTGCCTGAGGTCGTGGTTGCCACCTTCGCCGACCGACCTGATACCGGGCCGTCGCCGTCCTGACGCGGCGGCTGACGAGGCCGCGGGAGTCGCCCGGATGGCGGTCGGAGGTGGTCCGCGTGCTTCCGGCCACTAGGATCGGCGCGAACCGCCAGCCGGAACAACGACAAACTTCGCAAGGCTGTATTAACCGCCGGGTTAAGAGAGGGAGGATCGTGGACCTCCGCGACATCGAGATCTTCCTCACCCTGGCCGAGGAGCTGCACTTCGGCCGCACCGCCGAGCTGCTGCGCGTCAGCCCCGCCCGCATCACGCAGGCCGTCAAGAAGCAGGAACGCCAGATCGACGCCCCGCTGTTCGAACGCACCACCCGGACGGTCCGGCTGACCCCGCTCGGGCGGCAGCTTCGCGACGACCTCTCACCCGTCTACGCCGGCCTCCAGGACGGCCTCCGCCGCGCCAGGCTGGCCGCGCAGGGCGTCACCGCCGTGCTGCGCGTCGGCATGATGTCCATCAACGCCCACGACCTGCGCCCGTACTGGGACACCTTCCGCACCCGCCACCCCGGCTACCGGATGCAGATCCAGCACGCCTCCTTCGTCGACCCGTTCGCAGGGCTGCGCGGCGGCGACCTCGACGTGCTGATCTGCTGGCTGCCGGTCGAGGAGCCCGACCTGACGGTGGGGCCCGTCCTGTTCGCCGACGCGCGGGTGCTGGCCGTGGCCGCCGACCACGAGCTGACCCGGCGCAGCTCCGTGTCGCTGGACACGCTCGCCGACTTCCAGCACAGCGACGCTCCCTCCAGGCCGGACTACTGGGCGGAGGGGTTCGTCCCGTCGCACACCCGCTCGGGGCAGCTGATCGAGCGCGGGCCCCTGGTCCGCAACGCCGAGGAGATCCTCGCCCTGGCCAGCATGGGGCAGATCGTCAACCTCTTCCCCGCTCACATGCGGCGGTACTGGGGGCGGCCGGACATCGTCTACCTGCCCGTCCGGGACGTCGAGGCGCTCCGGTACGCGGTGGTGTGGCGTACCGAGGCCGAGAACGAGCTCATCCGGGCCTTCGCCCGTGTCGTCACCGACCTCGGCACCCTGTCCCTCTGAACCCCGCGCCATGCGGGCCTGAGACCAGGCAACCACGCGCCATGCGGCCCGCTGACGAGGCAGCCGTGCGCCATGCGGCCCGCAGACGGGACAGCCCTGCGCCATGCGGCCCGCAGACGGGACAGCCCTGCGCCATGCGGCCCGCAGACGGGACAGCCCTGCGCCATGCGGCCCGCAGACGGGACAGCCCTGCGCCATGCGGCCCGCAGACGGGGGCAAGCCGTGCCTCAGGCGGTCCTCAGCCGAGGCAAGCGGCGCGTCAGGCGGAAGGTCAGGCTGGCGTCACCTGCCACGTGACGCCGTGGTCGGTGAGGTGGTCGAGGAACGAGGCCGGGTCGAACGCCTGGGCGGGCGTCAGCGCCCCCGCCGCCGCCCCGTCCACGGCCAACCGGCGCGCCCCCTCCACCGCGATCACCGCCGTCAGCCCGTAAGGATCGGGGCCCGCCACCCACCCCCGCACCCGCTTGCCGTCCTCCCCGCTCGCCTCGGCCAGCATCAGCCAGCGCGACGCCCGCCGGCCCTCCTCGTCCGGGATCTCCGGAACGCTGTCCACGACGTCGGGCGTCAGAGCGGAGAACATGGCCGCCGCCTCGGTACGGATCACGCTCCGCACCCGCCGCGCGGCCACGTGCCGGGGAATCGTGACCACGCCGGGCAGCGCGAACACGGCCACGGGCACCGCACCCTCCTCCCCCGGCACGGCGATCGAGCCGGAGGTCTCCTCGGCGGGATGCCAGCGACCGTCCGTGTACGCCAGCGGCCCCTGTTCGAACACCGCCGCCATCGACCGCGCGGTCCCCCTGGACGCCACGCCGCGCCCCCGCAGGTCCGCCACCACCACCTCGGCCACCTCAGGCCCGACCCGCTCGGCCACCAGGTGGGCGATCATGTCCCCCGGCCCGCCGTCGTCGGCCATGGCGGGCACGACGCTCACCCCGGCCCGCGCGGCGTCCTCGCCCAGCCCGTCGAGGACGCTCCTGATGTAGTGCTGCTCCCCGGTGGTGTCGAGGTAGTGGGCCCCGGCCGCGATGGCGGCCCGGATGACCGGCTCCCCCAGCGCGGTGAACGGCCCGGCACAGTTGACCACCACCGCGCAGTCCTCGAACGCCGCCGCCAGCGCCCCGGGCTCGTCCAGCCCGGCCACCCTGACCGCCTCGCCGTCAGCGGCGATGCTCCGCAGCCTCTCCTCCGAGCGTCCGACGAGCACCGGCGTGAATCCGCGCCGCCGCGCCTCCGCCACCGCGAGCCGTCCAGTGAACCCGCTGGCTCCGTGAATCGCGAACTTCATCGTCTCCTCCTTCGTTCACGCAGCTCACGCTAGGAGGAAGCGGGACGCGTGCCCATGTCCGCCGATCCACGCACCATGTCCGATCGTCCACGACCGAAGCGCCACCGGGTACCGTACGGACATGGACGTGCTCAGCGACGCGATCACCGCCATGCGCACCGGCCTGCCGCACGCCTCCCGGACGCGGATGCGCGCCCCTTGGGGCGTGCGCTTCCAGCCGCTGCAGGGCGCGGGGTTCCATGTGATCCTTCAGGGCTCGTGCTGGCTGCTGCCCGCCTCCGGCGAGCCGGTCAGGCTCGGGGTGGGCGACGTGGTGTTCCTGCCGCGCGAGCTGGGTCACGGCCTCGCGGACGCGGTCACGACGCCGCTGATCGCGGCCACCCCCACGTACGCGGACGGCTCCCCCATCGGCAGCCTGCACCAGGACGGCCCTGGCCCGCTGACGGAGATGTTGTGCGGCGCGTACCGGCTGGACCAGTCGAGGCTGCACCCGCTGCTGACCGAGCTGCCCGACGTCATGCACCTCCCGGCGAGGATCGGCGGCCACCCCTCGCTCAGGGGCGCCGTGGAGCTGCTCGGTCAGGAGCTCGACTCCGTCCCCGCCCAGGGGTTCGAGACGGCCACGTCGGCGCTGCTCGACGTCCTGCTCGTCTACATCCTGCGCGCCTGGTACGAGAGCCAGCCCGACGACGTGGCCACCGGCTGGGGCGCGGCGCTGCGCGACCCGGCCGTCACGGCGGCGCTGCGAGCGATCCACCAGCGGCCGGCGACCCCGTGGACGGTGCAGTCGCTGGCCGGCGCGGCGGGGCTGTCGCGGGCGGCGTTCGCGCAGCGGTTCGCGGGCAAGGTCGGCGTGCCGCCGCTGGCGTACCTGACGTGGTGGCGGATGACCACGGCGGCGCGGCTGCTGCGCGACACGGACCTGCCGCTGCGGTCGGTGGCGGAGCGAACGGGGTACGCCACCGAGTTCGCCTTCGCCAAGGCGTTCAAGCGCGAGTTCGGCACCGCCCCGGGCCGCTACCGCCACGAATCAGCGCAAGCCGACGCGTCCCGTCCGCCGGTTCAGGACGGCACCGCGTAGCGGGCGGCGATCGCGGCGGCGCGGTCGCGCAGGGAGGCGCGCAACCACGGCGGCTCCAGGGCTTCGGCGTCCATCCCGAGCTGCCACAACGCCCACACGGCGTGCCTCGGGTCCTGGAAGGTCACCTCCAGTCGCAGCCGGCCGTCCGCCTCGACCTCCTCGGCGAGCACGTCCAGCGCCGTGCCCAGCAGCTCCTCCCGCCGCCCCGCGGCCATCCGCACCACCACGCCGACCTGGTCGCCACCGGCCCTGAACCGGGTGCTGCGCTCCTGCCAGGCCCGGTCCAGATCGACCCGCTCCGGCCGCTGGGCGGGCTCGGCGAGCCTCTCGGCGGCCAGGACGCGGGACAGCCGGTAGGTGCGGTCCTCGCCGGACCGCGTGGCCAGCAGGTAGCCCTTGTCGCGAATGGTGACCAGCCCGATCGGGTCCACCGTGCGCCACTTCGCGTCCTGCCCGGCGGCGGCGTAGTGGATGCGCAGCCGGTGCCCGGCGAACACCGCCCGCAGGACCTCGGCCGCTACGGCGTCGGGCACCTCCTCCTCGACCAGCCGGCGCGACAGCAGGTCGGTCTCGGGGTCGATGAGCAGCCGCCCGGCCGCGCCGGCGGCGGTGTCCTGGTAGCTCTCGGGCAGCGCGTCGACCACCTTGAGCATCGCGGAGGCGAGCGCCGAGCCGAGGCCGAACGCCTGCGCGCCCCGCCGTGACCCGGCGACCAGCAGGGCCAGGGCCTCGTCGGGGTTCAGCCCGGTCAGCTCGGTGCGGAAGCCGGGCAGCAGCGCGAAGCCGCCGTGCCTGCCGCGTTCGGCGTAGACGGGGACGCCGGCCGCGGACAGCGCCTCGATGTCGCGCAGCACGGTGCGGGTGGAGACCTCCAGCTCGCGGGCCAGCGCGGTGGCGGACAGGCGGCCGTGCCGGCGCAGCAACAGCACCAGCGAGACCAGCCGGTCGGCACGCATGCGACGACATTAGCGGAATACACGACAAAGGATGTCGTGATTCGCTGGGAGGCTCGTCACTGCTGACAAGTGATGGAGGCTGATTCAAGATGCAGCGAACGGCGATCAACCCGTGGCCGTGGTCGGTGGAGCTGGGATACCACCAGGGCGAGGCCGTCTCCGGCCACACCCGCACCCTGTACTGCTCAGGGCAGACCGCGATGAGCAGCGACGGCAAGCCCCAGCACGACGGTGACATGGCGGCGCAACTGGCGCTGAGCCTGGACAACCTGGAGGCGGTGCTGGCCGAGGCCGGCATGTCGCTGGCGGACCTCGTCCGGCTCAACGTCTACACCACGGACGTCGAGCTGCTCTTCCAGCACTACGGCGTGCTGGCGGGGCGGCTGGGCGCCGCGGGGGTGGCGCCGCCCACCACGATGCTCGGGGTGACCCGGCTGGCGATCCCCACCCTGATGGTCGAGCTGGAAGGCACCGCCATCGCCTGAGGCGAAAAAAGTCCGCCTCCCCCTGGCGACGTGACCTCACTTTGCGCAATCATTCATGCACGGAAAGTGAGGTCACGTTGCTCGTCGCCATCCTCGGCCTGCTCATCGCCGCCGCGGTCGCCGCCCTCGCGGGCCTGGCCGCGTACGCCGCCAACCGCGTCATCCCCGCACAGACCCGCGAGGACTACCGCGACGGCAGCGGGGTGATCACCGGCATCGTCGGCACCCTTTTCGCGGTCAGCATCGGCCTGGTCGTCGTCGCCGCCTGGAACCAGGTCAACACCGCCACCGAGACCAGCGCGACGGAGGCCAGCAACCTGACCGACGTCTTCTGGTACTCCCGCTCGCTCCCCGCACCCCAGCGCGCCACCCTGCAGACCCTCGCCACCGGCTACGCCACCACGGTCGTCCGCGAGGAGTGGCCCCTGATGGCCTCGGAGCGCCGCCTGTCGCCGAACGCCTGGCGGCTGTCCGACCAGATCCGCAGCTTCTTCCAGACCGTCCAGCCGGACGGCAGCGGCCCGTCCGCCCGCTACGGGGCGGCCATGGCCCGCATGCAGACCGTCCTGGACTCGCGCCGCGCCCGCGCCCAGATGGCCGACACCGGCGTGCCGCCGCTGCTGTGGGTGGCGCTCGGCGGCTGCGGGCTGGTGGCGCTGCTGCCGTCGATCCTGTGCGGCAGCGCCAACCGCCGGGTGCACGTCACCCTGGCGGCGGCGGTGGGCGGCATGGTGGGGCTGGTGCTGTTCCTGGTCTACCAGCTCGACTTCCCGTTCAGCGGCGGCATCTCGATCTCTCCCGCCGCCTTCGAGCAGGCCCTGCACCGCTTCGACAGCATCCGGGCGCTGGGCGTCGGCTAGACCTGGTTGGGGACTGCCCCGCCGTAGCGGCGGTCGCGCTTGGCGTACATCTCGCACGCCTCCCACAGGTCGCGGCGGTCGAAGTCGGGCCAGAGCCGGTCGAGGAACACCATCTCGGCGTAGGCCGACTGCCACAGCAGGAAGTTGGAGAAGCGCTGCTCACCCGAGGAGCGCAGGAACAGGTCGACGGGCGGGATCTGCGGCTCGTCCAGGTAGCGGGCGAACACCTTCTCGTTCACTTTGGACGGCTTGACCCGCCCGGCCGCGATGTCCTCGGCCAGCTTGACGGCGGCGTCCACGATCTCGGCCTGCCCGCCGTAATTGACGCAGAACTGCAACGTGAGCGTCCGGTTGGCCGTCGTCATCTCCTCGGCCGTCTGCAGCTCGGAGATGACGCTCTTCCACAGCCGCCCCGGCCGCCCCGCCCAGCGGACGCGCACGCCCATGGCATTGAGCTCGTCGCGCCGCCGCCGGATCACGTCGCGGTTGAAGCCCATGAGGAAGCGCACCTCGTCGGGCGAGCGCTTCCAGTTCTCCGTCGAGAACGCGTACGCGCTCAGGTAGGGGACGCCCAGCTCGATGGCCCCCTCGATGACGTCGAACAGCGATGCCTCGCCCGCCTTGTGCCCCTCCGTGCGGGGCAGGCCGCGGGCCTTGGCCCAGCGGCCGTTGCCGTCCATGACGATGGCGACGTGCTGGGGCACCAGCTCGCGCGGGATGGGCGGCGGGGTCGCTCCCGACGGGTGCGGGGACGGCGGTCGTACGTTCACGCGGGCTCCCTTTCGACGTGTCGCAGAGAGCGTATTCCGTGTTCGAGGTGCCACTGCAGATAAGCGGCGACCAGACCACTGCACTCGCTGCGGTGGCGGGACTCCGAGGCGTCCGCGGTGGGCCAGTCGCCGCGCAGCAGCGCCGTCATGAGCCCGATCGTCTCGCCCGCCGGCACGGCGGAACCGGCCGGCTTGCACGCCCCGCACACCACGCCACCGGCCACGATGGCGAACGCCCTGACGGCGGGCGCCTGGCACTTGGCGCACGCATCCAGCGCGGGGGCGTAGCCGGCCACGGCCAGGGAGCGCAGGAAGTAGGCGTCCAGGACCAGCCTGGCCTCGTGACCGCGGTCGGCGAGCGTGCGCAGCCCGCCCACCAGCAGCAGGAACTGCCGCAGCGCCGGCTCCTTCTCCCCGTGCGTGAGCCGGTCGGCGGTCTCCAGCATGGCGCTGCCGGCGGTGTAGCGGGGGTAGTCGGCGGCCAGCGCCTCTCCGTAAGGTCTGATCGTCTCCGCCTGGGTGACCACGTCGAGCGTGCGGCCGGTGTGCAACTGCAGGTCGACGTGGGTGAACGGCTCCAGCCTGGCCCCGAAGCGCGACTTGGTGCGGCGGACGCCGCGCGCCACCGCCCGGATCTTGCCTGTGCGCTTGGCCAGGATGGTGACGATGCGGTCGGCCTCACCGAGCTTCTGAGTGCGCAGGACCACGCCTTCGTCACGGTAGAGACTCACTCGGACATCTTACGGCCGCTCTGTATACCGGCGGACGGAACGTTACGGGCATGCTCTGGTGACGCGACTTTGCGTCACTCTCACTAGACTTTGACGTCTGTCCCCGCATTACCCGTTGTTCAACCCCCCGCTACCGCCTCGAAAGGGAGTCATGACCCGCGTGGTCCTGCTGGGCGCCTCGCCCGGCCCCGACATCTCTCCGACCGGCCTGAGGCTGGCCGCGCTTTCCGGCAATCCCACCGTGTCCGAACGGCTGCGCGGCCAGGCCGCCGCCATGGACCCGCGTTTCGCCACGATCCCGACGGACGACGTCGCGACCGCCCTGCGCGCCTTGGCCGACGTCGCCGAGCAAGCAACGGAGAGCCTGTTCATCATCCCTGAGAACTCTGTCGTCCACGACGAGCTGATCTACCAGATCACCAAGTCCAAGCGCGGTGCGCTGGCGCTCGTCGCGAAAGAGCCTCGGGTGGGGGTGACGGAGGACAACGGCCAGGAGGAGATCGGTCCCGAGGACAACGCCGCCGAGGACCGCATCCCCATCGACGAGGCCGAGCCCGAGATCGGCATGAACCGGGTCGAGGGCCTGCCGGTGCGGGTGCGCGTCGGCAAGTCCCGCGTGGTCTCCGTGGGCACCGCGACCCACGCCGTGACCAGGCCCAACGCCGTGGTGCTCGGCCCGCTGCACATCAGCGCGCGCAACGCGCCGAGGCTCGCGGAGACCTGCCGCGAGCTGGCCGCCCTGGCGCACACGTTCGGCCCGGACGACGACCTCGTCCAGCTCGTCGTGTTCGGCCTGGTGCGCAACGGCGTGTCGGTCGGCATCAGGGGCCGCCGCGACCTGTTCTACCGCCGGGTCACCACCCAGGAGGAGATCAACGAGGCCGGCGCCGAGATGGCCGGCATGAACGAGGACCGCGCCCGGCTCAACAACGCCGTCAAGGGCGCCGACGGCTTCTTCACCACGTTCTTCGTCTCCACCTACTCGCGTTACATCGCCCGCTGGGCCGCCCGGCGCGGCCTGACGCCCAACCAGGTGACGCTGATCTCGATCGCGCTCGGCGTGGCCGCCGCCGCCTGCTTCGCCACCGGCGAGCGGCCGTGGATGGTGCTGGGCGGGGTGCTGATCTACTTCGCCTTCGTCTTCGACTGCGTCGACGGGCAGGTCGCCCGTTACGCCCGCAAGTTCGGCGTGCTGGGGGCATGGCTGGACGCGACGTTCGACCGGTTCAAGGAGTACGTCGTCTTCGCGGGCCTGGCCGTCGGCTGGGTGGTCTCCGGCAACGGCGAGGAGATCTGGATCCTGGCGCTGGCCGCGCTCGGGCTGCAGTCCGTGCGTCACCTGCTCGACTTCTCCTTCGGCGTCGCCAACCGCCGCAAGCCCCCGTCCCCGCTGCCCACGACGCCGCTGGACGCCCCCGACGACCGCGACCTGCGCCAGAAGCTGACCGCCCGCAAGGTGGAGCGCAGCCAGGGCCTTCGCGGCGTGCTGAAGATGTGGACGAAGGCCGGCAAGTACCGTGCCGTCCACTGGGCGCGTAAGATGATCGTCTTCCCCATCGGCGAGCGTTTCGCGGCCATCGCGATCACCGCCGCCCTCTTCGACGCCCGGATCACCTTCATCACGCTCGTGATCTGGGGCTCCGTCGCCGCCGCCTACACCCTCACCGGACGCCTCATGAGGTCGCTCGTATGATCACCCACCCGCAGGCCCTGGCCACCCCCACACCGGACCCCGACGAGGAGCGCCGGCGCATCCAGACCGCCCGCCTCGTCGCCTACCGCGACGACGGCCCGCTCGCCAGCGCCCTGGCCGGCAAGCTCGGCACCGGCCTGCCTCCCGTGCCCGCCACGCTCGTGGCCCTGCTCGCCGTGGTCGCCGTCACGGTCACCGGGCTGCTCGACTCCGGCGGCCCCATCCTCCTCCTGCCCGTGGCGATCATGCTGGTGCTGGTGCTGCCCACCGCGCCGCGCGACCACCTGGGCCGCTTCGACTGGCTCACCCCGCCGCTGCTGCGCGCCGCCGAGTTCTTCGCCATCATCGCGATCGGCCTGGCGGCCGACGCGCCGAAGTGGCTGCTGTTCGTGCTGGTGTACGTCGTCGGCTATCACACCTACGACACCGTCTACCGCACGCGGCAGAGCATCTGGCCGCCCGCCTGGGTGTTCAGGGCCGGGCTGGGCTGGGAGCTGCGGCTGCTGGTCATCGGCGCCGGTGCGGCGCTCGGCGTGCTGACGCCGGTGCTGGCGGTGCTGACGGCGTACCTGTTCGTGCTGTTCGCGGTGGAGAGCGTGACGAGCTGGGTGCGCCTGGACAAGGCGTCCGCCCAGGCGGGCGCCGACGCCGAGCAGGACCTGGAGGCCTCCCCGGAGGACGCTCTGGAGCAGGCGACCGGAGAAGCCGAGAAGGGCTGACCCGCCACGTGCCTCCGGCGGCGCCGCATTCGGCGCGCCGCCGCACGCGTCACGCGGCGCCCCATCGGCGCGCCGCCTGATGCCTGGCGCGGCGCCGCACCTCGTGCGGCGCCGCGCTTTCTTGTTCCTCAGGGAGAGCGCTCTCACATCAGCCTCATCGCACTTGTGTGGTCTGTTGACAGCCGGTAAACGCTGTGCTCAGATCTTGCAGAGAGCGCTCTCTCCGCGCGCTCCAGCACCCCCCAGGAGCGAGTATGACAACAGCGATCCGGCATCGCCGCCGCCTGGCGGCCGTCGCAGCGGTACTCGTGGCCCTCAGCGGCCTCCTCGTCAAGCTGGCGATCAGCGCCTCGGCCAGCGTCCCCGCCACCCCCTCCGGCTGGTCCCTCGTCTGGTCCGACGACTTCAACGGCTCCGCCAACACCCTGCCCTCGTCCAGCAACTGGATCATCGACACCGGCCACGCCTACCCCGGCGGCCCCGCCAACTGGGGCACCGGCGAGGTGCAGAACTACACCTCCAGCACCGCCAACCTCAGCCTCGACGGCTCGGGCAACCTGCGCATCACGCCGCTGCGCAGCTCGTCCGGGGAGTGGACCTCCGCGCGCATCGAGACCAGGCGCGCCGACTTCAAGCCCGCCGACGGCCGCGTGCTGCGCATCGAGAGCCGCATCCAGATGCCGAACGTGACCGGCAACGCCGCCCTCGGCTACTGGCCGGCGTTCTGGGCGCTCGGCGCGCCGTACCGGGGCAACTACTGGAACTGGCCGGCCATCGGCGAGTTCGACATCATGGAGAACGTCAACGGCATCAACTCCGTCTGGGGCGTGCTGCACTGCGGCGTCAACCCGGGCGGGCCCTGCAACGAGACCACCGGCCTCGGCGCCAGCCGCGCCTGCCCCGGCTCGACCTGCCAGTCGGCCTACCACACCTACCGTTTCGAGTGGGACCGCAGCGTCAGCCCCAACCAGCTCCGCTGGTACGTGGACGGCCAGCAGTTCCACGGCGTCAACCAGTCGCAGTTCGACGCCACCACCTGGAACAACATGACCGGGCACGCCGGCTACTTCCTGCTGCTCAACGTGGCGATGGGCGGCGCGTTCCCGAACGCGCTGGGCGGCTCCACCCCCACCGCGGCCACCGTCTCGGGGCGGCCGATGATGGTCGACTACGTGGCCGTCTGGCAGAGCGGCACCGGCACCACCCCGACGCCCACGCCCACCAACCCGCCGGGCGGCGTGGACGCCCGCTCCACCATCCAGGCCGAGAGCTACCAGGGCCAGTCGGGCACCATCACCGAGACCACCACCGACTCGGGCGGCGGCCAGAACATCGGCGCCGTCACCAACGGCGACTGGCTGCGCTACGACGGGGTCAACTTCGGCTCGACGCCCGCCACCCAGTTCAGGGCCAGGGTGGCCTCCGGCGCGGCGGCCGGGGTGAGCGGGCTGGTGCAGGTGCGCCTCGACAGCCCGACGGCCACGCCCATCGGCGACTTCGCGCTGGCGAACACCGGCGGCTGGCAGAGCTGGCGGACGATCCCGGCCAACATCTCCGGGGTGACGGGCACCCACACGGTGTACCTGACCTTCTCCTCGGGTCAGCCGGCCGACTTCGTCAACGTCAACTGGTTCACTTTCGCCACCTCTTGATACACCGGCACCACCACGCCTTATCCGGATGACAGGCGAATACCCCGTGAGGTAAAAAGGTTAATCGCGCAAGGCGCCCGGGGGCGGGCGCCCGCTAACCTCACGGGGTCCATCATGGGGCAGGCAGCTTTTCAAGGCGCTCATTTGATGATCGTCGTCATCGGATTCATCGTCGTCGGAATCATCGCACTGATCAACAATTTCCGGAATCGGTGATTCACAGGTCCCTGACCCGGTGGTCGAGAATAAGCTGATCGGCCTCGCGGACAGGGACCTGCACCCGGACACCGTCCTCGAAGAGCAGGTCGAAGAGGTGCTCTCGCCATTGTTGCCGGTAGACGATGACGAGCTCCTTGACCACCCCCGGCGGGACGTGCACCTCCACGGTGTCCTCCACCGCCAGCTCCTTGGTCTCGGTGACCTTGAGGTGCGACCTGATCTCCTCGCTGACCCGCTGGTCGAGCCTGGCCGTGAGAGCGGCGGGGCCGGCGGGCGCGGTGAGGCCCGCCGACGTGCTGGTGGCGATCGTCTCGGCCCTGCCGACCTGCAGCTCGCAGGTGTAGGCCACGCTCTCCCTGATCTGCTTGCGCCTGAAGGTGCCGGTGGATCCGCCGTCCAGGGTCTCGCGGGTCGTGCGCAACTCGGTGGTGTAGTAACGCGGGCCGTGCACGGCGGTGACCGTGAACTTCGGCGACCGCTGGAAGAACACCGGCCACCGGCCGCCGCAGTCGGCGCACCTGATCGCGGAATCGGCCCGGAAACGCTCGATGCGCACGCCGCCGAAGAAATCGCGGTTCGCCTGGCTGAGCCGGGACAGAAAGCGCGGCTGCGCCTCACCGTCGGGCCGGCCGATCGGGTGCTCCAGAAGCAGCCGGTCCTTCAGTTCGAGATTTTCCACCACCTCGCCGGAGCCCTCCTCGAATTCGATCGACCGGCGATCACAGTTCGGGCAGCGCAAGCGTTTGCAATAACGATCGAACTCCGCTGAACGTCTCGGCTTCCGCACGACGCGCTCCATTCAGGCCACTCAGCTTGTTCTCCACCAGAATGGCGCCGGGCGCAAGCCCGGCCGGTGCAGCACAATGGTGCGATGAGCGAACTGCCGGTGATCGACATCGCCCCGCTTCTCACGGGGAGCCAGGAACGGCGGGCCGTCGCGGACGCCATCGGCGCGGCCTGCCGCGAGCACGGCTTCTTCTACGTCACGGGCCACGGCGTGCCGCCCGCGCTCATCGAGCGGCTCGACGCGGCGAGCAGGCGCTTCTTCGCGTTGCCCGAGGACGTCAAGAACGAGATCGCGATGGAGCGGGGCGGCCGGGCCTGGCGGGGCTTCTTCCCCGTGGGCGGCGAGCTGACCTCGGGGCGGCCCGACCTGAAGGAGGGCGTCTACTTCGGCGCCGAGGAGCCGCCGGGGCCCGTCCCCCTGCACGGGCCGAACCTGTTCCCCGCCCAGGTGCCGGAGCTGCGGGAGTCGGTGCTGGCGTACCTGGAGGCGATGACGGAGGTCGGGCAGGCGGTGATGAGCGGCGTCGCGCTGAGCCTGGGGCTGGACGAGGGCTACTTCCGCACGGGATACACGGCCGATCCGACCATCCTTTTCCGGATATTTCACTACCCGCCGGCGCCCGCCGACGACGCCGGCACCTGGGGCGTCGGCGAGCACACCGACTACGGGCTGCTGACCCTGCTCCTCCAGGACGCCAACGGCGGCCTCCAGGTCCGCACCGAGACGGGCTGGATCGAGGTGCCCCCGGTGCCGGGCACGTTCGTCTGCAACCTCGGCGACATGCTCGACAAGCTCACCGGCGGGCAGTACCGCTCGACCCCGCACCGCGTACGCAACCGCAGCGGCAACGAGCGCCTCAGCTTCCCGTTCTTCTTCGACCCCGGCTGGGACAGCGAGGTGCCGCCCCTCCCCTACGCCCCCGGCCACCGCTGGGACGGCCAGGTGGACTTCACCGGCACCTACGGCGAGTACCTGCTGTCCAAGGTGCGGAAGGTCTTCCCGCACCTGTTCGAGCAGCAGCGGCTCTAGGCGGAATCGCGGACGACGAGCCGCGTCGGCAGCACCACGGAGGTGGTGTGGCGGCCCTCCAGGCGCGACAGCAGCAGCCTGGCCAGGGCCAGCGCCTGGTCGGCGACGGGCACCCGCACGGTGGTGAGCGCCGGGGTGGTGGCCGAGGCGGCGTCCACGTCGTCGAAGCCCACCACGGCCAGGTCTTCGGGCACCCGCCGCCCCAGCTCGCGGGCCGCCTGAAGGACGCCGATGGCGAGCTGGTCGGTGGCGGCGAAGACGGCGTCGAGCGACGGCACGTCGGTGAGGAGCCGGAGTGCGGCGGCGGCGCCGGAGGCGCGGGTGAGGTCGTCGGCCGGGGCCAGGTGCGGCGTCAGGCCGGAACGCTGGAGCGCCGCCCGGTGCCCGGCCAGCCGGTCCTGCACGGTGACCAGGTCCATGGGGCCGCAGACCATGCCGATGCGGCGGCGCCCCCTGGCGAGCAGGTGCTCGGTGGCGGCGGCGGCCCCGCCCGCGTTGTCCACGTCCACGTACGGGACCAGCGACGCGATCGGCGGCTTGCCCAGCAGCACGAGCGGCACCTCCGTGCGGGAGAGCCGCTCGGCCAGCGTGTCGCCTCGGTCGGGCGGCAGCAGCACGACCCCGTCGGCGAGCCGGGCCTCGACGTGCGCGGCGATGCGCCGGTGGCTCTCGGCGGTGTCGGCGAGCATGAGCGTGATCTGCTTGCCGGCGCCCTCCAGGAGGCTGGTGACGTACTGGACGACGGCCGAGGTGAGCGTGTCGCCGCCCTGCCTGGGGACGGACAGGACCAGGGCGACCGCGTTGGTGCGGCGGGTGACGAGGCTGCGGGCGGCCAGGTTCGGCACGTAGCCGAGCTCCTTGACGGCCCGCATCACCCCGGCCCTGACCTCGGGGCTCACCGACGACTCGCCGTTGACGACCCGGGAGACCGTGGCTCTCGACACGCCCGCGCGGGCGGCGACCGTCTCCAGCGTGGGCCGTCTGGGCCGCGTCTCGGCCAGGCCGTTGCGGCTGACGACGTCGCGGTACCACAGCGCGCTGTCCTTCATCCGCCGCCGCTGGGTGGCGAAGTCCACGTGCACGAGGCCGAACTTGCGCTGGTAGCCGTCGGACCATTCGAGGTTGTCGAGCAGCGTCCAGACGAGATAGCCGCGCACCCGGGCGCCGTCGTCGATCGCCGCGCGCAGGGCGCGCAGGTGCTCCTCGATGAAGCTGATGCGATCGACGTCGTGGATGCCGTCGCCGGTCACCACGTCCACGAAGTCGGCGCCGTTCTCGGTGATCATCAGGTCGAGGCCGGGATACTCCCGTGAGATGCGGCCGAGCAGCAGCGACAGGCAGTTGGGCACGATCGGCCAGCCCATCGCGGTGACCGCCGTCGGGATGGTGCAGAACAGCACCCCCTCGCTGCCCGGGTAGGCCGGGTCGGCCGGCTCGCTGGGCTGCGCCTGGACGACCAGCGGCGTGTAGTAGTTGACGCCGAGCAGGTCGAGGGGCTGGGCGATGGTCTCCAGGTCGCCGTCGTGGAGGTGGCCGAGGCCGCCGTGCCGCTCGATGACGGGCAGCAGCTCCGCCGGGTACGCGCCGCGCAGCGCCGGCTCCAGGAACTGCCGGTTGGCCAGCGCGTCGATCCTGGCCACGGCGGCGGCGTCCTCCTCCGACAGCTCCCTGCCGAAGTCGCTCACCTGGGCGGGCGTCATGACGGGCGAGATGTTGAGCACCAGGCCGACCTTCTGGGCCCCGCCCGCGCGCAGCGCCTGGGCGGCCAGGCCGTGGCCGAGCAGCATGTGGTGGGCGGCGCGGAAGGCGTCGGCGGGCGACTTGCGGCCCGGCGCGTGCACGCCGGACCCGTAGCCGAGGAACGCCGCCACCCACGGCTCGTTCAGCGTGAACCAGGTGTCCACCCGGTCGCCGAGCCGCTCGTGGACGGCGGCGGCGTACTCGGCGAAGCGCGCGGCGGTGTCGCGGGACGGCCAGCCGCCGCGCTCCTCCAGCGCCTGCGGCAGGTCCCAGTGGTACAGCGTGGCGTAGGGGGTGATGCCGGCGCCGGTCACCTCGTCGAGCAGCCGGTCGTAGAAGTCCAGGCCGGCCGCGTTGGGCTTGCCGCCGCCGTCGGGGAAGATCCGCGCCCAGCTCACCGAGAACCGGTAGGCGGCCATCCCCAGCTCTTTCATCAACCGCACGTCTTCTGGGTAGCGGTGGTAGTGGTCGCACGCCTCCGCCCGGTCGGCGGAGAAGACGTCCCAGATGGACGGCCGGCGGCCGTCGGCGGCAGTGGCCCCCTCGATCTGGAAGGCGGACGTCGAAACCCCCCACACGAAACCTTCGGGGAAGCTCGTGATGCTCATGCTGGCGGATGCCTTTCGGTCACGTTCGTCGCAGCCAGTCTCCCGCGCGCCGCTCGTCGCGCGCCAGCCTGGCCAGGCGGTATACAACAGGCGTGGAACTCGACCAGCTCGATCGTGACATCATCGCGGCGCTCGTGGACGACGCCCGCCAGACCTACGCCGACATCGGGCAGCAGGTCGGGCTGAGCGCATCGGCGGTGAAACGGCGGGTGGACCGGCTGCGCGAGACGGGGGCGATCACCGGGTTCAGCGCCCGGGTGTCGCCGCAGGCACTCGGCTGGACGACCGAGGCCTACGTCGAGCTGTTCTGCCAGGGCAAGACGAAACCGTCGGACATCGCGCTGGCCATGGCCAAGTTCCCCGAAGTGGTGGCGGCGGCCACGATCACCGGCGAGGCGGACGCGCTGCTGCACATCAGGGCGACGGACGTGCGGCACGTGGAGCGGGTGATCGAGCGCATCGCGGCGATGACGTTCGTGGTCCGCACGAAGAGCGCGATCGTGCTGTCGAGGCTGGTCGACACACCTCCTGGGGCCGCCGTGCCAGAGCCGCGCAACGAATCCCCCGCTCCTGGCTGAGAGACGCAACAGACCCGCGCGAACACGCAATGTCAACCCCTGGCCTGCGCAAACACGCATTTCCTATCCTGTGCTCAACCCCGCGACGTGGGTTTTCCCTGCTTGTGAGCCGATGGAGTGCTGCATGCCCAAACACTTCCTCATGTGCCGTCCTGAGTACTTCACGGTCGAGTACGCCATCAACCCGTGGATGCATCCCGAGGCCGGCGCCGACCGCGACGTGGCGGTCCGGCAGTGGGAGGGCCTGAAGGCGGCGTACGAGGAGCTCGGCCACGAGGTCAGCCTGATCGACCCGATCGAGGGGCTGCCGGACATGGTCTTCGCCGCGAACGGCGCCCTGGTCGTGGGCGGCCGCGCCTACGGCGCCCGCTTCGCCTACCCGCAGCGCGGCCCGGAAGGCCCCGCCTACCTGCGCTGGTTCGCCGAGCGCGGCTACCCGACGCTGGAGCCGGCGCACGTGAACGAGGGCGAGGGCGACTTCCTCACGCTCGACGACGTCATCCTGGCCGGCACCGGCTTCCGCACGGACGTGGTCGCCCACCAGGAGGCGCAGGAGTACCTGGGCCGCCCGGTGATCTCCCTGACGCTGGTGGACCCGCGCTTCTACCACCTGGACACGGCGCTGTTCCCGCTCGACGGGCGCAACGTCGCCTACTATCCGGACGCCTTCTCGCCGGGCAGCCTCGCGGTGCTGCGCCGCATGTTCCCCGACGCGGTGATCGCGACCGCCCGGGACGCCGAGGTGCTCGGGCTCAACGCGGTCAGCGACGGCACGAACGTGGTCATCAACGCCGAGGCGTCCGATCTGCAGTTGGAGCTCAAGCGACGGGGGTACGAGGTCATCCCGGTCGATCTGTCGGAGCTGCGTAAGGCGGGTGGCGGGCCCAAGTGCTGCACACTGGAGATCAGGGGGGAGAACTGATCATGACCACCAGCGCAGAGCTGATCGAAGTGAGCGAGCGCCGCAGCGCGCACAACTACCATCCGCTTCCCGTGGTGATCCACGAGGCGCACGGCGCCTGGGTCACCGACGTGGACGGCAAGCGGTATCTGGACTGCCTGTCCGGCTACTCCTCGCTCAACTTCGGCCACGGCCATCCGAAGATCATCGAAGCGGCGAAGGAGCAGCTCGAACGCCTCACGCTGACCAGCCGCGCCTTCTACCACGACCAGTTCGCGCAGTTCTGCACCGGGCTCGGCGACCTCACCGGCAAGGACCTGGTCCTGCCCATGAACACCGGCGCCGAGGCCGTCGAGACCGCCATCAAGGTGGCGCGCAAGTGGGGGTACGAGGTCAAGGGCGTCGAGCCCGACCAGGCCAACATCATCGTCATGGAGGGCAACTTCCACGGCCGCACCACCACGATCGTCAGCTTCTCCACCGACCCGGAGGCGCACGACAACTTCGGCCCGTACACGCCGGGCTTCCGTATCGTCCCGTACGCCTCGATCGAGGCGGTGCGGGCGGCTGTGGACGCGAACACGGTGGCCGTGCTGGTGGAGCCGATCCAGGGCGAGGCCGGGGTGCTGGTGCCGCCGGACGGGTACCTGAGCGAGCTGCGGGCGCTGTGCACGGCCGAGGGCGTCCTGATGATCGCCGACGAGGTGCAGTCGGGGCTCGGGCGCACGGGGCAGACGTTCGCGTGCGACCACGAAGGGGTCGTGCCGGACGTCTACGTGCTCGGCAAGGCGCTGGGCGGCGGGGTCGTGCCCGTCTCGGCCATCGCCGCCGACCGCGACGTGCTCGGCATCATCCACCCGGGGCAGCACGGGTCCACGTTCGGCGGGAACCCGCTGGCGTGCGCGGTGGCGAACGCGGTCATCGAGATCCTCAACACGGGCGAGTTCCAGGCGCGCGCCACGAAGCTGGGCGAGGTCCTGCACGGGAAGCTGCGCGAGCTGACCGGGCAGGGCGTGGTGGAGGTGCGCGGGCGCGGGCTCTGGGCGGGCGTGGACATCGACCCGGCCATCGGGACGGGGCGCGAGGTGTCGAAGGCGCTGCTGAAGCGGGGGGTGCTGGCCAAGGACACGCACGGCTCGACGATCCGGCTGGCGCCGCCGATCGTGGTCTCCGAGGAAGACCTCCTCTGGGCGATCTCCCAGCTCGCCGACGCGCTTTATGAGCTCAAGAGCGCTTAGTTGCTTTACGGCTTCGCGGGGCAGGGCCCATCCACCGCACGTGGCTGGGCCCTGTCCAGGGAGACGCTCCTCCGGTTCACGGGGCTGGGCGCCGTCACGGCGCTCGCTTGACCGTCCGCGTGGTCACTCCGCCGCGCTCTTCGTTGGTTCCGGCTGGCAGCTCGAATCGCCCTGAGCCTGCGCCGCCTCGTCCGGCAGGCGGTCGGTCACCGTCGTGCTGAGCTGGGCGGTCCAGGCCACGACGCTGCCCTTGGGCGCCTCCCCGCCGTCCTCGACGATCTCCCGGCGCTCCCCCAGGTAGCCCAGCGTCTGGGGGTCGAAGATGAGCTGCGCCCTGGCTCCGCCGATGTCCGCCCTGCTCAGCGCCACGCCTTCGACTCCGGCCGAGTTCGCCACCCCTTCGTTCGCCTCGACGCCGGGCAGGCTCTTGACCGCCTCGAACAGCGCCCGCCGCTGGGCCTCGGGCAGGTAGGTCTCGGTGAGCAGGTCGCGTGCCCGCATGTACGCCGCCAGGTCCCGGTCCACGCCCTTGCCCTCGCCGGCCGTGCTGGAGCGGTAGAGGTGCTCGCGCATGGCGGCGGGGTCGGCCGGGAGGGTGCCGAGGTAGGCGTAGTCGGTGCGGTGCTCGCCCCGGAGGCCGGGGCAGGAGGCGATGGTGTGCCAGGAGGTGCCCTGCCAGTCCTTCGCGGACTCGGGCAGCTCCTCGCCGGGCCACGCCTGCGGCTCACGGCCCTCGATCATCAGCAGGCCGTCGGCGCTGCCGTCCACCGACTGCCAGATCTTCCTGTGCGTGCGGTACAGGTGCCGCGACTCCTCGCCGCCCTTGCCGATCTGGACGGCCTCGTACATCGTCTCGGACTCGATCATGATGTACTGGCCGGGCCGCGGGTTCAGCTCGCCGGGCGCCACGTCGGCCGACTGCGTGACCGTGGTGGCCGGTCCAGGGCCTGGCCCCTGGTTCGACAGGGCCACCGCCACGCCGCCCACCAGCGCGACCGTCACGCCGAACGCGGCGGCGGCCTGCCAGCCAAGCCGCGGCAGGCGGCGTCCCCCACGTGCCTCCTTCACGAGGCGTTCCCTGGCCCGCGCCCTGGCCTCGGCCCCGTACGGCGGCGCCTGCGGCCGTCCGTCGGCGAACGCGCGAATCTCGTCATCCATGCTGGGGCTCCTCTGCGAAGGGGTCGGTGCCGCCGAGCGCCCTGCGTACCTTGACGCGGAGCCTGTGCAACCGGGACCGGACGGTGCCGACGGGCACCCCGAGGGCGAGCGCCGCCTCCTCGTAGGTCAGGTCCGCCCAGGCCAGGAGCAGCAGCAGGTCCCGCTCGGCCGCGCTGAGCCTGGTCAGCGCCCTGGCCAGGCGGGGCTGGAGCTGCTCGGCGGTGACCCGGTCGGCGCTGCGCTCGTCGAACGTGCCGGGGCGCTCCGCGCTCACCTTGGCCATGGCCGCGGTGCGCCGCCGTTCCGCCCTGCGGTGCTGGGAGACGACCCTGGTCGCGATCCCGTACAGCCAGGGGCGGGCGTCCGGCCACGAGCGGTCGTAGCGGGCCCGGCCGCGGAAGGCGGCCAGGAACACCTCGCCGGTCACGTCGTCGGCCAGCTCGCCCCCGAGTCGCCGGGCCGCGTACCTGTGGATCTCGTCGGCGTGCCGGTCGAACAGCGCCGCGAAGCTCTCGGGGTCGCCGATCGAACGGGCGATCAGCGCCGCGTCGTCGAGCGTGTCAGGCACATCCTGAACTCCCACCACGTAGCCGGTCCTCTCTCGTGCGGTCACCCTGTTGTTGGCCGCACGTCAGAGGCCGGTTCCCACTATTTCGGCATCCGCCACACCTGCATGCCCTCCGGGGCCGGGTCCGGCTCGAACCCGGCCTCCTTCAACTCGGCCGCCAGGACGTCCGTGGCGGGCCAGTGGGCGGTGCCGTCCACGTCGTCCTGGCTGATCACCACGCCGCGCTGGAGTATCCGGTAGCGGAAGCGCGAGGTGACGCTCTCCCCCTCGGCCGCCAGCACCTGCCCGGCGACCTCGTAGGTGTGCCTGCCGACCTGGTAGGAGCCCATGACCTGCAGGTCGCCCGGCACGGCGGGGGCGCGGTCGCGCCAGTTGAACAGCAGCCGCCCGCCCGGCTCCAGCAGCCCGCGCAGCACCCGCCACAGCGCGGCGCGCTCTGCGGCGGTGAAGCTCTGCAGCACCGAGATCATCACGACGGCCTCGACCGGCTCGTCCACCTCCGTTTCCAGCGCCCCGCACGGCAGGACGGTCACCCTGCGCAGCACCTCGGGGTCGGTGGTCAGGCGGGAGACCAGCACGGAGCGCATACCCAGCGACGGCTCGACGGCGTAGACCTCGCCGGGGACGTGGCGGGCGATCAGCTCGGTGATCAGGCCGGTGCCCGCGCCGATCTCCACGACCGCGCCCCGCACGTCCGCGAGCAGCGGGGGCAGCAGCTCGCGGATCGCGGGCACGTGGCCGTCTTCGTGAAAGAGGTCGTAAAAGGGAACGGCTGGTGCGTAAGCGTCCTCATGCATGGGGTTCAGCGTAGGCGGGTGGTGTCCAGCTCCTTGACCACCTCGCCGGTGGAGCCGTACCAGGTGACCTGGTCGGGGATGGTGAGCGTGGCCAGCGCGTTCTGGAACAGCGGGCCCTTGATGATCCGCCAGCGGAACGGCGGGCGCGGCACGCCCGCCAGCCGCGCCAGCAGGCCGCCGACCAGGGTCGCGATGGAGAACTGGGTGAACACGTTGGCCCAGCGCAGCAGGCGGCTGAGCGGGTTGCGGATGGGCGAGCAGACCACCTGGAAGACCGGGCCCCTGTCGGCCCTGGCCAGGTAGGAGTAGTGCACGTCGCCCGACAGGATCACCACCGGCTTGCCCAGCCCGATCAGCAGCTTGGCCAGGTCGTCGAACGAGCGCCGGAACGCCGCCCAGTGCTCCAGGTCGATGGCCTGGCGCAGCGTCTCGGACCACCGGCGCACGAGCGGGCCCCACTTGCCGTCACAAAGGGCCTCGTTCCAGTTCTGCACGCCGTGGACGCCCTCGGGCAGCATGAACGGGATCGACGAGCCGATGATCAGTTGCTCGGCGGGCCGCCGCACCTGCTCCTCCAGCCAGGCCCACTCCCCCGGGTCGAGCATCCGCCGGTCGCCGGGCGTGAGCTGCCTGGCGCAGCGGGTGTCCACCATGATGAGGCGGGCGGGGCCGAGGTCGCGAGCGTAGCTCCAGCGGTTGCTGCTCGGCTCGGCGTCGGCCCGCTCGGCGAACGCGTCGAGCGCCGCCCCGCCGTCGCCGGCCATCAGCTTGGCGAGCAGCTCGTCCTCTGCGCGCTCCGCGGGCGAGAGGTTGCCGAGGTGCTGGTAGACCCAGTACGCCCCGAGCCCGGCCACCACCCGGCGCTGCCACCACGGCGTCCTGGCCATCTGCTTGCGCCAGGCGTGGGAGGTGTTCCAGTCGTCACGCAGGTCGTGATCGTCGAAGATCATCGCGGTCGGCACGGTGGACAGCAGCCAGCGGATCTCCGTCTCGGTCCACGCCTGGCGGTAGAGCTCGGCGTACTCCTCGAAGTCGGCGATCTCGCCCTGCGGCTCGCCGCTCCTGCGGGAGCGGATGTAGGCCAGCATGTCGGGCGAGGGGTTGTCGGCGTAGACCTGGTCGCCGAGGAGCAGCAGCAGGTCGGGCCACTCCTCCTCTCCCGCCTCAGGCAGGTGCTCGCCGAAGGCGCGCAGCACGTCGTCGCCGTGGCTGCGGACGTGGGCGGCGTCGTGCGGCACGCTCGTCCGGCACGAGCCGAACGCCAGCCTCCGCACCCCCTCGGGGGGCAGCAGCCGGATGCGGCTCGGCGGGCGACCCGCCATGGGCCAAACTTCCTCCCCGTCGAGCGTGACCGTGTACGACGCGATATCCTGGGACAACTCAACGAGATCCACGATCGCGTAGTGGTGTCCGTGCACGGTGAAGGTAGGCGACCGGTAAGACCTGCCGTCCGCCTCTACGGTGACCGTGCAGGGTTCGGCGGTCTCCACCCAGATCGAGGCGCTGTCCGAGTCGACGTATCTCAGCATCGGCCCCACCACCAGTGCGGGCATTCCACTCCTCTAGTTCGTCGATCCGACACACTCTCGCGCAGCTAGCCTGCCAGAGTGGCACGGTCCACAGCACCCTGGTGACCGGCTTGGATTTCTACCAAAACTAGGCAACACCAAACCCCTCGCTCTAGGATGATCGTGACATCAACGCCCAAAAAGGGAAGGCAATGGCGCTTTTCCCGCAAATAGGGCGTACATAACGGGAGGAACTTCTTCCATGAGCATCATGGTGCCGTCAACGACGCCGGCCCTGATCACCCCGGGCCGCCAGGCCCTCGACTCCGCTCTCCACCAACTCGGCCAGGCCGCCGAGCATCTCGGGCTCGACGACGGGCTCCGCACGATGCTGGCCACGCCACGCCGCTCGCTGACCGTCTCCGTCCCGGTGCGGCGCGAGGACGGCCGCCTGGACGTCGTCCAGGGCTACCGCGTCCAGCACAACGTCTCGCGCGGCCCCGCCAAGGGCGGCCTCCGGTTTCATCCCGGCACCGACATCCACGAGGTCACCGCGCTGGCCATGTGGATGACGTGGAAGTGCGCGCTGGTCGGCATCCCGTACGGCGGCGCCAAAGGCGGCGTGGCCGTGGACCCGGCCGGGCTCACCACCCGCGAGCTGGAGCGGCTGACCCGCCGCTACGTCAACGAGATCCTGCCGCTGATCGGCCCGGAGAAGGACATCCCCGCGCCCGACGTCGGCACCGACGAGCAGACCATGGCCTGGATCATGGACACCTACAGCGTCAGCGCGGGCTACTCGGTGCCAGGTGTGGTCACCGGCAAGCCCATGACGCTGGGCGGCTCGCTCGGCCGCACCGGCGCGACCTCGCGCGGCGTGCAGATCGCGGCGCTGGCCGCGCTCGGCCGCTCACCCGAGGGCGTGACCGTCGCCGTTCAGGGGTTCGGCAAGGTCGGCGCGCCCGCCGCGCAGTACCTTTCCGACGCCGGGTGCAAGGTCGTGGCCGTGTCCGACGCCACCGGGGCGGTCTACCGCGCCGGCGGCCTCGACGTGGCGCGGCTGCGCGCGTACGCGGCCGAGACCGGCGGCGTGCGGGGCTTCCACCAGGCCGACGCGCTGTCCCACGACGACCTGTTCGAACTGGACGTGGACGTGCTCGTCCCGGCCGCACTCGAAGGCGTGATCACCGAGGCCAACGCGCCGAGGATCCGCGCCCGCCTGATCGTCGAGGGCGCCAACGGGCCCACCACGCCCGAGGCCGACGAGATCCTCGCCGCCAACGGCACCACGGTGGTGCCCGACATCCTGGCCAACGCGGGCGGGGTGATCGTGTCGTACCTGGAGTGGGTGCAGAACATGCAGGCGTACGCGTGGAGCTCGGGAGAGATCGAGCTCAAGCTGCGCGACCTCATGCTCGGCGCCTTCACCGAGGTCAAGTCGCTGGCCGCCGAGCGCGGCCTGACGCTGCGGCAGGCGGCGCACGTGATCGGCGTGGGCCGGGTGGCCGAGGCGCACCAGATGCGCGGCCTCTACCCGTGAGCGCGACTTAAGTAGCGCGGGGCTCGCCCAAGGTCGGATGCCGGGGCGGGCCCCGCGTTGCGAGGGTGGAGGCATGAGAGGGATCATCAACGTCGTCGCCGTGATCGCCGTCATCCAGGGGCTCGGCGGGTTCGTCGGGCGGATGTGGTTCGACAGCGAGTGGGGGTTCCTGCACCGGCTGGTGGAGCTGCCCCTGCCCGGCTACCTCGGGGTGGCGGTGGCCGGGGTGGTGGCGCTGATCTGGGCCGACACCGCCAGGAAACGCGACCAGGGCTGAGGCCCGTCCGGCGCTTGCGCCGCGCGACCCGGCGCGGCTCTCAGATGCGCAGCTCGGCGTAGTCGAGCGCCTCCATCAGGCTCTCCAGGTCGTGCATCAGCCGCTCGGTGCGCTCCTGCCCGAACGCCAGCGCGATCACCCCCTGCTGCTCGGCCACGGCCCCGTCCACCCGCGCCAGCAGCTCGGCCCCGCGCCCCGACACGAACACCGCGACCCTGCGCCGATCGCCCTTCGACGGCCCCCGGTAGACCAGCGCGCGATCGATCAGCCGGTCCACGGCCTTGGTCAGCGTCGGATGCGGCATCAGCACGGCCTCGGCCAGCTCCCCCATCGACTCGCCCCGCCCGTCGGCCAGCGCGCGCATGATGCGCCACTGCTCGACCGTCACCTCCTCGCCGACGAGCACCGCCGCCAGCCCCCGGTTGACGCTCCGCTCCGCACGGCTGAGCAGGTAGGCGAGTGAGGACCCGAGCCCGGAGGTCGTCATGGTGAGGTCCTTTCGTCGGGGAGCTAGAAGGGAGGATACTCGTCGGCGTGGCGGCGACAGTCGATCCTCTCGAAGCGCGGCTCATGCCTTCGGACGCGATCAGGATCGCCCTGATCGTCCCCGTCTCCGGGGTGCTCGGCCTGATGGGCCCGTGTGCGATCAACTGCGCCGTGCTGGCCGCCGAGGAGGTCAACGCCCGTGGCGGCGTGCTGGGCAGGCCGGTGGAGCTGGTGCTGGTGGACGGCGGGCGGCCCGCCGCGCAGGTCGCCGCCGAGGTGGCCGGGCTGGTGCGGTCGGGCACCGTGCGGGGCGTGGCGGGCGCGCACGCCAGCGACGTGCGGGTGGAGGTGGTGGCCGCGATCGCGGGGCGGGTGCCGTTCGTGTACGCGCCGCCGTACGAGGGTGGTGGCCGGGCACCCGGCGTCTACTTCCTCGGCGAGACCCCTGACCGGCAGCTCGCGCCGGGCATCGAGTGGCTGGCGGGCCCGAAGCGGGCACGCCGCTGGTACCTGCTGGGCAACGACTACATCTGGCCCCGCCTGGTGCACGCCAGCGCCCGCAGGCGGCTGCGCGCGGCGGGCGCGACCGTGGTGGGCGAGCGGTTCGTCCGGTACGGCGAGGCGGTGCGCTGGCTGGGCCGGGTGGCCGAGGCCCGCGCCGACGCCCTCCTGCTGACGCTGATCGGCAGCGACCTGGTGGCCTTCAACCGGGCGTTCGCGGCGTCCGGGCTGCGCGCGCTGCGGCTGTGCGGGGCGCTGGAGGAGCACGGCCTGCTGGGCATCGGCGGCGACGCGACCGGCGAGCTGTACGCGTCGATGGGGTACTTCCGCGACCTGCCGACCCCGGCCAGCCTGGACTTCTCCGAGCGGTACGCGGCCAGGTTCGGCGCGGACGCCCCCATGCTGAACGCCCACGGCCACGGCTGCTACGAGGCCGTGGCGATGCTGGCCGCCCTGTGCGCGCGGGCCGGGTCGCTGGCGGTGCCCGATCTCGACGCCGTCGCCGACGGCACCACGATCACCAGCGCGCGCGGCACGCTGACGCTGCTCGACCGGCAGGTACGCCAGCCCGTCCACCTCGGCAGGGCCGATGGCCTGGACTTCTTCCTGGAGAAACCTTTTCAGTAGAAAGCTTTGGCTCTAAGGTGCAGAACGCCCCCCAAGCACTAGGAGCCGTAATGAGCAGCGTCGAGCAGTTCGGCTACCGCCAGGAGCTTAAGCGCTCCTTGGGCTTCGCCGATCTGATGATCTATGGCTTGATCTTCATGGTGCCGATCGCCCCGTTCGGCATCTTCGGCAACGTCTTCGCCGTCTCCCACGGGATGGTGGCGCTGGCCTACGTCATCGGCCTGGTGGCGATGGCGTTCACCGCGCTGTCGTACGCGCAGATGGCCCGCGCCTTCCCGATGGCCGGGTCGGTCTACACCTACGCCGGGCGCGGCATCGCCGCGCCCGTGGGCTTCATCGCCGGCTGGGCGATCCTGCTGGACTACGTCCTGGTGCCCTCGCTGCTCTACCTGGTGGCCAGCGCGGCCATGAGCTCGTTCGTGCCGGTCATCCCTGTCTGGGGCTGGCTGGTGATCTTCGTGCTGCTCAACACGGTCGTCAACTACCTGGGCATCCAGATGACGGCCAGGATCACCCGCATCATGCTGGTCGCCGAGCTGGCCGTGCTGGCGATCTTCCTGGTCATCGGCGGCGTCGCGCTGGCCCAGGGCAAGGCGCAGACCGGCTTCCTCACCCCGCTGTTCGACTCCTCCTCCTTCACCTGGAGCGTGGTGCTCGCCGCCGCGTCCGTCGCCGTCCTGTCGTTCCTCGGCTTCGACGGCATCTCCACCCTGGCCGAGGAGAACCGCGAGGACGCCAAGCGGCTCGGCCGCTCCATGGTGGCCGCGCTGGGCGTGGCGGCCGTGCTCTTCGTCGTCCAGACGTGGGTGGCCGCGCTGCTCACCCCCGACCGGGCCAAGCTGATCGCCGAGGGCGACGCCGCCGGCAGCGCGTTCTACGACACCGCCGCGTTCGCCGGCGGGCAGTGGCTGTCGGTGCTCACCGCCGTCGCCACCGCCATCGCCTGGGGCTTCGCCAACTCCCTGGTCGCCCAGGCCGCCACCTCCCGCCTGCTGTTCGCGATGGCCCGCGACCGGCAGCTCCCGCGCTTCCTGGCGGTCGTCGACCCCAAGCACCGGGTGCCCGTCAACGCCACCTTCGCCGTCGCCGCCATCTCGCTCGTCCTCGGCATCTACATGAGCACCAGGGAGAACGGCATCGGCGAGCTGGCCTCGCTGGTCAACTTCGGCGCCATGAGCGCCTTCCTGCTGCTGCACATCGCCGTGGTCGTGCACTACCTGATCAGGCAGCGCAGCCGCAACTACTGGGCGCACCTCATCGCGCCCGTGATCGGCTTCGTCATCCTGGTGGCCGTCGTCATCAACCAGAACGTCGCGGCCCAGTGGGTCGGCGGCATCTGGCTGGCGCTCGGCCTGCTCGTCCTCGGCGGCTCGTACCTGCTGGGCCGCAGGCCCGTCCTTCCCACGGAGGTCAAATGAACGTCGTCTCCTTCCGTCCCGAGCCGGAGGAGCTCAGCTACACCTTCGGCGGCCGGCCCGCCCTCGGCAAGGTCCGCCCCGGCACCATCCTGGAGCTGTACACCGAGGACTGCTTCGGCGGGCGCGTCAGGACCGTGGACGACCTGCCGTCGCGGGTGTGCGAGTTCCCGTACCTGAACCCGGTGACCGGCCCCTTCCACGTCGAGGGCGCCGAGCCGGGCGACACGCTGGCGCTGCACTTCGTCTCGATCACCCCGGCCAGGGACTGGGCGGTGTCCACGACGTTCCCCCACTTCGGCGCGCTGACCGGCACGCACACCACCGCCATGCTGCAGCCGCCGCTGGAGGAGCGGGTCTGGCGCTACGACCTCGACCTCGACCGGAACGTCGCCGTCTACCACGCCCGCAACAGCGACTTCAGCGTGGCGCTGCCGCTCGACCCCATGCACGGCACGGTCGGCGTGGCCCCCGGCGCGAACGAGGCCCGCATGACGATCACCCCCGACGCGCACGGCGGCAACATGGACACCCCCGAGCTGCGCGCCGGCGTCACCGTCTACCTGGGCGTCAACGTCGAGGGCGGGATGTTCGCCATCGGCGACGGCCACGGGCTGCAGGGGCACGGCGAGGTGTGCGGGACCGCGGTGGAGTCGGCCATGAACACCGTGGTCGCCGTCGAGCTGATCAAGGGGGTGGCCACGCCGTGGCCGCGCCTGGAGGACGACCTGCACCTGATGTCCACCGGGTCGGCCAGGCCGCTGGAGGACGCGTACCGGATCAGCCAGCACGACCTGGTCACCTGGACCTCCGAGCTGACCGGCCTGGACACGCTCGACGCCTACCAGCTCGTCAGCCAGGCCGGGCAGGCGCCGGTCGGGAACGTGTGCGACACCAACTACACGATGGTCGCCAAATTGCCCAAGGCCTACCTGGGCGAGGCGGCGGGCGTGTACGAGTCGGCGCACGCCAGGCTACGCGCGCTCGGTTCCCAGTACACGAGTTAGTAAACCCTCATGTCGTGAGTCAGAAAGCTGATCATCTTCGTCCTACAGTGGCAGGGTGCTCAGGTTGGCCCTGTCTCTCGTCCTGCTCGATCCAGCCGCCGTCACCGAGGTGTCCCAGCGCAACGTCCCCGTTCCCCGGGTGCTCACCCCTGACGGCGACCGCCTCGGCTACGCGCCGGTCCCGCGCCCCTACACGGGGGCGCGGCGGCTGACCGGGGTGCTGCTCGGCCGCGACCCCGTCGCCAAGACGGACGTGTTGTGCGGCGGCACGGTGATCGGCTCGCGCAGCCGCAGCCTGGTGCTGACGGCGGCGCACTGCCTCTACCACGACGGGCGGTTGCTGGAGCATCTGGCGTTCCTGCCCGGGTTCGATCGGGGCCGGCCGCCGATGGGCGTGTGGCCTGTCGTACGCGCGTGGGTGCCCGCCAAGTGGCGTGCCCGGCCGTACTCGTCGGAGCTCCTGCCGTACGACGTGGGCCTGGTCGGGGTCGCCAGCGGAAAGCGCCCGCTGGAGGCCGTCACCGGGCGGGGGCTGTCGCCGATGCGCACCGGCAAGGGCACCGAGCTGCGCGGCCTCGAACTGCTCGGCTACCCGGCGGGGCGGGGGTATCCGGGCACCAAGATGTACCGCTGCGTGGGCGACGCGGTCGAGGGCGTGACCGAAGGGCCCGGGCTGATGGTCACGCGCAACTGCCACGCGGCGGCGGGCGGCAGCGGCGGGCCCGCCCTGTACGGCGGGGCGGTGGCGGGGGTCGTGTCGTCGTCCAGCCCGTTGAACGACGCCAAGGGATACACGGTGCTGACCCGGCTGGGGGGAAGACCGTTCCAGCGGATGTTCGACCGGGCCGACAGGGAGATGCGGCTCAAACCGGCAGACTGACGCGCTCAGTCTCCAGCTTGGGAAACGATCTCTTCGCAGAGGGCGTGGGTGGCCAGCGCGTCGGCGGCGTCCACCCGGCGCCCGTCGCGCACCGCCGCCAGGAACTCCAGGCAGACCTGCTCGATCCCGCGCTGCCTGGCGACCGGCACCCAGTCGGGCCGCCGGGCCAGGGTCTCGCCGCCCTGGTAGTCGATGACGTCGCCGAGGTTGACCACCCGCCGCTTCGCCCCGTCGCCCATGGCCGCGCAGGTCTCCTCGGACGCGCCGCTCATCCGGTTCATGACGCCGATGGCGGTGAAGTCGCGGCCGGACAGCTCCAGGACGATGTGCTCGACGAGGCCGTCCCTGACGCGGGTCCTGATCGTGGTGTCGGTGATCGGGCCGGGGGCCAGGAACCTGAGCGTGTCGGCCACGTGGATGAAGTCGTCGAAGACGGCCTTGCGCGGGGCCTCGGGGTTGTTGTGGCGGTGCTTTTCCATCAGGACGAGGTGCCGGGGGTGGGCGGCCAGCTCGGCGTACCCGGGGGCGTGGCGGCGGTTGAAGCCGACCATCAGTGACCTGCCCTCCGCCTCCGCCAGGCGGACGAGCTTCTCCGACTCGGCGAGGGTGTAGGCGATCGGCTTGTCGACGTAGACGTGGATGCCGGCGGCGAGCAGGGGTTCGACGAGCTGGGGGTGGGCGTGGGTGGCCGCGTGCACGAACGCCGCGTCCACCCCCGCCTTGATCACCTCGTCCACGCTCGTGGAGCGGTTGCCGAGCCGGTAGGTGTCGCCGAGCCGGTGCAGCCGGGCCTCGTTGCGGGTGCAGAGGTGCAGGTCGAGAGCGGGCTGAGCGGCCAGCACGGGAAGGTAGGCCTTCTCCGCGATGTCGCCCAGACCGATCATGGCTATCTTCATCCGACGAGCGTAGCCTTGAGCGCCGCCTCGACCGGGGTAGGCGCGGCGCCGAACGTACGCTGGAAGGCCGTGGAGTCGAGCACGTACGGCGCGGTGAACTGGTAGCGGACGTGCCCGAGCTCGCCCATCATGGGCGAGAAGAGCCCGGCCGCCCGCATCACCGGCCACGGGATCACCCGCAGCCTGGGCTCGGGGCTGCCGGTCACGGCGGCCATCCGCCGCGCCATCTCGCGGAAGGTCAGCGGCTCCGCGCTGGGCACGTGCCACGGCCTGCCCCAGGCCCGCTCGTCGGCGCCCGCCGTGATCATCGCGTCGGCGACGTCCGGCAGGTACGTCCAGGTGTGCGGCACGTCCACCGGCCAGGGCGACATGATCGGCTTGCCCGCCCTCAGCGGCACCGTGAAGCGGTCGCCCAGGTAGGACTGGTCGGTGGCGCCGGGGCCGTAGTAGTCGGAGCCGCGGACCTCGGTGGCCCTGATCCGGCCGGCCTCGTGCGCGGCCAGCGCGTCGGCCCACATCCTGGCGCGTACCTGGAACTTGGGGTCCGGGGAGGAGAGCGGCAGGTCCTCGGTCATCGGGCCGGTGACGGGCCCGTACGGGTAGAGGTTGCCGAGCATCACGTACGCGGCGCCGCTCGCTTCTGCGGCGGCCAGGAACGACGCGGCCATCGGCGGCCAGTCGGTGAGCCAGCGGTGGTACTTCGGGTTGACGGCGTTGTACAGGACGTCCGCGCCCCGGGCGACTTCGATCATCTTGGCCTGGTCGGCGACGTCCGCGGCCACCTTGACCGCGCCCGCGGGCCCGCTGCCCGACCGGGTCACGACGACGACCTCGTGCCCCTGGGCGATGAGCTTGGCGGCCAGGTGCCCGCCGACCTGACCCGAACCGACGACAACGTGCTTACCCATGTTCAGACCTCGTTCCAGAAGAAGCGGAGAACCGCGTTGAGGATGAAGAGTGCGGAGAAAATCATGGCGGAGGTGATCAGTCCGGAAGCGTAGAGCGCCAGGGCGCCGCCGCCGAACCAGAGGATCTCCAGCGCGGCGCGGGCCAGGCCGGTGAGCGGGAACGTGGCGTTCGCGCCGCCGTTCGCGCCGAACAGTGCCCACGCCGCGATGAACAGCGCCGGGCCGCCGAGCCCCGCCAGCAGCTTGACGCCCCAGTTGGGGCTGAGCGTGACGCCCCAGTAGGCGACGGAGGCCAGCACGCCGAGCTCCAGGAAGAACATCAGCAGCATGTTGGCGTTCTTGGCGAGGGAAAGCATCGGGGGCCTCCGGTCGAGGGGTGTTTCGCTTACGAGAGCAATGCTCTCTCAAAAGAGCAGTGTTCGTCAAGAGCAGTGCTCTCGTTTCTTCTCACCGCTCTGCTAATCTGCTGTGCATGACAGCCAGCCGCACCGCCAGAGAACGCGTCAGGGCCGAGCTCACCAAAGAGATCACCGACATCGCGCGCCGCCAGCTCGCCACCGACGGGGCCGGCGGCCTGTCCCTGCGCGCGGTGGCCCGGGAGATGGGCATGGTCTCCTCGGCCATCTACCGCTACTTCCCGAGCCGCGACGACCTGCTCACCGCGCTGATCATCGACAGCTACAACGCGCTCGGCGCGGCCGTCGAACACACCGAGGCCACCACCCCCCGCGAGGACCACCTCGGGCGCTGGCTGGCCGCCTGCCACGCCGTGCGCGACTGGGGGGTCGCCCATCCCCACGAGTACGCGCTCATCTACGGCTCCCCCGTCCCCGGCTACCAGGCGCCCCAGGACACGATCGAGGCCCGCCTGCGCGACGTGGCCGTGCTGGGCCGCATCATGTCCGACGCCTGGCGGGCGGGGGCGGTGCGGGCGGCGGAGGATCCGCTGCCCGCGGAGCTCGAAGCGGACGTGGCCGGGCTCCGCGAGCTGATGCCCGGGGTGCCCGACCACGTGATCTGGCGGGCGCTCACGGCCTGGACGGCCCTGTACGGGTGGGTCAACTTCGAGGTGTTCGGCCAGTTCAACAACACGATCGAGAACCGGCGCGACGCGTTCACGCACAGCATGCGGCTGGCGGCAGGGACGATCGGGCTTGCTCAGTGAGACTTACTAAGTTTTACTGAATACATGGCTCGCAAGACGCAGGGGCTCGGGCGCTTCACCGACGTGGCGCTGCTCGTCCTCATCAGCCTCGCCGAGGGGCAGAAACACGGATACCGAATGATCAGCGACATCGAGGAGTTCTCAGGCACCTCGCTGGAGCCGGGGACGCTCTACGGGGCGCTGATGCGGCTGGAGGAACGCGGCTGGATCGAACCGGTCGAGTCGGCGGAGCGGCGCAAACCGTACCGGATCACCGACGGCGGGCGCGACGCGCTGCGTGAGCAGCTCGCCACGCTGCGCCGGGTGGAGCAGGCGGGGGTGCGGCGGATGGCTTGGGGGCAGGCGTGACGCGGGGTCATGGGCATGGCGGCAGGCACGATGCGGGCCGGGCATCGGAGGCAGGCGTGAAGCGGTTCGCGGGGATCGCGGCAGGCACGATGCGGGCCGGGGATCAGGGGACAGGCGTGAGGCGGGTCGTGCGGGTCGCGGCGGGCATGGCGCGGGCTGAGGTCAGGGGGCAGGCGTGACGCGGGCGATCGCGGAGGCCGTGCTGCGGCTCTACCCGAAGGCATGGCGCGAGCGTTACGGCGAGGAGGTCGCCGACCTGGTCGCCTCCCGCCCCGTACGGCTGCGCACCGTGGCCGACCTGCTCACCGGCGCGGCCGACGCGTGGCTGCACCGCCGCCGCATCCCGGGCGCCCGGCCGCTGCGGCTGCCCCTCTGGGCGACCCTCGTCGCCGCCTCCTACGCCCTGTGGATGTTGTGGAACCCCGCCGTCCGCGACGCGGCCGCCCTCTCGTTCCCGACGGACCAGGCCACCGAGGTCGGCTGGCTGTTCAGAGCGGCCATGACCTGCTTCGCCGGAGCGGGCGCGATGGCCCTGCTGGCGCCGTGGCAACTCGGCATCGCCGCCCGCGCCGCAGGCAAGCGGGCGCCCTACGGCGCGGCGGCCCGGGCGACCGGGCGGCGGGTGCTGCTGACGGCGCTCGCCGTGGCCGTCCCGATCGTGCTCGTCCTGCTCAGCTATCTCAGCTTCGGGCTGGACACGGCGCCGCCCCTCCCGGCGCTCGGCGACGCCATGGTGGGCGGCTTCTTCGTCCCGACCCTCATGACGCTGGTCCTGCCCCTTCCGCTGGCCGCCGCCTCACCCGTGATGGCGTCCGCCGTGCGGGCCTCGGGGAAGTCGCTGGCGGTGGCGGCCGTCATGAACGCGATCGGGTGGATGGCGGTGGCGGCGCTGATGGCGTTCGGGCTGTGGCGGGTGTCGCCGTGGTTCGTGCCGGCGGTGGCGGCCAGCGCGGTGATCAGCAGCGGGATCGCGGCACTGGTGGCGGGGGCCGTGCTCAGGCGCTCCCCGGACGACCCGGTCGCGGCGGCCCTTCAGCCGGTGTGGCCCGGTTTGAGCAGCGGCACCAGCACCTCATCCACGATCTCCACCACCAGCCGCTCAGGAATCGGCGACCCCTCGAAAAGGAAGTGGTGACGCAACAACGCGTGCCCCGCGTCGAGCCGGCGGGCGGTGACGTCCGCCGGGTCCACCTCACCGCGCTCGACCGCCCGCCGCACGACCTCCTCCATGAGCTGCCTGGCCTTGCCCTGGGAGTTGCGCCGCATCGTGCCCAGCGGCGACTCCCCCCGCAACGCCTCACCGAGCAGCCCGCGCATCGCCTCACCGGCCGGCCCCGACAGGGCCTGCGCCGTGCGGGTGAGCATGGCGACCAGGTCGTCACGCAGGTTGCCGGTGTCGGGTGAGGTCTCCGGGGCGGGCAGCGACTGGTAGACGGCCTCCATCACCAGCTCGATCCGGGTGGGCCAGCGCCGGTAGAGCGACGCCTTGCTGGCCTTGGCCCGCTCGGCGACGCGCTCCATGGTCAGCCCGGCGTAGCCGACCTCGGCCAGCTCGTCGAGCGTGGCCTGGTAGATCGCGGCGCTGAGCGCCTCGCCCCGGCGTCGTGGCAGTTTGCGGTGGTCGGTGACCATGGCATGCATTCTAGGAAGCACCGGCGACCGTGCCGGTCTCCGCGCCGGTCTCCGCGCCGGTCTCCGCGCCGGACGCCGCGCCGGACGCCGCGCCGGACGCCGCGCCGGACGCCGCGCCGGACACTGCGCCGGACACTGCGCTCGTCACCGTGCCGGTGTCGCCGTTCACCGTGACAAGCTGCCCGTCCTGGAGCGCCGAGGTGCCCGTGCCGGTGCCCATGACGGCCGGGATGCCGTACTCCCTGGCCACGATCGCCGCGTGCGAGGCCGCCCCGCCGGTGTCCACGACCACGGCCGCCGCGTGCTGGAACAGCGGCGTCCACGACGGGTTCGTGTACGGGCAGACGAGCACGTCACCGGCGGCCAGCCGGCCGAACTCGGCGGGCGTGGCGATCACCTTCACCGGCCCGGTCACGGAGCCGCCGCCGGCCGGGGCGCCGGTGAGCAGCGCGTCGCCGGTCTCGGCCGGCGGGAAGATCGCGGCCGGGTCGATGAGCCGCACCCCGGCCAGCTCCTCCCGTTTGAGCGCCCGCCTGGTGACGGTCTCGCGCAGGCGCCCGACGTCCGCGCCGCGCAGGGTGGTGACGTCCTCGATCTCCTCCAGCCGCAGGTGGAAGACGTCCTCCGGGGCGGCCAGCGCGCCCGCGTCGCGCAGGCGGCGGCCCAGCTCCAGCAGCGACCTGCGCAGGACGGGCTGCGGCATCATGAAGGAGAAGTGGCTGTCCTCCCTGAACGCGATTCCCGCCCGCGCCGCCTCCACCCAGCGCGTGACGCGGGCACGACGACCCTTCCCGCGCAACAGGGGGTGGGCGAGCAGACGTCCCAGCGCGTCATCCCCCTCCTTCGGCGTGGGCGCGTCCGAGGCCAGCACCCGCACCAGCCCGAGCACCACCTCGGGAGCGTCCACCCAGGTAGGCGGCGTGACGAGAATCGGGCTCGAGGTCTCCCGATGCCCGTACTCATCCAGGAACCCCTCCAACGCCTCCAAGAACTCCTCAGGCATCGGTTCCACCTCGAACGCCCGCGTACGCCGCGCCACCTCGGCCAGCCCCTCCAACGCCCGGTTGGTGTCGGTGGTCCTGGTACGCGCCCCATGCAACAAGTCGGCGAACAGCTCCCGCCGCCCCAGTACCCGCACCACGGCCAGCAGCCGTAGCAGCGCCAGCCCCGTCCCCGGCAGGTAGTCGACCCTCAGATCAGCGACGGGCGACACGAGGGCGAGCGCCTGCCGGGGCACGCGCAGCAGCTCCGCCCACGACATCCCCTGAAGGTCGCGGCCACGCAGGGCCTCGACCGCCGCGAGGTAGTCGCGGAAGCGCCGATCCTCGGTCCACCGGGCCGGGTCGTACCGCAGCGCCTTGGCCAGCACCCGGAACGGCGCCGCCAGCACCCCCAGGCCCGGCCTCGGCACTGGTGGCAGGAGCCGGTAGACGACCTCGTCCTCCTCCTCGAGGAAGCCGTCGAACGCCCGCCGCACGCCGAAGCTGCCCAGGACGTTGCGCATCAGGCCGGCGGGTCCGTACGGGATCCAGGTGGACATGTCGATCGGGTACGGCCGCTCGGGCAGGTACTCCATCAGGACCGTGGCGATCCGGCGCTGGATCGGGTTGAGGTGTCCCACCGGGGGCGGCGGCAGCGCGGTCATCGGCCGGGCCTGGAGCAGGTGGAGCCGTCCGCCCGCGTACGCCCACTCGATGTCCTGCGGCCGCCCGAAATGCGCGGCCACGTCACGCCCCAGCCGCGCCAGCTCGGCCACCACCGCATCCGGCAGCCGCTCCACCTTCCCCACGCCCTCGCGACCGCCCCCGCCACCCGCCGCATCCGGCAGCCGCCCGGAGCTCTCGCGCACGACCCCGCCGCCCGCCGCGCTCCGGATGACCACCTCCCGCCGCCCAGGCGTGAAGCCGACCCGCCCACGCCCGTCCACCACGTAGTGATCCGGCGTGACCAGCCCCGACACGACGGCTTCCCCCAGCCCGCTGCTGGCATCGACGACGAGCCGCGTCCGATCCCCGCTGACCGGATCGGCGGTGAACATCACCCCCGCCACCTCGGCCTCCACCATCCTCTGCACGACCACCGCCATCCGCACCCCGACGTCACCGATGCCCAGCCTGGCCCGGTAGGCGACGGCGCGGTCGGTCCACAGCGACCCCCAGCACCGCCGCACGGCGTCGAGCAGGTCCGCGATGCCGACGACGTTGAGGTAGGTGTCCTGCTGCCCGGCGAACGCGGCCCCCGGCAGATCCTCGGCCGTGGCACTCGACCGCACGGCCACGGGCCCGCCGCCGAGCCGGGCGTAGGCGTCGGTGATGGCTTCAGACACCTCATCGGACAGCTCGCCCGCGTACGTGGTGACGACGAAGCCGTCAGGCACCGGAAAACCGGCCCTGACCAGCTCCCCCAGGTTGGCGCCCTTCCCCCCGGCCAGAGCCAGGTCGGCGCGGCCGAAGGCACGCAACGGTGCGACGAGTTTCACCGGTTCTCCTCAACGTGAGCAGTGGTACGGAGCGGGCGCGCCGGCAGCGCGAGCGCCAGGAGGAACGCCACGACCAGCAGCGGCGCCATGGCCGCGAAGACGGGCGGCACGGCGGCGGCGAACTGGCCGCGCACGGCTTCCGGCAGGCTCGCCGCCGAGGTGCTGGAGATGCCCGACCTGAGCGTGATCAGCGCCCCCACCAGCGCCACCCCGGCCGACGCCCCGACCTGGCGGACGAACGTCACCGACGACGTGGCGGTGCCGAGGTCGGCGTACTCGACGGCGTTCTGCGCGGCCAGCACCATGACCTGCATGACCAGCCCGACCCCGAGCCCGGTCAGCAGCAGCGCGAACACGAGCACGACCGGTCCTGCCCCGGCCAGCCCCAGCAGGGCGAGCCCCGCCGCCGCCAGGGCCGTGCCCGCGATGGGGTACGGCTTGTACGTCCCCGTCCTGGTGATGAGCCGGCCGGAGGCGACGGCGGCGACCAGCACGCCGCCCATGAGCGCGGTCACCAGCAGCCCGGCCTGCGTGGCGCTGGTGTGCAGGGCGATCTGCGCGTACGCCGGCAGGTACGTGATCGTCCCGAACAGCGCGAACCCGATGAGCAGGCTGATCGCCACGGGCACCGCGAACGCCCGGTCGCCGAACAGCCGCAGCGGCAGGATCGGATCCCGCGCGAACCGCGCGCTGACCAGCCACGCCACCACACCGGCGGCGGCCAGGGCGAGGTAGGCGGGGTTCCCGCTCTCCCCCACCATGACGATCCCGACCACGGCGGTGCCCAGCGTGGCGGCCCCCGCCACGTCGAGCGGCGCGCGCGTGCGGGGCCGCGGCAGCTTCAGCGCGACGCTGAGCAGCACGAGCGCCAGCAGCCCCAGCGGCGGGTAGAGGGCGAAGATCCACCGCCACCCCGGCCCGTCCACGAAGAACCCGCCGACCAGCGGCCCGCCGACGGCGGCCACGATGTACGCGGCGCCGAACAGCCCGAGGTAGCGCCCTCGCTCGCGGGGGCTCACCAGCTCGCCGATGATCGCCTGGGCCCCGATGACCAGCCCGCCGCCGCCCAGCCCCTGGATCGCCCGGAAGGCGATGAACTGCGGCATCGACGTGGCCAGCCCGCACAGCACGGCCCCGGCCACGAAGATCACGACGGCTGCCTGCATGGTGGGCTTGCGGCCGTACCGGTCGCCGAGCTTGCCGTAGACGGGCATGACGACGGTGGCGGCGACGAGGTAGGCGGTGACGACGGCGGGCATCCGGTCGAGCCCGCCCAGCGCGCCGGCGACGGCGGGCAGCGCGGGCGCCATGATCGTCTGGTCCAGGGCGCCGAGCAGCATCGCCAGCATCAACCCGGCCAGCACCAGCCCCACGACACCACCTCCTTAGTAAACGGATCGTTCTCTAAGAAGCATATGATTCAGCACTTAGAAACGCAACGTTCACTAAGTCACGCAAAAAAAGGGGGCACGGCGAGCGACTCGCCATGCCCCTGTTCCGAACCGATGCGTCAGCGCGCGGCGCGGTTCACCGCGGAGATGATGGCCTTCAGCGAGGCCGTCGTGGTGTTGGCGTCGACGCCGACACCCCACAGCACCTTCCCGTTGACCTCGCACTCCAGGTAGGAGGCCGCCTTGGCGTCGCTGCCCGCGCTCATCGCGTGCTCCACGTAGTCGAGGACGCGCACCTGGATACCGACGCGCGTGATGGCGTCGATGAACGCCGAGATCGGGCCGTTGCCCTTGCCCTGGATCTCGCGGATCTCACCGTCGAGGCGCACGTCGGCGCTGATGAGGTCCTTGTCGTCGACCGTGGACTCGTGGCGGTGCGCCATGAGGCTCAGGCGGCCCCACCGCTTGGCGGGGTTGGGCAGGTACTCGTCCCGGAAGATCTCGAACATCGCGGCGGGGCTGATCTCGCCGCCCTCGCTGTCGGTGCGCGCCTGCACCACCTTGGAGAACTCGATCTGCAGCCTGCGCGGCAGGTCGAGCTGGTGGTCGGCCTTCATGATGTACGCGACGCCGCCCTTGCCGGACTGGCTGTTGACCCGGATGACGGCCTCGTAGCTGCGGCCGATGTCCTTCGGGTCGATCGGCAGGTACGGCACCGCCCAGGTGAACTCGTCGACCGGCACCCCGGCCACGGCCGCGTCGCGCTCCAGGTGCTCGAAGCCCTTCTTGATGGCGTCCTGGTGGGAGCCGGAGAAGGCGGTGTAGACCAGCTCGCCGCCCCACGGGTGGCGCGGGTGCACGGGCAGCTGGTTGCAGTATTCGGTGACGCGGCGGATCTCGTCGATGTCACTGAAGTCGATCTCGGGGTCGACGCCCTGGGAGAACAGGTTCATGCCCAGGGTGACCAGGCAGACGTTGCCGGTGCGCTCGCCGTTGCCGAACAGGCAGCCCTCGATGCGGTCGGCGCCGGCCATGTAGCCCAGCTCGGCGGCGGCGACGGCGCTGCCGCGGTCGTTGTGCGGGTGCAGCGACAGGACGATCGAGTCGCGGTGCTTGAGGTTGCGGTGCATCCACTCGATCTGGTCGGCGTAGATGTTGGGGGTGGCCATCTCGACCGTGGCGGGCAGGTTGATGATCACCTTGCGCTCGGGCGTGGGCTGCCACACCTCGTTGACGGCGTCGCACACCTCGACGGCGTACTCCAGCTCGGTGCCGGTGAACGACTCGGGGGAGTACTGGAAGTAGACGTCCACGTCGCTGGCGTCGGCGAGCTTCTTGACCAGCTTGGCGCCCTCGACCGCGATGGCGGTGATGCCGTCCTTGTCCTGGCCGAAGACGACGCGGCGCTGCAGGGTGGAGGTCGAGTTGTACAGGTGCACGATGGCCTGCTTGGCGCCCTCGATCGACTCGAAGGTGCGCTCGATCAGCTCGGGCCTGGCCTGCGTCAGCACCTGGATGACCACGTCGTCGGGGACGCGGCCCTCTTCGATGATCTGCCGGATGAAGTCGAAGTCGGTCTGCGAGGCGGCGGGGAAGCCTACCTCGATCTCCTTGTACCCCATGCGTACCAGCAGCTCGAACATCTGGAGCTTGCGGTGCGAGTCCATCGGGTCGATCAGGGCCTGGTTGCCGTCGCGCAGGTCCACGGCGCACCATCGGGGCGCCTCGGTGATCACCTTGTCGGGCCAGGTGCGGTCGGTCAGCCGGATGGGTTCGAACGGCTGGTAACGATGGACGGGCATGCGGCTGGGCTGCTGAGCGGTCATGATCGGATGCTCCTCGTCGGTCTCAGGAAGAAAGCGGCCGACGCGCATGACTCGCTCCGCGGCGAGGGAGCCGGCCTTAGAGGCCCCCGCCGCGGCAGCTAAGAAGGAGCCCGCGCAGCATGACATGAACGCTACCAGACGTCTCGCGATGCACCGCCCGGGATCTCAGATTCTGAGAACGGTCAATCAGCCACGAGAACGCTCAAGCAGGTCACACAACCTTCAAGCTTCTCGTACTCCGAAATATCCACCTTCGTCACGAAAAATCCGCGCTTTTCGAGCATTGCGGCGGTCTGCGGGGCCGACGCGGACAGCAGGACGCGGTCCTCCCCCAGCACCACCACATGCGCGCCCGCCTCCTCCTCCGGCGCCAGCACCCCGGGCAGGTCCACGCAGGCGGGATCGCCGATGAGCGTCCCGTCGGGCAACGCGGTCACCGCCGACTTCAGGTGCAGCACGCCGCGCAGCTCCACGGGCACCACCTGCCGCTCCGGCAGCAGGGCGGTCAACTGCCCGATGCCCTCGTCGTTCGTCCTGGCCGACCTGCCCACGTACACCGTACGGCCGACCTGGAGCACGTCACCGCCGTCCAGCGTGCCGGGCGGCACGATCCTGACCGAGCTCAGCCCCAGCTCGTGCACGGCCCGCGCCACCGACTCCACCTCCGGCCGCCGCTCCGGCGCGCCCGGCCTGGTCAGCACGGCCAGCCGGCCCGACACCACCATCGTGTCCTCCACGAAAGGGGCGTCGGGGAGGTCGTCGGCGCGTGGCACGTGCACCGGCCGCCAGCCCGCCCCGGCCAGCGCGGCCACGTAGGCGTCGTGCTGGACGGCCGCCCTCTCGTGATCCACCGGCTCCCGCTCGATGTGTGTGACGATGCCCTCGGAGATCCTCGGGCCGGGCTTCCTTACCAGCGCCATACCAGCCATAGGGCGTGTTCTATCACGCGGTGATTAGAGTCTTGGGCATGCGGGACGACGAGATTCTGACCAGGATCAGCGCGCTGGTCACCGAGGAGCACGAGCTGCGCGACAGGCTCACCGCCGGGCAGGTGACCTCCGACCAGGAGCACGCGCGCATCAAGGAGCTGGAGACCGCCCTCGACCAGTGCTGGGATCTGCTCAGGCAGCGCAGGGCCAGGCGCACCGCGGGCGACGACCCCAACAGCGCCGCCGCCCGCCCGGCCGGCGAGGTGGAGAACTACCGGCAGTAAAACCGCTGGCCCGGCCGTGTCGCGGTGCGGTTGGCTGGAGGCATGCGCATCCAGCCCATCATGATCCCCGACCGGCCGGGCGACCCCTCCGACGACGACCTCGTCACGAGCCTGCACGCCGCGTACGTGGCCGGCTTTCACGAGGACGCCGGCCCCGTGCTCCCGCTCATCCGGTTCCGCCGCGACATCTGCTCGCACTCGCCGGCCCAGCGCATGGAGGCGTGGGTCCTGCTCGACGACGACCGGGTCATCGGCGGCTACGCGCTGCGCTTCCCCCAGCTCGACAACCGCCACATGGGCTTCGTCTTCCCCCTGGTCGTGGACCCCGCGCACCGCGGGCGCGGTCTCGGCTCCGCGCTGTTCGAGCACGCCGTCGACCGCATGCGGGCGCAGGGCCGCAAGCTCCTGCTCACCGAGACCCTCGTCACCGGCGCCGGCGCCCGCTTCGCCAAGGCGCACGGCATGAGCGTGGGGCTGGCGGAGGCGCGCCGCACCCTCGACCTGCGCAAGGCCGACTGGGACGCCCTGGAGCGGATGATCCCCGAGGTCAAGGGCTACACCCTGGAACGCTGGATCGGCCCCACCACCCCCGAGCTGCTGCCCGACCTCGTCACCCTCCTCAACGGCATGAACGACGCCCCGCGCCAGGGCGACCTGGAGGACATGACCTTCAGCGTCGACGGCGTGCGCGCCCGCGAGGAGAGCCTGCCCGAGGTCGGCCGCACCTGCTACACCACGATCGCCCGCCGCGACTCCGACGGCGCCCCCGCCGGCTACACCCGCGTCTTCCTCGACGCCGATCCCTCCGCCCGCTGGGGCGAGCAGGCCGACACGGCCGTCCTGCGCGGGCATCGCGGCCACCGGCTCGGCCTGCTGCTCAAGCTCGCCAACCTGCTCTGGCTGCGCGAGCAGGAGCCGCACCTCGAACGCGTCATCACCTGGAACGCCACGTCCAACGGCCACATGCTCGCCATCAACGAGGCCATGGGGTTCGAGCTGTTCGACGAGTGGAACCAGTGGCAGCTCTCCCTGTAGAGCGAATGGATCATCGCGGGCTAACCTGAGCGTCTATGACCCTGGAGGTGCTGAGGGACGGCGATCCCGCGCGGGTGGGGCCGTACACCCTCCTCGGCCGGCTGGGCGAGGGCGGCATGGGCGTCGTCTACCTCGCCCGCGACCCCTCCGGCACGCGCGTCGCCGTCAAGCTCCTGCACGCCAGGATGGACGCGCACCCCGACTTCCGCCGCCGCTTCGCCCGCGAGGTGGCCGCCGCGCAGCGCGTCGCCCGCTTCTGCACCGCGCCGGTCCTCGACGCCTCCCTCGATGGACGGCTCGCGTACCTGGTCACGGAGTACGTCGAGGGCCCCAGCCTCAAGGAGGCCGTCGCCACCTCCGGCCCGCTGCGCGGCTCCGCCCTCGACGGTCTGGCCGCCTCGATGGCGATGGCGCTGCGGGCCATCCACGGGGCGGGGGTCGTCCATCGCGACCTGAAACCGTCCAACGTGCTGCTGTCCCAGGTGGGGCCCAAGGTCATCGACTTCGGCATCGCCTGGCTGGCCGACTCCGACGCCAGCAGCACCGTCCTGGGGACGCCTGCTTACATGTCGCCCGAGCAGGTGTCCGGGGCGGAGGTCGGGCCGCCGTCCGACATCTTCTCCTGGGGCTGCACGGTCGCCTTCGCCGCCGGCGGCGCGCCGCCGTTCGGCTCGGGCTCCATCCCGACGCTCCTGCTCCGCATCGTCAACGACCCGCCCTCTCTGGACGGGCTCACGGGGCCGCTGCGTGACCTGGTCGCGTCCGCCCTGTCCAAGGACCCCGCGCACCGCCCCACAGCCGACGCCCTCCTGGACCAGCTGAGCACGGGCAACACGAGCAGCACGAGCCTCGCAAGCACGAGCGCGGGCGTGGGCGAGGCGGATGTGCCTTCCCCCAGTGCCCCTCCTGGCGCCGGTGCGGCGAGGGGTGGGACGGCGGAGTCCGGCGCAACGCGAGCGGCGGTCAACCGGCGCAGGGCCCTGATCGCCGCAGCCGCCCTGGCGATCGCGGTGGGCGGCGCGTCAGCAGCCCTGACCTTGCGAGGCACCCCCACCAGCACCACAAGCACCCCACCACCGTCCCCCACCTCCCAGAACCCGCTGAGATCCACCCAGCCGATCACCTTCTACGCCCCCGAAGAACCAGCCGCCGCCCGCCAGGCAACCCTCTGGCAGGAGGACCGCCCCTCAGACGCCTCCCTCATGCGCAAACTGGCCCAGATCCCCCACGCCATCCGCCTCAACCAGCCCGAGGTCAGATCCAAGGTGGACGCCACAATCACCGCCGCCGACCAGACAGGCGGCATCCCCGTCTTCCTGATCAGCTACCTGCCGGGCAACGAATGCCACCCCACGACCACCTCCGCCATGCCCGCCTACCAGGAGTGGCTGACCGGCATCGCCCGCCAGGTGGGCCCAGCGAAGGCCGTGATCATCCTGGAGCCCGGCAGCCTGGTCAGAGTGCCCGGCACCGAGCAGTGCCCGACCCAGCAAGGCTCACCCGACCAGCGCTACCAGGACCTGCGCCAGGCCGTACAGATCCTCAAGAGCAACCCCGCCACCGCCGTCTACCTGGACGGCAGCCAGGACTACTGGCCAGGCACGGAGACGATGGCCGAACGCCTGATCGCCGCCGGCATCGACAAGGCCGACGGCTTCTTCGTCAACACGGGCGGCTTCCAGCGCACCGCCAAGAGCGTCGAGTACGGCAAGACCCTGTCGGCCTGCATCGCCGTACGCCTCAAGACAGGCGGCACGACCTGCCCGCAGAACACCGAGGTGGACCCGGCCACCATGCCGCACTTCGTCGTGGACACCAGCAGGAACGGCCAGGGCTCCTGGTCGCCCCCGAAGCACTACGAGGACCCGCAGACGTGGTGCAACCCGCCCGGCAGAGGCGTCGGCGACCGTCCCACGACGGAGACGGGCGAGGAGCTGGTGGACGCGTACCTGTGGATCTCCCGCGCGGGCACGTCGAACGGCCGGTGCAGGCGCGGCACGGACGGCGAGAAGGACCCGGAGCGCGGCGTCGTGTCGCCGCCGAGCGGCGAGTGGTGGGCGGACCTGGCACTGGAACGCGCGAAAAACGCCAACCCGCCACTGCGCTGAGCCACCGTCCCGCGCCGAAACAAGCACCCCGTTGTTGCGCGGGCGTTAATGCCGCGTAAGAAGCCATGTTAAGCGGACGTTAGATATCCCCCCTGCTCCCTTGCCCGAGCAACCTTCTGGCATGAGGCTCTGACCAGCATCTACAGCCCCCCAGGAGGTTCTTCGTGAGCAAGGCACGCGTGCCGTGGAAGGCCGTCATCGGCGGGTCCATCGGCAATATGGTCGAGTGGTACGACTGGTTCGTTTACAGCAGTTTCGCCGTCTATTTCGCCGCTTCCTTCTTCCCTGAGGGCAACGACACGGCCAAGCTGCTCAACACCGCGGCCATCTTCGCCGTCGGCTTCTTCATGCGCCCGCTCGGCGGCTGGCTGCTCGGCCGTTACGCCGACAGGAAGGGCCGCAAGGCGGCGCTCACGCTCACGGTCACCCTCATGTCGGCCAGCGCGCTGCTGATCGCCGTCGCTCCGACGTACGAGGCGGTCGGCTACTTCGGCGCCCTGGTGCTGGTGGTGGCGCGCCTGCTGCAGGGCCTGTCGGTGGGCGGCGAGTACGCGGCGAGCGCCACGTACCTCACCGAGGCCACCCCGCGCGGGCGCCGCGGTTTCGCCTCCAGCTTCCAGTACGTCTCCATGACCGCCGGCCAGCTCGTCGGCCTGGGCCTGCAGATCATCCTACAGAACACGATGTCCACCGAGGCCCTGAACTCCTACGGCTGGCGCATCCCGTTCATCGTCGGCGCCGCCGCCGCGGCGGTGGTGTTCTACCTGCGCCGCAACCTCCTGGAGACGGAGGCGTACGACGAGGAGGAGCGCGAGAGCGACAAGGGCCGCGGCACGATCAAGGCGCTGCTGGGCCACAAGAAGGAAGCCCTGCTGGTCATCGCGCTGACGATGGGCGGCACGGTCGCGTACTACACCTACACGACATACCTCACCAAGTACCTGTCGAACAGCGCGGGCCTGCCCAAGGAGACGGCCACGCTGGTGAGCTTCTGCGCGCTGTTCATCTTCATGTGCCTGCAGCCGCTGGCCGGCGGCCTGTCGGACCGGATCGGGCGCAGGCCGCTGCTGATCACGTTCGGCATCGGTTCGATGCTGGGCACGGTGCCGCTGATGACGGCGCTCGGCGGGGTGCAGGGCTTCGGCGGCGCGCTGGTGCTGTCGCTGATCGGCCTGATCATCGTCACCGGTTACACCTCGATCAACGCGGTGGTGAAGGCCGAGCTGTTCCCGACGAACGTGCGCGCCCTCGGTGTGGCGCTCCCGTACGCCATCGCGAACGCCCTGTTCGGCGGCACCGCGGAGTACGTGGCGCTGTGGTTCAAGGACAGCGGCATCGAGTCCGGTTTCTTCTGGTACGTCTCGGGTTGCGCGGCCGTTTCCCTCATCGTCTACCTGACCATGCGGGAGACCAGGGACGTCGCGCTGTCGCGTACCGAGCAGGCCACGCGGGAAGCGCTCCCCACGCGCGTCTAACCTGGCGTCATGCGAGTTCTGCTGGTCGAGGACGACGATCGGCTCGCCGCCGCCCTCAGCACGGCCCTGGACCGGCACGGCCATCAGGTCATCCGGACGGGGCTGGCCGTGGACGCCCTCCGCCTGGCGGGGGGCGTCGACTTCGTCCTGCTCGACCTGGGTCTGCCCGACATGGACGGGCTCGACGCGCTGCGCCGCCTGCGCCGGGTGTCGACGGTGCCGCTGATCGTGGTCACCGCGCGTACCGAGGAGCGGGAGGTGCTGCGCGGCCTGCGTTCCGGCGCGGACGACTACCTGGTCAAGCCGTTCCGCACGGTCGAGCTGATGGCCCGGATGGAGGCGGTGGTGCGGCGCGGCACGCGCCCGCGCCCGCAGCGCGACGACGTGGTCAACGTCGGCGACGTGCGCATCGATCTGGAGTCGCGGCAGGTCACGGTGGCCGGGGAGCCGGTGACGCTGACGCGGCGCGAGTTCGACCTGCTGGCGATGCTGGCTCGCGAGCCGGGCGTGGTGCGCGGCAGGGAGGAGATCCTCGACGAGGTCTGGGGCGACCCGCTGCTGTCGGCCTCGCGCTCCCTCGACGTGCACGTGGCCAACCTGCGCTCCAAGACCGGCCGGCCTGGGCTGGTGGAGACGCTGCGCGGCACCGGCTACCGGCTGGGCTCGACCGCGTGAACTCCCGGCTGGTGGTCACGTTCACGACGCTGATCGTGTTCCTGGTGGCGGCGCTGGCGGTGCCGCTCGGCCTCGCCTACGCCTCCCACCGCACCAACCGCCTGCTCCTCGACCGGCGCGCCGACGCCACCCGCTTCGCGGAACTCGCCGACCAGGCGGCCCGCGACGACGACCACACGGGGCTGATCGCCGAGATCAACCGCTACGCCGACCTGTACGGCGCCGCCGTCCGCGTACGCGACCGTGACGGCTCGCTCCGCCTGTCGGCCGGCAGCTTCGAGTCCGACGACCGCGAGGCGCTGCGCCTGGCCCTGTCCGGCCGCACCACCGAGGACCTGCCCACGATCAGCCCCTTCGGCCCGGCCACCGTGCTGCTGGCCGAACCGGCGGGCCGCGACGCGCAGATCACCGGAGTGGTCCTGCTCCAGACCCCCACCGACCAGGCCCGCCTTGACGTGACGCTGGTGTGGGGCGCGCTGGCGCTGGGTGCGCTGGTCGCGCTGGCGTACTCGATGCTGGCGGCCAGGCGGCTGGCCCGCTGGATCCTGCGCCCGGTCACGGAGCTCGACCGCACCACGCAGGCCATCGCGCAGGGCCGGCTGGACGCGCGGGCCCATCCCGGCGTCGGCCCGTCGGAGCTGCGGCGGCTGGAGGAGCGCTTCAACGCGATGGCCGACGCGGTCGCGGGGGCGATGGAACGGCAACGCGCCTTCGTGGCCGACGCCTCACACGAGCTGCGCACCCCGCTCACGGTGCTCGGGCTGCGGCTGGAGAACCTGGAGCCGCACCTGCGCGGTGAGGGCACCGCCGAGTTCGAAGAGGCCATGGCGGAGCTGGACCGGCTGGCCCTGCTGGTGGAGGACCTGCTGGCGCTGGCGAAGGTGGAGGCGGGCGCGGGCATCGAGGGCAAGGACGTCCCGCTCGCGCCCCGCCTGGCAGTCTGGCGGGAGGTGTACGCGGCGGCCGGCGTGCGCCTTGTTACCGACATTTCCGAAATGTCGGTCGTTCCCGAGGCGGCGGCCAGGATCGCGGACATCGCCCTCGACAACGCCCAGAAGTTCGTCCCGCGCAGCGGCACGGTCACCGTGTGTCTGGAGGACGGCGTGCTGCGGGTGGCCGACGACGGGCCTGGACTCAGCGAGGAGGAACGCTCGGAGGCGCTGGGCCGCTTCTGGCGGTCGGGCGCGCATGCGAACGTACCGGGCAGCGGCCTCGGCCTGGCCATCGCCGCCGAACTGGCGAGGGCGTGCGGTGCCACGCTACGCCTACTGCCTGCCGAACCACACGGCCTGGTGGTGGAGCTCCAGCTCCCGCCCTGAACGCCTCCTCCTGGGATCACGACCGGCCGTTAGAAGCTGACCTCACCCGGCCTCACGCACCCCGCCTTCCGTCAGCCGTACACGGACCGGTAGTAGCGGGCGGCACCGGGATGCAGCGGCACCACACCAGTACCGATCGCGTACCGCTCGTCCAGCCGCCCGCCGGGCGCCGAAGGGGCCTGGAGGCGGTCGCGGGCGCTGAACAACGTCCCGGTGATCGTGAACGCCAGATCATCGGACAGCGAGCTACGGCACATCAGATAACTCGGCGTCCCCACAGTCCGGATCGACCTGGTGCCCCCATAGGTCCCCGCGGGCACGGACGCCTCTTCGTACACGGGCCCGAACTCCCGCCGCAACACCGGCACCAGCGACTCCAACGACACCAGCCGCACATCGTCGCGCGTGGTCAGCGCGGGCGTCGGCACCCCACCCGACCAGAAGAACGCCTCGACCCGCCCACCGACCAGCGCCTCGATGGAGGCGTCCAGATCAAGCCTGACCGTCTCCGGCGGCTCGGCCAGCCCGGCCGCGGCCAGCACCCGGACGGCGGTCACCGCGGTCCCCGACCCCTCCACGCCGATGGACACGACCTTGCCCGCGAGCTGCTGCACCGTACTGATCGCCGAGTCCTTCAGCACGACCAGATGCGCGTAGTTCATGTACATCCTGGCCAGCGCGGCGACGGGCTGATGCCGCACGCGCACTGCGTCGTCGGCGCTGTCGGCCAGCGCGAACCCCGCGTCGGCCCGCCCGTCGGTCATCATGGTGAGGTTCTCGACGCTCGCGGCGGTCGCCATCACCTTCACCCGCATCCCGCCGCCGCGCAGCTCCTGCGCGAGCCGATCCCCGAGCGGCCGGTACGGCCCGCCGTACAGCCCTGTCGCCAGCCGCAGCTCGAACGCCTCGTCCTCAGACCCCGAGCACCCGGCCGCCGCGAGCACTGCGAGCCCCAGCAGGGTGCGACGGGATACGAGCATGTGTAGTCCGGGGCGGCGCTCATGCGAGCGCGTATCCCCTCTTCCTTTCCATAGCAGCGGTTTCCCACGTACAGCCCATCACACCGCCCCAGCACAGCACAGAGTGCATGGACGACTCAGGCCGCGTTAATGCGGTGTCCGGTGAAGCTCACCTGGGTGTCCTCGCTGTCGAGAGCGATGTTGAGGGTAGCGTCAAGGGCCTCGGCCAGCTTGGCAAGAAGTGGCAGCGTGGGAACGGTGTCAGAGCCTTCGATCCGGGACACCTTCGCCTGGGTGAGGCCCGCGCGGTCGGCCAATTCAGCCTGAGTGAGCCCGAGTTCGGCGCGCCGGTCGTACACCGCCTTCGCCAGGGCCATGGACAACCGGATCTCACGACGAGCCTCGGCCACGTCCTCCGGCTCGGTGAAACCCTCGGCGAGCTTGCGTTCACGCAAGGTCTTCCAGCGGCTGTGGCTCATTGCTCCACCTCTCCTTCCTCCACGGTGCGGATGAATTCCTCGTGTGCTGGACCGTGTTCGGCCTCGCAGATCTTCCGTGTCAGCTTGGCGCGCATGACTTCGGTGTCTTCCCGCATTCTCGTCTTACGGAAGACGGTCAGCAGGACCGCGGTGCGGGTCGGCGTGAGCCAGTACGTGATGCGCATGGCAGCACCGTCGAGTGTGGGCCGCAGCTCCCGAACTCCGTCGCCCAAGTAGCGGGCATAAGGCTCGCCGAGCGCGGCAGCGTGTTCCGCGAGCAGCCCGACATACTCGTCGATCTTGAGGAAGTGCTTGGCCGGCAACGCCTCCAACCAGTCCCGCACCTCGGGCTCGATCTCGATGGCGAAGAGCGCATCCATCCCACCACGCTATATGTCGCTGACGACATATTCAACACGATGCCCAGACTGGGCAGCAGCGGGAGGCCATCCTCCGGCCCGCCCGTCGCCAGCCGCAGCTCGACCCCCTCGGTCTCGGCCCCAGCAGGGTACGGCGAGATATGGACATGAATTCACGTTAGCCGGTGGAACAGAATGGACGATGTGACGACCGCACGCCTGCGCATCTCCCCAGAGCTGAGGATGTTCCTGCCCGCGAGCCGCCGCCACGAGTGGCAGGAGGTGACCGCCGACCACACCTCCACGCTCGGCCATCACGTCGAGTCCGTCGGCGTCCCGCTCACTGAGGTCGGGCCCATGCTGCTCGACGGCCGCGGCGTGCCGCCCTCGCACCTCCTGGTGCCGGGTGACGTGGTGCACGTCCACCCGATCCCCCGTCCCCAGCAACTCCCCGAGGAGCCCCGCTTCCTCCTGGACGTGCACCTCGGCACGCTGGCGCGGCGGCTGCGCCTGCTCGGCATCGACACCGCCTACCACAACGACATGGACGATCCGGCGCTGGTGGTGCAGGCCAACGCGGAGCGGCGGGTGCTCCTCACCCAGGACCGCGGCCTGCTGCGCCGCCGCGCGCTGTGGCTCGGCGCGTACGTCCGCGGCTCCGCCCCGACCGACCAGCTCCGCGACCTGCTCGAACGTTTCGCACCGCCGCTGCGGCCGTGGACACGCTGCACCGCCTGCAACGGGGTGCTGGTGCCGGTCGGCAAGGACGAGGTGGAGGCGCTGCTGGAGGCGGGCACTCGGCGGAGCTACGACGCCTATGGCCGGTGCGCGTCCTGTGGCCAGGTGTACTGGCATGGCGCGCACAGCGGCCATCTTGAGGAAATCGTACAGTCGGCGCAAGAATGGGCCAACAGCGCCATTTATCGCTAACATCCGCCGGATCTCTTGAGAAATAAAATCGCATTCTAGCGCAACCCCCTCCTCGCAATTCGGATATGCAGCCATATATCCACGCGCACGCCCGTACGCCCGGCATTTCCGATATTTTGGCTGCGCCGCCCGATAGTCGCGCGGTGCCATTCCCTCTTGCAAGGAGGACAAATCGGAAATGCAAGACAAGCAACAGGATCCCGGAGGTGACGACGGGACCACCCCCGCGAGTGGGGCAAACAGGCGGAAAGTTCGCCTCGCCCTCAAGGCGTCCGCGGGGCTGATCGGCACGACCGCGGCCGTGCTGACCATCCTCCCCGTCGTCATCGACGATTCACCCAGAATCGCGATAACCGCACCGCCGACCGGGCCGGGCGCCATCGCGACGCCCTGCTCCGTCGTCAGGGGTACCGCGACGCCGGCCGACGGGATGGCTCTGGTCGTGGCGGTGCGGAGAGCCGGGGTGTCACCCCGCCTGCGTACGACGCGGTTCTACAGCGTCGACACGCCCGCCACCCAGGGCCCGTGGGCCGTCACCGTCTCGCTGGACGCGGAGGATCCCGACGCAGCGGGGCTGTGGTACACCATTTCCACCCTTTTGGTGGAAGCGGCCTGGGTCGAATTCCTGGAGAAAGCGGACAGCATCGCGGACGGTCCTCTGACAGTCGCGTCCGCGATGCCACCACACGAAGGCTCGACACCTTCCATTGATGTCCAGCGAGGGCCGGGCCACGGCTCCTGCTGAACGGACGCTGTTTGCCCGGTCAGTGACGATACCCGCCACCCGGGCAAACGGCCGTCGGGATAACAATAATCCACCACTAGGTATAAGACTTCTTATACCCAACTTGTTACGCAGCGGAGTCTTGTGAGCACAGCTCGGCAGCGTGAAGACGTCAGGTCAGGTCGAACTCGTTGGCTTTGGCGCCCTTGAGGAAGGCGGTCCATTCGGCGGGGGTGAAGAAGAGTTTGGGGCCGTCGGGGTCTTTGGAGTCGCGGACGGCGATCAGTCTGTCGGCCTCCTTGTGGGCGACCTCGACGCAGTCGCCACCGTTGTCACCAGAGAAGCTCGACTTCTGCCAGAGTTCGGCGATCTCAACGCAGTTACCACCGTTGGGGCCAGAGAAGCTCGACTTCCGCCAGCACGCCTGGCTCAGGTCCATCTCTCCTCCAGGGCCTTCTTGATTAGATCGAGAGACATGCCGAGGGGCAACGCCTCGATCCGAATGGCCTCGAAATGCCATATACCCTCCGATACATCCTCGCACTCGTCGGTGGTGATGCCCCGCACAGCGGTTTCCGCATAGAGGACATCGCTCCCATCCTCCAATGTCGCGATCACAAACCCAGCCAGCAGGCCCGGATGCATGCCATGCGGGACCAGTTGGATGCTCAGCCGCGGATTGACCGCTTCCACCAACCTCTGGAGCTGTTCTTTCATCACCTCTGCCGTGCCGATCGGCCGGTACAGGACCGCCTCGTCGATGATGCACCGCAGCGTGGGCGCGGGCGGGCAATCGCGGGTGAGAATCGCTTGGCGCTCCATGCGTGCGGCGACGGCAGCCTCGTTCCCGCGCAGCATCGCGCTGGCATATCGCTCGGTCTGGAGGAGGCCGGGGATCACCAGCGGCTCATACGTCCGCAGCGCGGTGGCCACCCGCTCGATTTCGTGCCACGGCCCGAACCACGACGGGAAGGCTTGCCCTTTGCGCCAGTCGAGCAGGCGCTGGAGCGCACCACCTGTCCCCAACGCTTCGTCAGCGGCTCTGGCGAATTCAGAGCTGGCCGGGAGCTGACCGGTCTCGACACCGCTGATCAGGCTCTCGCTGAAGTGGATCTTTTCCGCTAGTTGCCCTTGGGTCAGAACAGCGAGCTTGCGGTAATGCCGTAGCTCTCTGCCCCAGATCGCCTGGGGTGCATAGAGGTTGACCATCTTGCCCTCCCTCGCCCGGAGTTCAGCGCCGCCTCGCAAAACTTCAAGCATCACGATTAGCGACGATCCTTCTACTCAACGTAGCGGAGAGCCGACAAGATAGATACGTGCATTGCAAAACTCTCATGGAAGAGCGCTGGATGCCCCGCGACCACAAATGCGTGTCATCCATCCGCCGTTTCATCCGCGACCTGACCACCTCAGAAATCGCCGAACTCCTCGTCTCCGAACTCACCACCAACGCACTCCTCCACACCTCCACCCCGGCCATCCGCATCACCGCGACCAGGGAGGACTCCTTCCTCACCGTGGAAGTGCACGACACAAGTGATGCCATTCCAAAAATCGCACCAGCCGACCCATCGGCCACCGCCGGAAGAGGTCTCGCGATTGTGCAGAATCTCTCCCAAGCCTGGGGCTGGAGACCGACCCCCACCGGAAAGGCCGTGTGGTTCCGGCTGCTCGCATGAAAGCCGTCATTCCCGTCTGGCTGGATCGGGAAAACAACGTGTGGATGGACACCGGAGAAACGCACCCGAATTCCTGTCAGCCCATTATCGAGCTACTGAACGGCCAGGTCAGGGGCCCTCTCGGGCTGATCTCCAAGAAGTTCGGCCCGCTCCGAGACTGTGCACGCCCGTAGGGTGTCGGCATGGCGTTGACCCGCATAGTCCTGTCATCCGGCCGCACGATCGAACTCTCCGAACTACGGCTGTCCTCCACCTACGGCGGCCTGCTGGAGGGCTACCCGTGCAAGCCGGTCAACGACATGCAGATCGCGGCTCTCCTGCGAACCGCCGAGAGCACCACCCCGGTCCACCTCATCCCGCCCGCCCTCCAGCACCCCGACCAGTCCGCGGGCGCGTTCGGCCCGGTCGAGGTGCTGCCTGCCGTAGCCTGCATCGGCGCCTTCCGCTCAACACCGGTAGCCCCCGACCACGACCCGGTGTTGTACCGCTCAAGCCCTCACCGTCGTATGGTTCCAGCGCACGGCAACGTCTCATCCGGCGACAGCGCCCTCCGCTGGGAGGAGCCACGAACTCTGAAACCTAAACGGCCAGCAGTCGCCGCACCTCCTCCTGCTGAAGATCCTCGGCAACCCCGGTCCGCACGACCTGCCCCGCGTCCAAAATCACGAACGTGTCGGCCAGCCGCAACGCGATGTCCAAGTACTGCTCCACCAGCAACACCGCCATCCCCGAACCGTGCAGCTGCTCAATGGCCGCCTCGATCTCCAGGATGATCGACGGCTGGATGCCCTCGGTCGGCTCGTCGAGGATGAGCATCCCGGGCCGCGTCACCAGGGCCCGCGCCATGGCGAGCTGCTGCTGCTGCCCTCCTGACAAATGCCCCGCGCTACGCTTGAGCAGCGGTTTCAAAGCCGGAAAGACGTCCAGGGCCTCGTCCACAGCACTCCGGGGCTGCTTGGCGGCCTCCACGGTCACCAGCAGGTTCCCCAGGACCGACAGTTGCGGGAAGCACTGGTGGCCCTGCGGCACGTACCCCATGCCGAGCCGCACCCGCTCGTGCGACTTCAGCCGCGTGACGTCCCGCCCGTCGAACGAGACGCTGCCCGCGGTGGCGGGCAGCACCCCCATGATGGTGTTGAGCAGCGTGGTCTTGCCGACCCCGTTACGTCCCATGACGCACACGAGCTGCCCGGGTTCGACCTCCAGCGAGACCCCGAACAGTACGCGCGCCCGCCCGTACCCTGACTCAAGGCCGGTTACCGACAGCATCCTCGGCCTTCCTCCTCCCCAGGTAGACCTCTTGCACCCGCGGGTCGGCGCTGACCTGGTCGACCGAGCCCTCCACGAGGACCTTGCCCTCGTGCAGGACGGTGACGGTCGAGGCGTGCCGCCGCAGGAATTCCATGTCGTGCTCGACCACGATCACCGTGTGGTCGTCGGCGATCTGGGTGAGCAGCTCGCCCGTGCGCTCGCGTTCGTCCTTGGACATGCCCGCCACCGGCTCGTCCAGGAGCAGCAGCTGGGGCCGCTGCGCCAGCAGCATGCCGATCTCCAGCCACTGGCGCTGGCCGTGCGAGAGAACGCCCGCTGAACGCTCGGCGAGCTCTTCGAGCCCCGTCCTCTCCAGGGCCTCCGAGACTGCCTCCGAGACACCGCGCCGGCGGCGGGCCAGCGACCACAGCGGCATGCGGAAGCTGGCGGCCAGGTCGAGGTTCTCGAGGACGGTGAGTTCCTCGAAGACCACCGACGTCTGGAACGTGCGCCCCACGCCCAGCCGGACGATCTGGTGCTCCTTCCTGCCGACGAGATCCAGGCCGCCGAAGCGGACGGTCCCGGCGGCCGGGCGGGTCAGGCCGGTGATGACGTCGATGAGCGTGGTCTTGCCCGCGCCGTTGGGCCCGATGAGGAAGCGCAGCTCGCCCTCGGGCACGGTGAGGTCCACGCCGTCGAGCGCGCGGAAGCCGTCGAACACCACCTGTACGTCACGCAGTTCGAGCACGGCGCAACCTCCCCACGATCCCGACGATCCCCTTCGGGGCCAGCGTCATGACCAGGATGAACAGGGCCCCTTGCAGGTAGAGCCAGCCGTCGGCGAACTGCTCGCTGAACGCCGTCTTGGCGTACCCCATGACGACGGCGCCGAGCACGGCGCCGGCCAGCGCGTGCCGGCCGCCGACGGCGACGGCGACCACCAGCTCCAGTGAGGGCACGACGCCGAGCAGGGCGGGCGAGATGATGCCGACGACGGGCACGAACAGCGCGCCCGCGAGCCCCGCCATGCCCGCCGAGATGGCGAAGGTGACGGTCTTGACGAGGGCCGGGTCGTAGCCGAGGAAGCGCACCCGGTCCTCGCCGTCGCGGACGGCGACGAGCAGGCGGCCGTACCGGCTGTCGACGAGCTGCCTGGTGGCCAGATACAGGACGCCGAGCACGGACGCGACCACCAGGTAGAGGCCGCGCTGGGTGGAGTCCTCGGCGAGGTCCTGGCCGAACAGCTCAAAGAAGTTCGTCATGCCGTTGGTGCCGCCGGTCAGCCCCTGCTGCCCGACCAGCAGGATGACCATGGCGGCGGCCAGCGCCTGGGTGAGGATCGCGAAGTACGCCCCGCGCACCCGCTGCCGGAACACCAGCGTGCCGAGGATCACGGCGAGCAGCACGGGCCCGAGCACGGCCATGGCGAGGGCGAAGACGGGGTTGGCGAACGGCAGCCACAGCGCGGGCAGGTTCTCCACCCCGCTCCACACCATGAAGTCGGGCAGCCCGCCGGGCCCGGCCTCCTGGAGCTTGAGGTACATGGCCATGGCGTAGCCGCCGAGCCCGAAGAAGACGCCCTGGCCGAGGGTGAGCATGCCGCCCTTGCCCCAGGCCAGCCCGATGCCGAGCGCGACGATCGCGTAGCAGAGGTACTTGGCGAGCAGTCCCAGGCGGAACGGCTCCAGCAGCAGCGGCGCGGCGATCAGCGCGATCACCGCCACGGTGGCGAAGGGCAGGTTCCGTTTGATCACGTCAGCACCCTCGACCTCAGCACGAACATGCCCTGCGGCCTGATCTGCAGGAACGCGATGATCACGGCGAAGACGATCACCTTGGCCAGCGAGGCGTCCGACCAGAACTCGGCGTAGGAGTTGAGCAGCCCCAGCCCGATGGCGGCGAGCACCGCGCCGCGCAACTGGCCGAGCCCGCCCGCCACGACGACGAGGAAGGCGTCCACGATGTAGTACGTGCCGAGCGCCGGCCCCACGGGCCCGATGAGGGTCAGCGCCACCCCGGCGATGCCGGCCAGCCCCGAGCCGATGAAGAACGTCAGCATGTCCACCCGGCCGGTGTCGATCCCGCTGGTGGCGGCGAGCTGCCGGTTCTGCACGACGGCCTGCGTCCTGCGTCCCAGCCCCGTCCGCGTGAGATACACCCAGACGGCGATCACGCCCGCCACCGCGAGCCCCATGATGAACAGCCGGTTGTAGGGCAGGATGCCCACGCCGCCCGACAGCCAGGACGGCGCGGGCACCTGCACGTTCGGCGCGCCGAACAGGTCGCGGGCGAGCTGCTGCAGCACCAGGCTGACGCCCCAGGTGAGCAGCAGCGTGTCCAGCGGCCTGCCGTAGAAGTGCCGGATCGCGCCGCGCTCCAGGATGAGCCCCATGACCCCGGCGACCAGGAACGCCACGGGCAGCGCCAGCACCAGGTCCTGCAGCAGGAACGCGGTGTAGGCCCCGGCCATGATGAACTCTCCGTGCGCCATGTTGATCACGCCCATCTGCCCGAACGTGAACGTCAGCCCGAGCGCGATCAGCAGCAGCACCGCCCCGATCGACAGGCCGATGGGAAGCTGGTTGACGAAGGCCGACATCACTGTCCCGCCGCCAGGCCGGCGGCCCACGGGTACCCCTTGAGGTACGGGTCCGGCTTGATCGGCTTGCCCGAGTCCCACACCTGCTTGATCAGGCCGTCCGGCTGGATGATGCCGATGCGGGCGGTCTTGTACATGTGCTGGTTCTCGCCGTCGATGGTGACCAGTCCTTCCGGACGTTCGAGCGCGATGCCGGGCGCGGCCTTCTTGACCGCCTCGACCTCGGTCGTGCCCGCCTTCTTGACGGCCTCGGCCCACAGGTAGACGGCGTTGTAGCCGGCCTCCATGGGGTCGGAGGTGACCTTGTTCTGGCCGTACTTGGCCTTGTACGCCTGCACGAACGCCTCGTTGGCGGGCGTCTCGGTGGTCTGGTAGTAGTTCCAGGCGACGGGGTGACCTACGATGTTGTCCACGCCGATGCCGGTGACCTCCTCCTCGGCGACGCTCACCGACAGCACGGGCATCGCCTCGGCGGTGGCTCCGGCGCTCTTGAGCTGCTTGAAGAAGGCCACGTTCGAGTCGCCGTTGAGCGTGTTGAACACGGCGTCGGGCTTGGCCTGGACGACCTTGTTGACCAGCGTGGAGTACTCGGTGTGTCCGAGCGGCGTGTACTCCTCGCCGAGGATCTCCATGCCGTTCGCCGCCGCGTACGCCTTGATGATCTTGTTCGCGGTACGCGGGAAGACGTAGTCGCTGCCCACCAGGAACAGCTTCTTCTTGCCCTGCTCCTTCAGGTAGTCGAGCCCGGGGATGATCTGCTGGTTGGTGGTGGCGCCGGTGTAGAAGATGTACGGCGAGCTCTCCAGCCCCTCGTACTGCACCGGATACCACAGCAGCGCCTTGTACCGCTCGAAGACCGGCAGCATCGCCTTCCTGCTGGCGGAGGTCCAGCCGCCGAAGACGGTGGCGACCTTGTCCTGCCTGATCAGCTTCGTGGCCTTCTCGGCGAACGTGGGCCAGTCGGAGGCCCCGTCCTCCACGACCGGCACGAGCTTCTTGCCCAGCACACCCCCGGCTTTGTTGATCTCTTCGATGGCGAGCAGCTCCGCGTCGCGGACGGTGACCTCGCTGATGGCCATCGTGCCGCTGAGGGAGTGCAGGAGGCCGACCTTGATCTCGTTCGAGGAGGCGGCGGGTTGGGAGTCGGATCCGCAGGCCGCGAGGGCCAGGACGAGCATCGCGGAAACGAGCGGGCGGGAGACGCGCACGGGAGTTCCTTCCAGCCGACCGGTTCTGCGAGAAAGGTGACTCCGCGACATTTCACTCGAAGATCCCGACTGTTAATTGGCGATTGCCGAACGTTCACAGAGACACGGGAAATTCATCCGAGCAGCGCGAAACCAACACGACATGCGCCCGCAACAGCGCGGAAACGGCCGGTTCCTATGGTCCGGCCATGCGGCTTACCTCACACGAGCAGGAGCGGCTGCTCATCCACGTCGCCGCGGGTGTGGCACGCGAGCGGCAGGCCAGAGGCCTGCGGCTGAACCACCCCGAGGCTACCGCCATCATCGCCTCGTTCCTCATGGAGGGTGCCAGGGACGGACGCAGCGTGGCCGACCTGATGGAGGCGGGGCGATCGGTGCTCGGGCGCACCGACGTCATGGAGGGCGTGCCGGAGATGCTGGAGAGCGTGCAGATCGAGGCGACCTTCCCCGACGGCACGAAGCTCGTCACCGTGCACAGGCCGATCCCGTGATCCCCGGCGAGTACACGCACCCCGAGGGCACGATCGAGCTCAACCCCGGCCGCGAGCGGGTCACCGTGCGCGTGGTGAACACGGCCGACCGGCCGATCCAGGTGGGCTCGCACTACCACTTCGCCGCCGCCAACCCGGGGCTGGAGTTCGACAGAAAGGCGGTCTGGGGCATGCGGCTGGACGTACCGGCGGGAACCGCGATCAGGTTCGAGCCCGGCGTCGAACGTGACGTGACGCTGGTGCCGCTGGCCGGCCTGCGCGTGGTGCCCGGCCTGCGGCCGGAGTGGGCGGGGCCGCTCGATGGCTGACATCTCGCGCGCCCGATATGCCGCACTGTACGGGCCCACGACCGGCGACCGGATCCGCCTGGCCGACACCGACCTGTTCATCGAGGTGACCGAGGACCTGTCCATGGGCCCGGCGGGGGCCGGCGACGAGGCCGTCTTCGGCGGCGGCAAGGTCATCCGCGAGTCCATGGGCCAGGCCAGGACCACCCGCGCCGAAGGCGCCGCCGACCTGGTCATCACCGGCGCCGTGATCCTCGACCACTGGGGCGTGGTCAAGGCCGACGTCGCCGTCCGCGACGGCCGCATCGCCGCCATCGGCAAGGCGGGCAACCCCGACACCATGGACGGCGTGGACATCGTCATCGGCCCGTCCACCGAAGTCCTCTCCGGCAACGGCAAGATCCTCACCGCCGGAGCCGTCGACTCGCACGTGCACCTCATCTGCCCGCAACTCCTCGACGAGGCCATCGGCTCCGGCGTCACCACCGTCGTCGGCGGCGGCACGGGGCCCGTCGAGGGCACCAAGGCCACCACCGTCACCGGCACCTGGTACCTGGGCCGGATGCTGGAGTCGCTCGACGCGTACCCGCTGAACTTCGCCCTGCTCGGCAAGGGCAACACGGTCAGCTCCGACGGCCTCCTGGAGCAGCTCAGAGCCGGCGCGTCCGGCTTCAAGCTGCACGAGGACTGGGGCACCACCCCCGCCGCCATCGACGCCTGCCTCAGCGTGGCCGACGCCTCGGGCGTGCAGGTCACGATCCACACCGACACGCTGAACGAGGCCGGATTCGTCGAGTCGACGCTCAAGGCCATCGGCGACCGGATGATCCACGCGTACCACACGGAGGGGGCGGGCGGCGGGCACGCGCCCGACATCATCCGCGTGGCCGCCTACCCCAACGTGCTGCCCTCCTCCACCAACCCCACCAGGCCGCACACCGTCAACACGCTCGACGAGCACCTCGACATGCTGATGGTCTGCCACCACCTCAACCCGTCCATCCCGGAGGACCTGGCCTTCGCCGAGTCGCGCATCAGGCCGTCCACCATGGCGGCCGAGGACGTGCTGCACGACATGGGCGCGATCTCGATGATCGGCTCCGACTCGCAGGCCATGGGGCGGATCGGCGAGACGATCATCCGTACCTGGCAGACGGCGCACGTCATGAAGGGACGCCGCGGCGAACTGGGCTCCGGCCCCGCCGACAACCTCCGCGCCCGCCGCTACATCGCGAAATATACGATATGTCCCGCCATCGCCCACGGCCTGGACGACGAGGTCGGCTCCGTCGAACGCGGCAAACTCGCCGACCTCGTCCTGTGGGACCCGGCCTTCTTCGGCGTCAAACCCGACCTGGTGCTCAAGGGCGGCGTGGTCGCCTGGGCCCAGATGGGCGACGCCAACGCCTCCATCCCCACCCCGCAACCGGTGCTGCCCCGCCCCATGTTCGGCGCCTCGCCCGTCACGGCCGCGGCCACCTCGCTGCACTTCGTCGCGCCGCTCGCGCTGGAGTCGGGGCTGGCCGACCGGCTGTCCGTACGGCGCCGCCTCGCGCCCGTGGCCGACGTACGGCGGCGCGGCAAGACATCCATGCCGCTCAACGACGCGCTGCCGCGGATCGAGGTGGCGCCCGACACCTTCGAGGTGCGCATCGACGGCGACCTGGTCGAGCCCGCCCCTGCCACCGTCCTTCCCCTCGCCCAGCGTTACTTCCTGTTCTGATGCATCCGGCCCTGCTGCTGCTCACCGACTCCCGGCTCCCTGCCGGGGGTCACGCCCACTCGGGCGGCACCGAGCGCGCGGTCGCGTCGGGGGCGGTGCACGACGTGCCGTCCCTGGCGTCCTTCCTGCGCGGCCGCCTCCACACGGCCGGCACCCTCGCAGCCGCCCTCACCGCCGCGGCCTGCACCGAAGCGGCCCGCCTCGCACCCTCACCACCGCCCGGCACCGCCCCTTCGCTCCAGCCCAACGCCGCACCTTCGCCCCAACACGGCAGCGCCCCTCACCCCGCGCCGCGTCGGCGAGACGTGGACGGCGCCCAGCCGACCGACACCCCGAACCCGTGGCTGGTCCTGGACGCCGAGGTGGACGCCAGAACCGCCTCCCCCGCCCAGCGCGACGCCTCCCGCACCCAGGGCCGCCTGCTCCTCCGCGTGGCCCGCCGCATCTGGCCGGCCCCCATCCTGGACGACCTAGCCGCCACCATCCCCAGCCCTCACCACCCCATCGCCCTGGGTACGGCAGCACACACGGCCGGCGCCACCCCCGAGGACGCGGCGCTGGCAGCGGCGTACCACGCCATCACCGGCCCGGCGACAGCAGCCGTAAGACTGCTCGGCCTCGACCCGGTCGCCGTCCACGCCCTGCTCGCCGACCTGGCCCCCGACCTCACCGCCGTAGCCGCACAAGCCTGCCTGACCACCGACTGGGAAACCCTGCCCGCCTACTCGTCACCAGCCCTGGACCTCCTGGCCGAACAGCACGCACAGGCCGAGGTCCGGCTGTTCATCTCATGAATCAGGAAAGGACCCCCGACATGGGAGCCAACCACGACGACCACCACCACGCCCCCGACGGCCGCGGCCGGGCGCTGCGCCTGGGCGTGGGCGGCCCGGTGGGCAGCGGCAAGACGGCCCTGGTGGCCGCCCTGTGCCGGACGCTGGGCCCGTCGTTGTCCCTGGGCGTGGTGACGAACGACATCTACACCACCGAGGACGCCGACTTCCTGCGCCGCGCGGGCGTCCTGGACCAGGAGCGCATCCTGGCCGTCGAGACGGGCTGCTGCCCGCACACCGCGATCCGCGACGACATCGCCGCGAACCTCGACGCCGTGGAGACCCTGGAGTACCGCTTCGGGCCGCTCGACCTGGTGATCGTGGAGAGCGGCGGCGACAACCTGACGGCGACGTTCAGCCGGGGCCTGGCCGACCGGCAGATCTTCGTGCTGGACGTGTCGGGCGGCGACAAGGTGCCCCGCAAGGGCGGCCCCGGCGTCACGACCGCCGATCTGCTGGTCATCAACAAGACGGACCTGGCGCCGATGGTGGGCGCCGACCTCGACGTGATGGACCGCGACTCGGCGGCCGTGCGCGGCGAGCGTCCCGTCCTGTTCACCTCGATCCGCCAGGACCCAACGGCCGCCACCGTTGCCGCCTGGGTCCACTCGCAGGTGCACGCCTGGTCACACACCCACGCGGCCCCCATCTCGTGACGCCGGGCGAAGCAACCGTCCCAGACACGCTGCGGCCAGACGCGCCGCACGCAGACGCAGCGCGGGCAGACGCAGCGCGGGCAGACGCAGCGCGGGCAGACACAGCGCGGGCAGACACAGCGCGGGCAGACGCGCCGCACGCAGATGCAGCGCGGGCAAACGCGGCGCGGGCAGGCGCAGCGCACGCAGGCGCAGCGCACGCAGACGCCGCCCACGCAGACGCCGCCCACGCAGACGCGGCGCACGCAGACGCGGCGCGGGCGCGGGGCGACGCGTTGGCCGCCAGGGGCCGGCGGGCGATGCGGGCCAGTGCCGCCGTGGCGACCGCGCTCGCCCCCGATGGCCGCACCACGCTCAGCCGCCTCGCCTCAGCACCCCCGCTGACGCTGCGCCAGACGGGCCCGCACACCGTCCACCTCATCTCCACCGCGGCGGGCCCGCTGGGCGGCGACCGCCTGGCTCTCGACCTGGACGTCGCCCCCCGCACCACGCTGAACCTGGGCTCGGTGGCGGCCACGCTGGTGCTGCCCGGCGAGGGCACGTCGGAGCTGCTGGTCACCGCCCGCGTCGGCGCGGGCGCCACGCTGCGGTTCGCGCCGGAGCCCACGGTGCTGGCCGCCGGCTGCGACCACCGCCTCCTGGTACGCCTCACGCTGGAGGGCGACGCGGCCGTGCTGTGGCGCGAGGAGATCGTCTTCGGCCGCCACGGCGAGCCCTCCGGCCGCTGCCACGCCCGCTTCGACGCCACCCGCGACGGCGTTCCGCTGCTGCGGCAGGAGTTCACGGTGGGCGACCCGGAGCTGGACGCCTCCAGCGCGGTGTACGGCGCGGCTCGCTGCGTGGGCACCACGTTCGTGACGGCGCAGGTCAAGGAGGCGGCGGTGGCGGAGGGGGTCGCGGTGCTCCCGCTGGCCGCTCCGGGCACGCTGGTGTCGGCGCTGGCCGCCGACGCCGTCCAGCTCCGCGCGCGCCTGGAGTGGGGTGAGCGGACGGCCGCGCCACTCCTTGCCGCACCTTGGTGACGACTCCATTGCGTACGGTGGTGAGCCGGGCGTACCCGACATACAGTGATCGTGTGGCCGACGACCTGATGCCCACGCCCGCCCGCCCGAGAGTCCGCCGTGGCTACCCGCTGGCCGTCGCCGCCGCCGGTGCCCTCCTCGTGTTCTGCGCGGTCCTGCCGTGGGCCGGCATCCAGGCGACGAGCAGCCTCATCGCCGGCGGGGTGGCCAGCGACGTGCGCGGCATCGACGACCCGTTCGGCGTCTACACGCTGATGGCGGGGCTGGTCGCGCTGGGCTGCGGCCTGGTGGGCCTGCTGTCGTCGCGCCCCAGGCTGGCCGCGCTGGCGGTCGTGCCGGGCGGCGTGGCGGTGGTGGTGCTGCTGAAGTTCGTCATCGGCGGCGCCGGTGACCTGCGCGACCGGGTGTCCTTCGACCTCGGCGGCCTGCTGTCGATCGAGCCGGTGATCCGGTTCGGCTGGTTCGCCGCGCTGGGCTGCGCGCTGGCGGTGGTCCTGCTGTCGGTGCTGGCGTTGCTGCGCAGGCCGTGACGGGGATCAGGTGAATTTGGCCGCCTGCATGGCGCTCAGCCGCCGCACGTACCAGGCGGTGACGATCACCGCCGGCACGGCCAGGACGTGCGCGGCCAGGATGGCCCAGACCTCGGGTTCGAACGCGAACGCCCGGTACGTCTCCTCGTCGATCTCCTCGCTGGTCGAGCTGAGGAACTCCGTCCAGTCGAGCCAGAAGAGCGGCCAGCTCAGGAGGGTGGCCAGCCACAGCGCCCACCACGCGTGCAGCAGACCGGCCGGGGCCATCGCGCCGCCGCGTCCGGGCGGGCTGGAGGCGTGCCAGACGTCGTCGGCGATCTGCTTGGGCAGCCAGAGGTTGCCGAGCGGGATGAACCAGCCGAGCACGGCCATGGCGGGGCGGTAGCGCAGCCGTCCCGGTGCGAGCTGTTCGGCGACGACCCGCACCCGGTGGAACCAGAGCAGCCAGCACAAGATCAGCCCCAAGCCGGAGACGACCTGGGCCGCCAGCATGATGATGCTCAGCTCCTCGGCGGCGTCGTCGGCGTCCCAGTAGTCGTCCTCCGGCAGCATCCTCCCCACGTCCTCGAAGATGTTGAGCTGGTGGACGACGATGCTCAGGGAGATCAGCCCGAAGAGGGCGAGCATCACGTAGACGGCGATCCGGTAGGCGGCGGCCGGGCGCAGCGAGCCGCGCATGCGGCGGCGTTCGTCGGCCAGCAGGGGCTGCGGCGCGCGAGGCCCTGACGGCATCGTCGTCCGCGGAGCGCCGTTCGCCCCTACCGCGGGTTGCTCCAGTGCGGTCAGCGCCAGGGTGCGGCGCTGGGCGATGACCTGGGTGAACGCCTCGGGCAGCCACGACCCCTGGCCGGGGCCGCCGGGCGAGGCGAGCGCGGTGAGGTGGGCCAGCACCTGGTCCAGCCCGGGCCGCGCGGCCGGGTCCTTGGCCAGGCAGGCGGCCACCAGCCCGGCCAGCGGGGCGGGCAGCCCGCTCAGGTCGGGCTCGGTGTGCACGACGCGGAAGACGACCGCGTGCACGGGCCCCTCGCCGAAGGGGCTGCGGCCGGTCGCGGCGTAGGCCAGCACGCAGCCGAGCGAGAACACGTCCGAGGCCGGGCCGACCCGCTGCCCCGCGGCCTGTTCCGGCGACATGTACGCGGCGGTGCCGAGCACGGCGGAGGTCTGGGTGTGGCTGGTGGCGTCCAGGGCGCGGGCGATGCCGAAGTCGATCAGGCGGGGGCCGTCCTCGGCGAGGATGACGTTGGCGGGCTTGAGGTCGCGGTGCACGACCTCGCAGGCGTGCACGGCGGCCAGCCCCTCGGCCAGCCCCGCCCCCAGCACCGCGACCGACTCCGGCGGCAGCGGCCCGTGCTCCTGGACGGCCTGGTGCAGGGAGGGGCCGGGGATGTAGGCGCTGGCCAGCCATGGCGGGCTGGCGTCGGTGTCGGCGTCCACGACCTGCGCGGTGTAGAATCCGCCGACCTTGCGCGCGGCGTCCACCTCGGCAGCGAAGCGGCGCCTGAAGTGCGCGTCGTCGGCGAGCTGGGGGCGCACCACCTTCACCGCGACCAGGCGCCCGCCCGGTGAGCGGCCCAGGTACACCTGGCCCATGCCGCCCTCGCCCAGCCGGGCGTGCAGCCGGTAGGGGCCGAGCTGGGTGAGGTCGCCGTCGCGCAGGGGGTTGGCCATGGCACCGCTTCCGCCTGGGGGGTCTTCGCCGGTCGGTGTCGATGATCTCAAAAAAGAGATCAGATCTCGAAAAGATCAGTCGTAGAAGCCGAGCCGCCGCAACTGCTTGGGGTCGCGCTGCCAGTCCTTGGCCACGCTGATCCGCAGGTCGAGGTAGACCCGCGTGCCCATCAGCGCCTCGATCTGCTTGCGGGCCCTGGTGCCGACGTCGCGCAGCCGCTCGCCCTTGTGCCCGATGACGATCGCCTTCTGCGACGGCCGCTCCACGAACATGTGCGCGTAGATGTCGAGCAGGTCGTCGCGCCCCTCGCGGGGCAGCATCTCGTCGACGACCACGGCGATGGAGTGCGGCAGCTCGTCGCGTACGCCCTCCAGCGCCGCCTCCCTGATCAGCTCGCCCACCAGCACCTGCTCGGGCTCGTCGGTGAGCTGGCCGCCCTCGTACAGCGGGGGCGACTCGGGCAGGTGCTCGATCAGCACGTCGGCCACCACGTCGAGCCGCTCGCCCGACTGCGCCGACACCGGCACGATCGCGGCGAACTCCGCCACCTGCGACACCGCCAGCAACTGCTCGGCGACCTGCTCCTTGCTCGCCAGGTCGCACTTGGTCACCACGGCGATGACCGGTGTCTTCTTCACGGCCGACAGCTTGTCGGCGATGAACCGGTCACCCTTGCCGATGGGCTCGTTGGCGGGCACGCAGAAGCCGATCGCGTCGACCTCGGTCAGCGTGGACAGCACGAGGCTGTCGAGCCGCTCGCCGAGCAGCGTGCGCGGGCGGTGCAGGCCGGGGGTGTCGACGATGATGAGCTGGGCGTCGGGGCGGTGCACGATGCCCCTGATGACGCGCCTGGTCGTCTGCGGTTTGGACGAGGTGATCGCCACCTTCGTGCCGACCAGGGCGTTCATCAGCGTGGACTTGCCGACGTTCGGCCTCCCCACGAAGCAGGCGAATCCGGCGCGATGGTTGTCTGGCGAAGTCACATGTGCATTGTGTCCCATCATCGAGCGTGTTCACGCCACCACGCGAACGCCAGGGGCGCCACGCCGGGCGTCCAGGCGGTCGTGCTCAGGCCGGGCAGCTCCTGCTCGGACACCCAGCGGAAGTCGTTGATCTCCACCCCGTCGGGCTCGGGCACGCCGGAGCCGGGGGCCAGGGCGCAGGCGTAGGCGTTGATGACGTAGGCGACCTCGTGGCCGTTGGGGTAGCGGGTGCGGAACTCGGGCCCGCCGTACGCGCCGATCAGGCCGCGCACCTCGACGTCGATGCCGAGCTCCTCCTTCAGCTCCCTGACCACGGCGTCTTCAGGCCGCTCGTCGGGGTCCACGCCGCCGCCGGGGGCCGCCCACAGGCCCACGTCGCCGTGCCTGGCCATCAGCAGCCGGCCCGCGTCGTCGAACACGAACCCCGACACCGAAGGCAGCATGAGCAGATCGTTGCCGACCTTCTCCCGAATTCTCGCCAGGAACGGCGACATCGGCATGATCAGCCTCGCAGGGTGCCGTCGGGACCGGCCAGGAGCAGCTTGCCGGCGCCCAGCTCGGCCGCCACCGCCTCGTCGGCGGGGCTCGGGTCGCCCTCGCTCACCAGCGCCACGGCCTCCAGGGACCGCGCGCCGCTGGAGATCGCCATGGCCACGGCCACCTGCACCGCCGACAGGGTCAGCGCGGACAGGCCCACGTTCGTCGCGGAGTAGGTGCGGCCGGTCTCGTCGCGCACGGCCGCTCCCTCGGCGGAGCCGTTGCGCGCCCTGGCGGCGCGGGCCAGGGTGATGATCTTGCTGTCTTCAGGGTTCACCCAACCAGGTTAGGCGCTGACCATGGAGATCGCCGCCTCGACCACCTTCCTGGTACGGGCGTGATCCACCTCGTTCATGCCCGTGTGCACCACGGAGACCAGGGTGTCCCCGACGCGGGACAGCACGACGTCCATCGCGTAGGGGTAGCCGTTCAGCCGGCCGCTCAGCCTCGCGCCCACGGCCTCGTCCCCGGCTCCCCGCACGGGCAGCTCCTGCAGCCGCAGGTCCGTTCCGCTTGAGGTGTGCACGGCGCGGCACGCTCCGATGGCCTCCGCCAGGGCGTCGAGGTGCCCCTCCGCCTCCTCGCCCGCGTACTTGGCCAGGCCGACCCCGGCCTGCTCGCCGAGCCCGTCGCCGTGATAGCTGACCGCGGCCTGCGCGGTGAGCGCCTGCCCGGGCGCCCGCCCGCCGGCCGGCTCCAGCACGGCCCTGCAGTTCCTGTCCGCCTGTCCGAACGGCATCCGCCACGCCTGCTCCGGCCGCACCGTGAAACCGTCGGGCAGGGGTGGCTCCTTGCTGAGCACCGCACGCAACTGCGCCATCGCCTGCGCGTCGAGGAAGCTCTCGGCTCCCCCGCCGCCGCATCCCCCCAGGAGGCCCGTGACCAGCACGGAAGCGATGATCCATGGTCTTCGTTTCATGATCCCCCCTTGAATCGCAGCCTCCCCAAGAGACGAATGCGGCAATCCACCAGAGTGACCACCAACGCGCAAAAAGGGTGCCCCCATCCGGTTTTCCGGACGAGAACACCCTTTACGCCGACCAGCGTCACGACCGGCTAGCAGGCCGAAACGCCGTCGTCCCCCCAGGAACGTCATCCTCAGGCCGCGAACCCCACCCGGCCTTCGGATGCCTTCCCCTTGTGACACCCACCGCACTGGATGTCGTGATTAGAGAGTGCCGGACGGGGCTTGCAGACTACTTGTAGAACGCTTGCGGCTTGCGTCCACAATCGTCCGCGTGGGAGGTCAGTCGCGTTCCGCGGCGGCCGGGACGACCTCGTCCTCGGGAGGCGTCACCCGCCGCACCACCACCGTGCTGATCCGGTTGCGCCGCCCCGCCAGCGTCTCCGCCGTCAGCGACAGCCCGGCCACCTCCGCCTGCGACCCGGCGATCGGCACCCGGCCCAGCGCGTGCGCCAGCAGCCCGCCCACCGTCTCGACGTCGTCCACCTCGATCTCGGTGTCGAACAGCTCGCCCAGCTCGTCCACCGGCATCCGGGCCGTCACCCGCAGCCCGCCGCCCGGCACCGGCTCGACGCGCGGCGCCTCCTGGTCGTACTCGTCGGTGATCTCGCCGACGATCTCCTCCAGGACGTCCTCGATCGTGACCAGCCCGGCGGTGCCGCCGTACTCGTCGATCACGATCGCGATGTGGATCTGCCGCGCCTGCATCTCCCGCATGAGCTGGTCGATCGGCTTGCTCTCCGGCACGTACGCGGCCGACCGCATGATCGTCTCGACCGACTCCTTGCCCCCGCCCTCACCCGACTCGTGAATCTTGCGGGCGATGTCCTTGAGGTAGGCGATGCCGATGACGTCGTCCTCGTTCTCCCCCACGACGGGGATGCGCGAGAACCCGCTGCGCAACGCGAGCGACAGCGCCTGACTGATCGACTTGCCGCGCTCGATGTAGACCATGTCCGTACGCGGCACCATCACCTCGCGCACCAGCGTGTCACCCAGCTCGAACACCGAGTGGATCATCTCGCGCTCGTCCGGCTCGATCACCCGGCGCTCCTCGGCCAGGTCGACCAGGTCACGCAGCTCGGCCTCCGAGGTGAACGGCCCGTCGCGGAAGCCCTTGCCGGGCGTCAGCGCGTTGCCGAGCAGGATGAGCAGCTTGGGCAGCGGGCCGAAGATGCGCGTCAGGCCGTACACGATGGGAGCGCTGGCCAGCGCCACCGGCTCCGCGTGCTGCCGGCCCAGCGTACGCGGCATCACCCCGACCACCACGTAACTGATCAGGATCATCACCACGGCGGCCCACACATAGGCCCAGCCCTGATCGTGCAGCAGGTCGATGAACAGCAGCGTCGCGATGACCGTGGCCACCAGCTCGCAGCTCAGCCGCAACAACAGCAGCAGATTGAGGTAGCGCGGCGGATCGTTCACGATCGCCAGCAGCCGCGCGGACCCGCGCCGGCCGTCGCGCGCGTACTCCTCCGCACGCACCCTGGAGATGCGCGTCAGTGCCGTTTCCGCACTGGCGATCAGGCCACCGACGACGACAAGGGCGATGGCCAACGGCAACCAGGCGTTCACCGCGGGTTGCGCACCTCCTGCCACGACTCGAGGAGCCGGGACTGCAAGCCGAACATCTCCTTGTGCTCCTCCGGCTCGGCGTGATCGTAACCGAGCAGGTGCAGGATGCCGTGCGTGCACAGCAGCTCCAGCTCGTCGGCCGTGCTGTGCCCGGCCTCCTCCGCCTGCCTGGCCGCGACCTGCGGACAGAGCACGACGTCACCCAGCAGCGCCGGGTCGGCGGGCCCCTCGGACTCGCCGCGGGCGCCGCCGCCCGGACGCAGCTCGTCCATCGGGAACGCCAGCACGTCCGTCGGGCCCGGCTCGCCCATCCACTTCTCGTGCAGCTCCGCCATGGCGTCCTCGTCGACCACCACGATGGACAGCTCGGCGAGCGGGTTGATGCCCATCTCGCCGAGCACGTGAGCGGCCAGGGCGACGATGCTCTCCTCGTCGACCCCTACACCGGACTCGTTGTTGATCTCGATGCTCATGGCCGCCGCTTCCCCCGCTGCTGCTGAATGGCCTTCGGCTCCTGCGACGCCTGCCGGGTGGCGTCGTAACGGCCGTAGGCGTCCACGATCTCGCTGACCAGCTTGTGGCGCACCACGTCGGAGCTGGTCAGCCGGGAGAAGTGGATGTCGGGGATGCCGTCGAGGATCTCCTGCACCACCCTCAGCCCGCTCACCGTGCCGGACGGCAGGTCGACCTGCGTGACGTCGCCGGTCACCACGATCTTGGAGTTGAAGCCGAGCCTGGTCAGGAACATCTTCATCTGCTCGGCCGAGGAGTTCTGGGCCTCGTCGAGGATGATGAAGGCGTCATTCAAGGTACGGCCACGCATGTACGCGAGCGGCGCCACCTCGATCGTCCCCGCCGCCATGAGCTTCGGGATCGAGTCGGGGTCGACCATGTCATGCAACGCGTCGTACAGGGGCCGCAGGTAGGGGTCGATCTTCTCGTACAGGGTGCCGGGCAGGAAGCCGAGCCGCTCGCCCGCCTCGACCGCAGGCCGGGTCAGGATGATGCGGTTGACCCGCTTCTCCTGCAGCGCCCGCACGGCCTTGGCCATCGCGAGGTAGGTCTTGCCGGTGCCGGCGGGGCCGATGCCGAACACGACCGTGTGCTGGTCGATCGCGTCGACGTAGCGCTTCTGGTTGACGGTCTTGGGCCGGATGGTCCGGCCGCGCGAGGAGAGGATGTCGAGCGACAGCACCTCGGCGGGGCGGTCGGAGGTCATGCGGAGCATGGCGATGCTGCGCTCGACCGCGTCGGGAGTGAGCTCGCCGCCGCTGCGCAGGACCTCGACGAGCTCCTCGAAGAGGCGCACGACGGTGCCGCTCTCGTCGGGGCTGCCGGTGACGGTGATCTCGTTGCCGCGCACGTGGATGTCGGCCTTGAAGGCGCCCTCGATGACACGCAGCAGCTCGTCGCGGGAGCCCAGGAGGCTGACCATCGGGTATTCGTCCGGTATCAGCACCTTCGCTTGAGTCCGCGAGGGAGGTGCTGTGCGTCGGGATTCGTGTAGTTCGGACATGGGCAGGCCAGCGGCCTGATGCCTCCCGGTCTCTTTCGCCAGTTGTTCTGTGCCCATCGTATCCGGGAGCAGGCCGATTGCTCTCGCCAATATCACCCGCGTCCGGTCAGCCGGGTGGCCAGGTGAGGTCGCGCCCGCCGAGCACGTGCGCGTGCACGTGGAAGACGGTCTGCCCGGCGGCCGGTCCGGTGTTGAAGACGATGCGGTAGCCGTCCTCGGACACGCCGTCGATGACGGCCACCTCGTGGGCCGACTTGAGCACCTCGTCGGCCAGCCCGTCGTCGGCGGCGGCCAGGGCGGCAGCGTCGGCGTGGTGTTCCTTCGGGATGACGAGCACGTGGGTGGGCGCCTGCGGCTTGATGTCGCGGAACGCCAGGGTCCGGCCGGTTTCGTAAACGATCTCGGCGGGAAACTTGTTGGCGACGATTTTGCAGAAGAGACAATCGCTCACCCGATCACCCTACAGACCCCCTGCTGTTAGCAAGTCCGTTGCGAATCGGTAATCAGCTGTGTCGTGCACGGGAAGATCCACACAGTTAGGGTGAGTGTGCGACACTTCAGCTGAAAAGACGATTCAGGGTCGGGCGAGCGCCACCTGGCGAGGACACGACTGGGTAATGCACCCTAACGAACCGGGGCAACCTCAAGAACCGGAAGAGCGTAAACCCTCTGGGAAGGCCGCGCGTCCCACTGATGTGACCACCGAAACCCTTCTGGCCGACAGGTCGATGGGGGCGGTGCCGGTCGGGTGGGATGCCGACATGGCCGTTACCGCGCTGTACAGCGCGCACTTTCGGTCATTGGTGCGTCTCGCTGTGTTGCTGGTGCGCGACATTGCAACAGCCGAGGAAGTCGTGCAGGATGCGTTCGTCGCCATCCATGGCGCCTGGCGCAGGCTGCGTGACCCCGACAAAGCACTTGCCTACCTGCGTCAATCTGTCGTCAACAGGTCCAGGTCCGTGCTGCGTCACCGCGCGGTCGTCGAGAAGTACGCCCCCAAGGGCTTGCCTGACGCCCCGAGCGCCGAGAACGGCGCGATCGGCGAGCTGGAACGCTCCGCCGTGATCGAGGCGTTACGCGCCCTGCCGACCCGACAGAGAGAAGCACTGGTTCTACGCTACTACGGTGACTTGTCCGAAGCTGAGATCGCCCACGCCATGGGCATCAGCAAGGGCGCGGTCAAGAGCCACACCGCACGTGGCATGGCCGCCCTGCGATCGGTCCTGGAGAAGATGTCATGACCCGGCCCCCCGACGAGTACGGCGACCTCCTGCGCCGTGCGCTCCGCGCGGAGGCGGACGCGGTCGTGCCCTCGCCGGAAGGACTGGAGATCATCCGTGCCCGCATCGAGCGGCGCGGCGTACGTAATCTGTTCTGGTGGCGCGCGGGCGCCGCCGGCGTCGGCGCGGTCCTGGTCGCCGGCGCGATCGTGATGGCGATCCCCAACCTGCGCTCTCAGATCATCGAGCAGACCGTCGCCCCCGCGGGTGTGCAGTCTTCCGAGGTCCCGTCCAACTCCTCCACCACGCGCTCCCACCAGCCGCCTGCCAAGGAGCCGGCTCCGCAGCAGTCTCAGCCGGTCATCGTGGTGCCCGAGACGTCGGTGCCGCCGACGCCCAAGCCCACCCGCAAGGCCGAGTCGACCAGCAGGCCCTCGCCCTCTCCCAGCCCGACGCCCACCGAGTGTCCCTCGCCGCTCGCCGAGCAGGCCGAGCCGCCCGCCGACTGCCCCGAGGCCTCGCCCTCCCCCACGCCCACCACGGAGGAGACGACGACGGGGCAGCCCTCGGCATGTCCGCCTGAGGAGTGTCCCGCGCCCGACGAGGCGACGGAGACGCCCACCGAGCTGGCCAGCCCGCTGCTGGACACCTCGCAGACCACGCCCTAGCGGGCTCTGCCCTGGACCACGCCCCAGCGGGCCCCGCCCATCAGCGGTCTACCAGCGCCCCATGCGGCTGAGCAGCACGGCCGCCGCCGCGACCTACCAGCGTCCCGTACGACTGAGCAGCACCGCCGCCGCCGCGACCCCCGCCGTCGAGGTCCGCAGGACCGTCGGCCCGAGCAGCACCGGCGTCGCCTTGGCGGCGCTGAAGGCGGCCAGTTCCTCCTCCGAGACGCCGCCCTCCGGCCCCACGACCATCACGATGTCGCCGCCCGCGGGCAGCGGCACGCCGGACAGCGGCCCGTCCGCCTCCTCGTGCAGCACCAGGCCCAGCGCCGCCTCCGACAGGAGCCGTTCGACCTGCTTGGTGGAGGCCAGGTCGCTCACCTCGGGCAGGTGGAAGCGGCGGGCCTGCTTGCCCGCCTCGCGGGCGGTGGAGCGCCAGCGCCCCAGCGCCTTGGCGACCTTGTCGCCCTTCCACTGCGTGATGCTGCGCGCGGCGGACCAGGGGACGATGACGTCCACGCCCGCCTCGGTCATCATCTCGACGGCCAGCTCGCCCCTGTCGCCCTTGGGCAGCCCCTGGACGACGACGAGCCGGGGGCGGGGCGCCTCGACGTCGTAGCGGCGCAGCACGTCCAGGCGGAGTGCGTCCTTCAGCGTCTCGCGCACGACGCACTCGGCCACCGCGCCGGCGCCGTCGGTCAGATCGACCCGCTCGCCTGGCCGCAGGCGGCGCACGGAGGCCGCGTGCCGCCCCTCGGGGCCGTCGAGCGTCAGCTCAGGGCCGTCGAGGCCCTGAGCCAGGAAGACCGGGACCGTCACCGGCCGTTGAAGGCGTCGCGCAGCCGGGAGAAGAAGCCCTGCTGGCCAGGCGCGAACTTGCCCGGCGGCCGCTCCTCGCCCCGCTGCTTGGCCAGCTCGCGCAGCAGGTCCTCCTGCGCGGTGTCGAGGCGCATCGGGGTCTCGACGTTGACGTGGATCAGCAGGTCGCCCCTGCCGGACTCGTTGAGCCGCTGCACGCCACGGCCGTACATGGTGATGACCTGCCCGGACTGCGTGCCAGGGCGGACGTCCACCTCTTCCGCGCCGTCGAGCGTCTCGACCGTGAGGATGGTGCCGAGCGCGGCGGCCGTCATCGGGATCTGGACGGTGCAGTGGAGGTCGTCGCCGCGCCGTTCGAAGATCTCGTGGTTGCGCTCGACGATCTCGAGGAACAGGTCTCCGGGCGGGCCGCCGCCGGGGCCGACCTCGCCCTCGCCGGCGAGCTGGATGTGGGTGCCGTCCTCGACGCCCGCGGGGATGCGGACCTTGATGGTACGGCGGGTGCGCACGCGGCCGTCGCCGGAGCACTCCTGGCAGGGGTGGCGGATGATCGTGCCGAAGCCGCCACACTGCGGGCACGGGCGCGAGGTCATGACCTGGCCCAGGAACGAGCGGGTGACCTGGGAGATCTCGCCGCGCCCGTTGCACATGTCGCAGGTGTCGGGGTGGGTGCCCGGCGCGGCGCCTGCCCCGTGACACACCTCGCAGAGCACGGCCGTGTCGACGACCAGCTCGCGGGTGGTGCCGAACGCGGTCTCGCGCAGGTCCAGCTCGACCCGGATGGTGGCGTTGCGGCCCCTCCTGGCGCGCGAGCGGGGCCCCCTGGTGCCGGTCGCGGTGCCGAAGAAGGCGTCCATGATGTCGCTGAACGGGAAGCCCGCGCCGAAGCCGCCTGCGCCGGCCGCCGCTCCCGCGCCGCCGAAGGGGTCGCCACCCAGGTCGTACATCTGGCGCTTGTTCGGATCGGACAGCACCTCGTAGGCCTGCGTGATCTCCTTGAAGCGCTCCTGGGTCTCAGGATCGGGGTTCACGTCAGGGTGCAGCTCGCGGGCGAGTCGGCGGTAAGCCTTCTTGATCTCATCCTGACTTGCGTCACGGCGCACCCCGAGGGTGGCGTAGTAGTCGCTGTTTGCCACTTATCGACCTCTTATGATGCAGCCAGGATCTGGCTGACGTAGCGTGCCACCGCGCGTACGGCGCCCATCGTCACGGGATAGTCCATCCTGGTGGGCCCCAGCACACCGAGCCGGGCCAGTTGGTTGTCGCCAGAACCGTATCCGGTCGCGACGACGGATGTCCCCCGCAGGTACGGGTTTTCCGCGCCGATGCGCACGGTGAGCGCGGACGGGGTATCGGAAGTCTCGCCGAGCAGCCGGATGAGGACGACCTGCTCCTCCAGCGCCTCCAGGACGTCGCGCAGGCCGGTCGTGAAGTCGGCGCCGGCGAGGTTGGCCGCGCCGGCGAACACGAACTTCTCGTCGTGCCGCTCGACCAGCGTCTCCAGCAGCACCGACAGGATCGTCGCCGCGGCGGGCCGGTCTTCCGGGGACAGCCGCTCGGGCAGGTCGGCGACCAGCTCGGGGACGCTGGCCAGGCCGCAGCCGTCGAGGCAGGCGTTGAGCACGGCGCGCAGGTGCGCGATCCGCGTGTCCTCGATCGCCTCGGGCAGGTCGACCACGCGCTGCTCGACGCGGCCGGTGTTGGTGATGAGCACGAACATGACCCGCCGGTCGTTCAGCGGGACCAGCTCGACGTGCCTGACGGTCGACCGCGTCAGCGCCGGGTACTGCACGACCGCCACCTGCCTGGTGAGCTGCGCGAGCAGCCGGACCGTGCGGGTCACCACGTCGTCGAGGTCGACCGCGCCGGCCAGGAACGTCTCGATCGCCCTGCGCTCGGCCCCGGACAGCGGCTTGACCTGCGAGAGCCGGTCGACGAACAGGCGGTAGCCCTTGTCCGTCGGGACGCGGCCCGCGCTGGTGTGCGGCTGGGTGATGTAGCCCTCCTCCTCCAGCGCGGCCATGTCGTTCCTGACCGTCGCCGGGGAGACCTTCAGGTTGTGGCGCTCGGCGAGCGCCTTGGAGCCCACCGGTTCGTTGGTGGACACGTAGTCTTCGACAATGGCGCGGAGCACCGCCAGCTTCCTATCGTCGAGCACGTGCTCACCTCCTGCCTCTGTCCATATCAGGAACGCGAGGTCTAGCACTCTGTGTTCCCGAGTGCCAAGTGTACGGCTCTCGCCCACAAGGTGCGATAACACCGCGTCCCTCATCCTGCTTCTAGCTTCTTCGAAGCGACAGGCCTCACACTTGCCGATATGACCGACGATTCCCGGCCACCGTCGTACGGCCCGCCGCCCGGGCAGGGTCCATACCCCGGTCCGCCGCGACCTCCCCAGTACGGCCCGCAGCCGGGGTCCCAGCCACCGCCTCCGCCGCCCTGGCAGGCGCCGTCACCACAGTACGGCGACGCCACCCAGTTCGGCCCACCACCTCAGTACGGACAATACGGCCTTCCACCACGAATCAACCCCAAAGATATAAAGCCAAGTTTCTGGTGGATCGCGGCGGTCTGGGGCGTTTTCCTGGTGTGCGGGATCGCCGGGGTGCTCCTGTTCGCCGGCGGCGTGGTGACCAGCGTGACGGACCTGGCCCCGACCAGAACGTTCGCGTCCGGGGAGAGCGTCACGGTATCGGTCGACCCGGCCGAGAAGCCGGGCGTGTACATCGCGAGTGACACTCAGGTCACCTACAACTGCTCCATCAGCGGGCAGGCCAAGCTGGCCAAGACCACCGGATCCCAGAAGGTGACGGCCGGCGGCGCCGAATGGGAGCAGTTCCTCGTCATCAACGCGCCTGCCAAGGGCGACTACCAGCTCACCTGCACCAACCAGGAACAGGCCGCCGTACGGTACGGCGTCGGCCGCGACGCCTTCTCCGCCGTCGGCGGGATCACCGGCGGGCTGGCCGCCCTGTTCCTGATCCCCGGAGCGGGGCTGCTCATCGCGATCGGCGGCACCATCACCGTCCTGGTCCGGCGCAGCGCCGCGCGCAAGCGCCTTGCGGTCAGCGGGTGATTTGCTACGGTCCCCGTGTGTACGAGGGCGATGTACTGGCGGGAAATTGGCGGCGGCCGGGCAAGGGGAAGATCCCGAAAGTGCCCGCCGAGCAGGACCTCGTCGTGGAGGACGCCGACAGCGGCTTCTGCGGCGCCGTGGTGGCCTGCGACAAGGAGGCCGTCACCCTGGAGGACCGGTTCGGCAAGCGCCGCCTGTTCCCCCTCGCGCCCGCCGCCTTCCTGCTCGACGGCAAGCCCGTGACCCTGGTACGCCCCGAGGCGGCGGCCCCGGCAGGGCCCAGGCGCAGCGCGTCCGGCTCCATCGCCGTGGACGGTCTGCGGGCCAGAGTCGCCAGGCAGAGCCGGATCTACGTGGAGGGCGTGCACGACGCCGCCCTCGTGGAGAAGATCTGGGGCCACGACCTGCGGGTCGAGGGGGTCGTGGTCGAGTACCTGGAAGGCGTGGACGACCTGCCCGCCATCGTCGAGGAGTTCGGCCCCGAGCCGGGGCGGCGGCTGGGCGTGCTGGTCGACCACCTGGTACCGGGGTCCAAGGAGAGCAGGATCGCCGCCGAGATCACCTCGCCGGACGTGCTCGTGGTGGGGCACCCGTTCATCGACATCTGGCAGGCGGTCAAGCCGTCCGTGCTGCGCATCCCCGCCTGGCCCGACGTGCCTCGGGGGGTGCCGTGGAAGGAAGGCGTCATCGCGGCGCTGGGCTGGCGGATGGAGCCTGCCGAGGCGTGGCGGCGGATTCTCGGCGCCGTCTCTACGTTTACCGACCTGGAGCCGGAGCTGCTCGGCCGGGTCGAGGAACTGATCGACTTCGTTACGGAGGCACCATGAGCCAGGACCCGTCCCCGCCGCCGGCCGATGATGACGACGCCACGCGCAGGGTCACCCCGGAGGACCTCCCGCCGGCTCAGGGCTCCGGCCCGCAGTACCCGGAGTACGGCCAGCAGCCCGGCTCCCAACCGGGTTACGGCTCCCAGCCTGACCACGGCTCCCAGCCGAGCTCTGGCTCTCAACCGGGCTACGGCTCTCAGCCGGGTTATGGCTCTCAGCCGAGCTACGGTCAGCAGCCCACCTCACAGCCGGGTTACGGCCAGCCGACTCCGCAGCCTGGCTACGGCCAGCAGCCCGGTTATGGCCCTCAGACCCCCTACGGGCAGCAGCCCGGCTCCGCGCCGAGCTACGGCCAGCCCGGGAGCTACCCGCCGCCGCCTCCCGGGGGTTACGCCCCGCCCGGGGGTTACGCCCCGCCCCCGCCCGGCGGCTACCCTCCCCCGCCCCCGAACCAGCCCCCCGGCTACGGTTACGCCCAAGGCCGCGGCGAGCCGTACATCCCCGGCAGGTTCGGCCCCCGTCCCGGCACCGACGACACGACGATGGCCATGCTGTCCCACCTCCTGGGCCTGCTGGTCTCCTGGATCGGCCCGCTGATCATCTACCTGATGAAGAAGGACGAGTCCCCCTACGTCAGGGACCAGTCGGCGGAGGCGCTCAACTTCCAGATCACGATGTTCATCGGCTACCTCATCTCGGGCATCCTGACGGTCGTGTTCATCGGCATCGCGCTGCTGCCGATCATCTGGATCCTGTCGCTGATCTTCCACATCCAGGCGGCGATGGCCGCGCAGAAGGGCGAGCCCTACCGGTACCCGTTCTCCATCAGGATGATCACCTAGACGAGCAGGTCGCGGATCAGCGCGTCCGCCAGCAACCGCCCTTGCAGCGTCAGCACGAGCAGCCCCCGCTTGAACGCCTCCGGCTCCAGCAGCCCCCTGGCCAGGGCGCCGGCGACGGCGGTGCGCGCGTCCGGCGCCACGTCGGCCAGCGGGTAGCCGGAGTCGAGCCGCAGCTCCAGCATCAGCCGCTCGGCGTCGCGGTCGTCCTGGGCGAGCACCTCGCGGGCGTGGGCGGGCGAGGCGCCGGCGGCCAGCCGCTGGGCGTAGGCGGCGGGGTGCTTGACGTTCCACCAGCGGGTGCCGCCGACGTGGCTGTGGGCGCCGGGGCCGGCCGCCCACCAGTCGCCGCCCGTCCAGTAGAGCAGGTTGTGGCGGCAGCGCGCCTCGTCGGAGACGGCCCAGTTGGACACCTCGTACCAGCGGAAACCGGCCTCCGCCAGCATCTCGTCGGCGATCAGGTAGCGGTCGGCGGCCACGTCGTCGTCGGGCATGGGCAGCTCGCCGCGCCGGATCCTGGCCGCCAGCCTGGTGCCGTCCTCGACGATCAGCGAGTACGCCGACACGTGGTCGGGCCCGGCCTCGATCGCCGCGGCCAGCGAGGCCCGCCAGTCGTCGTCGGTCTCGCCCGGCGTGCTGTAGATCAGGTCGAGGTTGACGTGCTCGAACCCCGCCTGCCTGGCCTCGCGGACCGCCGCGGCGGCCCGGCCCGGCGTGTGCCGCCGGTCGAGCACCCGCAGCACGTGCTCGCGGGCGCTCTGCATGCCGAAGCTGACCCTGTTGAACCCGCCGTGACGCAGTTTCTCCAGGTAGGAGGGGTCGACGGACTCGGGGTTGGCCTCCGTGGTGACCTCGGCGCCCGGCCGCAGCCCGAACTCGGAGTCGATCGCCGCCAGGATCCTGGCCAGGTCCTCCGGGGGCAGCAGGGTGGGCGTGCCGCCGCCGAAGAACACCGTCTCCACCGGCAGGTCGCTCTCGCCCAGAACGCGGCGCGCGAGGCGCACCTCCTCGACGACCGTGTCGGCGTAATCTCGGTGAGAGGCGCCGGGCCCCAGCTCGGCGGCGGTGTAGGTGTTGAAGTCGCAGTAACCGCAGCGCGTCACGCAGAACGGCACGTGCACGTAGAAGCCGAACGGGCGCTCGCCGAGGCCGCGCAGGGCGCCGGCGGGCAGCTCGCCCGAGGTGGGCGCGGGATCGCCGTCAGGCAGGGTGGATGGCACGCCTTCCAGTTTGCCCGCCTCCCAGGAGTGCTCCAATCCAGGAGGGAAGCGCATGGCAGGTAACGGGATCGGGATCGTCGGAGCGGGGATCTCGGGGCTCACCCTCGCGCTGCGGCTGCAGCAGCTCGGCGTCGAGACGACGCTGTACTGCGAGGGCGACGCGGAAACCTTACGCAAGGGGCGGCTGCCCAACACGGTGGGCCGGTCGGGTCACACCCTGGACAGGGAGCGGGCGCTGGGCTCCGCGCACTACCGCGACCCGGGCGCGATGATGATCGACGCCATGCTCTCGCTCAAGGGCGACCCGCCGCTGGAGTTCACGGGGACCTTCGGGAAGGCGTACAACGCGACCGACTTCCGGCTGCTGATCCCCGCGTTCATGGACGACTTCGCCGAACGCGGCGGCACGATCGTCGTCTCCGGCACCGCCCCGGACGCCGAGCAGGTGGACCGCTGGTCGCGGCGGCACGAGCTGATGGTGGTGGCGGCGGGGCGGCGCTCGGTGGCCGAGCTGTTCCCGCGCGATCCCGAGCTGTCCCCGTACGACCGGCCGCAGCGCCTGCTGGCCGCCGGGCTCTTCCACGGCATGCGCCCCAGCGACGTCTTCTCCTTCAACATCGCCGGCGGCGTGGGCGAGATCTTCCGCGCGCCGATCGTGTCGCGCGAGGGGGTGGTCTCGGGCATCATCATCGAGGCGGTTCCCGGGGGCCCCTTCGAGGTGATCACCCGGCTGCCCTGGAACGAGGTGGCGGCCGCGCTGCTCCCGCTGTTCCGCGAGCACACGCCGCGGCTGGCCGAGCGGGTGGAGCCGGACGCGTTCGAGCTGCTGGGGCCGACCGACCTGCTGCAGGGCGCGATCACGCCCACGGTACGGCGGCCGGTGGCGGAGCTGCCGAGCGGGAGGATGGCGCTGGCCATCGGCGACGCCTACGTCACCAACGACCCGCTCACCGGCCAGGGCGCGAACCTGGGCTCCAGGTGCGCCTGGATCGTGGCCGACGCGATCGCGGCCGGCGGGCCGTACGACGCCGCCTTCTGCCGGGCCGCGGCGGCGCGCATGTGGGAGGTGGGCGGGCCTGTCACGCACTGGACGAACATGTTCCTGCAGCCGCCGGCCGAGCACGTCATGCGGCTGATGCTGGCGGCCGGGACCAGGCAGGACGTCGCCGACGTGATGGTGGGGCTGTTCGCCGATCCCGTGTACGCGTGGTCGCTGCTGTCGAGCCCGGAGGCGGTGTCGCGGATCGTTGACGGGGACGGGCGGCCGCTCTACGATCGCGTCTAACTTAAAGGAAAGTTTCCTATATAAGTGCGCGTCCCGGGAGCCGCTCGTGAAGAAGAAGATCCTGATCGCACTGTCGCTCTTACTCGGCCTCACCGCGTTCTCCGTGCCGGCCGAGGCCCGTACCGGCTTCAAGCGGGTCGCGTACTTCATCCAGTGGGGCGTCTACGGCCGCAACTACCACGTCAAGGACGTGGACGTCACCGGCGCCGCAGCCAAGCTCACCCACCTCAACTACGCGTTCGGGTTCGTCAACGCCCAGGGCGGCTGCTACTCCTCCGACCCGTGGGCCGACTGGCAGCGGCCCGTACCGGCAGAGCAGAGCGTGGACGGAGTCGCCGACGCGCCGGGACAGGCCCTCAACGGCAACCTCAACCAGCTCCGCAAGCTCAAGGCCAAGCACCCGGGGCTGAAGGTGATGATCTCGCTCGGCGGCTGGACCGGCTCCGCGCACTTCTCCGACGCCGTCCTCACCCCCGAGTCCCGCGCCGCGCTCGCCAGTTCCTGCATCGACCTGTGGCTGCGCGGCAACCTGCCGGGCCTGGAGCCGGGCGCCGGCGCGGGCGTCTTCGACGGCATCGACCTCGACTGGGAGTGGCCGGGCTCCTCCGGCGCCGAAGGCAACGTCATCCGTCCCGAGGACAAGCGCAACTTCACGCTCTTCGTGACCGAGCTCCGCTCCCAGTTGCGCGCCTACTCCGCCTCCGCCCAGCTCAGCGCCTTCCTCCCGGCCGCCGCCGCCAAGATCGACGCCGGCTTCGAGGTACGGGACGTCTTCCGCCAGCTCGACTTCGCCACCGTCCAGGGGTACGACCTGCACGGCACCTGGGAGCCGCAGACCGGGCACAACGGCAACCTCCTCACCGACCGCCGCGACCCCAACCCGGTCCGCTACAGCGTGGACCAGACCGTACGCGACTACCTCTCCCGCGGCGCGCCCGCCCGCAAGATCGTCGTCGGCGTGCCCGCCTACGGGCAGGGATGGACCGGTGTGACCGGCGGCGGGGACGGCCTCTACAAGCCCGCCACCGGGCCCGCGCCCGGGAAGTGGGCTCCTGGGAACGAGGACTACAAGGATCTGGTGTCCAAGCCGGGGAAGCGGTATCGGGATCTGCGTAGTGGGGCCATGTGGTTGTACGACGGGAACGAGTTCTGGTCGTACGACGATCCGGCCGTGCTTGTGCAGAAGGCGGCCTACATCCGGCTCAAGGGGCTTGGCGGGTCGATGATGTGGTCCATCGATCAGGATGACGCCAAGGCTTCGCTGACTTCGGCGCTGTACTCGGTGCTGCGCTGACCGACCTGGCCGGGCGCGGCGCTTCCTACCCGCCCGCCCGGCCATCCCCCTCATCCGGAGCCTCTGTTGGTGTGCGGGTGGCCCGCCGCGTAGGTCGATATGCCCCCGTCACGTGGGCTCACAGCATGTGTGACAGTGCTGGTGCGTCAGGTGAGCTACATGACGCCGGCGGTGGTGCGGCAGTGAGCTGCCTGACGGTGGGGTGCGGGCGGGTGCGCGGACAGGGACTTTCCTGAGGGAGGACGCCCTCAGGCAAAGGCCCGTTCCGCCATCTCATCCCATCGGGCGTCATGCCCAGGCACGTCCAGAATGCGCCGCAACGCGTCCCTGTCCCCATGCCGGGCCAGGAACCAGTCCAGCACACTCACCCCCACATCCGGCCGCGAGACGATCTCCACCTCATCCCCCGCCCCGACCTCCCCCAGCTCGACCACCCGCAGGTAAGCCCCCGGCCGCCCCGCCTCCGTGAACCGCTTGAGCCACCCCCGCTCATCCATCCAGTTGCGGAACACCGCACACGGCGTCCTCGGCCGCGTCACCTCCAGCAGCGCGCTGCCCACCCGCCACCGCTCCCCGACCAGGGCGCCGTTGACGTCGATCCCCGAAGTGGTCAGGTTCTCCCCGAACCGGCCGTCACGCAACTCCCTCCCGAGCTCCCGCTCCCACCAGTCGTAGTCCTCCCTGGCGTAGGAGTAGACGGCCTGATCCGGCGAGCCGTGGTGCTTCTGGTCGGCCCGCTCGTCTCCCACCAGCCCGTTCTCCAGCACCGCGACCCGGTGCGGGACCGCCCGCTTGTCGATCGCCGTCCGCCCCAGGCTCCCCGCCCATGCGGCGTCGCTCGACATGCCCACGTTCACGGAGAGAATGCGCATGATGGGGACGGTAATCGAAGCCTCCTGTCCTCGGCGAACCGATATTTCGTCAGTGCCCGCGCTCTCCTCCCCAGAATCGAGATCGACCCCTCGACGCCGCCTCCGCCCCAGGCGCGGGCACGGGCTCACACCACGCGCCCGCCCCGGTCTGGGTGCGGCCACGGGCGCGGGCCGCCGGGACGCGCGCTCAGGCAGGGCAGGCTCGCACCCGGAGCTCGGCGCTGCCCCAGGCCGCAGGCATGGCTCGCTGGGACGCGCGCTCAGGCGGCGCAGAGCGGGTTCCAGCGGCAGGCCTACACCCAAGGCGCGGGCATGGGCGTGGGCCGTCAGAACGCGCGCTCAGGCGGCGCGAGCGCAGGACCAGGTGCCGGCGCAGGCCATACCTAGGCGCTCGCCCCAGCCCAGGCGCCTCACCTCAGCAGCCTCATCGCCAGGGCACACCTCCAAGACCGAGCCCAGGCAGTCACCTGCGCCCATCGTCACGGCTGGGCGCAGCCCGGTTGAGCTGCGACTCCTCGTCGAAGCCCGCAAGCTGTAACAACGTCTCCAACGCCGCCTGCCGCGTCTCCTCGACGGAGCTGCCGCGCTCGCCGAAACACTCGGCCGCCACGTCGAGCAGCGTCGCGACGACGGCCGCGTCGGGGTACGGCACGTCCACCAGGACCGTGCCGTCGGCGTCCTCCTCCCGGTCCTCCAAGTGGCGGCTCAGCAACCGCCGAGTCTCCTCGGCCACAGCCACCCCCAGCACCGCGGCACGCTCGAATCGCTCAGAAGCAATCACGTCACCCTCCAGTCGCACAGGTGTTCGGTTATGAAGGTAGACGGTGGCACCGACAGAATCCCTTGTGCTGTAGGGCTTGTAGCGTCGCAGAGCGGGAATCTGCCGGGGTGCGCGGTTCGCGGGGGTGGTGGATACGCTCGAACGGTGTACGACTCGATCGTCAGCGTTGACGCCCTCACCGTGGAGCTCGGTGGCAATCCCGTGCTCCGTGACCTGGACCTGACCGTGGAGCCGGGTGAGATCGTGGCCGTGGTGGGTCCGAACGGTTCCGGGAAGTCCACTCTGTTGCGGTGTCTGGCTGGGTTGCAGCCCGCCACCTCGGGCGAGGTTCGCGTGTTCGGGCAGCCGCCGGCCGATGACGCCGGGTTCTGGGGTCGTGTCGCGTTGCTGGGTGACGAGCCCGCCTGGTATCCGGGGCTCACGGCGCGCGAGCATCTGGAGCTGATGGGCGCCGTGCACGCCCAGGCCCGGATGACGGTGGACGCGGCGCTGGAGCTGTTCGCGCTGGAGGAGCGGGCCGACGCGCCGCCGCTGAACCTGTCCACCGGGCAGCGGCAGCGGCTGTCCCTGGCCGCCACGCTGCTGCGGCCGAGCACGCTGCTCCTGCTCGACGAGCCGGAGCGTGGCCTGGACAAGGACTTCCGCGCCGATCTGGCGGACCTGCTCGACGAGTACGCGGACGAGGGCGGCACCGTCGTGATGGCCACCCACGACCAGGGCCTGGCCGCCATCGGCCGCCAGGTCGCCCCGTCCGGGGTGATCGCATGATCTGGTCGCCAGAAAGCCGGCGTCTAAGTGATCGCATGACCGGGTCGCCGGGGAGTCGGCGTGGAAGGAATCGCACGGCCTGGTCTCCGGGGAGCCGGCGTGGAGGGGATCACATGATCGGGCCGCCGGGGAGCCGGCGTCTGAGTGATCGCGCGCCCAGGTCACCGGAAGCCGGCGTGACCGAGTCACCGGTAAATCGGCGTCTGGCTGATCGCATGACCAAGTCACCGGAAGAGGTGACCGCATGACCGCGTCACCAGGAGCCGGTGTCCAGGCCGTACGGGCGTATCTGCGATCGCGCGCCCGCACCCCCACCACCCTGATGGACCGCTACGTCTCCGTCTTCTCCCTGCTCCTGCTCATCGCCGTAGCAGGCAAACCCCTGTCGGACGTCCTAGCAGCCCTGGCCATACCCGGAGACCCCGCACGCATGGGCGCCGGAATGGCGTTACTGGCACTCGCCCTGGCCGGCGCGCTGGGCGCGGCCCGTAACGCCGGCCCCGTGCTGCTGTCCGGGGCGGACGCCTCCTGGCTGCTGCTCTCCCCCCTGAGCCGCCGGCACGTGCTGGGCCGCACGGCGCGGCTGCTGTTCGGCATCGCGGCCGTGGCCGGGGTGGTGCTCGGGGTGGGGCTGCTGGCCGTGCTGGGCGCGCCTGACCAACTGGTGTGGCGGGTGCTGGGCGCGCTGGTCGTGGGTGTGGCGGCGGCGGTGGGCGGGATGGCGCTGGCCGTGCTGGGGCAGGCGTCGTCGTCGTGGCGGTTGTGGTTGAGCGGCGCGATCGCCGTGTTGCTGGTGCTGGCGGTGGTGGCGGTGACCGGTCAGCTCCGCACGGTGCTGGCCATCGCGGCGGCTGCCCCGCTGAGCGCTCTGGCCGCCGCCGTGTCCGGCGCCGCCGTGGTGTCCGGCCTGCTGGTACGGCAGGCGTGGGTGTCGCTCGAACGCATCCCCACCCGTACGCTCGTGGCCTCCTCCACCAGGGCCGGGCACGTGGCGGGGGCGGCCGTGTCGCTGGACCCCGGCGCGCTCACCTGGATCGCCGAGGACAACCACTGGCGGGCCAGGAAGCTGGCCTCCCGTCGCTGGCCGTCGCTGCCCGCGCCGTTCGCGCTGGCCTGGCAGGACTGGCGGCGGCTGGCCCGCAGGCGGGGGCGGCTGGTGGGGGTGGCGGCGACTGCCGCGCTGCCCGCGGTCCTGGCGCAGGCTGGAGGTTCGCCGGTGGCTCTCGGGGTGGCGGTGTTCGGGGGTGCGCTGGCGGTGGCGTCGATCAGCACGTCCGGGGCGCGCCGGGACGCCGACAATCCGGCTCTGGCCCGGCTGATCGGGGTGGGCCACCGGCGGGCGCTGGCGGCCCGCGCGGTGCTGCCCGGGTTCCTGGCGGGGGCGTGGGCGGCGCTGGCGCTGACCGGCCTCGCCTTGGGGCCGGGGCTCGGTGTCGGGGCGTGGTGGTTGTTCGGGCCGCTGGCCGCGCCCGCGCTGGCCGCCGCGGCGCTGCGGATGGCCAGGCGCGCGCCCGTGGACCATTCCATGCCGGTCATCGACACACCGCAGGGGCCGATTCCGACCGGTCCGCTCTTCTGGGCGGCCACCGGGCCGGATCTGGCCCTGCTCGGCTGTCTTCCCGCCGCCGCGCTGGCCTCCCAGCCGACGGCCCTGGCTCCGTTCCTGGTGGCGCAGGGGGTGGTGAGCGCGGTGGTGCTGGCGGGGTTCGTGTGGCGGACGCGTACCAGCAGCGTGAGGAAGTGACGGGGGTCAGGCCACGTACACGTCGCTCGGCATCCCACCGTACGGAATGGTCCGGTCCTTGTGCATGCCCGCTCGCTCCGCCACCCGATGCGAGGGCAGGTTGACGTCCCTGATCACGGCCACCACGGTGCCCAGCCCCTTGCCCACCCGCAGCGCGGCGCGGGCGAGCTCGACGGCGTAGCCGTGCCCCCACGCCGACGGACGGAAGCGGTAGTACAGGTTCAGCACCTCGGCCCCGTCCACGACGGCGTGCCGCAGCCCGCCGAAGCCGAGGACGCGCGGATCCCCCGGCAGGCGGGCGGCCCAGTAGCCGAGCCCCCGCTCGTCCCAGTCGGCCAGCCACAGGTCGAGCATGGCGCGGCTGGACTCCAGCTCGGTGACGGGCCCGCCGGGGTGGTGGACGCTGGTGCGCGGGTCGGAGTGGATCTCGTGAACGGCGTCCAGGTCGTCCGAAGTCACGCGAGATAGCACGAGGCGCGCCGTCTGTACCACTTCCATGCTTTCAAGGGTATTCAGGCGCCCCCGCCCGGAAAAGCGGCTACTTCTTGGTCTTGTCGGTGCTGGAGTCGGTGGACAGCGCGGCGACGAAGGCCTCCTGCGGCACCTCGACCCGGCCGACCATCTTCATCCGCTTCTTGCCTTCCTTCTGCTTCTCCAGCAGCTTCCGCTTACGGGAGATGTCACCGCCGTAGCACTTGGCCAGGACGTCCTTGCGGATGGCGCGGATGTTCTCGCGGGCGATGACCCTGGCGCCGATGGCAGCCTGGATGGGCACCTCGAACTGCTGCCTGGGGATCAGCTCGCGCAGCTTCTTGGCCATGTCGACGCCGTAGCCGTAGGCCTTGTCCTTGTGCACGATGGCGCTGAAGGCGTCGACCGCCTCGCCCTGCAGCAGGATGTCGACCTTGACCAGGTCGGCCTCCTGCTCGCCCGCCGGCTCGTAGTCGAGCGAGGCGTAGCCGCGGGTGCGCGACTTGAGCTGGTCGAAGAAGTCGAAGATGATCTCGCCGAGCGGCAGCGTGTAGCGGATCTCGACGCGGTCCTCCGACAGGTAGTCCATGCCGAGGAGCTGGCCGCGCCGCCCTTGGCAGATCTCCATGATGGCGCCGATGAACTCGGACGGCGCCAGGATCGTGGACTTGGTGACCGGCTCGAAGACCTGCGCGATCTTGCCGCCGGTGGGGAACTCGGACGGGTTGGTGACGGTCAGCTCCTTGCCGTCCTCCATGATCACGCGGTAGACCACGTTGGGCGCGGTGGAGATGAGCGACAGCCCGAACTCGCGCTCCAGCCGCTCGCGCACGATCTCCATGTGCAGCAGCCCGAGGAAGCCGACGCGGAACCCGAACCCGAGCGCCGCCGACGTCTCCGGCTCGTAGACCAGCGCGGCGTCGTTGAGCTGCAGCTTGTCGAGCGCCTCGCGCAGCTCCGGGTACTCGTCGCCGTCGATCGGATAGAGCCCGGAGAACACCATGGGCTTCGGGTGCTCGTAGCCGGCCAGCATCTCCTGGGCGCCCTTGACCGCCGAGGTGACCGTGTCACCCACCCGCGACTGGCGCACGTCCTTCACGCCGGTGATGAGGTAGCCCACCTCGCCGACGCCGAGGCCCAGGTCGGAGACCTTGGGCTCGGGCGAGATGACGCCGATCTCCAGCGTCTCGTGGGTGGCGTTGGTGGACATCATGAGGATGCGCTCACGCTTGCCGAGGTGGCCGTCCACCACCCGGACGTAGGTGACCACGCCGCGGTAGGTGTCGTAGACGGAGTCGAAGATCAGCGCGCGGGCGGCGGCGTCGGCGTCGCCCACGGGGGCCGGGATCGTCTGCACGACGTGGTCGAGCAGCTCGCGCACGCCCTCGCCGGTCTTGCCCGACACCTTGAGCACGTCGGACGGGTCGCAGCCGATCAGGCCCGCCAGCTCCTCGGCGAACTTCTCCGGCTGCGCCGCCGGCAGGTCGATCTTGTTGAGCACGGGGATGATGTGCAGGTCGGCGTTCATGGCCAGGTAGAGGTTGGCCAGCGTCTGCGCCTCGATGCCCTGGGCCGCGTCGACCAGCAGGATCGCGCCCTCACACGCCTGCAGCGACCGGGACACCTCGTAGGTGAAGTCGACGTGCCCGGGGGTGTCGATCATGTTGAGCACGTGGCCGTCCCACGGCAGCCGCACGGCCTGGGACTTGATCGTGATGCCCCGCTCGCGCTCGATGTCCATCCTGTCGAGGTACTGAGCGCGCATGGAGCGGTCGTCGACCACGCCGGTGATCTGCAGCATCCGGTCGGCAAGGGTCGACTTGCCATGGTCGATGTGCGCGATGATGCAGAAGTTGCGGATCAACGCGGGGTCGGTCTGGCCAGGCTGAGTGCGCACCGAAGTCCGTTTCGACAGGGTTGAGGACAAGCAGTCTTCCATGGTGACATGCCCGGGTGATTGCCCGAACCGTCATCCGCCGCGGCCTGCGCCTGCTCGCGCTTGCCTTGGCCGTCGTGGTCGCGCTGGGCGGCCTCCTCGCCGCGGCGCTCCGTATCCAGTTTACCGGTGCCCCGGCGGCCTGGGCGAAGAGCACCGGCAACGACGCCTTATGGCTGGGCCACGCCTGGGTGGACGGCCGCCGTACGGAGCAGGACGTGCGGAAGCTCGCCGTACGGCTGCGCACCACAGGCATCAAGGACGTGTACGTCCACTCCGGCCCCTTCGAGTGGGACGGCCGCCTAGATCCCGCCAAATACCCCAACGCCGGAAATTTCATCCAATGGATGCGTAAACATCTTCCCGGGATCCGCGTCTCCGCCTGGCTCGGCCAGGCCGTCAAGAACGGCCTCGACCTGGACGACGCCGCGTCCCGCGCGAACGTCCTGGCCGGCGTCGCCGCCATCATGAAGCAGGGCTACGACGGCATCCACTACAACTTCGAGCCCATCGGCGACGACGACGCCGAGTTCCTCGACCTCCTGGACAGGACGCGGCAGCACACCAGGCTGCTGTCCACCTCCACCCCGCAGATCGAGCCCTTCCTCGGGATGCGCCTGACCGCCAGGGCCGTCCTGGGCCACGACAAGTACTGGTCCGAGGGCTACTTCCGCCAGGTCGTCGACCGTGTGGACCAGGTGGCGATCATGACGTACGACTCCTTCACCCCCTCACAGTCCCTCTACGGCGGTTACGTGGCCCGCCAGGCCCGCCTCGCCCTGGACCTGGTCCCGGACTCCAAGGCCCTGTACATCGGCGCACCGGCCTACCACGATCACGGCGTACCATGGCTGGACCAGGCGGAGAGTGTCGCGATGGCCGCCGAGGGCGCCAGGCTGGCGCTGTCGGACCACGGCCGCCGCGAGCGGTTCGGGCTGGCGCTCTACGTCGACTTCGCCGCCACCGAGGAGGATTGGCGCGAGTACATGTTGCGGTGGCGTTGATTTGAGCAGCCGCCTGAGTTATTGGTAACCTGGGCAACTGCGTGTGGCGCGCCCTCTCTCGAGCCCGCGCGCCCCGTCCATCACTTCAGACTTCACCGAGGCTTCTTCGTGGCGAACATCAAGTCCCAGATCAAGCGCAACAAGCAGAACGAGAAGGCTCGTCTGCGCAACAAGGCCGTCAAGTCCTCGCTGAAGACGGCTGTCCGCAAGTTCCGCGAGGCTGCGGAGCAGGGCGACGTCGAGCAGGCTGCGGCTCTGCAGCGTGTCGCCGCCCGTCAGCTCGACAAGGCCGTCAGCAAGGGCGTCATTCACAAGAACCAGGCCGCCAACCGCAAGTCCGCGATCGCCAAGCAGGCCGCGGCGCTGGCCGGCGCCAAGTAAGCCTGGCTATTTCGGCGTTCCGAAACGCCGCACCTCCTCATGGGGTGCGGCGTTGTTTTTTTGCCGGGGTTTGTCACGGTTTCGATATCACACGCCCGTATCGGCTCCGTCACCGTTCCAAAGATCCCTTGCTCCCGCTCGTCCACCTGCCTGAAGGTGCACTAAACGGGTGAAGGGGGACACATGCGGGGGCCGTTGGTCGTCAAGAGGGCGTTCAGCGAGCCGCTGCTCCTCCTGGCCGCCCTGGGCTCGATCCTGCTGGCGACCACCACGCTGGTGGCGCTGACCATGTACGCCTCCTCCATCGCCGAGGCCGGGGTCCGCCGGACGATGGAGACGGCCTCGTACGCGCAGACCGCGGCCACCATCAGCGCCCCCGTGACGGCCGAGACGTTCCCGAAGTTCGACCAGGCGGTACGCGCCGAGCTGGCCCGCGCCTACGCCACCACGCCCGCCCTCACCACCAGCTTCCGCTCCGACTCCTACGCCATGCCCGGCCAGGAGGCGCAGCAGCGGCCCGAACTGCTCAGGTTCGGCAGCTACGACGGCCTCGACCGGCACGCCAAACTGGTCTCAGGGGCCTGGCCGAAACCCGGTGACGATCCGGTCGAGGTGGCGATCTCGCTGTCGGCGGCGTCCGCGAGCGGCTTCGAGGCGGGGCAGGAGTTCACCACGCGAGGCCGCCTCGACCCCCGCCCGATCAGGGTGCGCGTGGCCGGCGTCTTCCAGCTCACCGACCCGTTCGGCGAGCGCTGGGCCGGCGAGCAGCTCCTCAGCAGGGGCGTCGAGCGCGGCGACTTCACCACGTACGGGCCGCTCATGGTGACCCGCGAGACCTTCCTGTCCCGCTTCGCCACGAATGTCAACGCCACCTGGACCGCCGTCCCCGACCTGCGCACGCTCACCCCCGAGCAGCTCCGCCCGCTGGCCGGCGCGATCGCCCAGGTGGAGGAGCGGCTGAAGGCGAACGGCTGCGCGAGCTGCGTGGCCACCAGTCACCTGCCCGAGATGCTCACCCAGCTCGACACCGCGTCCCTGGTGGCGCGCTCGACCATGCTGATCCCGGTGCTGCAGTTGCTGCTGCTGGCCGCGTACGCGCTGATGCTGACCGCGCGGCTGCTGGCCGACCACCGCCGCATGGAGGTGGCGCTGCTGCGCTCGCGCGGCGCGGGCACGATGCGGCTGGCGGCGCTGGCAGGCGGCGAGGCGCTGCTGGTGGCGCTCCCGTGCGCGGTCGTGGCGCCGTTCCTCGGGCCGCCGCTGCTCGAGCTGGTCAACCGGCTCCCGTGGATCAGGGCCTCGGGGGTGCGGCTGGCGCCGGTGGCGGACGCGGGGACGTTCCTCGTGTCGTTCGGGGTGGCGCTGGCCGCGGCCGTCCTGCTGGTGCTGCCCGCACTGGCGGGCGCGCGGCGTACCTACGTGGAGGAGCAGTCGGCGCGCGGGCGAGGCGGCGGGCGCGGGCTGATCGAGCGGGCGGGCGCGGACCTGGCGCTGCTGGTCGTGGCCGGGCTGGCGATCTGGCAGCTCCAGCGGTACGGCGCGCCCGTGACCACGACGGCGGCGGGCGGGCTGGGCATCGACCCGCTGATCATCTCCGGGCCCGCGCTGGCCCTGCTCACGGGCGGCATGCTCGGGCTGCGGCTGGTGCCCCGCCTGTCGCGGCTGGCCGAGCGGGTGACGTCCAGGCGGCCCACGCTCGCCCCCGCGCTCGGCGCGTGGCAGGTGAGCAGGCGGCCGCTCAAGTACGCCGGGCCCGCGCTGCTGCTCACCATGGCGATCGCGATCGGCATCGTCTCCCTGGCGACCGCCTCCACCTGGCGTTCCTCGCAGCTCGACCAGGCCCGCCACCAGGCGGGCGCCGACCTGCGGCTGTCCGGGCCCGCGGACGGCCCCGAGCTGGGGGCGCTCGGGCGCGGCACGGCGTTCACCGCGCTGCCCGGCGTCACCGCGGCCTCGCCCGGCTTCCGCGGGCAGAGCGACGTGAGCGGCGAGAACGCGCTGCTGCTCGCGCTCGACGCGGGCAAGCTGGACGAGCTGTTCCACCTGCGCCCCGACCTGTCGGCGCAGAGCGTCGGCGAGCTGTCGCGGGCGCTGGCCGGCGACCGGGCCAAGGGCCTGGACCTGCCCGGACGTCCGGCCGAGCTGGTCATGACCGCCGAGGCGAGCGCGGACCTCCCGCTGCGGCTGGTGCTGTCCGACGGTCTCGGCGTCTGGCGGGACGTGTCGCTCGGCATGCTCGAACAGGGCACGAACCAGGTCGAGGTGGACCTTCGCGCGCTGGCCGGCAGAAGCGGGACGATCACGTACCCGATCACCCTGCTCGGCCTGGTCGCGAGCGCGCAGGACACCCCCGCGAACCTCACACTCCAGACCCTCACCGCCGACGGGCAGCCGGTCCCCGCGCGCCCGATCACGATGAGCGTCAGCGGCGACACGACCGCCCCCTTCGTTCAGCAGCCGGAGCCCGGCCCGCTGCCCGTGGTGCTCACCGCCGACCTGGCCGCCTCGCTCAAGCTGGGCGTCGGGCAGAGCGGGCGCGCCTCCATCGACCGCCGGGTCATGCCGGTCAAGGTCGTCGGCGTGGTGGAGACGATGCCGACGACCGCGGCCGGGCAGCAGGCGGTGCTCTTCGACTGGGCGACCATGCAGGCGCGCGAGCTGGCCGGCGCGCGGCTCCCCCGCCCCGCCACGGAGTGGTGGCTGGCCGCGCCCGACACCACCGCCGCCGTGGCCGCCCTCGCGGGCCGTCCCGAGTGGGACGTCACCGCGCTCGACCAGCGCGCGCTGGCCGCCACCCTGCGCGACGACCCGCTGGCCAGCGGGCTGCAGGGGGCGCTGATGCTCGGGTTCGCGGCGGCGCTGGTGTTCGCGGTGCTCGGGTTCCTGGTCAACGCCACGGTCGCGGCGCGGGAGCGGCTGGCCGAGTTCGCGATCCTGCGGGCGCTCGGGGTCGGCCCCCGGCAGATGCTCGGGATGCTGGCCGTGGAGCAGACGTTCGTGGTGGGGCTGTCGCTGGTCGCCGGCACCGGGCTGGCGGTCGTCGTCGGTGTGCTGGTGGTGCCGCACGTGGTGCTGACCGGGCAGGCCGCGGCCGTCACGCCCGGCGTGCTGCTCGACATCCCGTGGGCGGCCACCGGGCTGATGCTGGCGCTGGTGACGGCGGTGCTGTTCGCGATCGTCGCCGGGCTGGCGCGCAACCTGCGCCGCCAGGGTCACGGCCTCCGGGAGGAACAGTGAGGATCCGGCTGCTCGCCCGGATGCACCTGGGCACGATGGCCGTGCTGTCCGTGCTCACGCTGAGCGCGTGCCTGCTGGTCGCGGGCCTGCCGAGGGCGACGCAGGGCTCGTACGACGAAGCCCTGCGCCGCGCGCTCAACGCAGCCCCCGCCGCGCAGACCGACCTGACCGTGACCGTGGAGTCCCACGGGCAGGGCGAGGACCTGCGCGAACGCGCCCAGTTCGACACCCGCGAGCGCCTCTGGCGCGAGATCACGCCCGCCGGGCTGCGCCCGCTGACCACCGGCGCCGGGCACATGAGCGCCAAGACCTCGCTGACGCCCGTCACCGGCACGGGCGGCGGCATGTACGTCAACCTGAGCTGGCTCTCCGACGCCGACCGGCGCGTGGACTGGGTCGGCGGACGCGCTCCCGGCGCGCCCGCCACGACGCGGTACGAAGGCGAAACGATCCCGGTCTTCGAGGTCGGGATCGTCGAGGAGGCCCTGCCCGAGATGGGGCTGCGGCTCGGCCAGACGATCATGCTGGGCGAGAACGACTACGCCGCCGTGAAGATCGTCGGCGTCTTCCGCGCCAAGGACCCCGGCGACCGCGCCTGGTCGCACGACGCCGACCTCCTGCACGTCATCCAGCAGAAGCCGCCCGGCGGCAAGGACCACGTCAACCACATCACCACACTCATGTCCGACGCCGGGCTGACGGCCCTCAGCGGCGAGGGACGGAACCTGTCGTACCGGTGGATCCTGCCCCTGGACCCGCGGGCGGCCGGCGCGCTGGACGTGCCCGATCTACGGGCGGCGGTCGCCGAGTTCGCCCGGGTCGTGGGGCTGCAGACCACCGGCAGCCCGTACCACGTCGAGACCGCGCTGCCCAAGCTGCTCGGCGACTTCCTGGCCGCCCTGTCCACCGCGCAGACCGTGATGTACCTGGTGCTCGGCGGGCTGCTGGCCGTCGGCCTCGGCGTGATCGTGCTGGCCGTTCAGCTCCTGGCCGACAAGCTGGACCACCCGCTGACCCTGGCGCGGGCGCGCGGCGGGTCGCTGCCGCAGGTGGCGGGCACGGCCGCGGCCCTCGCCGCGCTGGCCGTGCTGCCCGCGGCGCTGCTCGGGTACGCGGTGTCCTTCCTGGTGCCCGGGCCCGCGCTGCCGATCGTGCACGCCGGACCCGCCCTCGTGGTCGTCGTGGCCGTCGGGTTCGCCGCCGTCCGGACGGGGCTCGCGCACCGCACGCCGCTGCACGGCTCGCGCGGCGACGTGGCCACCGCCCGGCCCTCCGCCAGGCGGATCACGCTGGAGGTGCTGGTCGTGGGGCTCGCGCTCGCCGGGGCGTACCTGCTGCGGGCCCGCGGGCTGAGCGCATCGGGCGGGCAGGACCCGTTCCTGCTCGTGGTGCCGATCGCGCTGACCGTGGCGGCGGCGCTGATCACGCTGCGGTGCTACCCGTACCCGCTGCGGCTGCTCGTCCGGCTCGCCTCGCGCGGCCGGGCCGCGGTGCCGTTCCTGGGGCTGACCAGGGCGGCCAGGGCCCGTTCCGGCAGTCTGCTGCCGGTGCTGATCCTGCTGCCCGCGCTGGGCGTGTCCGTGTTCGCCGCCGTCGTCTCCGACGGGATCGCCACCACGCAGCGCACCGCGTCCTGGCAGCAGGTGGGCGCGCCGATCAGGGTGACCGCGGAGAGCGAGATCCCCGCCGAGGCGATCGAGCGGGTGCGCCGCCTCGCCGGCGTCGAGCAGGTCGTCCTCGCCCAGACGGGACGTGTTCAGGTCGGGTACGGCGCCGAGCAGGCCGAGGCCATCGCCGTGGACGTGGCCCAGTGGCGGCGGCTCCTCGACGGCGCCCCCGTCGCGCTGCCCCCGCTGTCCGACGGCGCGCTCGTCTCGCCCGAGCTGCGCGGGCGGGGCACGTTCGAGATCGGCTGGCAGTCGCGGGTGAAGCTCGCCACGCGCGGCGTGGTCGCGTCGGTGCCCGGCTTCTTCACCGAGGGCAAGTTCCTGGTCGTGCCCATCGGGGTGCAGATCAGGCCCGCCGTGAACACGCTGCTGATCGCCGGTGACGTCCCGCTGCCCGAGCTGGCGCGACTGGTCCCGGCCGCCGTCGTCACCTCCCAGGAGAGCGCTCTGCGAGCCATCCAGGACGACCCGCTGACGAGCACGGTGCGCTGGACGCTGCTGATCGTAACGGCCGCGCTGGCCGCGTACGCGCTCATCGCCGTCGTCCTGTCGCTGGTCATCGGGGCCGCGGAACGGGCGCGGGCAGTATCGTTCCTGCGCACGCTCGGCCTGTCGGAGCGGCAGGCGCAGCGACTGACCGTGCTGGAGATCCTGCCCATGATCCTCGTCACCGCGCTGGTCGGGCTCGGCCTCGGCCTCGTCCTGCCCGCCGCGCTCGGGCCCGGCGTCGACCTGTCCTCCTACGCCGGTGACCTGCCCGTCGGCGAGTACTCGCTCGACCTGTTCCTGCCCAGCGCGCTGACGGCCGGGCTGGCCGCCGTCGCCCTGCTCGGCGCGTACGCCCACACCGCCATCAGCCGGCGCCGCAGCCTCGGCGCCGTACTCCGAGTGGGGGACCTCTCATGAACCCGACCCTGTCAGAGCTGGAAGCCAAGGCCCGGCGGCCCGCCGCCACGTTCGGCGGCGACGCGCACATCGTGTGCGACAACCTCGTGCGGATCTACAAGACCGAGGGCGTCGAGGTCGTGGCGTTGCAGGGGCTGGACCTGGTGATCGACAAGGGTGAGCTGGTGGCGATCGTCGGGGCGTCGGGGTCCGGCAAGTCGACGTTGCTGAACGTGCTGTCCGGGCTGGATGTGCCGACGGCCGGGGTGGCCAGGGTGGCCGGGATGGATTTGCTGGCCATGAGTGCCAAGGATCGGCTGCGGTATCGGCGGTCGGTGGTGGGGTTCATCTGGCAGCAGACGGCGCGGAACCTGCTGCCGTACCTGACGGCTCGGGAGAACGTCGAGCTGCCGATGAAACTGGCGGGCAGGCTCGCCGGCCCCGTGAAGTTTTCCGGCCCCGCAGAGCCTGTCACCCCCGCAGAGCCTGTCGCCTCCTCACCGCCTGTTGCCGGTGCCGCGAAGCTTTCCGGCCCCACAGAGCTTGTCGCCCCCGCACCGCCTGTCGCCGGTGCCGCGAAGCTTTCCGGTTCCGCTCGCAAGAGGCGGGCGCTGGAGTTGCTCGATCTGCTCGGCGTCGCCTCCTGCGCCCACCGCAGGACGCCCGAGATATCCGGCGGCGAACAGCAGCGTGTGGCCATCGCCGTCGCCCTCGCCAACTCCCCGCAGCTCATCCTGGCCGACGAACCGACCGGCGAGCTCGACAGCGAGACGTCCGAGCAGGTCTTCGACGCGCTGCGCAAGGCCAACAGGGAGCTGGGCGTTACCGTCGTCATCGTCACGCACGACCCGCTCGTGTCGGAGCAGGTGGACCGGACCATCGGCATCCGCGACGGACGCACCAGCAGCGAGACGCTGCGCCGGGAGGGCGCCGAGGGACAGATCATCGCCGAGGAGTACGCCGTGCTCGACCGGGTCGGCCGCCTGCAACTCCCCCGCGACTTCATGAACGCCCTCGACATGGAACGCCGGGTGCGCCTCGAACTCGAATCCGACCACATCGGCGTGTGGCCCGCCCGAGAGGACCCCTCGAATGACTGACTCGCCCCTGGTCGTCGTGGAGGGCCTGCGCAAGGTCTACCGGACGGGGCCCAAGGAGGTCGTCGCCCTCCGGGACGTGTCCTTCTCCGTCCTGCCCGGCGAACTCGTCGCGATCCGCGGCCGGTCCGGCTCCGGGAAGACGACCCTGCTCAACCAAATCGGCGGCCTGGACAAACCGGACGCCGGGCGGGTGGTGGTGGACGGGCGCGAGATCACGTCCATGTCCGAGGACGACCTGCTCGCCGTGCGCAGGGACGTCGTCGGGTTCGTGTTCCAGTCGTTCGGGCTCATCCCCGTGCTGTCGGCCGCCGAGAACGTGGGCGTGCCCATGCGCCTGCTGCGCACGCCGGTCGAGGAGCGCGACGCCCGGGTGCGGATGCTGCTCGCGCTCGTGGGGCTGGAACAGCACGTCAACCAGCGGCCGTACGAGTTGTCCGGGGGGCAGCGGCAGCGGGTTGCCATTGCCAGGTCGCTGGCCAACCGGCCACGGTTGCTGGTGGCGGATGAGCCTACGGGGCAGCTCGATTCGCAGACGGGGCGGCAGATCATGGAGTTGTTGCGGGCGGTCGTGCGGAGTGAGGGGGTTACGGCGCTGGTGGCCACGCATGATCCGAGCCTGATCACGTTGGCGGATCGGGTGCTGGAGATCAGCGATGGGGTGGTGCGGGAGGGGGCGCGCGCCTGAGAGCGGCTTGCGGCGCGGCGTTCGGGCTGCGGGCGCCTTTCCCGCCGCGCGATTCAGGACCTCGCCGCACGGCCTGCTCGGGCTGGACGCGTCCCTCGGCACCCCGGTGCGCCGGCTCATGCGCAACCGTCCTTGTACGGGCCGCCGCCGCTCTACCTGCACGAACCGGACCGCTCATAACCGACCACAGCAGGGCGCGCTCTTCGACGGCTCGATCGGCGCCCTGATCCATCGGCCCAGGCGGCTGGTGAACCGTCGCGCCCTGCCACGAACCTGCACCCCACCACGTACCTACGCGCCCCGCACGAACCTGCGCCCCACCACGTATCTGCGCGCCCCGACCCGCACCCGCGCCTCGCCACGCACCTGCGCGCCCCGCCACGAACCTGCGCCCCGCACGAGCCTGTGCCCCACCCCGTATCTGCGCGCCCCGCCGCGCACCTGCGCCTCGCCACACATCTGCGCGCCCCGCCACGAACCTGCGCGCCGCACGAACCTGCGCCTCACCCCGTATCTGCGCGCACCTTCGCGCCCGCCGCGTACCTGTACGGGCCCCAACTCCAGCAGCATCCCGCTGCGCCCGCTCGTTCAGCTCAGCTCAGCTCATGGGCATCCGAAGACGGCCACCCGACCACCACCAGAGCCTCGACCACCACCACAACCTCGCCCCCCAAGGCCCGGTCACCTGTCACGGGGTTGCCAGGCGATCGCCACAAGATTGGCGGCGGCGACCAGCACACCGCCCACCACCGCCAGCACCGCCACCCCGGTAACCCCGGCCAGCGGCGCGGCCACCGCCAGCCCGAACGGCCGCGACGCGAACGAGATCAGCTGATCGAACGACCGCACCCGCCCCAACGCCCCTTCCGGAACCTCCTCCGCCACCACCGTCTCCCACAACGGACTGAGCAGCCCCAACCCGAACATCGCCACGAAGTACGCCCCCGCGAGCACCGGCAGCGGCGCCGTAATAGCCAAGGCCAGCATGGGCAGCAGATAGCCCGCCGCACCCACCTGAACCATGACCAACGGCCGCCGGATCGGCAACCTGGGAGCAGCGAATACGCCCAGCACCATCCCCACGGTCCCGCTCTGCACGATCACCATCCAGCCCATCTCACCGCCCAACTGATGAACGGCGGTCACGGGCCCAAGCGTCAGGAACAATCCGGCCACGAAGTGCCAGACGCCGTGACCGATGACACAGGCCAGAAACCAGGGACGCTTCCTAACCTCTCGCCACCCATACACAAGATCGTCCCCGAACGACGCCACAGCTCCGCGATCGCGGCGCTGAGCGCGTCCTGCCGCCACCGGCTCCACAACACCGCCGGAGACCTGGCCTCCAGCGGAGGAAGCCGTGGCCGCGACCAACGACCGAACACCGGCCGCCGATCGAATACCGCCGAGGGTCAGAGCCGAGCAGGCGAACAACACCGCCGTCAGCGCCGCCGCCCACCCCGGCCCAGCCGCCACGGTGACCGTCCCTGCCAGGGCCGGAGCCGCAACACTGGACAGGCTCGTCACCACACCGATCCGCGCGTTCATCCGCAACCTGCCCGGCCCTGGCACCACCGCGATCACCAGCCTGGGCACCGCCGGACTGCCGAACGCAATGGCCGCTCCCGCCACCGCGGACAACAACGCCAGATCGACCAGCCGCTCCAACCCGAGCAGCAACTCCACGGCAATGGCGGCCTGCGACAGACAACGGACCAGGTCGGCGGCCAACGCGAGCCGTTCCGGCCTCACCCGATCCGCCACCACCCCACCCACAGGCAGCAACACCAGCAAGGGCACCAACTCACTCGCCAGCACAACCCCCAGCGCCTCACCCCCACCACCGACCCGCAACACAGCCAAGGTGATCGTCGTCGGAATGAGCGCCGTCGCCAGGACAGACAGGCAACGCCCGATCAAAAGCCGATATGTCATGCCCGGGACGATATTTCGCCAGCGAATGTTTCGTCAACAAAATACTCGCTGACGTATGATCCCTGCCATGGAGGACTCAGTCGACCGCCACCTGGCCCGCTGGCGCGGCAAAGCACCCTTCGACGAGCGGGTGGAGGCGATCGTGACGCGCATGCAGTTCCTCGTGAAGCACCTGTCCCACACCAAGGAAGCGGCCCTGTCGGAGATGGGGATGCAGGACTACGAGTTCGAGACGCTGCACCGCCTGGTGGCCCGCGGCGGCTCGGCAACGCCGTCCGAACTGGCCGCCGACCTGCTGCTCTCACCCGCGGGGATGACCGGCCGCCTGGACACCCTCGAACGCACGGGCCTGGTGCGCCGCATACGCAGCGCCGAGGACCGACGCCGCGTGGACGTGGAACTCAGCGCCAAAGGCAAGGAGCTGTGGACGGAGGCAATGACGATCCGCGCCGAGGTGGAAGCGGCCATGGTCAGCGCCCTGGCGCCGGCGGATCAAGCCGTCCTGGACACCCTGCTCAAGCAACTCCTCCTCAACGCAGAAACCACCCGCTGACGCCCTCCGCACAGGCCCCACCGAATCCAGGCCCCCTGGACCACCCCCACGCCCGATCCGGGCCAGCCCCCTGGATCACCCCCACCCCGTGCGAGGCCCGCTCCTCGCCACCCCGCACCCGAGCTAGGCCCGCCTCTAGGCCACCCCACACCAAGATTGCGTGTGCGCAGAAGCCGCCCACTACGTCCTCCGCGTATGCCCCACACCAGAGCCAGGCCTGCCCTGCGCCACCGCCATACCCTCGCCCTCGCCCTCGCCCTCGCCCAGGTCGAGTATGCGCTGCAGCCACCCACTGACGCCCTCCGCGCATGTCCACGCCAGGGCCAGGCCCGTTCGCTAGGCCACCCAACACCAGAGCAAGGCCCGCTCTAAACCGCCCCATGCCAAGGTCACACGCGCCCAGGAAAGGCGAGCCCTACCGCCCCGTACGACTGGCCACGATGACCTGCACCGTGTGCTCCAGCGCGTAAGCCGGGTCCGCTCCCCCGCCCTTGACCTGCTCATCCGCACTGGCCACAGCCTGGATCGCCCGTGACAGCCCTTCCGGCCCCCACCCGTTGAGCTGCCGCTTCACCCGATCGACCTTCCACGGCGGCATGCCCACGTGGCTGGCCAGTTGCCCACCCCGCAGATTACGAGGCGCGCTGCCGACCTTGGCGAGCGACCGCAGCCCACCGGCCAGCGCACTCACCAGCAGCACAGGCGCGACCCCGGTGCCGAGTGCCCACCTCAGTTGCTCCAGCGCCTCCGCCAGCCGCCCCTCCACGGCCGAGTCGGCGACGTTGAAGCCGGTGACCTCCGCCCGTCCCTTGTGATACCGCGCCACCGCGGCCGCACTGATCGTCTTGTCCTCGGTGTCGAAGGCCAACTGGCTGCAGGCGGCGGCCAGCTCCCGCAGGTCGTTCCCCACCGCGTCGAGCAACGCCTGCGCCGCGTCTCCAGCGATGTTCCGCCCGGCCCGCTTGAATTCTCCCTTGATGAACTCCAGCCGCTCCCCCGCCTTGGTGACCTTGTTGATCGTGATCACCTTGGCTCCGGCCTTCTTCACCCCATCGACCAGCGCCTTGCCCTTGACGCCGCCCGGATGCGACAGGACCATCACGGTGTCTTCCGAGGGCTGCTTGGTGTACGCGACGATCTCGGCGATGACCTCCTTCGCCAGATCCTGAGCGGACCTGATCACCACCACCGAGCGATCCCCGAACAGCGACGGCGAGGTCAGCTGCGTCAGCTCACCAGTGGTGACCTTGCCGCCGAGCAGGTCATGCACCTCAGCGCCGGAGTCGGCCGCCCGCGCCGCCGCCACGATGCCACTCACCGCCCGCTCAGCCAGCAACTCCTCGTCGCCGACAACCAAGGTCACAGGTGCTGGATCGGTTCCCGCCATGTCAGGCAGCATGCCATGCGCTGCCGACAACCTGGTACTCGATGCCGTCTTCTCCTGGAACTGGCACGACTGCGCACGACAAACGGCGTCGCTGCAGCCAAGAGATTGCCACCCTCAGCCGCGGACACGACTACACGTTCAACAGGACGGTATTCAGCAGGTGTACCGTCTCGCCGATGCTAGCCACCACCAGTCCCAGGTCGGCTGATCGTTGGCGGCCACCGCAACGACCTCGGCCGAAGACTGGTCTGAGGCCAGGCCAATCGCCATCTGTTCGTATGGCCCGGCTTGCCGTGCGCTCTATCTCCTGGTTACGGTCCGCGCGGGATCACAGCCAGCCTTCCCCTTCCTTCGACTACTGCCAGGTCTCCTGACTGATCCGTTCGGTACACGGCGAGTCCGAGGCGGTGGAGCAGGCTCAGCGTGGACATGGCGGGGTGACCGTAGGTGTTGTCGGATCCCACACTGATCAGTGCCGCTCGTGCGCCGAGCGAAGCCAGGAATGCCGGCGACTGTCGATTCGATCCATGGTGCGGGGTTTTGAGGAGGTCGGCCCGTATCGGGAGCCGGTGCAGGAGTTCGTCCTGGGCTTCGGTTTCCAGGTCGCCGCTGAGCAGGATGGAGCCGGCACGCCAGCGTACGTGGAGGACCACGCTTGCGTTGTTGATCGCGCTGCCTTCGCCCGCCCCGTTCATCTCGGCGTGGGAGGGGTCGGGAGCCAGTACGGTCACTTCGCTGGGTCCGAAGCGCCAGCGTGTCCCTGGTGGGGTCGTCCATTCGGGTATTCGGTCGCGGGTCAGGAGGGCGGAGAGTCGTGCGCTGGAGTGTGCGCCTGTGCGGTGGGGGCTGACGAGCACGGCTCCTACCCGCCGGTTTCTGAGTACGCCCGGCAGGCCGTCGGTGTGGTCGGCGTGCGGGTGGGTGAGGACGATCAGGAGCACGTCTTCGATGCCGAGTCTGCGCAGGCATCGGTCCATGGTGACCGGGTCTGGTCCTGTGTCGACCACGACTCCCCGGCCCTGCCCTGCCGCGAGTACGAGGCCATCGCCCTGGCCCACGTCGCACATCACCATCAGCCATCCCTTGGGCGGCCATGGGGCCGCGATGGGCCGGACCACCAGGACCACCACGAGGGCGGCGATGGCCGCCGTCAGTGCGACGGTGCGCCAGGCGCGGCGTCTCAGGACGGGGATCGACGCGATGGTTGCAAGAAGGAGCAGGCCTAGTCCTGGAAGGCCTGCTGGCCATGGCAGGGTTGCGAAGGGAAGGTTCACCGCCCAGCGGGCGACCGTGACGATCCAGCCGACCGCGTACCCCGCTGGGATCACCAGGAGCCGCGCGCCGTCGGGCCAGATGGGGGCTACCAAGGCGGCTCCGAAACCGAGCAGGGTCGCGGGTGCCACCGCTGGTGCGACGAGGATGTTGGCTATCACGGCGATGGGCGTCAATTGGCCCGACATCAGCACCAGTACCGGTGTCACGGCCAGCTGAGCCGCTGCCGGCACCGCCACCGCCTCAGCCAGGAAGCGGGGAAGCCGGTACGGGGGTCTTTCGGGATTGGCGTGGCGAGATGCGGGGCTAAGGGCGCCGCTTGGCTCCTCCGATGATGTGCTCTCCTCTCTGCCGGGAGTGCGATCTGGCTCGTCCGGTGGTGTGTTTCTCCCCTTGCCGGGCGCACGGTTCGGCACGTCCGGTGGTGTGGTCCTCTCCTTGCCGGGCGCACGGTTCGGCACGTCCGGTGGTGTGCTTCTCTCCTTGCCGGGAGTGTGGATCGGCTCGTCTGGTGGTGTGTTCTCCTCCTTTGTGCCTGACAGTTTGTCTCTCCAGCGTGGGGCGAGAAGGAGGATGCCGGCGGTCGCTGTGACAGAGAGGGCGAAGCCGTAGGAGCGGGCCAGTTCCGGGGCGAACAGCACCAGGAAGAGGACCGTGGCGGACAGGGCTGCGAGGCCGTCCTTTGAGCGGCCCGTGCCCATCGCGATGGCTGCTGCCAGGCCCATGAGGAGGGCGCGGAGCACGCTCGGGGACGGGCGGGCGACCACCGTGAACGCGAGCATCGCGACGGCGGCGAAGAGCGCCCTCATAGGGAGGGAGATGCCTATCAGGCGGGAGAGTGCGAGGGTCGCGCCTGCGACGATCGCCAAATTGGCTCCCGAAACGGCATTTAGGTGGCTCAGGCCGGCTTCTCTGAGGTCTGCGGTCACCTGGGGGTCCATGCGGGAGACGTCGCCGACGACCAGGCCCGGGAGGAGGCCACGTTGGTCGGGTGGCAGGACGTCGGCGGCGGCCCGTAGACCTGCTCTGAGGGTGCCTGCTGCTGTTTGGAGGGTGGATGGGGGTGTGAGGACCCGTGGTGGGGTTCGGGCCAGCAGAGTGGCTGCTACCAGGGTGCCGGGGGATGGACTTGCCAGGCGGCCGGAGACTTCCACGGTTTGGGTGGGCAGGAGGGGGCCCCAGGCTTGGCCGGTGGCGAAGACGGTGATGGGGATGTTGACGGCTTGGCTGGTGGTGGATGTTCGGATGATCTTGAGGTCGGCGGAGATCACATAGCTTTCCTGGGTGAAGCGGGTCGGTCTGCGTTCTGGGTCGTTGGTCAGGGTGATCTCGGCGGTGATGAAGGTGTTGTGGTTGGCGAGTTCTGCTGCTGGGCTTGTGGTCAGGGCGTGGATGCGGAGGGCGGCTGAGGCTGAGGCGGCTGCTGTGCAGATGAGGGTGGCTAGGAGGATGTTGCGCCAGCCGGCCTGTCCGAGATCGCGGCGATCGTCGGCTTGTCCAGGATCGCGGCGATCGCTGGCTTGTCCAGGATCGCGGCGGTCGTCGGCTTGTTCGGGATCGCGGCGAGCCTTGGGTGCGGTGTTGGGGTCTTTGGGCGGTGCTGGTGATGAGGGTGAGCGGGTGAGCCAGGCCGTTGCTGCGGCGCTCAGGGCTGCGATGGTGGCGACGATCGTCCCAGCGAGGGGTGGGCAGGCCAGGAGGATCAGGGCGCTGGCCCAGGCTGCGAGGGCGGGGAGGGTGAGGGGCCATGCGTGCACGCGGTTGTGGGTGTCTTGATCTGCTTGAGTGGTGTCGATACTTCGGTCCGTGGTGGCGATACTTCGGTCCGTGGCGGCAATGCTTCGGTGCTGCTCCCGGTGGGCGCTGGCTCGTCCTCTGCTTTCCTCCGCAGCGCCAGCCCGTCCGTTGGCTTCCTGGACGGGGTCGGCCCAGGCTTGGTGGCGTTCGTCGAGTCGGGGGGTGGGCATGTCAGACACGGACCTTCGGCTTTATCTCCTCGAACTTTCTTGGGCCTATGCCTGAGACTTCGCGGAGTTGGTCGATGCTGGTGAAGCCGCCGCGGCTGGTACGGAACTCCGCTATGCGTGCTGCCAAGACCTCGCCCACGCCCGGTAGTTGCTCCAGTTGGTCCGGGGTGGCGGCGTTGAGGTCCAGGATGGCGCCGTTGGGGTCCGTCGCAGGAGAGATCGGCGAGACTTGGCCGGGGTTGGCGCCTACCACTATCTGCTCGCCGTCTATCAGGCGTCTGGCCAGGTTGAGTGAGCCTGTGGAGGCGCTGCGGGACACTCCTCCTGCGGCTGCCACCGCGTCGGTTACTCGGGCGCCTGATGGGAGGAGGTATACGCCTGGTTTGCGGATCTTGCCGGTGATGTGGACGGTGACCTTGGTTGTGCTCGCCGGTGAGGGTGAGGGCGGGGGTGTGATCGGGGTTGTCGGGGTGGGGGGTGGGAGGGGTTGCGGGGAAGGGGCCGACTGCCAGACGAAGAAGATCGCCAGGGCTGTCGCGAGTACGCCTACGGCGAGGAGTACGCGTAGGCCCGGCTTGCCTGGGTCGAGGGTGGCCGGGGCCTGGGAGGTGACGGCGGCTCGAAGGGCTTGAAGGGCTCGGGGTAGGGGCGCAGGGTGTTCGGGCCTCGGTGGCGGCTCGGGAGGCCACGGTTCGGATGGGCGCTGTTCGGGGAGCCACGGCGCAGGTGGGCGCTGCTCGGGAGGCAACGGCGCGGGCGGACGTTGTTCGGGTGGCAACGGCGCGGGCGGACGTTGTTCGGGTGGCAACGGCGCAGGTGGGCGCAGCTCGGGGAGCCACGACACGGGTGGGCGCTGGTCAGGTGGCAACGGCGCGGGTGGGCGCAGTTCGGGTGGCCATGATCCGGATGGGCGCTGTACGAGTGGAAGCTGTACTGGTGGCCGCGATTCGGGAGGACGCTGTTCGGGGAGCCACGGCTCGGGGGGACGCTGCTGGGTTGGTGGGGGTTCAGGCGTCCGTGGCGGGTCCGACCGCGGCTCATCCACGGGTCGGTCATCCGCTGGCTGACCGGCCGCTGGTTGCTGGGCGTACGGACGCTTGCCTGCTGAGCGCCCGACCGCTGCTGTCTCGGCTCGCGGCCAGCCGTCTGTGGTTTCCTCAAGTACCGGCCTGTCGGCTGATGACTCCTGCGAGGGGACGTGGCGGTGTGCTGTCCGCCCTGGGGCGGGTCCCGTGCCCCAGGGGAGGCGGCGGGGGCGACGGGCAGGAGCGGTGATCGACCGTAGCCGGGATTCGGCTATGGCGCGTTCTGCCGTGGGGTCGGGGGTTCGCACGGCCAAGAACGTACGGCTTGGGTGGGGTCGGCGAAGGGACCGAGCGGGGTTCTGTGGATGGGAGGGGAGATGGGCAGGCGCGCTTGTGGGCGGTGCAGAAGGATGGTGTGGGGGCCTGTGTATGGGGGCGCAAGGGAGCTGTGCTTGCTGTGGATCGAGGAGGGCGACGCTGGAGCTGGCTGGGGAGATGGAGGAGAGGGACGGCGGGCTGGCTGTGAATGAGGGAGGCGGGGCGGGGCTGGCTGTGAATGAGAGAGGCGGGGCGGGGCTAGCTGTGAATGAGAGAGGCGGGGCGGGGCTAGCTGTGAATGAGAGAGGCGGGGCGTGGGCGGTGCCGTTCGGAGCGGAAGGGCGCGAGGCGTGATCAGGTGTCGGATGAGGTGATCGTCAGGCCGAGCATGCCGGGCCCCACGTGTACGCCGATCACGGCGCCTACCTCGACCACCCGCAGATCCCGAAGGCCGGGCACCCGTTTGTGCAGCCGTTGCGCCAGTGCGTCGGCTCGTTCCCTGGCCGCCAGGTGCTGCACCGCCACCTCCACCGGCCCCTTCCCCGCCGCCTGTACCGCCAGGTCCTCCAGGCGGGCGATGGCGCGGGACGACGTGCGGACCTTCTCCAGGAGGGAGATGCGGCCGTCGGCGAGGTGGAGGAGGGGTTTGATCATGAGGGCGGAGCCGAGGAGGGAGGCGGCTGTGCCGATGCGGCCGCTGCGGTGGAGGTAGTCGAGGGTGTCGACGTAGAAGAACGTCCGGGTGGTGCGCATGCTGGTGCGGGCGGCGGCCACGACCTCGTCGAGGGACGCTCCGGTGGCGGCGGTTCGGGCGGCGGCGAGGACCGGGTAGCCCAGGCCCATCGCGATCGAGCGGCTGTCGATGACTTCCACCGGTACGGGGGCGTCTCGGGCGGCGGATCGGGCGGATTCGATGGTGCCTGACAGTTCGCCTGAGACGTGGATGGAGACGATGGCGGTGGCACCGGCGGCGGCGAGGGCGGAGTAGCAGGCGGCGAAGCGGGCGGGGGCGGGGCGGGAGGTGGTGGCGGAGGCCAGGTCGCCGGTGAAGGAGTCTTCGTCGAAGGTGAGGGCGCTGCTGAAACGGCCCTGGGGGTGGTGGGAGGTGCGGTTGCCGGGTGATGTGCGCCCCCCGATGCGTGGGGGGCGGCGGTCGCTGGGCGAGATGCGGTCACTAGGCGAGATGCGGTCGCTGGAGGTGGACTCGCCGCCGGAAGATTCCCTGGTATTGGAGGTGGAGTCGCCGCGGAAGGACTCCCTGGTGCTGGAGGTGGAGTCGCCACGGAAAGACTCACGGGTGGAGTCGCCGCGGCAAGACTCACTGGTGGTGTCGCCGTGGGAAGTATCCCCGGCGCCGGAGTTGAGGTCGGAGCGCGGGGGTTCGTCTGCGCCGGAAGTGCGATCGCCGCGCGAGGGCTTCCCGCCGGAGGTTGGGCCGCCGCGCGACACACCGCCGCCCGTCCCAGGGCCGCCGTGCCCGACCACCTGTACGGGCACCACAGTCACCCCAGCCACAGCCCCCAAATAAGCAGTCGAATCCGTAACAACCGCAACCAAGGCCGCCATACCCCGAGATTAACTACTGAACGGGCGTTCCACCCCGCCACACCCGCCGCGGCTTCAACCCGAACGACCAGGCGAAGGCGCCTTCGTGGTCGGCGTCCCACTGCACGATGTCCGCGAGCCGCCCGGGAGCCAGCACCCCGCGGTCGGGAGCGCCGAGGACGGTGGCGCCGCCGAGGGTGGCCGCGCGCAGGGCGTCGTTGACGCTCATCCCGAACGCCGACACCGCCATGGCCACGACCAGGGACATCGAGGTGATGCCGCAGTAGCCGGGGTTGTGGTCGCTGCCGAGGGCGATCTGCACGCCGTGCTTGATCATCTGGCGGACCGGCGGGAGGTGGCCGCGCTGGAGGGCGGTGGCCGGGCAGACGACGGCGGGGACGCCGTAGCGGGACATGATGGCGATGTCCTCGTCGGACATGTGGTGCAGGCCGTCGGCGGAGGCGCAGCCGAGCTCGGCGGCGAGCTGGACGGCGCCGCGGCGGCTGAAGATGCCGGCGTGGATGCGCGGCAGCAGGCCCACGTTGCGACCGGAGGCGAGGACCCAGCGGGACTCCTCGGTGGTGAAGTAGCCCTCGTCGCAGTAGACGTCCACGCTGTCGGCACCGGCGGCGGCCGCGTCGGCGCACCAGGCGCCCACGGCCTCGACGTACTCGCGCTGCCTGCCGAAGTACTCGGGCGGCACCACGTGCGCGGCCAGGAACGTGACGTGCACCCGCGGCATCATCGGCTCCTTCTCCAGCTCGCGCAGGAGCCGCACGTCGGCGAGCTCGCCGTCGCGGGTGAGGTGGTAGCCGGTCTTGGCCTCGACGGTGGTGGTGCCGCTGAGCAGCCAGCTGCGCAGCCGCTCGCGCACGCCGTTGCACAAGGTCCACGGGTCGGTGCCGCGGGTCACGGTGACGGTGGAGCCCACGCCGCCGCCCGCCGCGGTGATCGAGGCGGAGGTGGAGCCGCCGGTGCGGATGGCCAGCTCGGCGTAGCGGTTGCCGGCGTAGACGGGGTGGGTGTGGGCGTCGATGAGGCCGGGCGTGACGAGGGCGCCGCCGAGGTTCTCGACGTGGTCGACGTCGACGATGTCATCGACCACGCCTGGCACGCTCTGCGGCAGGTCCGGCGCGCGGCCGACCCAGGCGATGCGGTCGTTGTGCACGAGGATGGCGGCGTTGCTGAGGACCTCGTTGCCGGTCCAGAGGCGGCCGATGTTGGTCAGCAGTCGGACGGTCACCGCATCACCACCCAGCATGACCCCCCGCACGAGCGCGCAGCCCAGCGCACGGCCTGTGCCGCGCCCACTGAGTCCGCTCCGGGTCCGGACGACATGGGGGGTCTCCTGCTCTTCCGCATCGAGTTGTGCGGTGACCGTACCGCCGGACCCATGATCCGGCGATTTCAGTTCAGTTACGTTATTTCACATGTTGGGCTGCTGTACAGGGTTATTCGGAAGAAAGACCATTCATCCCAAACATCACGCAGCCCTGCCTTGTCCCCACGGCTCCCACTGACGACGTCAACACTCACAGTCATCATCGAACCCAGAACCCAAACCCAAAACGAGACCAACGTCTGGCCAATCCTAGCAATCCCAGGGTTCGGGGACCACTGCCGCTTTTGGGCGAGTGTGTGCGTTTTGTGATGGGTGCTGCCCGACCAAGCAAAAATGACGGGATGGCCCGGCAAGTGACACCGGGCCATCCAGAGAAGAAGGTCAGGCTACGCGCTCCACCGGCTTGCCCACCCGCAGCAGCTCCTGCGACAAGCTGGGCAGCACCCTGGCGTGCAGGATCGTCCCGTCACCCACGTGGTCCACCGAGAGCACCTCGCCCTCCTTGTGGGCCCGCGAGACGAGGTCGCCCCGCTCGTACGGCACCAGCAGATGAACCTCGTGATCCAGCCGCGGCAGCCGCTCCTCGATCAGGTCCATCAGCGCGGGGATGCCCTTGCCCGTGCGGGCGGAGACCACGATGCTGTCGCGCTCGCGCCTGGCGATGCGGTCCAGCACCTCCTGGTCGGCCGCGTCGGCCTTGTTGATCACGACGATCTCGGGGATCTCGGCGGCGCCGTCGATGTCGGCGAACACCTCCCGTACGGCCGCGAGCTGCCCCTCGGGGTCGGGGTGCGAGCCGTCGACCACGTGCAGGATCAGGTCGGCGTCGGCGACCTCCTCCAGCGTGGACCTGAACGCCTCGACGAGCTGGTGCGGCAGGTGCCGGACGAAACCGACGGTGTCGGCGATCGTGAACAGCCTGCCCTCCGGGGTGCGCGCGCGGCGCACGGTCGGGTCGAGGGTGGCGAACAGCGCGTCCTCGACCAGCACGCCCGCGCCGGTGACGCGGTTGAGCAGCGAGGACTTGCCCGCGTTGGTGTAGCCGGCGATGGCCACGGCGGGCACCTCGCGGCGCTGGCGCCGGTGGCGCATGGTCTCGCGCGAGGTGGACATGCCGCTGATCTGGCGGCGCAGCTTCGACATGCGCTCGCGGATGCGCCGGCGGTCCAGCTCGATCTTCGTCTCACCGGGGCCGCGGCCACCGATGCCGACGCCGCCGGCGGCGCGACCGCCGACCTGCCGGGACAGGTTGCCACCCCAGCCGCGCAGGCGCGGCAGCAGGTACGAAAGCTGCGCCAGCTCGACCTGGGCCTTGCCCTCGCGGCTCTTGGCGTGCTGGGCGAAGATGTCGAGGATCAGCGCGGTCCGGTCGATGACCTTGACCTTGACGATGTCCTCGAGCTGGCGGAGCTGGCCGGGGGTCAGCTCGCCGTCGCAGATCACGGTGTCGGCGCCGCTGGACTCGACGACGTCGCGCAGCTCCAGGGCCTTGCCCGAGCCGATGTAGGTGGCCGGGTCGGGCTTCTGGCGGCGCTGGATGAGCCCGTCGAGCACCTCGGATCCGGCCGTCTCGGCCAGGAGCTTGAGCTCGAGCAGGGAGTTGTCGGCCTCCTCCGCGGTGCCGGAGGTCCAGACGCCGACGAGAACGACCCGTTCGAGCCGCAGCTGCCGGTACTCGACCTCGGAGACATCCTGGAGTTCGGTGGAGAGGCCCGCCACGCGGCGGAGCGCCTGGCGATCCTCGAGGTCCATGTCGCCGGTCTCGAACGCGTCGAGCTCGGAGTATTCGTGCATACGTGTCATCTCTATTAGGGAACGTCTGGACACCTCGGTGTCTTCCCACGATGGTGGCATGACATCCGTTACGCAATCACCTGGTTAATCAAGCAGGCTTGACCGTGATGTCGCCGGACCCCGCGGTCAGCGAGATCTTGTGGGCCGACGTGGCGTCCTTCTTGACCGTCACGGTGGCGTCGCCGGAGCCCACGTCGGTCTTGACGTCGTAGGCGCCGTCGGGGACGTGCAGCGTGATGTCCCCCGATCCGGTCTTCAGCTCGGCGGTTTCCGGCGCGGCGGTGTAGGTCAGCTCGATGTTGCCCGACCCCAGGTCGGCGTAAACCTTCTTGCCCGACAGCCCGGCCGCGTCCACGTCCCCCGAGCCGGCGGTCAGGTCGATCTGGCCGGTCAGGTTCCGCAGGGTGAGGTTGCCGGAGCCGGCCTCCAGGTCGACCGGGAGCCCCTTGGGGATCTCGATCTTGTAGTCGACGCTGCAGCTTCCCCAGCTGGACGGGCAGGCGTAGGTGAGGAACAGCGCCTCGCCCTCGACCTTGTGCTCCGGCTTGGGCTTGTCGGAGTCGCCGCGCCAGTGCAGGGTCTCGACGACCCGCACGGCGGTGCCGTCGGTCTCGGTGATCACGGCCTCACCCGAGTCGTTCTTGAGCTGGAGCTTGGTGACCTTGTCCGTCACCTGGTACGAGACCGTGTCCTCGTTCGAGGGGCCGGCGATGTCGCCGAGGCCGCACCCCGTCAGCAGCGCCGCGGCGGCGAGCAGTCCGCCCGCGATCGCAATCGTCTTCATGCGGAAATCCTGTCGCGGGACGCGCTGCGGTGACATCGGGGATGCCCCCAGGGGAACCCCACCCTTTGACCCCCGAACATCAGGGGAGTAATTTCACTTCCACCATCCAGAACTTGTTTTCCACGATATGGAAAGAGGTCCCATGGAGATCACCGGCCCGATGCACGACCGGTTCGACGAGATCCTCACGCCGGAGGCGCGCGATTTCGTGGCCGCTCTCCAGCGGGAGTTCGGCGCCAGGCGGCTGGAGCTGCTGGAGGCCCGCCAGGCGCGCCAGGCGGAGCTGTCGGCGGGCGGCATGCTCGACTTCCTGCCCGAGACGAAGGAGATCAGGGAGAGCGACTGGCAGGTCGCGCCCCCGGCGCCCGGCCTGGAGGACAGGCGCGTCGAGATCACCGGCCCGGTCGACAAGAAGATGACGATCAACGCGCTCAACTCCGGCGCCAAGGTGTGGCTGGCCGACTTCGAGGACGCCAACTCGCCGCTGTGGGAGAACTGCGTCTCCGGCCACCTCAACCTGCGCGACGCGCTCGACCGCACGATCGACTTCGAGACGGGCGGCAAGGCGTACGCGCTCAAGCCCGACAGCGAGCTGGCCACCGTCGTGGTGCGCCCGCGCGGCTGGCACCTGGACGAGAAGCACGCCCAGGTCGACGGGCGGCCGGTCGCCGGGTCGCTGTTCGACTTCGGCCTCTACTTCTTCCACTGCGCCCAGCGGCAGATCGACAAGGGCAAGGGCCCGTACTTCTACCTGCCCAAGATCGAGTCGTACCTGGAGGCGCGGCTCTGGAACGACGTGTTCACCAGGGCGCAGCAGCTCCTCGGCATCCCGCACGGCACGATCAGGGCGACCGTGCTGATCGAGACGTACCCGGCGGCGTTCGAGATGGAGGAGATCCTCTACGAGCTGCGCGACCACTCGGCCGGGCTGAACGCGGGCCGCTGGGACTACCTGTTCAGCGTGATCAAGAAGTTCCGCACGCGGGGCCGCGAGTTCCTGCTGCCCGAGCGGAACGCGGTCACGATGACGGCCCCGTTCATGCGCGCGTACACGGAGCTGCTGGTGCGCACCTGCCACAAGCGCGGCGCGCACGCCATCGGCGGGATGGCCGCGTTCATCCCCTCCCGCAGGGACCCCGAGGTCAACGCGGTGGCGCTGGAGAAGGTCCGGGCGGACAAGACGCGCGAGTCGGGCGACGGCTTCGACGGGTCGTGGGTGGCGCACCCCGACCTGGTGCCGATCTGCCGCGAGGTCTTCGACGGCGTGCTCGGCTCGCGGCCGAACCAGCTCGACCGGCTGCGCGAGGACGTCAGCGTGACCGCCGCCGAGCTGCTCGCCGTCTCCGAGACGCCGGGCGACATCACCGAGGCGGGCCTGCGCAACAACGTGGACGTGGCGCTGCGCTACCTGGCCGCCTGGATGGGCGGGCTGGGCGCGGTCGCCATCCACAACCTCATGGAGGACGCGGCCACCGCGGAGATCTCCCGCTCCCAGATCTGGCAGTGGATCCACAACGACATCACCCTGGCCGACACCGCGCAGCAGGTGACCAAGGAGCTGGTGGAGCGGATCATCACCGAGGAGGTCGCGAAGATCGCGATGGAGCCCGGCTACGACGAGAAGTTGTTCGCGCAGGCGACGGCGCTGTTCAAGGAAGTGGCGCTGGACGACGACTTCGCCGAGTTCCTGACTCTTCCCGCGTACGCCCAGATGCCGTAGAAAATCTGATGATGATGGACAAGCTCGTAGCGGCTCTGCGTTCGCTTCTGCCCGGCGACTCGGTGATCACCGATCCGGTGCGGTTGCGCACGTACGAGTGCGACGGCCTCACCTACCACCGGGCGACCCCCGGCGTGGTCGTGCTGCCCGCCACGGCCGAGCAGGTCGCCCAGGTGGTACGGCTGTGCAACGAGCACGGCGTGCCCTTCGTGGCCAGGGGCTCGGGCACCGGCCTGTCGGGGGGCGCGCTCCCGCGCGAGGACGGCGTGCTGATCGTCACGTCGAGGATGCGCGCGATCCTGGAGATCGACCTGCCCAACCGCCGCGCGGTCGTGGAGCCCGGCGTGACGAACCTGGCCATCACCGAGGCCGTGCGCGACCGCGGCTACTACTACGCGCCCGACCCGTCCAGCCAGCAGGTCTGCTCGATCGGCGGCAACGTCGCGGAGAACTCCGGCGGCGCGCACTGCCTGAAGTACGGCTTCACCGTCAACCACGTGGAGGCCTGCGAGATCGTCACCCCCGACGGCGACCTGGTCACGCTCGACCGCCTGGACGCGGGCTACGACCTGCTGGGCGCGTTCATCGGCTCGGAGGGCACGCTGGGCATCGCCACCAAGGTCACGGTACGGCTGAGCCGCGCGCCGGAGGCGGTGACCACGGTGCTGGCGGCGTTCGAGAGCATCGAGCAGGGCGGGCTGGCCGTCTCGGCGATCATCGGGGCGGGCATCGTGCCGGCCGCGATCGAGATGATGGACGCGCTGGCCATCGAGGCGGCCGAGGCGGCGGTGGCCTGCTCCTACCCGGAGGGCGCGGGCGCGGTGCTGATCGTGGAGCTGGACGGGCCCGCCGCCGAGGTGGACCTCCAGTTCGCCCAGCTCCAGGAGATCTGCGCGAACGCGTTCGAGCTGCGCGTGGCGGCCGGCGCGGCCGAGCGGGCGGCGATCTGGAAGGGCCGCAAGTCGGCGTTCGCCGCCGTCGGGCGCATCAGCCCGGCCTACATCGTGCAGGACGGCGTGGTCCCGCGCACGTCGCTGCCCGCCGTGCTGGCCGCCATCGACCGGCTGTCGGCGGAGCACGGCATCAGGGTGGCCAACGTCTTCCACGCCGGCGACGGCAACCTGCATCCGCTGGTGCTGTTCGACGACGAGGAGCCGGGGGCGGGCGAGCGGGCCGAGGTGGTGTCGGGCGCGATCCTCGATTTGTGCATCGAGCACGGCGGCTCGATCACGGGCGAGCACGGGGTCGGCGTGGACAAGTCCCGATATATGACGAAGATGTTCAGCGCGGACGACCTGGACACCATGCAGCTCGTCCGGTGCGCGTTCGACCCCCGGGGCCTGGCGAACCCGGGCAAGGTGTTCCCCACGCCGCGCCTGTGCGGCGAGGTGCCGGGCGTGCGCAAGGGCGTGCATCCGCTGGTCGAGTCGGGGAAGGCGGAGCAGTTTTGATCGAGGGGGTGACGGTCAGGCAGGCGGGCGAGGACGACGCCGTCCTCGGCGTGCCGCCCCGCTGGGTGGCGCTGCCGGAGACCGTCGAGGAGATCGCGGCCGTGCTGCGGGCCTGCGCCGAGCGCGACCTGGCGGTGGTGCCCGTGGGCGGCGGCACCAAGCTGCACTGGGGCCCGCCGCCCGAGCGCTGCGACGTGCTGCTCGACCTGTGCTGCATGAACGAGATCCTGGAGCACGCGGCGGGCGACCTGGTGGTGCGCGCGCAGGCCGGGGTGACCATGGACGCGCTGGCGGGCACGCTCGCAGGCAAGGGGCAGGAGCTGGCGCTCGACGTGCCGTTCAGCGAGGGCACGACGGTCGGCGGCACGCTGGCCACCGCGCTGCACGGGCCGCGCTCCTTCCGGTACGGCGCCGCGCGCGACCTGCTCATCGGCATCACCGTGGTGCTGCCCGACGGGACGATCGCCCGTTCAGGCGGCAAGGTGGTCAAGAACGTCGCGGGTTACGACCTGGGCAAGCTGTTCACCGGCTCGTACGGCACGCTCGGCGTCATCGCGGAGGCCACGTTCCGCCTGCACCCCCTGCCCGCCGACCGCCGCTGGGTGGTCGCGCGGCTCGATCGCGCCCAGGCGGCGCCGGTCGCGGCGGCGCTGACGGCCTCGCAGGCCGAGCCGAGCGCGGTCGAGGCCGACTGGCCGGACCCCGAGGGCCCGCTCACGCTGGCGGTGCTGGTGGAGGGCTCGGCGGCCGAGGCCAGGGCCGAGGCGCTGCGCGAGCTGGCCGGCGGCTCCGTCACCCGGGAGCGGCCGTCCTGGTGGGGGTTGATCGACAGCGACGAGGTGCTGGTCGAGGCGCGCTTCCTGCCGCAGGACACCGCCGGCGTGCTCGACGCGGTCGCGACGACCGGGCTGGCGCTGCGCGGCTCGCTCGCCTCCGGGCGGGTGCTGCTGGCGGCGTGGCGGGAGACGACCGGGGACGAGCTGGCCGCCGCCGTGGCGCGGCTGCGCGAACGGGCGCGGGTGAGCGTGCTCGCCGCCCCGTACGACGGGCTCGACCGGTGGGGGCAGGTGAGCGGGCTGCCGTTGATGCGGCGGGTCAAGGAACGGTTCGACCCCGGGCGCAGGATGTCTCCCGGACGGTTCGTGGGAGGCATCTGATGGACCCGAAGCTGATCAACGACTGCGTGCACTGCGGGTTCTGCCTGCCGACCTGCCCCACGTACGCGCTGTGGGGCGAGGAGATGGACTCCCCGCGCGGCCGCATCCACCTGATGAAGCAGCACGTCGAGGGCACCCCCATCACGCCCGAGATGGCCGGGCACTTCGACGCCTGCCTGGGCTGCATGGCGTGCGTGACGGCCTGCCCGTCGGGCGTGCAGTACGACCGGCTGATCGAGCTGACCAGGGTGGAGGTGGAGCGGCAGCACGTGCGCGAGCCCGAGGACAGGGCCGTGCGCGGCATCGTGTTCAGCCTGTTCCCCTACCCGCGGCGGCTGCGGCTGCTGCGGCCGACGATGTGGCTGGCGGAGCGGATGGCGCCGTTCCTCGCCCGCGTGAACCCGAGCCTGGGCGCCATGGCCGCGCTCGCGCCGCGCGTTGCGCGCCGTCAGCGCCTGCCGCGCCTGGTCAGGGCCAGGGGCGAGCGGCGGGCCACGGTCGGCATGCTCACCGGCTGCGTGCAGCGGGAGTTCTTCCCGCAGGTCAACGCGGCCACCGCGCGGGTGCTCGCGCTGGAGGGCTGCGACGTGGTCGTCCCGCCCGAGCAGGGCTGCTGCGGGGCGCTCAGCGTGCACTCCGGGCGCGACGAGCAGGCCAGGCGGCTGGCGAGCCGGACGGTCAGGGCGTTCGAGCGGGCCGGGGTGGACACCGTCGTGGTGAACGCCGCCGGATGCGGCTCCTCCATGAAGGAGTACGCCGAGCTGCTGGAGCACGAGCCCGCGTTCCGCGTCGTGGACCTGTCGGAGTACCTGGCCGAGCTGGGCCCCGTCGCCAAGCGGCATCCGCTGCCGGTCACCGTCGCCTACCACGACGCCTGCCACCTGGCCCACGCCCAGGGGGTGCGGGCGCAGCCGCGTGAGCTGCTGGGCGCGATCCCCGAGCTGGAGCTGCGCGAGATCCCCGAGTCGGCGATCTGCTGCGGGTCGGCGGGCACGTACAACCTGCTGCGGCCCGACGCCGCGCGCGACCTCGGCGACAGGAAGGCCAAGGCGGTCGGCACGACCGGCGCCGAGCTGCTGGTCTCGGCCAACCCCGGCTGCACGATGCAGATCGCCGCCGCCATGCGGCGCTCCGGCGCCACGATCAGGGTCGCGCACACGGCCGAGGTGCTGGACGCCTCCCTGCGCGGGGTCCTGCTGTGACGGGGCCCCTGGGCGGAGCGGCGGAGGAGAGCGGTCCTGCTGTGACGAGGCCGCTCGCCGGAGCGGCGGAGGAGAGCCGGTGAGCGTTCAGTCGGTCGAGCGTGCCCTGGACGTGCTCGAAGCGCTGGCCGAGCACGGCGGCGAGGCCGGGCTGTCGGAGATCGCCGCCAGGACCGGGCTGCCGTACGGGACCATCCACCGGCTGTTGCAGACGCTGCTCGCGCGCGGTTACGTCCGGCAGGAGTCCGACCGGCGCTACGCCCTGGGCGGCGGCCTGGTGCGGCTGGGCGGCATCGCGGAGAGCATGGTCGGCGTGTGGGCGCAGCCGTACCTGACCAGGATGGTCGAGCTGTCCGGCGAGACCGCGAACCTGGCCGTGCTCGAAGGCGACTTCGTCGTCTACGTGGCGCAGGTGCCCTCGCCGCGCAGGCTGCGGATGTTCGCCGAGGTCGGGCGGCGGGTGCTGCCGCACAGCACGGCGGTGGGCAAGGTGCTGCTGGCGGGGCGGCCCGCCTCCGAGGCGGTCGCGGTGTTCGAGCGCACCGGCATGCCCCGCCGCACCCCGAACACGATCACCGACGTGTCCGCCATGCTCACCGAGCTGGGGGCGGTGCGAAGCCGCGGCTACGCGATGGACCTGGGCGAGGAGGAGCTGGGCGTGCACTGCCTGGCCGTGCCGGTGCAGGACGGCGACCGGGTGGTCGCCGCGATGTCGGTGTCGGGGCCCGCCGAGCGGATCGACGCGCTGAACCGCGACCACCTGGCCGAGCGCATGCGGAAGATCGCGCTGGACTTCGGCCACGAGCTCGCGCCCGGCTAGAGCGCTGACTTCGGCCATCAGCTCGCGCCCGGCTAGAGCGCTGACTTCGGCCATCAGCTCGCGCCCGGCTAGAGTTGCGCCATGGGCAACAGCACGTCGGTGCAGTCGGTCGATCGTGCCATCGCGATCCTGGAGATCCTGGCCCGCGACGGCGCCACCCGGGTGACGGACCTGGCCGCCGCGCTCGACGTGCACAAGTCCACGGCGTTCCGGCTGCTGGCGGCGCTGGAGCAGGGCGGGCTGGTGGAGCAGACCGGTGATCGCGGGCGCTATCGGCTCGGGTTCGGCGTCGTACGGCTGGCCGGGGCCGCCACCGCGCAGCTCGACCTGTCGCGCGAGAGCCGTCCCGTGTGCCTGCGGCTCGCCGAGGAGATCGGCGAGACCGTCAACATCGCGGTGGGGCGGGGCGGCGACGCGGTCAACGTCAGCCAGGTGCGCGGCCCCGCAGCGATCAGCGGCCACAACTGGGTCGGCCAGCGCACCCCCTCGCACGCCACCTCCAGCGGCAAGGTGCTGCTCGCCTACGGGGCGCTGCGGCTCGGCCCCGTCCTGGAGCGTTACACGCCGCACACGATCACCGCGCCGGAGTCGCTGCGCCTGGAGGAGATCAGGGAGCGCGGCTGGGCCGCCGCGGTGGAGGAGCTGGAGGTCGGCCTGAACGCGGTGGCGGCGCCCATCAGGGGCGCCGACGGGTCGGTGGTGGCCGCGGTCAGCGCCTCGGGGCCGTCCTACCGGCTGACGCCCGACCGGCTGGCGGAGGTCGGCGCCGTGCTGATCTCCGGCGCACAGGAGATAAGCCAGCGCATCGGATATTACGGTTGAGACATGTGTAGAAGCATCAAGACCCTCCGCCCGCCGTACACCGAGAGCGTGACCGAGGAGGACGTGCGGGCAGCGGCACTCCAGTACGTCAGGAAGATCTCCGGCTTCCGCGCGCCCGCCTCGCACAACGCCGAGGCGTTCGACAAGGCCGTCGAGGCGATCACCAGGGCCTCCGAGGAGTTGCTGGGGGCGCTCCAAGTTCGCGGGAGTCGTTGACAGGGCCTGCCCGTCGGAGAAGTCTCCCCGGTGTAACCCCCAGCGATCCCCCAGGGAGCTCCCATGATCAGCGGGTTGTACCAGGGACAGGACGGCGACTCCCGGCTGGCGCTGCGCGTCGACGTCGACGGCGCCAGGCCCATGGGGCGGGTCAGCGGCGACCTGTTCACCGTGGCCGGGGCGACCACCTCCTACGTCGGCTCGTTCGTGACCCACAACCCCGCCGTGCAGGACGGGCGGATCCAGGGGATCGGGGAGTTCACGTTCGGCACGCCGGTGCACGACGTGAGCATCACGATCACCGAGGAGTCCGCGACGGCCGCGGTCGCGGGGCGCACCTACCAGGTCTCGTTCGTCTCGCCGCACTTCCGCAGCGCGCTGCTGGAGGTGGACTCCGTGATCGGGACGGTGCCGTTCGCGGCCTACCCCACCGGGTCGCTGCCGGGGCCGGGCGGGTCGCCGGCCAGGGACCTGACGGTGGTGTCGGCGTACGCGGAGGCGGGCATCGAGCTGACCCTGGCCGAGCCCGGCGTGATCCCCGTCGAGGGGTCGGGCATGGACCTGGCCTGGGACGACGCCGAGCTGCACCACGCGATGACCCGGCACTTCAGCGCGTTCGGCGACGCCGTGGCGTGGCGGCTGTGGCTGCTGGTGGCCAGCAAGCACGTGGGCGGCTACCGGGGCATCATGTTCGACTACAACGACGCGCACCAGCGGCAGGGGGCCGCCGTCTTCTACGACGCGATCAAGGGTGACACGCCACAGGCACAGCGGGCGCAGCTCCGCACGTACGTGCACGAACTCGGGCACGCCTTCAACCTCCTGCACTCCTGGCAGAAGAACCTCGCCACCCCGCCCCAGCCCCTCGGCCCCAGCGGCGGCTTCGGCGACCTGTCGTGGATGAACTACGTGCAGAACTACCGGCCCGGCGGCGAGCAGGGCTACTGGGCCGCCTTCCCCTTCCAGTTCACCGACGCCGAGCTGATCCACCTGCGGCACGGCTTCTACCGCGACGTCGCCATGGGCGCGAACGCCTTCGGCACCGGCGCCGCCGAGATCGACGCCTTCGAGCAGCCCGTCGAGGACCGCTCAGGGCTGCGCCTTGAGCTGCGGGCCAAGGAGTCGTACGAGCTGGGCGAGCCCGTCGTCGTGGAGCTCAAGCTGGCGTACACGGCCGAGCCGCGCACCACGCACGGCCACCTGCACCCCGACACCGAGTTCACCCAAATCTCGATCACCCAGCCGGGCGGCAGGACCGTGCTGTACCGGCCGATGATGCGGCACTGCGTCGACACCTCCCCCGAGATCCGCCTCGACCCGGGCAACCCAGCCATCTACCGCAGCGCGTACATCGGGCACGGCCGGGACGGCCACTACTTCCAGCTCCCCGGCGAGTACCAGCTCCGCGCCCAGTACATCGCCGCCGACGGCTCCCGCATCGTCTCCCCCGCCTGCCCGATCAGGGTGCGCCTGCCCGTCAGCCGCGACGACCACCTGGTGGCCGAGCTGATGCTGGGCGAGGACCAGGGCAAGCTGTTCTCCCTGATGGGCTCCGACTCGCCCGCGCTGCGCTCGGGCAACGAGGCGCTGGACGAGGTCATCAGCCGGTACGGCGACCACCCCCTTGCCGTCTACGCCCGCCTGGTCAAGGGGCTCAACGCCGAGCGGGAGTTCAAGGAGCTGACGCCGGGCAACCGGCTGCGCATCCGCCCACCGGACCCGAAGCAGGGCATCGAGCACCTGACGGCCGTGGCGCGGGACGCCAGCATCGACAACATCACGCTCAACCTGGCGATGCGGCGGCTGGCCAGGGCGGAGGCGCGGCAGGGTGACATGGTGCGGGCGAACGCGGTCATGGACAAGATGGTCGCCACGTTCGAGGCCAAGGGGGTCAACGAGATCGTCCTGGGGCAGATCCGCCGCCAGGCGGAGCTGACGAAGGCCGCGCTGGGGGCCGAGATGTCATGAGGGTGTCGTGCATGCGTGGGCTGCGAGGAGGGCATTCCATACGCGGCGGGCGTCGGGGTAGCGGCCGCGCCCGGTCTCCTCGTGGCCGTGGTCGCCGCAGCGGCGCAGGACGAGGAATCTGCCGCCCTCGGAGCACCATTCCAGGGCGCCGCAGCATGAGGTTTCGATGACGCGGGTGACGGCGGTGTGGGGCTGGTGCGGCTGCCACTGGATGCGGGTCATCTGCTCTCCCAAAGCTCTCCGTAGGTCATCCGGCCCCGCCTTGTCGGGCACTCGCCATAGGCGTCAGCGAGGGTGGACATCGCACTCCAGGCCTGGCGGGTATCGGCTGAGGGCAGGTCGTCAGGGTAGTGCAGCTCGAAACGCACCTTCAGGCCGGACGGAGTGCGCTCGATCATGGTGACGAGATTGAGCTTTCCGCTTGCCCTGGAACGTGCCAGAGCCCAGGCGAACAGCTCCCGGGCCAGTTCGTGAGCGTCGTCGGCACGGGCCGGTAGGAGCGTTTCGAGGAGGGCTCTCACGTGACGCGCGGCCGTTGCACCGCTTTCGTCCCGGACGGGGTACTTCTGACTCCAGGCCGTCACAGGACCTCCGCAATTGAATACTCAGCTCGGTATCTGTATAGCCATATAGGGAGCTGAATGCCCACGCCGTCAAGCTGGATAGCGTGACCGAGGCTTTGTATGTCCGGATTGCCGCAGATCTCCGACGTCGCATCGTGAGCGGCGACTTCCCACCAGGCAGTCGCCTGCCCACTCGCGAGGAGTTGTCAGCCGAGTACAAGGCAGCCCCTGGTGTCATTCAGCAAGCCACCAGGATCCTCATCCGGGAAGCTCTTCTGCTCAGCCGTCCAGGCGCCGGGATGTTCGTCCGCGCACGTCCTGAGCGTCGCCCTCTCGTCCGAAGCTGGTACCAGGATCGCCTCGCACAACAACTCGAAGAACAGGGCCGCCAAGGCACACGGTCCTACGCGTCCGACACCATGCAGGCCCCGCCCGAGATCCGGGAGCGCCTGGGACTGGGGACACCGGACGGGCACCACCACGACGTGATGCGCACCGCCTACACGTTCGCCTCGGACGACGAAGGCCCATGGATGCTCGTCACCAGCTGGGAACCCTTGAGCATCACCAAGGGCACCGCCATCGCCTTTCCCGAGGCCGGCCCGCATGCGGGGCTCGGTATCCCGCATCGCATGGCCGCCGTCGACATCACTGTGGACTCCTGGCAGGAGGAGGTGTCCGCACGGCCTGCCTCGCCCGAGGAGGCGAGACAGCTCGGCATCGGTGCGGGCGCGGTCGTGGTGGCGATCGAGCGTGCCTACCATGCCGGAGATCAGGTGGTCGAGGTGGCCGACATCATCGTGCCCGCCGAATCGACGAAACTCCTCTACAACGGCCCCGTCGGCGAGCGCTGATCACCGGCATGTTCCGCGAGGCCAGACCCGGCGACTTCGACCAGATCATGCACCTCTACGGCCAGCTCCACCCCCACGACCCCGTACCGGAGGACGGATCCGCCTCAGCGACCTTCCGGCGGATCCTGGACACCCCGGGCCTGCATCTCTTCGTGCTCGAACAGGACGGGCAGGTCGTCGCCACGACGTACCTCAACGTCATCCCCAACCTCACCCGCGCCGCTTCCCCCTACGCCGTCATCGAGAACGTCGTCGTCGACAAGACCTTGCGCGGCACCGGCCTCGGCAAGCAGATCATGGCCGCCACTCTGCGAGCCGCCTGGGACGCCGGCTGCTACAAGGTCATGCTGATGACGGGCTCGCGCACGCCCGCGACCCACGCCTTCTACCGGGCCTGCGGCTTCTCGGGCGACGCCAAGACCGCGTACGTCGCCCGGCGAACATGATCTACCGTCGTACGCGTGCGGATCATCTCTCTCAACGCGTGGGGCGGCGCGATGTTCGACGACCTCGCCCGCTGGCTCGACACCTGCGACGCCGACGTCCTGTGCCTTCAGGAGGTGACCCACACCCCGACGGCCGGCGGCTGGACCAGGTTCGAGGACGACGAGCGGTCCCTGCCACAGCGGGCCGACCTCCTCGGCGACGTGCGCGCGCTGCTCCCCCGCCACCACGGCCTGTTCGCCGTGAGCGACTCGGGGCCGGTCCAGGACCAGGAGGGCCGTACGCACCGTGAGGACTTCGGGCTGGCCACCTTCGCCGCCACGGCGCTGCCGCTCGTCGGCGTGCGGTCGGCGTTCGTGCACGGCGCCTACCTCGAACACGACCGCTACCCGAGCGGCGGCCGGCCCCGCGCCGCGCTGGCCGTACGGGTCTTCGACCGGCCGGCGCGGCGGTTCGTCACCGTCGTCAACCTGCACGGCCTGCGGGACCCGGCGGGCAAGGCCGACACCCCGGAGCGCCTCGCCCAGGCCGAACGGCTCGCGGGCCTCGTCGGGAGCGTGCGGGAGGACGGCGACCTGACCGTGGTGTGCGGTGACTTCAACGTGCTGCCCGGCAGCGAGACGTTCCGGGTCCTCGCCGGGCTCGGGCTGACCGATCTGGTGCTGGGCGCCGACACCAGGACCTCCCGCTATCCCAAGCCCGTACGGCACGCGAGCTACCTGCTCGTCTCCGACCCTGCCGCCGTCAAGCACTTCGAGATCATGGCCACGCCCGAGGTGTCCGATCACCGCGCCCTGATACTCGACCTCCAGCGCTGAGCGAGGACCGGCCCTGTCAAGGACGGGTCGTCGAGGCGGTCACCCGGTCGCTCGGCAGGGCCGGGTTCCTGCCGAGCGCGATGTACCACCGCTCGCCCTTGCGCTCCATCAACAGCGTCTCCGCGTACCGTCCGCCGGCTCCGGCGCCTTCCAGCCGGGCCTTCGCGACCTTGGGGGTGATCTCGCTGCTGATGTCGACGGTCGCGAGCGTGATGCCCTTCCCCCCGTACGCCGCCAGCCGTCCGCGGATCGCCTCCGACGGGTCGTTCAGTGGCGGCGCGAGGCGGGCGATGGCCTCGTAGTCGTTGTCGTTCAGCCCTCTCACGTAAACGTCGACGGCGGTTCGCGGATCGGGCGCTCCCGTTTCTGGCTCCGCCCCGGCACAGCCGCCCAGGGCGAGGCATCCGGCGAGTATCACGCCGAAGACCCGCCCGGGGCTTGAGCTGACGCGGCTCATGTCGCGCAGTCTAGGTCCGGCGCGCGGATCCTGGTCAGCTCCGGGCGACCGGTATCCCGCCGGCACAGGTGATGGTCAGTTCGAGCTCCTCGCCCTCGTCCGGCTCGAATTCCACCTTCGCCTCCCGTGCCGGCCCCGACTCGACCTCGTCCACCGAGTAGTCCTGGGCGGGGCTCCACGAGCGCAGCGCCACCAGGCCGGCGGCGTCGCAGGAGGCGATCACCGTGCCGCCCGCGCTGCGGATCAGCTTGCCCTGCGCGGCCTGCGAAGGCGCCGCGCTCGCCGTCGCGGCGGCGCGGGTGGTGGCGGTGGCGAGGGCCGCGCGGACGTCCTCGCGGCTGAGCACGTGGCTGTCGGTGCCCGTCAGGCCGTTGCCGAGCAGGCCGAGCACCGCCACGGCGGCGCCGGTGGCGGCGAGCGCGGTGACCACCCACGCGACGACGAGCTTCTTCATGCCACTCAGGTTTCCCCACGTACGGCTAAGGCCAGGTTAAGGCGACGCTAAGGCTGCCCGGGGCATCGCCGATGACCGTCTACGTTCTTGTATATGGCGGACATCCTGCTCATCGAGGACGACGTGGCGATCCGGACGGCGCTCAGCCGGGGGCTGCGGGACCTGGGTCACGCCGTCTCCTCCTCGCCCACGGCGCTGGAGGGGCTGCGGCTGGCCGTGCAGGACCGGCCGGACCTGATCGTGCTCGACCTGGGGCTGCCGGACCTCGACGGGGTGGAGCTGCTGCGGATGTTGCGGGCGGTCAGCCGGGTGCCGGTGATCGTGGCCACGGCCCGCGACGGGGACGCCGAGATGGTGCCCGTGCTGGACGCGGGGGCCGACGACTACGTGGTCAAGCCGTACAGTGCGGCGCAGCTCGATGCGCGGGTGCGGGCCGTGCTGCGGCGGGCGGGCGGGGCGGCGCCCGAGGAGCCGTTGCAGGTGGGGGCGTTGCGGGTGGATCCGCGGGCGCGGACGGCGACGCTGGACGGGGCGGCGCTGGATCTGACGCCGCGCGAGTTCGACGTGCTGAACTATCTGGCGGCGCGGCCGGGCGAGGTGGTCACCAAGCGGGAGCTGCTGACCGAGGTGTGGCAGCTTCCCTACGGCGGCGCCGACAAGACGGTGGACGTGCACCTGTCGTGGCTGCGCAGGAAGCTGGGCGAGACGGCCGCTGAGCCGCGTTACCTGCACACGGTGCGCGGGGTCGGGGTGAAACTGGTGGATCCGTCGTGAGGCGGTGGCTGGCGCTGCTGGTCGCGGCCACGACGTCGCTGGTGCTGATCGCGCTGCTGGTGCCGATGGCGCTGCTGATCCGCGCGGTGGCCGAGAACGGGGCCATGAGCCGGGCCACGGCCGCCGCCGAGTCCGTGGCGGTCGCGGTGGGCACGCCCGACCTGGGGCTGGCGGTGGAGCAGGTGTCGCGTCCCGTGACGGTGTTCCTGCCGGACGGGCGGACGGTCGGAGAGAAGGCCGATCGGTCCGATGCCGTACGGCTGGCCGCCACGGGCCGCAGCGTCACCGCGCAGGCCGGCGGGGGCAGGGAGGTGCTCGTCTCGGCGCAGTCGCCGGGCGGGACGGCCGTGATCAGGGTGTTCGTGCCGGATTCGGAGCTGATGCGGGGCGTGCGGGAGGCGTGGCTGGCGCTGGCGCTGCTTGGGATCGGGCTGGTGGCGCTGGGCATCGTGCTGGCCGACCGGCTGGCGCTGGCCGTGACGCGGCCGGTGGACGGGCTGGCGCGGGTCTCGCACCGGCTGGCCGGCGGCGATCTGACGGCCAGGGCCGAGCCTGGCGGGCCGCCCGAGGTGCGTTCCGTGGCGCTGGCGCTCAACCATCTGGCCGGGCGGATCGACGAGCTGCTGGCGGCCGAGCGGGAGTCGGTGGCCGACCTGTCGCACCGGCTGCGCACGCCGCTGACGGGCCTGCGGCTGGACGCCGAGTCGCTGCGCGACCCCGAGGAGGCGGCGCGCGTTCAGGCCAGGGTGGACGCGCTGGAGCGGGCCGTGAGCGCGGTCATCACCGAGGCGCGGCGGCGCTCGGCCGGGCGCGACTCGTGCGACGCGGCTGCGGTGGTGCGGGAGCGGGTGCTGTTCTGGTCGGTGCTGGCGGAGGACCAGGGGCGGGAGGTGTCGGTCTCGGTGCCCGAGGAGGAACTGCCGGTCGCGGTGGGGGCGCAGGAGCTGGCGGCCTGTGTGGACGCGCTGCTCGGCAACGTCTTCGCGCACACCCCCGAGGGGGTGTCCATGACGGTACGGCTCCAGCCCCGCGCCAAAGGAGCCCTGCTGACCGTGGAGGACGCCGGGCCGGGGTTCGAGCCCGCGCTGCTGGAGCGGGGGAACAGCGGCGGCGGCTCGACGGGGCTGGGGCTGGACATCGCGCGGCGGACCGCCGAGTCCTCGGGCGGCGGGCTGGCCGTCTCCAGGTCGGCGCAGGGCGGGGCCCGGGTGGAGCTGGCTCTCGGCGCGCCCTGACCCGTGGCCCTCGCCCCACCCTGACGCGTGGCCCTCGCCCCACCCCTGACGCGTGGCCCTCGCCCGCCCTGACGCGTGGCCCTCGGCGCCTTCTCGTCGCCTTAACCGGCCTTTAGCGCGCGATTACCCCAGATGGCGGTTTCGTAAAGGCATGCGAATCACGAAGAAGCTCATCGTTGCCGGAATCGTCTCCGTCGCCGCCACCGGCGGTGCGGTCTACGCGACCGCCGCCTATGCCTCCGAGGCCGCTCAGCCCCTCCCCGCCGTCGCCCCCAAGGTCACGGCCGAGCAGGCCATCGGGATCGCGCTCAAGCAGGTGCCGGGCTCCTGGGTGAGCGAGCTGGACTTCGACAGCCGGGGCCAGCAGGCCGACGTCTGGGAGCTGGAGCTGACCAAGGGCGCCGAGCGCCACGAGGTGGACGTGGACGCCGCCTCGGGCAAGGTCACCAAGCAGCAGGCCGACCAGGACGACGACGACCAGAACGACGACGGTGACGACGGCGACGACGACTGATCCCATTACGGCGCCGGCCCGTGAGGCCGGCGCCGTCAGCGCACCATTCTCATGACGAGCGGCCGGTGGTCGGACAGCGTGGAGGTGAGCACCGAGCCGCTGGTCGTGGTGACGCCCCGGGTGTAGACGTAGTCGATGCGGGCGTCGCCGTGGGTGGGCTTGTTGGCGTGGCGGGCGCCGGTGTCCGTCCAACCGGCGCTGACGAACCGCTTGGACAGCGCGTCCGTCGGCAGCGCGTTGAAGTCGCCGGTGAGGACGATCCCCGTCCTGGTGCCGAAGTAGTCGAGCACCTTGGCGGCCTGCGCCTCGCGGCGGCTGACCGAGGTCGCCGACAGGCCTGGCGACAGGTGGGTGGTGAACACCCGGAGCTGCGCGCCGCCGCCGAGGTCGAGCCTGACCCCGGCCATGGACCGGTTGACGGGGCAGGTCGCGAAGTCGCTGAGCTTGATCGTCACCCGCTCGACGATCTTGTAAGAGGACAGGATCGCGTTACCGGCCTTGCCCGGCTGCGGATCGTCGCAGGGCCCCACGTCGTCGCCCGCGCCGAAGTGCGCGTTGTCGGTGATGTCCCAGCCCAGCTCGTCGGCGAGCATGCGGACCTGGTCGGCGTCCGGACGGCGGTGGATCTCCTGCAGCGTGACCACGTTGGCGCCGCTGTCGCGGATCACCTTGGCCATGGCCTTGATGTCGGCGTTCTCGCCGTGGATGTTCCAGTCGAGCACGACCACGTTCGCGGTCTCGGCTTGCGCGGCGGGTGCCACCATGACGGCTAACAGGGCGAAGCCTGCGATCACATGACAACGCATGACTCGTGATCTTACGTTATGAACCTGTGATCGTCAGCAGTTGTCCAGGATGCCCTTCATGGCGTCCTTCTCCGCCGAGGTCAGCCACAGCTCGTACTTGGCCTTCACGTCGATCTGCTTGGCGATGTACGTGCAGCGGTAGGACTTGCGGGGCGGCAGCCAGGTGGCGGCGTCGGAGTCGCTCTTCTGGCCGTTCAGCGGCCCGTCCACGGCCATGAGGTTCATCGGGTCGTTGGCGAACTCCTTGCGCTTGGTCGCCGACCACTGCTGGGCGCCCTTCTGCCAGGCGTCCGAGAGCGGGATGACGTGGTCGATCTGCACCTCGGTGCTGGTGTCCTGGCCGCGCTTGAACTTGATGGTCTTGCCGCTGTACGGGTCGTGCAGGGTGCCGGTGAGGACGATGCAGTCGTGCGTGCCCGACTTGAACGTCTCGTCCTCCAGGTCGCGCTTGAGTATGTCGTTGCGGGTGTCGCAGCCGTTGCGGTCCACGTCCGCCCACGCCGGGCCGAACTTCTCGCGCTCGAAGCCGGTGCGCGGGGCACGGCCCTTGACCGTCAGCTTGGCCAGCTTCTTCTTGGCGTCGGAGACCGACGCCGGGTCGGCCTTGGCGGCCTTGCCGCCGCCGTCCGACTGCTGCACGGCGTCGAGCCCGCCGCAGCCGGTCAGCATCGTCGCCGTGGCCAGACCCGCTATGAACGCCCGCACCCGCACGCCCGCTCCTCAGACTTTCGTAGGTTCGTAAAGTCTAAGTAATGCCCAGATATGGATCTATATTGCGTCGATCAACCACTCGGCGAGGTATCGGGTGAAAGATGAGCGTACGTAGATGCGGTACAGGTCGGGCGCGCGGCGTTCCAGGATGACCCCGGTCTTGCCGAGCAGCGTCTGGGCGTGGCCGGGGAAGACGTCCGGGTGCAGGTCGAGGGGGCAGCCGGTGATCAGTACGTCCTCGGCCCCCGGTCCTGACAGCTCCAGGATCGTCCGCTGCCCCGAGACGTCCACCCAGCCCGGCCCTCCTGTCCCGATATTTCCGGACACGAGCCACCAGGACGGCCCCAGCCGCAGCCCCACGCCCGGATCCGCGCCCCGCACCTCCCACATCGGCTCGAACGGCACCTCGCGCAGCCGCACCCGCTCACCGCTCACCGCCGCGAACCGGCCCGCGAACGCGGCGGCGGGGCTCTCGGCATACGCCTCGGCGACCCGGGTGACGGGCGCTCCGGTCAGCGGCTCGCCGTCGCGACGGGCGTTGTCCGGGTCGTAGAAGACGGGCTCCACGACGGTCACCGGGCGCGCCACGGCCCCGGACACGGCCGTCAGCCGGTCCCCCGGCTCCACCTGCCTGGCCAGCGCCAGGCAGAACGTGCGGCCGAGCGCGGCACTGCGATAGCTGGAGGTCACGTGGCCCAGCATCGGCGCCACGCCATCCTGCACCACGCCGTCCGCGACCCCGCCGTCCGGGGCGACGAGCTGGGCACCCTCCTCGACCAGCGCCGCCGGATCGTCCGGTAGCAGCCCCACCAGGCGCTTGCGATCGCTCCTCGCGGTGTCCGGCCGGGCGTGCGAGCGCTTGCCGACGTAGTCGGGCTTGCGCCGGGAGACGATCCACGACATGCCCAGGTCCTGCGGGGTGACGGTCCCGTCGGTCTCCTGGCCGACGATCGCGAACCCCTTCTCGGCCCGCAGCACGTGCATGGCCTCCGTCCCGTACGGCACCGCCCCCAGCTCCAGCACCGCCTCCCACAGCGCCCGCCCGTACGCCCACGGGACGTTCACCTCGTAGGCCAGCTCCCCGGAGAAGCTGATCCTGAACACCCTCCCGGCCACGCCCATCACGTCGGTGGCCGCGTACCGCATGAACGCCAGCTCGGCCGCGCCCGGCGCGACGGCCGAGACGACCCGCCTGGCGTGCGGCCCGGCCACCACGACGGTCGCCCAGTGGTCGGTGACGGACGTGAACGACACGTCGAGGCCGGGCCACTCCGTCTGGTGCCACTCCTCCAGCCAGTCGAGCACCGCGGCGGCGTTGCCCGTGGTCGTGGTCATCAGGAAGTGGTCCTCGGCGAGCCTGGTCGTGGTGCCGTCGTCGAGCACCATCCCGTCGGCCCCGCACATCAGGCCGTAGCGGCAGGCGCCGACGGCGAGCGTGGAGTACAGGTTCGTGTAGACGCGGTCGAGGAACGCGCCGGCGTCCGCGCCCCTGATGTCGATCTTGCCGAGGGTGGAGGCGTCCATGGCGGCCACGCCGGTGCGGGCCGCGCGGCACTCGCGCAGCACGGCCTCCTCCATCGGCTCGCCGTCGTGCGGGAAGTACCAGGGGCGTTTCCACTGGCCGACGTCCTCGAACACCGCGCCCCTGGCCACGTGGGCGTCGTGCATGGCGGTGGTCCTGACGGGGTCGGACAGCTCGCCCCTGTCGCGCCCGGCCATGGTGGCGAACGACACCGGCACGTACGGGGGGCGGAACGTGGTGGTGCCGACCTGGCCGGGCGCCGCGCCGAGCAGGGCGGACATGACGCCGGCGACCACCGCTCCCGAGGTCTTGCCCTGGTCGGCGCCGGTCCCGGCGGTGGTGTAGCGCTTGACGTGCTCGACCGAGCGCATCCCCGTCCCGGCGGCCCTGGCGAGGTCGGCCACGGTCACGTCCCTGTGCAGGTCCGCGAACGCCAGGTCGCCCTCGACCAGCCACAGGGCGGCGGGCGGGCGCAGCGGCTGCTCGTCGCACTCCGGGACGCGCAACCCGTTGACGTGCCGGGCTCCGGCCGCCCCTTCCCCGCCGTACTCCGGCTGGGGTCCTTCAGAGGAGGCGAGGGCGCGTGCGGCGGCCTCCGTGCCGGCCGTGTAGCCGTCGGCGATGGCCTCGCGGGTGCCGTACAGTCCCCGGCAGGCCCCGGCCGACCGCTCGGCCTGCGCTGAGTCGCCCGGGACGAACGCCTGCAGCGTGTCGTCGAAGCGCACCCGGCCCTGCGACTGGCTGAACAGGTGCACGGCCGGGTTCCAGCCGCCCGCGACGGCCAGCAGGTCGGCCTCGACGTGCCGCGCGCCCACCTGGACGCCGTTCAGCACGCCGTCCGCGTCGCCCGTCGTGCCGGTGACGACCTCGCCCGCGACGCGCGGGTCCACCACGGCGGCGATCTCCACCCCGGCCGCCGCCAGGTCCCTGGCCGCCTCGTACCCGGAGTCTGCGCAGGCGAGGACGACGGCCCGCCGCCACGGCGCGACCCCGTACCGGTTGGCGTAGGAGCGGGCGGCGGCGGCCAGCATCACGCCGGGCCGGTCGTTGCCGGGGAAGGCGAGCGAGCGCTCGTGCGCCCCCGTCGCCAGCACCACCTCGCGCGCCCTGATGTGCCACAGCCGCTCCCCGCGCGCCCTCCGCTCCACGGCCACCACGTAGTTGTGGTCGTGGTAGCCGACGGCGGTGGTGCGGGTGAGCACGCGTCCCGGCAGGTCGAGGCCCGCCACCCAGTCGAGCGCGGGCGCGCCGTCGAGCAGCAGCCGCGAGTTCAGCAGGTCGCCGCCGAGCCGGGGCTGCTCGTCCACGAGGATCACCCGCGCGCCCGAGCGGCCCGCCGCCGCCGCGGCGGCCAGCCCGGCGGGCCCGCCGCCGACCACCAGCACGTCGCAGTGCAGGTACCCCTTGTCGCAGCGGCGCTCGTCGGCGGCGTCGAGGTCCACCCGCCCCTTGCCGCGCAGGCTCCACGCCTCCAGCCCGTCGTACAGCTCCACCACGGTGGCCGCCAGCATCGGGTCCGCGCCCACCCTGACCAGCGCGTTCGGCTCCTCGGGGCCGGCGGTGAAGACGCCGCGCGGCCGGCCCAGCCCGGCGCTGCGGCCCACCACCCTGACGTCGTTGCGCAGCAGCGCGGCGGCCAGCGTGTCGCCCGGCTCGCCGCGCAGTTCGACGCCGTCGAACGTGAATCTCATGCGGGTTTCCTGACCTCGTGGGTGACCGTGTGCCGCTCGACGGTGAACCAGGCCCGGCAGCCGTGCGCGTGGAACCAGCGCTCGTGGAACCAGCCCTTGGGGTTGTCGCGCAGGAAGAGGTAGGCGGCCCACTGCGCGTCGGTGGTCTCGCCGTCCGGGTAGGAGATCCCGGCCTGGCCGCCGTAGTGGAACTCGTTCTCGTCGCGGGGGCCGCAGTGCGGGCAGTCGAGGAGCATCATCAGTGCGCCACCGCCGCCGCGCCGTGCTCGTCGATGAGCGCCCCCGTGGTGAACCTCTCCAGCGCGAACGGCTCCGCCAGCGGGTGCGGCCGGCCGTGGGCGATCGTGTCGGCGTACACCCAGCCGGAGCCGGGGGTGGCCTTGAAGCCGCCGGTGCCCCAGCCCGCGTTGATGTAGAGGCCGTCCACCGGCGTGCGGCCGATGATCGGCGAGGCGTCGGGCGAGACGTCCACGATGCCCGCCCACGTCCGCAGCACGCGGACGCGGCTGAAGACGGGGAACAGCTCCAGCGCCGCCGCCATCTGCGCCTCGATCACCTGGATCCCGCCCCGCTGGCCGTAGGAGTTGTACGCGTCGATGCCCGCCCCCATGACCAGCTCGCCCTTGTGCGCCTGGCTGACGTACACGTGCACGGCGTTCGACATGACCACGCAGTCGAGCACCGGCTCCAGCAGCTCCGACACCAGCGCCTGGAGCGGGTGCGACTGCAGCGGCAGCCGGATCCCGGCCCGCGCGGCCAGCACCGAGGTGTGCCCGGCCGCCGCGAGCGCGACCTTCCCCGCGGCGATCCTGCCGCGCGAGGTCTCCACGGCGACGACCCGGTTGTCCGTGATCTCGAAGCCTGTGACCTCGCATCCCTGGATCAGGTCCACCCCGTACGCGTCGGCCCCGCGCGCCAGCGCCCAGGCCACGTGGTCGTGCTTGGCGATGCCGCCGCGCCGCTGCAGCGTGGCGCCCATCACCGGGTAGCGGGCCCGGCTCGACACGTTGATGATCGGGCAGAACTTCCTGACCTCGTCAGGGTCGAGCCACTCGGCGTCCACGCCGTTGAGCCGGTTGGCGTTGACCCGGCGCCTGCCCTCGCGCACGTCGCTCAGGTTGTGCGCCAGGTTGAGCACGCCGCGCTGGCTGAACTGCAGGTCGTAGTCCAGCTCCGCGCTGAGCCCCTCCCACAGCTTGAGCGAGTGCTCGTAGATCGCGGCGCTCTCGTCCCACAGGTAGTTGGAGCGGATGACCGTGGTGTTGCGGGCCATGTTGCCGCCGGCCAGCCAGCCGCGCTCCAGGACGGCCACGTTCGTGATGCCATGATTTTTCGCCAGGTAGTAGGCGGTGGCCAGGCCGTGACCGCCGCCGCCGACGATGACGACGTCGTAGGCGGGCCTGGGGTCGGGGTTGCGCCAGAGGAAGTCGGGGTGGGTCAACGCCTGATCTTCTCCATCCCTGGGTCGAACAGCGGCTCGGCGGCGACCTCCGCGGGCACGCGGCGGCCGAAGTAGGAAATATCGACGTTCGTCCCGGGCTCGGTCAGCTCGGCCGGCAGCCAGGCGTAGGCGATGGGGGCGCCGATGGTGTGCCCGTAGGCGGCGCTGGTGACGTACCCGACCGTCCGGCCGCCGTGCCCGACCGGCTCCTTGCCCATCACGACCTCGGCGCTGAGCAGCGGCACCAGCTTGCGGGTGACGTTCTTGGTGAGCGCGTCACGGCCGATGAAGTCCTTGTCGTCCCTGACGGCGAAGCCCAGCCCCGCCTCGTACGGGGTGTGCTCGGTCGTCATGTCCACGCCCCAGAGCCGGTAGCCCTTCTCCAGCCGCAGGCTGTTGAACGCGGCCCGGCCCCCGGCGACCGCCAGCCCCGGCGCCCACAGCGTGTCCCAGAGCTTGAGGCCCAGGTCGGCCGTGGTGTACAGCTCCCAGCCCAGCTCGCCCACGTACGAGACGCGCATCGCGAGCACCGGCACCTGCCCGACATATCCGGACTTGCAGCCGAAGTAGCGGAAGTTCTCGTGCGACAGGTCCAGGTCGGTCAGCCCCTGCACCAGCTCCCTGGCTTGCGGTCCCCACACGCCGACGCAGCACGTCCCCGGCGTCAGGTCGCGCACCCGCACCCCGCCGGGCGCGTGCCTGGTGAGCCAGTCGAGGTCGAGGTTGCCGTTCGCGCCGACCTGGAAGGTCTCCTCGTCCAGCCGCGCCACCGTCAGGTCGGACCTGATGCCGCCCCTGACGTCCAGCAGCAGCGTGTACGTCACGGAGCCCGGCTTCTTGTCCACGTTGTTGGTGGTCATCCGCTGCAGGAACGCCGCCGAGCCGGGCCCGCTGACCTCGATCCGCTTCAGCGGGGTCATGTCGAACAGCGCCACCCCCTCCCTGGCGGCGTGCGACTCGGCCGCGGCGATCGGCGACCAGTAGCGGCCCGCCCACTCGTCCCGCCGCTCCGCGCCCGCGGCGTCCCGTGGCAGCTCCGCCAGCAGCGGCGCGTTCGCCTCGAACCAGTGCGGCCGCTCCCACCCCGCCGCCTCCAGGAAGAACGCGCCCAGCTCCCGCTGCCGGGGGTGGAACGGGCTGGTGCGCAACGGCCGCGGCGACTCCATCGGCTGCAGCGGGTGGATGATGTCGTAGACCTCGACGAAGTTCTGCTTGCCGCGCTCCTCGACGAAGGCGGGCGAGAGCTGCGTGCGCTCGAAGCGGCTCAGCTCGCACTCGTGCAGGTCGATCGTCGAACGCCCGTCCACCAGCACCTCGGCCAGCGCCCGCGCCACCCCCGCCGAGTGCGTCACCCAGACGGCCTCCGCCAGCCAGAACCCGTCCAGGTGCGGGGCCTCGCCGATCAGCGGGAAGCCGTCGGGGGTGAAGGAGAAGATCCCGTTGATGCCGTCCTCGTACTTGGACTCGGCCAGGGCGGGCAGCAGCTCGACCGCGTCGCGCCAGGCGGGGTCGAAGTCCTCCTCGGTGAACGCCTGCACCGACGGCATCGTGGTGGACCTGGGGCCGATCTCGTGCTGGGCGACCGGCATGGGGCGGTGGGAGTAGGAGCCGATGCCGATGCGGTCGCCGTGCTGCCTGAAGTACAGGTCGCGGTCCTGGTGGCGGAGGATCGGGCCGGGGCTCAGCTCGCCCAGCGGCCCGGACTTGGCGTACTGGTGGGCCAGGGGCAGCAGCGGCACGGTCAGCCCGGCCAGCTTCCCGACCGACGGTCCCCAGAACCCGGCCGCGCACACCACCACGTCCGCCGGAATCGTCCGGTACTCCCCCGACTCGTTCGTGTCCGCCGGGGTCGTCCGATGCTTCCCCGACACCACGACGGACACGCCCGTGACCCGGCCGCCCCGCTGCTCGACGCCGACCACGGTGTGCCCCGGCAGGAACCTGGCCCCGCGCTCGACCGCCCGCTCCGCCTGCGCCCTGCCGCACGCCACCGCCGCGGCCAGTCCGTCACTCGGCACGTGGAGCCCGCCGAGCACCCGGTCCCTGTCGAGCATCGGCCACAGCTCCGCGCACTCGGCGGCGTCGAGCAGCCGCGCCTCGACGCCCCACGACTCGGCCCAGCCGAGCTTGCGGTGCAGGTCGGCCCAGCGCTGCGGGGTGGTGGCCACCTCCAGCCCGCCGACCTGCCTGAAGCAGTCGCCGCCCAGCGCCGTGTACTTGGCCACGGTGTAGGCGGCGAACTCGGTCATGGTCTTGGACGGGTTGGTCTGGAAGACCAGGCCGGGGGCGTGGGAGCTGGATCCTCCGGCGGCGAAGAGCGGGCCCTGGTCCACGACCGTGACGTCCGTCCACCCCCGCTCGGTGAGCTCGTCGGCCAGGGCACAGCCCACGATCCCGGCTCCCACGATCACCAGACGAGGTCGGCTCATGGCGCCTCCGGTTGTTCCTTAATACGCAACACGCACCGGACTACGCAACGACCATAGATTCCAGAACCCGCCGGAACAAGAGCTACCGCACCGGCGAGGTGTCCCTTATGAGATACGTGACCACACCCGCGTCCGGCACCGCCAGCTCCTCGAACCCCAGCCGGTCGTAGAAGGCCCGCGCCGCCACGTTGCTGGTCAGCATGCTCAGATGCAGGCCGGCCACCCCCGCCTCGCGCAGCCCGGCCACGAAAGCGCCCATCAGCCTGCGCCCCCACCCCTTGCCCTGCCACTCCGGCAGCAGGTCGATGTGCAGGTGCGCCGGGTGCTCGGCCAGCTCGGGCAGGATCATCCGCTCCGGCCGGTTGTGCAGGGCCAGCATCGCGTCGTCCGGCGTCACGGGCGGATCGGCGAGCGCGGGAAGCGCCGCGCGCGGGATCCACTCCTCGCGGTAACGCCGCACGAACCGCTCCGTGTCGGCGGTGCCTACGATGTAGCCGACGGCGTTGCCCGCACCGTCGTCCACCACGTGCGCGTGCTCTGGTTCGAGGATCACGTACGGGGCGGCGAACAGGTCACCCATCAGCCGGTCGGAGGCGTAGTGGCCGCGGGCGTCGCCTCCGGCGTCAGCGGTGCGCACGCAGATGTCGTAGACGGCGTCCAGATCCTGGGACTGGTACGAACGCACATAAGGGGAGATCATTCGCGACAACGTACCAGTACGCTGAGCTGGCGTGGGAAAGGGACACATGGCGCAACAGCGGCGCTTACTCGAAGGCCTCGGCGTCACCGTCGCCGAGGAGACGGCTTACCGTGCCCTGCTCAGGCACGGCCCCGCGACGCTGAGCGAGCTGGCCGCCGAGACCGGCTCGTCCGCCGCCGCCATCCGCCGCATGCTGCCCAGGCTGGAGGACCTCGGCCTGATCTCCCGCGTGGCCGGCCGCCCCCTCCGCCTCGTCTCCACGCCCCCGAACATCGCCATCGACATCCTCGTCGCGCGCCGCCAGGAGGAGCTCACCCACAGCCGCGCCGCCGCCGCCCTCCTGGCCACCGAGGTCGCCGACCGCGGCGGGCCGCACCCCGAGGAGGTCCTGGAAGTGGTGACCGGCCGCGACGCCGTGGCCAGGCGCTACCTCCAGCTCGAACGCAACGCCACCCAGGAGATGCTGGTGCTGGTGCATCCGCCGTACGCGGTGGACATCAGCGACGACCGCGAGAACCGCCGCCGCGCCGCCCGCCAGGGCGCCCCCGTCACGCGCGGCATCTACAGCCCGCTCGCCTTCGAACAGCCGGGCATGCTCGCCCACACCCGCCGCGCCATCGCCGACGGCGAGCACGCCAGGCTCGGCTCCGTCCCCGTCAAACTCGCCATCGCCGACGCCCGCACCGCCATCCTCCCCCTGGTCTCCGACGAGGACCGCGCCGTGGACAGCGCCGTGGAGAGCGCCCTCGTCGTCCACCCGTCGGCGCTCCTCGACGCCCTGGTGGGGCTGTTCGAGACGCTGTGGCGGGCCGCCGTCCCCCTCCGCCTGACCCCCGACGGGCTGGAACAGGAGCGGCACGGGCCGGACGAGGAGGTGCTGGCGCTGCTGGCGGCCGGCATGAAGGACGACGCCATCGCCCGCCAGCTCGGGCTCAGCCCGCGCACGGTGCAGCGGCGCGTGCAGGTGCTGTGCGAGCAACTCGGCGCCAGGACCCGCTTCCACGCCGGCTTCCTGGCCGCTCACAACGACCTGCTGCCCAAGTGATCGCGGGCGGAGTAAGCCACGCGACTTCCTATCTTGCTAGGAGGGCCCCTCCTATCCGAGTATCCTCGATGCATGACCGAGGATCTTCCTCCGCACATGCGACAGCTCGCCGAGGTCGCGGTGATCGTGGCAGCGGCAGGCGCCACTGCTGACTGGCTTTACCACCTCAGGGGCGATATGTGCGCACTGCGCGTGATCAAAGAGGGCATCGTCTCGGTTCCTGTCATGATCCCCGCGAGCCCGGATCGCGACCCCGAGCTGTTCCGTGAGGCGCTCAAGCGCCTGAAGACAGTCATTGAGAGGATGAGCCGATGAGCAAGACGATCACCTATGTCATCACCTACGAGCACGGCCGATGGGTGTCGCGTTGCCCCACCGGCGAGACCGAGGGCGTGGGCGTGGCCGGCTCGCTGTCGCAACTGGAGAGGGACCTGACGGAGGTCCACGCGTGGGCCTGGCCCGAAGACACCCCCGGCGTGAAGTTCGTGTTCGACCTGCCCGAGGAGGTGGCGGGCATGGTCGCCGAGTACTACCACGAGAAGGAGCTGGCCGAGGCGCACACCAAGCGCGCCGCCGAGCTGGCCGTCAGAGTCGCGAAGACCCTGACCGACCATTGGTCGGAGCCCGACACGGCGCGCGTGATGGGCCTGTCCAAGCAGCGCGTCCACCAGCTCAAGGTCAGCGCCTGACGGCCTACGTGATCAGGATCCCGCCGTCCACCGGCAGGGCCACCCCGGTGATGTACGAGGCCGCGTCGCTCGCCAGGAACACCGCCGCCGCGACCAGCTCGGCCGGATCGCCCGCCCGCTTCATGACCACCCGCGCCTCCATCATCTGCTCCAGGTAGCCCGGCTTGTACTGCTCGGTCATCTCCGAGGCGAAGAAGCCGGGCTCCAGGCAGTTGACCCGGATGCCGCGCCGGCCGGTCCACTGCTGGGCCAGGTCGCGCGTCAGGCCGACCACGCCCGCCTTGGACGCGCTGTAGGCGGCCTGCGGCAGGCCCGCGGTGGTCTCGCCGAGGATGCTGCCGATGTTCACGATGGACGAGCCCGGCCGCATCACGCGGGCGCACGCCTGCGCCATCCAGTACGTCCCGTGCAGGTTGATCTCCACGACCTGGCGGAACGCCTCCGGGGTCTCGCGCAGCGCGGGCACGGCCGTGCCGACCCCGGCGTTGTTGACCAGCACGTCCACCGCGCCCATGGCCTCGACGGCGGCGGCCACGACCGCCTCGCAGTCCTCGGGCCGTGATACGTCGGCGGGCACGGCCAGGCAGCGGCGGCCGGCCTCCTCGACCAGCTTGCGCGTCTCCTCCAGCCGCTCCTTGCGGCGGGCGCAGATCACCACGTCGGCGCCCGCCTCGGCCAGGCCGCGCGCGAACGCCACCCCCAGCCCGGCGGACGCGCCGGTGACGATCGCCACCTTGCCGTCGAGCCGGAACCGCTCCAGCACGCCTGGATCCGTACCTCGCACGTCGCCCACTGACCGCGCTCCTTCCCGCCGGTGTTGGTCTTCTGGGGGAGAATGGCACACCAAGGGCTTGCTCCGCACCGCCGGGTCTCCCTCACGCCACATGCGTGCCTGAGCCGCCCTGCTCCCCATGCGAAAGGGCGGCCCGCCATCGGCGAACCGCCCCCTTCCAGCAGAGCCGACCTACAGGCCGTACTCCTTCACGATCCGCTCGTGCCGCTCGACCTCGACGTCGATCTCACGCGCCAGATCCAGCCAGGCCAGCGGATGCACCCACCGCTCGGTCGCGTCGTCGAGCAGCGCGTCGACCTCGGAGGGCGACACGTCCGGCGGCACCGCGACCCACCCGAACACGCCCGGCAGCGGCTCGCTGCTGGTCGGGTGGGTGACGGTGTAGTTCTCGTCGCTGTAGACCCACATCGGCCAGCCGCGCTCGGCCATGACCTCGGTGAACTCGGCCCAGTCCTCCTCGCTCGGCGCGGCGCCGTCGAAGAAGTAGCTGGTGTAGCCGCCGGGCCGCAGGATGCGCACGGCGGCGAACGGCGGCACGAAGTTCTGCTGCTCCTGCGGGTCGTCGGGGACGGGCTCGAGGAGCTGCGGGTCGAAGACGACCAGGTCGCCGGCGTTGTACTCCATGCCGCGCGGCTGCGGCAGGGCCAGCCGGGCGGTGGCGGGGCCGGTGCGGATGGACAGGACCTGGCGCTGGCCGCCGTCGGGGGCGGGCAGGATGAGCCGGATGAGGCCCATCTCCTCCTCGATCGGGCCCTCCGCCGACTTGATCGGCATGCCGATCTTGGCGGCGCCCTTGCGCACGGTCTCCCAGTCCTCCGCCGAGGTGGCCATGACGATCATGCGCCAGACGTCCTCGTCGGTGAGCTCGTCGAGCACCTCCAGCAGCACCTCGGCGGCCCTGGAGTTGGCGTCGAGCTGCTGGGCGGCGCCGGACAGCAGGCGGCGGGCCTCGATGCCGGCGCCGGCGTGGATGGCGTGCTCGGCCGCGTCGACCGTCTCCTGCCAGCGCTCGCGGGCGCTGTGCAGCCTGGCCAGCGTGAGGTGCTGGGCGGCGTGCGGCAGCAGCGCGGCCATCTGCTCCAGGCGCTCGTCCTGGCGGGCCTCGATGAGCAGCGTGGTGAGGTAGGCGATGTCGTCGGAGTCGGCGGTGGCGATGTCGTCGCTGTCGACGAGCAGCTTCCAGTAGATGTCGGCGCCGGTGGCCGGGTAGCCGAGGAAGCCGAGGGTGGTGGTGTGCCGGCGGGTGGCCTCGATGTCCTGGCCGGACAGGGGGGAGAGCCAGCCGACCCACCGCTCCGGGTCGGCGTTGAAGCCGTCGGCGGCGTCGAACAGGCCGACGCGCTCTTCGACGGGGCCGGGGGCCTCGGGCTCGGCGGTGGTGTCGGCGGTGGCCCGCAGCGCGGCGATGCGCTCACTCAGGTCGCCCGCGTCGCGCAGCTCGGCGCTGCCGGACTCGGCGAGGTCGGCCAGCAGCCTGGCCTGCCACACGCCCTGCCTGCCGATGGCCAGCTCGCCGGCGACGAGCGCGAGCTCGACGCGGGAGCGGTAGCCGCCCATCATGCCGAAGTAGTCCATCCACTGACGCACCACGCGGCCGAGCTGCCAGGTGTTGGTGATCTGCGCGGAGCCGGCCAGCTTGTTGACGGCCTGCGCCCACTCGACCCACACCCGGGGGTGCTCGCCGACCACGTCGAGGTCGGGCAGCGCGTCGACGGCCTCGGCGATCCGGCCGAGGGTGGCCAGGATCAGCGCGCGGCGCACGCCGTCGCGGTGCTCCTTGGCGACCGGGTCGTCGGCCTGGAACTCGGCGGCGGCCTGCAGCGCGTTGAGCGCGTCCTCGGCGCGGCCGGCGGCCAGCAGCGCGCGGGCGCTCTCGGCGCCCAGCTCCCAGCTCGCCTCGCGCCCGGCGGTGCGCAGCCGCTCGACGGCGGACTCGGCGTAGGTCACGGCCTCGCCGGGCTTGCCCGCGTCGATGAGGGCCGCGACGTACTGGGTGACGAGGCCGGAGAAGGCCGGCTTCTCCGGCGTGGTGCTCTCGAGGTAGGCGCCGAGGGTCTCCAGCCGCTCGCCGGCGTAGCCGGGGCCGTCGGTGTTGGCCCAGACGATGGCCAGCGCCTCGACGGCGGCCGGTACGGCGGGGCACTCACGCACGTCTTCGCGCTGGGCGAACGCGAGAATCTGCTGGGCGTCGTCGATGGCGACCGCGCCCTGGGCGCGGTCGCCGATGCGGCCGATCAGGTGCCAGTAGCGGGCGTAGAACTCGAGCCAGGGCAGCTCCAGGGCTTCGGCCTGCTGTGCGATGGCCGGAGCCATGACGTCGAGCTGCGGATAGCGGCCCTCATAGGCCTGTGCGGGGAGGTCTCCCAGCGCCATGGCGAGGCCAACGTTGCCCGCCTCGGAAAGCTGCTGCTGGGTTTCGCCGACCCAGGCCCAGATGTCCACGTCCATGAGGAGTCAGTCTGCCAGGTCAACGAGCGTGCCCAAAACGCAGAAGCTCGATCAGCTCGTCCGATTCGCTGTCCGTCAGGACCGAAAAGACCGGCGCCATGAGGTCGTCAGTGGTCTCCTCGACGGCCGCGCGCCGCGCGACCACGTCGGGGCCCGGCTTCTCGTACGGCTCCGGCCAGGTGAAGAACCGGGCGACGTCCTCGCCCCGCGCCTGCCCGAGCCCGACCGGCGCTCCTGCGTGGTCGGCGGCCAGCGTCGCCTCCAGCGGGTGCAGCCCGGCGGCGAGCACGGCGTTGGCGTGCAGGCCGCCGCGCAGCTCGCGGACGACGTGCATGAGCTGCGTGGCCCTGGCGGGCGGGTCGTCGGGCAGCGGCACGGCCCGCCAGCCCGCGAAGAGCGGCGCCCCGACGGGCGAGGCCTGCTCGACGACCGGCTCCAGCAGCTCGGCGAGCCTGGCGCAGCCCTGCTGGCCGCCCAGCTTGCGCCGGCCCCAGGCTTGGCAGGCCTCGGCGTAGAGCTCGACGGCCTTGTCGACGGGGAGCTTGCGGCCGGCGTTCCAGCACTCCTCGACGTGCGCGGCGGGGAAGAAGACGGCGACGGCGGTGACCACCGCGGCGTCGCACTCGCCCAGTACGCCGCAGCGGCCCCTGAAGTAGACGTCGCGGGCGCCGAGGCCGTACTCGTCGCAGACGGCCTTGACCTCCCGGGAGATCATGAAGCCGCCGCCGAACTGGCCGATCGGGCCCTTCACCTGTACAGCGGTGGTGCGTGGGTCTGCCATGTCCACCTCTCAGTTCGCGAAGTGAACCCAGCATCTCCCATTAGAACTTCATTCTGCAAGCGTCAGTTCGCCGCTGGCCACGATCACCGCCGGGCCGGACAGGTAGCTGGTGTCCTCGTCCAGGATGACGGTCAGCGTGCCGCCCACCACCTCGATCGTCCACGTGCCGGTCTTGTCGCCCGACAGGTGCGCCGCCGCGACGGCGGTGGCCACCGCGCCCGTGCCGCAGGAGCGCGTCTCGCCCGAGCCGCGCTCGAAGACCCGCATGACGGCGCGGCTGGTGCCCACCGGGTTGAACAGCTCGATGTTGACCCCCGCCGGGAAGACGACCGTGTCGAAGCCCGGCTGGTGCGAGAGGTCGAGCTGGGCGACCGGGTCGCCGATCGCGCAGGCCAGATGGGGGTTGCCCATGTCGACGCAGATCCCGTGGTACTCGTGACCGCCCACGCTGGCCGCGCTCTCCCCGTGGACGACGGGCCTGCCCATGTCCACCGTGAGGTCGCCGTTCGGCTCGACCCGCACCCTGCGCAGGCCGCCCCTGGTCGCCAGCGCGAACTCCGAGCCGTCCACCAGCTTGGAGTCGAGCAGGTAGCGGGCGAACACGCGCACGCCGTTGCCGCACATCTCGGCCACGCTGCCGTCGGAGTTGCGGTAGTCCATGAACCACTCGGCCTCGGCGGCCTGGTCGCTCACCTCGTGGCTGTGCTCGGTACGGGCCACGCGGAGCACGCCGTCGGCGCCGATGCCCGCCCTCCTGTCACAGATCTTGGCGACGAGCGCGGCCGACACGTCGACCACGCCGTCGGGATCGGGCAGGATGACGAAATCGTTCTCGGTGCCGTGCCCCTTGAGAAAGCGCATTGTGGAAGTTTATTCGCACGGCTGTCCGGCGATTCGCGCCAGGGACCTCTCAAGCAGGTCAGGAGCGTCGTACGGCAGCCAGCAGACCCGCGGATCCCGCCGGAACCACGACTCCTGCCGCCGGGCGAACCGCCTGGTCAGCCTGACCGTCTCGGCCATCGCCTGCTCCTCGCTCCACTCGCCCGCAAGGAAGCGGATCACCTGCGCGTAGCCGAGGGCGCGGCCCGCCGTGCGTCCCTCCGCCAGCCCCTGGTCGAGCAGCGTGCGCACCTCGTCCACCAGGCCCGCCTCCCACATGCGGCCGACCCGCAGCTCGATCCGCGCGTCCAGCTCCGGCCTGGGCACCTCCAGCCCGATCTGGACGCTCGGGTAGACGGCGTCGTACGACGGCATCGTGGCCGAGAACGGGCGGCCCGACAGCTCGATCACCTCCAGCGCCCGCACGATGCGGCGGCCGTTGCTCGGCAGGATCGCCGCGGCGGCGGCCGGGTCGAGCTCGCGCAGCCGCTCGTAGAGCGGGGCGGGGCCGCGCTCGGCCAGCTCGGACTCCAGCCGGGCCCTGATCGCCGGCTCGGTGCCGGGGAACTCCAGCTCGTCGATGGCCGCCCGCACGTACAGGCCGCTGCCGCCGACCAGCACGGGCACCTCGACGGCGTCGATGACGGCCCTGGCCAGCTTCTGGTACTCGGCCACGCTGGCGGTGACCGTCACGTCCCAGACGTCGAGCAGGTGGTGCGGCACCCCCCGCTGTTCCTCCTCCGTCAGCTTGGCCGTGCCGATGTCCATGCCGCGATAAAGCTGCATGGAGTCGGCGTTGACGCACTCGCCGCCCAGCCTGAGGGCGAGGTCCACGGCGAGATCGGACTTTCCTGCGGCCGTGGGGCCCACGACGGCGATGACTTGCTGCTGAGGCACACGACAAGTTTGCTAGAGATCGAGCAGCGTCGGCTGCAGATATCCCTCATGGGTCAGCAACCACCGCTTGGTCTCCACGCCCTCGCCGCCGCTGAACCCGCCGAGACCGCTGCCCGAGATCACCCGGTGACAGGGCACGAAGATCGGGATCGGGTTGGAGCCCATGATCGAGCCGATGCCGCGGGCGGGCACGCCGGAGCTGCTGAGCCTGGCCAGCTCGCCGTAGGTGACGGTCTTGCCGTACGGGACCTCGTGCAGCGCCTGGAGCACGCGCAGCCGCGAGCCCGACATGAGCCGCCAGTCGATCGGCGTCCCGAACGTCTTCAGCTCACCGGCGAAATAAGCATTCAGCTCGGCGACGACGGAGGCCGTACGATCCGCATCATGAACCTCAGCCAGGTCGAGCCGGGCAGCCAGCCCGTCGCGGGAGCCCCAGCCCGACGCGACGAGGCCGGTCTCGGTGACGGCCAGCACGAACGTGCCCACCGGCGTGGGCACCTCGGCGTAGCAGACCGTCGTCGTGGTGGTCATCGTGTCCTCACGTGAGCTCGTGGTGCTGGGCACGTCCAGCGCCGTTCCTACCCGACACCGTAACCACAACGGCTACCTCCTGCGCTGGGACGGTCAAGGCTTCCTGTTCGACCCGGGCGAGGGCACGCAGCGGCAGATGGTGCACGCCGGGCTGAGCGCGAACGACGTCCACTGGCTCTGCCTGACGCACTTCCACGGCGACCACTGCCTGGGCGTGCCCGGCGTCGTGCAGCGCATCGCCCGCGACCGGGTGCGGCACCCCGTGCGCGCGCTCTACCCCGGCTCGGGCGAGACGTACTGGCGGCGGCTGCGGCACGCCGCCGCGTTCGCCGACACGGACGTCATCGCCGAGCATCCGCTCTCCGGCGACCTGGCGAGCGTCGGGCCGATCCTCGCGCGCCGCCTGTCGCACCCCGTCGAGTCGTACGGCTACCGCCTCCAGGAGCCGTCCGGCCGCCGCATGCTGCCCGAGAAGCTGGCCGCCCGCGGCATCCGCGGCCCCGAGATCAGCGAGCTGCAGCGCACCGGCTCCGTGCGCGGGATCACGCTGGAGGAGTGCAGCGTGCCCAAGCCCGGCCAGAGCGCGGCGTTCGTGATGGACACCCGGCTCTGCGACTCCGTCTTCGAGCTGGCCTCAGGGGTGGACCTGCTGGTGATCGAGGCCACGTTCCTGTCCGCCGAGAGCGCGCTGGCCAAGGAGTACGGGCATCTGACCGCGTTCGAGACGGGCGTGGTGGCGGCCGACGCGGGCGTGCGCAGGCTGGTGCTCACCCACTTCTCCGAGCGGTACGGCTTCGCCGACGAGCCGTACTTCGTCGAGGAGGTGCGGCGCAGCTTCGACGGCGAGGTGGTGACGGCCCGCGACCTGATGCGGATCCCGGTGCCGAAGCGTCAGGAGAGCCACGCCCCGGCGAGGTAGCCGACGCCGTAGGGCGCCGTCTCCGCCAGCAGGCGCCCCTGGAACGTCCTCCCGCCCGCCGCCCCCGCCAGCACCTGGAGGGCCGCTCGCCCGCTCACCCACAGCCTGTCGGCCTCCGCCGGGTCGAGCGCGGCCAGCGCGGCGGGCTCGCCGGTCGCGACAGCCTTGGCGATCCCCTCCTGGTACGGGCCCGCGGCCTCGTCGTGCCTGCCCGGCGCCCTGGGGCTCAGGCACGCGGAACCGTCGGCCATGACCAGCAGCGCCACCCGGTCGCCGCTCCCGCCCAGCCGCTCCCCCAGCGCCAGGCAGTCGCGCGTCGCCGCGTCGAACGCCACCGACTGCAGGCCCTGCGGCGCGTCGTCGCCGAGGAGCAGGCGGGCGACGGTCAGCGACAGCGGCAGCACGGGCTTTCCGTCGCCCGCCGTCCGGTCCACGCCCCACGGGCGCAGGGTGCCCGCCGCGCCCGCCTCGTACGAACGGGTCGCCTCGCCTCCTCCCACCACGACCAGCGCGTCGGGACGGGCCTCGCGCAGCGCGGCGATCGCGGCGCGGCAGGCGGCGTGCAGCTCGGGCATCCCGAGCACGACCAGCGGGGTCGAGGGGCAGACGGCGGCGGCGACAAGCACGAGCGCAAGCGTACGTGGCCGGAGGCCCACCAGCGATCGCGCCCCTCACGGGCCAGGCCCAGAACCTCGCGGTCCACGTTCAGAAGGGGTCGCGGCCCTCGCGGACCTCGGCGATCAGGCGCTCGGTGAAGGCTTGGGACGCCTGGTGCAGGCCGCTCCCGAAGCTGATCCTCGCCACCCCCAGCTCGGCCAGCCGCTGGACGCTCGGGCCGCCCGCGCCGAAGTACACGTTGACCGGCGCGTCCAGCTCGCTCACCAGCGCCGCGATCTCGTCCTCGGCCGCCAGCAGGATGGGATACACGCAGTCGGCCCCGGCCTCCAGGTACCTGCGGCCCCGGGCCACGGCCTCCCGCCGGAGATCCCCGCCCCGCGCGTGCAGGTAGACGTCCACCCGCGCGTTGATCACCAGCGCGTCACCGGCGGCGGCCCGCACCTCGGCCAGGAAGTCCGCCTGCGCCGCCGGGTCCACCAGGTCGCCGCTGCCGGGCAGGGAGTCCTCCAGGTTGCAGCCGGAGGCTCCGGCCTCGGCCAGGCGCTCGACGAGCTCGGCGGGCTTGAGGCCGTAACCGCGCTCGACGTCGGCCGTCACGGGCAGGCCCTCGGCGGCTCTGGACACGCGGGCGACGGCCGCCATCATCTCGGCCACCGGGGTGCGTTCACCGTCGTCGTAGCCGAGGGCGTGCGCCACGGCGGCGCTGCTGGTGGCGATGGCAGGGAAGCCCGCCTGCCGTACGGCGCGGGAGGAGGCGGCGTCCCAGACGTTGGGAAGCACCAGCGGGGTGCCGGGGACGTGCAGCGCGCGCAGGGCGGGGGCGTTCGTCATGCCTCGACGTTAGGAGGCGGTGCCGACCGTCTGTAGAGCCAGTCCGCCACATAACCGGCAAGCCACTCCTTCGGGGCCCGCCGGGTCCTACGGGATCATTCGCCGGCGGACCCCTAGCAGCCGCTCGTCGCGCACTGGCCGGCGACCTCGCCCGCGGGGCCGTTGGCCGGGGTGTCGGCGGGGGTGTCGCTGCCGGACGACTGCGGCGCCTTGGTGGGCGCCTTGGTGGGCGACGTGGTGGCCGGCTTCTTGCCGGTGCCGCCGCTGGCCTGGGTGGCGGGCCGCGAGCCGGTGTCGCCTGTGTTGCCCGTGTCGCCTGTGTTGCCCGTGTCGCCGCTGTCGCCGGTGCCGGGGGCGTCGGCGACGTCGCCCATGCTGCCGTCTTCGGGGGCGCTGGTGGACAGGTCGCCGTCCTCGGGCGACTCCGCGGTGACGTCGCCCGTCGTGGCGTCGTCGCCGCCGAGGTCGTCGGTCCCGCCGGTGGTCTGCGCGGGCGCGGGACGGCCGCCGCCCTGCTGGGCGCTCTCGCCGGGGTTCGCGGCGAGCAGGTAGCCCGCGCCGCCCGCCGCGAGCAGGGCGACGAGCACCGACGCGGCGATGATGAGCGGCTTGCTGTTCGTCGCTTTTCTCGGACGTCTATTTCTCGATGCCAGGCGGGTGTCTCCCGGCCCGGAGAGGATCTCCTGACGATCCGTCACGTTCGGATCATGCATGGGGTTACAGCTCCCTGCGGTCGTATCGGGGAAAGCTCGCCGGCTTCCGCGGGTGATGGACCACACTAGCCGCAACAGCTGAATGCTCGCACACCAATCACAAAGGAATCACGACTTGTCCCCCCTTCGTACCATTTCCCCAGGTAGTCGCCTGCCGCTCGGACCGCTGGCGGGAGCGGTGGGCGTGCTCGCCACGGCGGGGCTGGGAATATTCCTGGCATTCACTAACTCGACAGATGCGGCCCCGCAAAGACGCGGCGTTATTGATCAGGAAACTCCGCTTTCCGCAAGATCAAAGGCACTCTCGGCATCGGCCAGGACACAAACAGCGACCAACTCTGGAACGCTCCGATTTCCGTCGGCCCAGCCGATGGGCCTGGCACTGGGGCCGCTGTCACCGCCGTGGATCGAGGCCGTTCCGCCGTGGAACGCGGCAACCCCCTCGCCTTCGGACGGGCTGCCGCTCTCGCCCATGCCGCCCCTGGCCGGCCTCGTGCCTCCGGTGGACCTCGGCGTCCCCGCCGTCACCGGTTCGCACCGCCCCGCGCGCTCGCCTCACGCCCCCGGGCACGCCAAGAACCCGGGGCGTCCGCTGGTCCCGCCCCGGGATCGCGCTGATCGGGCGCCGGGCTCACCGACGCCCCGGTCGTCCCCGCAGGTGTCTCCTCAGGCGCCCGCGCCGAGCCGTCCGATCGGCGGCTCCGCGACGCGGCGCGCCGACCCGCCGCCCGCGCGCGGGCTGCCGAACCCCTGCGCCACCATGAACGACTTCCGCCGGCAACCCTGCGAGCAGCTCCGCGACCAGCTCCTCCGCTGACCATCGGGCCCGCCCTCGCCGCCTGGCGAGGGCGGACCCGACCAGCTCCTCCACTGACCACCGGACTCGCCCCGCCGCCTGGCGGGGGCGGACCGCTCAGTGCGCCGAGCATCCCCCGGTGGCCGCGGGAAGCGGCGCGGGCCGTCCGATGGAAGGCATCCCCAGCAGGACCCCGGCCCCGGACGCGGGCGAACCGCCCTGCCTGGCCTCCCAGGCGTCGCCCGCCCGGGTGCGCCGGACCCCCAGCAGGGCCCCGTCGGCCACCAGGTGGTGCGGGGCCGCGTACGTGACCTCGACCGTCACCATGTCGCCCGGCCGCGGCGACTCACCGCCCACCGCGAAGTGCACGAGCCGGTTGTCGGGCGCCCGCCCCGAGAGCCGGTGCGTGGCGTCGTCCTTGCGCCCCTCACCCTCGGCCACCAGGACTTCGATCGTCCGCCCGACCTGCTTCTTGTTCTCCTCCCACGAGATCTCCTCCTGCAGGGCCACGAGCCGCTCGTAGCGCTCCTGCACGACCTCCTTGGGCACCTGGTCGGGCATGGTGGCCGCGGGGGTGCCTGGGCGGATGGAGTACTGGAAGGTGAAGGCGTTGGCGAAGCGGCTCTGGCGGACGACGTCCAGGGTGCCCTGGAAATCCTCCTCGGTCTCGCCGGGGAAGCCGACGATGATGTCGGTGGAGATGGCCGCGTCGGGCATGGCGGCGCGCACCCGCTCGATGATGCCGAGGTAGCGCTCGGCCCGGTAGGAGCGGCGCATGGCCTTCAGCACCCGGTCGGAGCCGGACTGCAGCGGCATGTGGAGCTGGTGCATGACGTTGGGCGTCTCGGCCATGGCGGCGATCACGTCGTCGGTGAAGGCGGCCGGGTGCGGCGAGGTGAAGCGGACGCGCTCCAGGCCGTCGATGTCGCCGCAGGCGCGCAGCAGCTTGCCGAAGGCGAGCCGGTCGCCGAACTCCACGCCGTAGGTGTTGACGTTCTGGCCGAGGAGCGTCACCTCCAGCGCGCCCTGGTCGACCAGCGTGCGGACCTCGGCCAGGATGTCTCCCGGCCTGCGGTCCTTCTCCTTGCCGCGCAGCGACGGCACGATGCAGAACGTGCAGGTGTTGTTGCAGCCGACCGAGATGGACACCCAGGCGGCGTAGGCGGACTCCCGCTTGGTGGGCAGCGTGGACGGGAAGACCTCGAGCGACTCCTTCAGCTCGACCTGCGCCTCACCCTCGACGCGGGCCCGCTCCAGCAGCACCGGCAGCGAGCCGATGTTGTGCGTGCCGAACACGACGTCGACCCACGGCGCCTTGCGGACGATCTCGCCCTGGTCCTTCTGCGCGAGGCAGCCGCCGACGGCGATCTGCATGCGCGGGTTGCGGGTCTTGGCCGGGCGGAGGTGGCCGAGGTTGCCGTAGAGGCGGTTGTCGGCGTTCTCCCGCACGGCGCACGTGTTGAACACGACCACGTCGGCAGCCTCGCCGTCGGGGGCGGGCACGTAGCCGGCGTCCTCCAGCAGGCCTGACAGCCGCTCGGAGTCGTGGACGTTCATCTGGCACCCGTATGTGCGCACTTCGTATGTGCGGGCGCCCTCCTGGGTCACAGTCATGGCACGTTCAAGGGTAGTCGTTGTACGGCTCGCGGTGGCCCGTATGGATCTAAAAGGCCAGCTTGACGGCATGATGTGATCGGATCGGTACCGCTCGGTTAGTGCACAGCGCTCTAACGCCCTCTACGTTTTACTGCATGACGGAGAACGGCGACGTCACTCCACTGGTCCAGTTGGAGAACGTCAACAAGCACTTCGGGACACTTCACGTCCTGAAGGACATCAACTTGACCGTCTCTCGTGGCGAGGTTCTGGTCGTCATCGGCCCTTCGGGCGGCGGGAAGAGCACACTCTGCCGCACGATCAACCGGTTGGAGACGATCAACGACGGCAAGATCATATTTGACGGCCAGGTGCTGCCCGAGGAGGGCAAGGCGCTGGCCAGGCTGCGGTCAGAAGTCGGCATGGTCTTCCAGTCGTTCAACTTGTTCGCTCACAAGACCATCCGGGAGAACGTCACGCTCGGCCCGATGAAGGTCCGCGGCGTGGCCAAGGGCAACGCCGACAAGCGGGCGATGGAGCTGCTCGAACGGGTGGGCATCGCCGCTCAGGCGGACAAGTACCCCGCGCAGCTCTCCGGCGGTCAGCAGCAGCGGGTCGCGATCGCCAGGGCGCTGGCCATGGATCCGAAGATGATCCTGTTCGACGAGCCGACCTCCGCGCTAGACCCCGAGATGGTGCAGGAAGTGCTCGATGTGATGATCGGGCTGGCGCGTGACGGCATGACCATGATGGTCGTCACGCACGAGATGGGGTTCGCCCGCCGCGCCGCCAACCGGGTCGTGTTCATGGCGGACGGGCAGATCGTCGAGGAGAACACCCCCGACGAGTTCTTCACCAACGCGCAGACGGACCGTGCGCGCGACTTCCTTTCGAAGATCCTCACGCACTGAGAGTTATGAGGCAGGTACACATGCACATGCGTCGAACGGGAGCGGTGCTCTCCATTGCGGCACTCGCCGCGGGCCTGGCCGCTTGCGGCGGTGGGGAACAGACCTACGCCACCGTGGCAGACAAGGTCACGGGCGGCGGCACGGTCGTGGTCGGCACGAAGTGGGACCAGCCGAGCCTGGGCCTGAAGATGGGCAACGAGCCCGAGGGCTTCGACGTCGACGTGGCCAAGGCCGTGCTGAAGGAAGTGGCCGGGGGCAAGGATGTGAAGATCGAGTGGAAGGAGTCGGCCTCCTCCAACCGCGAGCCGTTCCTCCAGAACGGCACGGTCGACATCGTCTTCGCCACCTACTCCATCACCGAGGAGCGTAAGGGCAAGGTCACCTTCGGCGGCCCGTACGTCGTCGCCCACCAGGACGTCATGGTCCGCAAGGACGACACCTCGATCAACAGCCCGCAGGACCTGAAGGGCAAGAAGATCTGCAAGGCCGCGGGCTCCAACTCCTACAAGCGCATCACCGAGCCGCCGCCGGACGGCGAGCTCGACATCGACGCCACCACGGTCGACGCCGCCAACTACTCCGAGTGCGTGCAGAAGCTGACGGGCAGCAACCTCGACGCGGTCACCACCGACGACCTGATCCTGGCGGGCTTCGCCAAGCAGGCCGGCGGCAACTTCAAGGTGCTGGGCCAGGGCTTCACGGACGAGAAGTACGGCATCGGCCTGAAGAAGGGCGACACCAAGACCTGCGAGGCCGTCAACAAGGCGGTCGCCACGCTGTGGAGCAACGGCACCATGAAGACGCTGCTGGACAAGTGGTTCGGCGGCATCCAGGGCCTCAACGTCTCCACCCAAGCGCCCACGGCCGAGGGTTGCGCCTGATCACGTCGGTGACGGCGGCCGGTGACCCGGCCGCCCGTCACCCCTGCGGTGGAGCACGATGGACGAACTAATCAAGTACGGCCCCGACCTCGCAGAGGGCTTCCTGGAGAACGTCAAGCTGTCGATCGTCGCCGCGATCGCCTCCTTGCTCCTGGGCACGGTCCTGGTGGCGATGCGGGTGTCCCCGACCCCGGTGATGCGGGCGGCCTCCACGGTCTACGTCAACGTGGTGCGCAACACCCCGCTGACGCTGGTGCTGGCGTTCTCCGCGCTGGGCCTGAGCGACCAGCTCGGCCTGGTCTTCTCCGACACGCCGACGACCAACTCGTTCTGGATCGTGGCGATGGGCCTGTCGGTCTACACGGCGGCCTTCGTGTGCGAGGCGCTGCGCGCCGGCGTGAACACGGTGCCGATGGGCCAGGCCGAGGCGGCCAGGGCGATCGGGCTGACGTTCATGCAGTCGCTGACGATGATCATCCTGCCTCAGGCGTTCCGCGCGGTCATCGCGCCGCTGGGCAGCGTGCTGATCGCCATGGTCAAGAACACCACGGTCGCGACCGCCGGCGGCTTCCTGCTCGAGTCGGCGGCCGTCATGAAGATCACTTTTGACACGACAGGCGCGTCGATCCCGATCTTCCTCGGCATCGTCGTCGCCTTCATGGCGCTGACCATGCCCATCGGGTTCTTCACCGGCTGGCTGGCGCGGCGGCTGGCGGTGGTCCGATGAGCACCTCCGTACTCTTCGACGCGCCAGGGCCGCGCGGGCGGATCCGCAACCACGGGCTGACCCTCATCAGCGTCATCGCGGTCGGCGCCGTGCTGTACGGCGTCTACCGCGGCTTCGACGCCAAGGGCCAGTTCGAGGGCAAGATCTGGCAGCCGTTCCTGTCGTGGGAGACCTGGGACTTCTACATCATCCCCGGCCTCATCGGCACGCTGGAGGCGGCGGCCGTGGCGGCGGTGCTCGCGCTGGTGTTCGGCGCGGTCTTCGGCCTGGCCAGGCTCTCCGACCACAAGTGGATCCGGGTGCCGGCCAGCGTGGTGGTCGAGGTGTTCAGGGCCATCCCGCTGCTGCTGCTGATCTTCTTCATCTTCTACCTGGCGCCGATGGTCGCCGGCGGCGGCGACTACGCGTTCATCGCCCTCGTCCTCGGCCTCATGCTCTACAACGGCTCCGTGCTGGCCGAGGTCGTCAGGGCCGGCGTGCACGCGGTGCCCAAGGGGCAGGCGGAGGCCGCGTACGCGGTCGGCATGCGCAAGAACCAGGTGATGAGGCTGGTCCTGCTGCCGCAGGCCGTCACGGCGATGATGCCCGCCATCGTCAGCCAGCTCGTGGTGCTGCTCAAGGACACCGCGCTCGGCTACATCATCGCCTACGTCGACCTGCTCAACACCGGCTTCAAGATCCTGCCGGCGCGGTTCTTCGGCTCGCTGATCCCGGCGGCCATCGTCATCGGCGTCATCTACGTGGCGCTCAACATGGCGCTGAGCTACCTGGCCACGTGGCTGGAGCGGCGCAGCAGGCGCAGCCGCAAGACGGCGGCGCGGCCGGTCGCGGCGCCCGGCTCGGCCGAGGTCGGCGTGGCCACGGGGCAGGGCACCGAGGGCGGCGGCCTCGCCCCCGACAAGCCCTTGGAGTGACCCTCCCAGGTTGAAGTGATCACTTTCGGGCGGCGGGCGTCATGCTCGCCGCCCGACAGCGTCCGTGGGCCTCATGCTCGCCGCGCGACAGCGCCCGTCGGCGTCATGCTCGCGGCGCGACAGCGTCCGTCGGCGTCATGCTCGCCGCCCGAGACGTCAAAGGTTGTCCCACCTCGGCATTGCGGCCCCGTTCCGGCGGGTATCCGAGCGAACATGCGCAGGGCGGCGCTCGCGGGAGCGGCTGTGACGGTGGGGCTGGCCGCGTGTGGCGGCGGCGGCTCGTACGCCACGGTCGTGGACAAGATCAAGCAAACCGGCACCGTCGTCGTCGGCACGAAGTGGGACCAGCCGAGCCTCGGCCTGAAGATCGGCGACGGCGAGCCCCAGGGCTTCGACGCCGACGTCGCCCGCTACCTCGTCAACCATCTCACCGGCGGCGGCGACGTCCGCATCACCTGGCGCGAGTCGCCGTCCTCCACCCGCGAGGCGCTGCTCCAGAACGGCACCGTGGACATGATCGTGGCCTCCTACTCCATCACCGAGGCCCGCAAGCCCAAGGTGACGTTCGGCGGCCCGTACGCGATCGTCCCCCAGGACACCATGGTCCGCGCGGACGACACCCGCATCCGCCGCACGAGCGACCTGCGCGGCAAGCGGATCTGCCTGGCCGAGGGCTCGAACTCCTACCGGCGGATCGTGGACCCGCCCCCCGACGGCAGGCTCGGCCTGCCCGCCACGCTGGTGCACGCCGCCAACTACTCCGACTGCGTACGCAAGCTCGCCGCCAACCAGCTCGACGCCGTCAGCACCGAGAACCTGCTCCTGGCGGGCTTCGCCGAGCAGGAGCCCGGCAGGTTCCGGCTGCTCAACGACCCGATCACGAACGAGAAGTGGGCCGTCGGGCTCAAGAAGGGCGACACCGCCACCTGCGAGGCCGTCAACCAGGCAATCGCCCGCATGTGGCACGACGGGACGACCACGCGGTTGCTCCGCAAATGGTTCGGCAGGACCGATCTCGTGCTGCCCTCCGCGCTGCCCCGTCCCGAAGGCTGTCCGTGATCTCGGGGGAGCGGCCCGCACTCCAAGCGATCTTCCGGCAGGATGCGGGTATGCCCTTCTGGCCCTCCCCCATCTCGACCCAAGACGTGGCCGGTTCCGGCGTGCGTCCCGGCTGGCCCGTGGCCCTCGACGGCCGGGTGTGGTGGACCGAGGACCGTCCCGACGAGGGCGGGCGCACGGTGATCGTCCACCGCGCCGCCGACGGCACCCGCCGCGACCTGCTGGCCGCGCCGTGGTGCGCGCGCACGCGGGTGCACGAGTACGGCGGCAGGCCGTACGCCGTGACCCCGTCGGGCGACGTCGTCTTCGCCAACCTCCGCGACCAGCGGCTCTACGTGCTGTCCGGCGGCGCCGAGCCGCGCGCCCTCACCGACGACGGCTGCCGCTACGCGGACCTGCTCGTCCACGACGGCCAGGTGTGGTGCGTACGCGAGCACCACGACGAGAACGGCAAGGTCACCAGGGCCGTCGTCGCGATCCCGCTGGACGGCGGCGAGACCCGCGTCTGGGCCACCGGCTGCGACTTCTACGCGAGCCCCGCCATCTCCCCCGACGGACGACATCTCGCCTATGTCTGCTGGAACCACCCCCGCATGCCCTGGGACGGCACCGAACTCCGCGTCGTCCCCCTCACGGGCGGCGCCGCCTGGACCGTCCGCGGCGGCCCCGCCGAATCCGTGCTGGCCCCCGCCTGGAAGGACGACTCCCGGCTCTACCTGATCTCCGACTCCTCCGGCTGGTGGAACCTCTACGAGACCGGCCTGCACGGCGAGGCCACGCGGGCGCTTCACCCGGCCGAGGAGGAGTTCACGCTGCCGCCGTGGCAGCTCGGCGGCATGCCGTACACCGTGCTTCCCGACGGACGCCTCGCGGTCCTGCACGGGCGCGGCGACCTGCGGCTCGGCCTCCTCGACCCGGCCACCGGCGCGCTCACCGACCTCGACCTGCCGTACAGCGGCTGGAACGCGGCGCTGACCGCCGACGGCACTTCTGTCATCGGGGTGGGGTACGCCGCCACAACACCCCGCACGGTCGTGATCGTGGACGCTGTGACGGGCGGGCACGACACGCTCAACCACGACCTCACCACCCTGCCCGACCCCGCCTACCTGCCCGTTCCTGAAGCCGTCCGGCTACGACGCAGCGGGCCACCACCGCAGGACGCGCACGGCCCGACAGGCGACACACACGACCTGGAGGAAGTCCCGCACGGCCCGGCAGGCGACACGCACGACCTGGCGGAAGGCGCACACGACCCGACCGGCCACACGCACGACCTGGCCGAAGTCCCGCACGGCCCGACAGGCGACACGCACGACCTGGCCGAAGGCGCACACGACCCGACCGGCCACACGCACGACCTGGCCGAAGGCGCACACGACCCGACCGGCCACACGCACGACCTGGCGGAGGGTGCGCCCGTCCTGGCGGGCGGCGCACACGTCCTGACGGAGGACGTGCACGCGTTCCTGTACCCGCCCCACCCCGCCGCCACCGACACCGACACCAACGGCACTCCCCCATACGTGATCTTCGTGCACGGCGGCCCGACAGCCCACGCCGACACCGCACTCGACCTGGAAAAGGCGTTCCTCACCTCACGCGGCATCGGCGTCCTCGACCTCAACTACGGCGGCTCCACCGGCTACGGCCGGGCCTACCGCGACCGCCTCAAGGGCCAGTGGGGCGTGGTGGACGTCGAGGACGCGATCACCGCCGCCCGCTGGCTCGCCGCCCAGGGCCTCGCCGACCCCGGCAAGATCGCGGTACGCGGCGGCAGCTCGGGCGGCTGGACGGTGATGGCGGCCTGCTGCCGCTCGGATGTCTTCGCCGGCGGCGTCTCGTACTACGGCATCAGCGCCCTCGCCCCGCTGACCGCGCACACCCACGACTTCGAGTCCCGCTACGTGGAGTGGCTGGTCGGCCCGGAGGATCCGCAGGTGTACGCATCACGGGAGCCGCTCGCGCTCGTGGACGGGGTGAGCTGCCCCATGCTGCTCCTCCAGGGCCTCGACGATCCTGTGGTGCCGCCCGAGCAGTCCACGGCCTTCGCCGACGCGCTCGCCGAACGAGGGGTGCCGTGCACGTACCTGGCCTTCGAGGGCGAGTCCCACGGCTTCCGCCGCACGGAGACCCGCGCCGCGGCCCTCGCCGCCGAACTGGCCTTCTACCAGCAGATCTTCTCCTAGAACCGGCAACCGGAGGCCAAACTCCGGAGATCAGGCGCACACGCAGGTCTGCCGCACATGCAGGTCAGGCGCACACACAGGTCAGCCTCGCACGCAGGTCAGGCGCACACACAGGTCAGCCTCGCACGCAGGTCAACCGCACACACAGGTCAGCCTCGCACGCAGGTCAGGCGCACGGGGTCAGCGGGCGAACTCGGTCGCCCGCGACTCCCGCACCACCGTGATGCGGATCTGCCCCGGATACGTCAGCTCCTCCTCCACCTGCTTGGCCACATCCCGGGCGATCACCTGAGCCTGGATGTCGTCGATGGCGTCCGGCTTGACCATGACCCGGATCTCCCGCCCGGCCTGCATCGCGAACACCTTCTCCACCCCGTCGTACGACTGCGCGATCTCCTCCAGCCGCTCCAGCCGCTTGACGTACGCCTCCAGGGACTCGCGCCGCGCGCCGGGCCGGCTGCCGCTGACCGCGTCGGCCGCCTGGGTGAGGACCGCCTCGACGGTACGCACCTCGACTTCGTTGTGGTGCGCCTCGATGGCGTGCACCACGTCCTCCTCCTCGCCGTACCTGCGGGCGATCTCCGCCCCGATCAGCGCGTGGCTGCCCTCGACCTCGTGCGTCAGGGCCTTGCCGATGTCGTGGAGCAGGGCGCAGCGCTTCATCAGCGTCTGGTTCATCTTCAGCTCGGCGGCCATGATGCCGGCGATGTGGGCGGACTCGATGAGGTGCTTGAGCACGTTCTGCCCGTAGGAGGTGCGGTAGCGGAGCTGGCCGAGCAGCAGCGTCAGCTCGGGGTGCATGTCGGTGATCCCCAGCTCGACGAGGGCGTCCTCACCGGCCCGCGCGCACAGGTCCTGGACCTCCTGGCGGCTGCGGTCGTGCGCCTCCTCGATGCGCTGCGGATGGATGCGGCCGTCGAGCACCAGCTTCTCCAGCGTCAGCCGCGCCGTCTCCCGCCTGACCGGGTCGAAACACGACAGCAGCACCGCCTCGGGGGTGTCGTCGATGATGAGGTTCACGCCGGTCGTGGACTCGAAGGCGCGGATGTTGCGGCCCTCGCGGCCGATGATCCGTCCCTTCATCTCGTCGCCCGGCAGGTGCAGCACGCTCACGACCGACTCGGCCGTCTGCTCGGCGGCCAGCCGCTGCACGGCCAGCGTCACGATCTTCGTGGCCCGCTTCTCGCCCTCCTTGCGGGCGTCCCCCTCGATCTCCCTGACGATCAGCGCGGCCTCGCGCTTGGCCTGGTTCTCGATCTCCTTGACCAGCTCGGCCTTGGCCTGCTCACCGGTCAGCCCGGCGACCCGCTCCAGAATGACCCGCCGTTCCTGCTCGACCTGCAGCAGCTCCTCGCGCCGGTCGGCCAGCTCGACCTCGGTCTCCGCCAGCTTCCTGTCACGTTCCGCCTGCCGCCTGGCCTCCTCGTCCAGCCGCTGCTCCCGCTCGGCCAGCCTGGCCTCCCGGCGCTCCAGGTCCGAGCGCAGCTCCTTGAGCTCGGACTTGAGTATCCGGCTCTCCTCCTCGACCTCGCGCCGCATCTGCGCGGCGCTCTCGGTGGCCGCCTCCGACCTGCGCAGGATCTCCTCGGCGTCGGTCTCCGCCTTGTAGCGGATCTCCCGCGCCGCCTCCCGCGCCTGCTCCAGCTCCTCGTGCACCGCCTCGACCTGCTCGGAGCTGGGCTTTCCCTTGCGGGGCAGGCTGCCCGAGGTGCGCCGTACGACGACGAGCAGCGCCGCGATCATCCCGAACGCGAGCACGAGCACCGCCACCATCAGCACCACGACTAGCGGCCCCATGTGCGCCCCGCCCTCCTCGCGTCGTCAAGAACTCATAACGCGGCCACAAAACGGGAGGGGTCACAGGCGCGCCACGGAAAGCCCTGTCGGCGTCATCGCCGGGATCGATGTCAAGTCAAGGCTGATGGGGCGTCGACCGCTCGAGCCGACACCTCTCCTGCCTCGTTCAATTCGTCCGTCGTTCACCGGTATGGCAATCCGCGCTGCGCGGAGTAACTCCTCACTGCCGTCGAGGTTATGCGTCGAACAGGTCACGAGCAAGCAAACGCGTCATCAAGCGTGTCTTACGCGCCTGCATCTCCCTGTTCAGACAGGCGTCACCCATTGGCACCGGTTCCGGCCTCCGTGCGGAGGCATCCTGCGGCATGTCGCCCACGCACCCGCCCTTCCGACGCGATTCGCAGGCAATTGAGGCATCCCGCGCCTGTCCCCCCACGCGCCCGCCCTTCCGACGGGGTTCGCGGGCGATTGAGGCATCCCGCGGTCTGCCGCCCTCGCGCCCGCCCCTCCGACGGGATTCGCGGGCGCTTCAGGTGTGACACTCGCCGGAGTCGCTTCCTTACCGGCTCATTCCCGCACGTAGGCGGCGCAGTCGATCAGTCCGCCGGTCAGGTCCCCAGCTCCGGCCACCCGCCCCGGTGGCATCGTCCGCTCCGGGTAAGGGTCGGCCTAGGAGAAGTCCTCCTCCACCTCGATGCCTTCCTGTTCGAGCGCCTCCCGGATGACGCGGAAGGCCAGCCCGGAGGGGTAGCCCTTGCGGGCGAGCATGCCGGCCAGCCGTCGGGTGCGGGTCTGGGGGTCGAGTGAGCGGGTGGAGGCGAGTTTGCGTTCCACCAGCCGCCGGGCCGTCTCTTCCTCCTGGTCGGGGTCCAGCCGCTCCACGGCCTCGTTGACCGTGTCACCGTCCACCCCCCGGCGACGCAGCTCGGCCGCCAGGGCGCGCTTGGCCAGCCCCCGGCCGTGGTGGCGGGAATCGACCCAGGCCGCGGCGAACGCCTCGTCGTTGATCAGCCCGAGCTCCGAGAACCGGCTGAGCACCGCCTCGGCGGCCTCCTCCGGCACGTCCCGCTTGCGCAGGGCCTCGGCGAGCTGGGCGCGGGTCTTGGGGGCCATGGTGAGCAGGCGCAGGCAGATGGCCCGGGCCACCGACTCCGGGTCCGCCTGGGGGCTCGTGGCGGCCGGGCTCTCGGCATCGGGCCCGTCAGACCCGTCAGAAAGCCAGCCCCGTTGTCGAGCGCTCTTGCGCCCTCCTCGCCGAGAGCGCCCCCCAGCCTTGCTCCCGAACCGGCCGGCGCTCTCCTCGGCCTGCCCAGCAGAATCATTGGCCTGCCCGGCGGCATTGTTGGCCTGCCCGGCGGGCTTGCTGGCCTGCCCGGCGGACGCGCTGACCTGCCTTGGGCTCTCCTCGGCCTGCCCGACACCTCTACCGAGCCAGCCGGGCCCCCCATCGTGCCGCTCGGCACCGCCGCCGAAACTGCCGAGACCGCCGTCAGACTCCCAAGCACCATCGGCAGACTGCCCAGTGCCCTCGTCAGACTGCCCAGTGCCCTCGTCAGACTGCCCAGTGCCGCTGCCGAAGCGCCTGGCGCTGCCGGATCGGCGACCGCGTCTGCGGCCATCCAGCCCGTCCTCGCCGGGCCAGCCGGGCCCCTCATCGTGCCGCTCGGCGTCGCCGCCGAAGCTCCCTGCGGCGCTGGATCGGCGACTGCGTTTGCGGCTCTCCTGTCCGGTGCTCTCGCTTGGCTCGGCCGCGAACCAACTGCTCCCGGCCAGCACCTCGGAGTGCCATTCGTCTCCAGGACGCCGTCCCTCGGGTGAGCCCTTGGCACCCGAGCCTTCGGCCCCCGAGCCCTCGGCACCCAGGCTCCCAGCGCCCGAGCCTTCAGCGCCCGAGCCCTGGCCATCCAAACCCTTGGTGCCGGAGCCCTCAGCGTGCGAGATCTCGGCGTGTGAGATCTCGGAGTCGGAGTTCTTCTCAGCTTCTGAGTTGTCTCGGCCGTCTCCCTCGGAACCCTCGTCGGTGCCGTACGTGGCAGGAGAGGTGGCGGTGCGCATGCGGTCGCGTTGCTCGCGCCACTCCGACACCGACGGCCAGGCCTCCGTGGCTGAGCGGGCCAGGTCGCGCGTGCGGGGGGACGAGGACGAGGGGTTGGGCCAGGCGCCCCGGTCTGGCGGCTGGGGCGCTTGCGGCCGGTCCGTGCTGCTCATGGGGTCAGCGATCAGACGTCACCCGGCTTGGGGGTGGACTTGGAGCCACGGCCCGAGGGGGCGGCGACCGGCGCGGGAGCAGCGGCGGCGGCCTCGGCCGGGGCGTCGAGGCGCGGGCCGACGCCCAGCTTGTCCTTGATCTTCTTCTCGATCTCGTTGGCCATGTCGGGGTGGTTCTTCAGGAAGTTGCGGGCGTTCTCCTTGCCCTGGCCGAGCTGGTCGCCCTCGTAGGTGTACCAGGCGCCGGACTTGCGGACGAAGCCGTGCTCCACGCCCATGTCGATGAGGCCGCCCTCGCGGGAGATGCCCACGCCGTAGAGGATGTCGAAGTCGGCGACGCGGAAGGGCGGGGCCATCTTGTTCTTGACGACCTTGATCCTGGTGCGGTTGCCGACCGCCTCCGTGCCGTCCTTGAGGGTCTCGATGCGGCGGATGTCCATACGGACCGAGGCGTAGAACTTCAGCGCCTTACCACCGGTCGTGGTCTCGGGGCTGCCGAACATGACGCCGATCTTCTCGCGGAGCTGGTTGATGAAGATGGCGGTGGTGCCGGTGCTGTTGAGGGCGCCGGCGATCTTGCGCAGGGCCTGGGACATGAGGCGGGCCTGGAGACCGACGTGGCTGTCGCCCATCTCGCCCTCGATCTCGGCCTTGGGCACCAGGGCCGCGACCGAGTCGATGACGATGATGTCGACGGCGCCGGACCTGATCAGCATGTCGGCGATCTCGAGCGCCTGCTCACCCGTGTCGGGCTGGGAGACCAGCAGGGCGTCGGTGTCGACCCCCAGCTTCTTGGCGTACTCGGGGTCGAGGGCGTGCTCGGCATCGACGAACGCCGCGATGCCACCGGCCCGCTGGGCGTTGGCCACGGCGTGCAGCGCGATCGTGGTCTTACCCGAGGACTCCGGGCCGTAGATCTCCACGATGCGGCCGCGCGGCAGGCCGCCGATGCCGAGGGCGACGTCAAGGGAGATCGACCCCGTGGGGATCACCTCGATGGGAGCTCGGGCGTCGTCGCCCAGTCTCATGACGGAGCCCTTGCCGAACTGTCGCTCGATCTGAGCGAGCGCGGTCTCGAGGGCCTTCTCGCGGTCGTTGATAGCCATGGGAACTCCCCCTGGAGGGTCGTGGTCCGATCAGTCGAGTGAAAGCTACGGCCTGCCACCGACAATTTCTGCCGTGTCGGGGAAGTGTCGGGGAAGACGTGGCTGCCCGGCTGGGTCCATCGTAGCCGAACGGCTGTTCGATCACAGCAGGAACACGCAGGTCGTCCCTGAGAGGGTGCCGGATCGGCCTCTCAGCGGTGGGTGCTGGGTGAAGCCGCCCGGGCCTGCGGCCCAGGGTCTCTTCAAGGGTGTCCGAAGTTCGTGCGGGAACAGGCGTGACGAGCCTGTACGCGCGCGGCCGGGCGCCCGGAAAGAAGCGGCCGACCGTCCCGGAAACACACCGCCGGGCGCCCCGGAAACGCCCCTCCGGACGTCCGGGAGAATACGTCTGCGGGTGGTTGGCTCCCACGTGTTGTCAGGCTGGATGAGCTGGGGAGACTCACTCCAGGGCGACAACTGGAGGCGGCACGTGGCGAGCGGCTACACCGGGGAACGACGCGTCCATCTCGAGGCACTCGCCGAGCAGCTACCCGCTCACGGCCTGGTCAGCCGCATGGTCGGCGGGGACGACCCGGTGTTGTGGGTGTGGCATCCCCGCACCGGCCGCCAGACGCTCATCTTCGCCACCCCGACGGGCAACGGCTGGCAGTTCCTGTGGTCGCCGGGCGGGCAGTGCCCCGCGACCGACCTGGAGCGCACGGCCACGGCGCTGCGGGACGCACTCGGCATGGGGCAGCCGGCCTGACTCAGGCGAGGGCGGTCTAGCGCAGCTTGGGCGAGACGTCCTCCACCTGGCAGACCGCCCGCCACACCGTCTTGGCGCTCTCGCCGTCGGCCAGCGCCTGCACGACGGTGCGACCGCCGAGCGGCGCCAGGACGTAGTCGCGTGCCCACGACTCCGCGTACATCTCGCCGAAGTGAGCGTTCATCCGTCTCCAGAACTCCGTCAGGCGCATGAACTCAAGTATGGAAGCGTGCGAGGTGTGGGTAGGACATCCCCATGCCAAAGACCCCCAAGTCTTCACCCCCGAAGACAGCCAAGACGAAGGCCAACAGGGCCAAGCGCCGCCGGTTACTGCTCGCGCTGCGGTTGACCGTACGGAAGGAGAAGCTCGAGCGTGCCGAACGGCACGCGGGCATCAGGCAGGAGCCGCGTGCGGGTAAGCCGCGTACGCGCAGGGCGTCGCGGCGTTAGTCACCTCACGGGTCACAACACCCGCGCGCCGTACATCTCACCGAGATGGTCGGCGAGCAGCTCCAGCCGGGCGCCGTCGGGGTCCTTGAAGTAAATGGAGGCGCCGCTCTCTATCTGGTGCGGCACGCCGGCCATCTCCAGCTTCCCGCGCAGTCTCTCCCACGTGGCGGGGTCGACGGAGATCGCGATGTGGTGCAGCCCGCCGAGCACTTCCTGGTACGGCCCGAGGTCGAGGCCCGGGAAGTCGAAGAAGGCGAGCAGGTTGCCGTTGCCGATGTCGAAGAAGAAGTGGTTCGACCCTTTGTAGTCGCGATTCTCGATGATCTCGGTGAGCGGGAACTCCAGGAGGTCCTGGTAGAACTTGATGGTGCGTTCCACGTCGGACGAGATCAACGCCGCGTGATGCAGGCCGCGCGCGCTGCTCGATGGCCGGTGCGGTAAGGCGTAGCGTTGTCGGATCTCCGCTCGGCGGGCTTCGATGGCCGCGTAATCGATGGTCACGGGGGCTCTATGTCCGCCAAGACGCCCCCTCAATCACACGCCGCCGCGCCAAATGCGTTTTCTGTCGGTGCCGGGAGGCACTATGTGCAGGTGAGCTCGCTAGACCAGTTCAGCCAGGTGACCAGGCAATGGTTCGCCGGGGCCTTCCACGCGCCCACGGCCGCCCAGGAGGGGGCGTGGGAGTCGATCTCGCGTGGCGACCACACCTTGGTCGTCGCGCCCACGGGCTCGGGCAAGACGCTGGCGGCGTTCCTGTGGTCGCTCGACCGGCTGGCCGCCGCGTCGAGCGAGCAGGAGGAGGACTCCGAGAAGGGCAAGCAGGAGGAGGACTCCAGGAAGGAGCGCAAGGGCACGCGGGTGCTGTACGTGTCGCCGCTCAAGGCCCTCGCCGTGGACGTCGAGCGCAACCTGCGCGCCCCCCTGGCCGGGCTGAAGCAGACGGCTCGGCGGCTCGGCCTGCCGGTGCCGGAGATCTCGGTGGCGATCCGCTCGGGCGACACCCCCGCCGAGGACCGCAGGCGGTTCGCGGCGAAGCCGTCCGACATCCTGATCACCACCCCTGAGTCGCTGTTCCTGCTGCTCACCAGCCAGGCGCGGGAGGCGCTGCGCGAGGTGGAGACGGTGATCGTGGACGAGGTGCACGCGGTCGCGGGCACCAAGCGCGGCGCTCATCTCGCGCTGAGCCTGGAGCGGCTCGACGCGCTGCTCGAACGGCCGGCGCAGCGGGTGGGGCTGTCGGCGACCGTACGGCCGGTGAGCGAGGTGGCGGCGTTCTTGGGCGGGACGCGCCCGGCGACCGTGGTGCAGCCGCCGTCCGACAAGGTGATCGAGGTCGAGGTCGTCGTCCCCGTCGAGGACATGACGGAGATGGAGGGCCGCGCTCAGCCAGCGTCCCAGGAGGAGTTCGCGCCCGAGCCGGGCAACCGGTCGATCTGGCCGCACGTCGAGGACCGGCTGTTCGACCTGATCGAGGCGCACAGCTCCACGATCGTGTTCGCGAACTCGCGGCGGCTGGCGGAGCGGCTGTGCACCCGGCTCAACGAGCTGGCCTACGAACGCCGGCAGGGCACGGAGACCGTCGATCTGTCCATCTGGGAGACGGGCCCGTCCAGGCCCATGCCCGCCGAGGTGATGGCGCAGGCGGGGGCGAGCAAGGGCGTCGTGACGGAGATCGTACGCGCTCACCACGGCTCGGTCTCCAAGGAGGAGCGGGCGCAGATCGAGGAGGCGCTGAAGTCGGGCCGTCTGCCTGCCGTGGTCGCCACCTCCAGCCTGGAGCTGGGCATCGACATGGGCGCGGTGGACCTGGTGGCGTGCGTGGAGGCGCCGCCGAGCGTGGCGAGCGGGCTGCAGCGCATCGGCCGGGCGGGGCACCAGGTGGGCGCGGTGTCCAGGGGCGTCATCTTCCCCAAGTACCGGGGCGATCTGGTGCAGACGGCCGTGGTGGCCGAGCGGATGAAGAGCGGCCTGATCGAGGAGCTGCGCTATCCGCGTAATCCGCTCGACGTGCTGGCCCAGCAGATCGTGGCGATGACCGCGCTCGACGAGTGGACGGTCGACGAGCTGGAGGGCGTGATCAGGCGCGCGGCCCCGTACGCCACGCTGCCGCGCAGCGCGCTGGAGGCCACGCTCGACATGCTGGCGGGGCGTTACCCGAGCGAGGAGTTCGCCGAGCTGCGCCCCCGCATCGTGTGGGACCGCGTGACCGGCACCCTCCAGGGCCGGCCGGGCGCGCAGCGGCTGGCGGTGACCAACGGCGGCACGATCCCCGACCGGGGCCTGTTCGGCGTGTTCCTGGTGGGCGAGCGCGCCTCCAGGGTGGGCGAGCTGGACGAGGAGATGGTGTACGAGTCGCGCGTCGGCGACGTGTTCGTGCTGGGCGCCAGCTCCTGGCGGATCGAGGACATCACCGCCGACCGGGTGCTCGTCTCCCCCGCGCCGGGGCAGCCGGGCAAGCTGCCGTTCTGGCACGGCGACGCGCCGGGGCGGCCGGCCGAGCTGGGCAGGGCGATCGGGCAGTTCCTGCGCGAGCAGGCCAAACAGGGCTCGACGGAGCGGATGCGGGCGGCCGGCCTCGACGAGTACGCCTCCGGCAACCTGCTGGCCTACCTCCAGGAGCAGCGCGAGGCGACGGGATACGTCCCGGACGACCGCACGCTGCTGGTCGAGCGCTTCCACGACGAGCTGGGCGACTGGCGGGTGGTGATCCACTCCCCCTACGGCGCCCGGGTGCACGCCCCGTGGGCGCTGGCGATCAACCGGCGGCTGCGCGAACGCTACGGCATCGACGTGCAGGCCGTGCACTCCGACGACGGCATCGTGCTGCGCATCCCCGACACGCTGGCCGAGCCGCCCACCGACGTGGCGGCGTTCGACCCGGAGGAGATCGAGCAGATCGTCACGGAGGAGCTGGGCGGGTCGGCCATGTTCGCCTCCCGGTTCAGGGAGTGCGCGGGCCGGGCGCTGCTGCTGCCGCGCCGCGTGCCCGGCCGCCGCAGCCCGCTGTGGCAGCAGCGGCAGCGGGCCGCCCACCTGCTCGGGGTGGCCTCGCAGTACGCCTCGTTCCCGATCGTGCTGGAGACGATGCGCGAGTGCCTCCAGGACGTCTTCGACGTGCCCGGCCTGGTGCAGCTCATGCGCGACGTCGCCGCGCGCAGGGTGCGGGTGGTCGAGGTGGAGACGTCGCAGGCCTCGCCGTTCGCCGCCGCGCTGCTGTTCCACTACGTGGGCGCGTTCATGTACGAGGGCGACGCCCCGCTGGCCGAACGCCGGGCGCAGGCCCTCGCGCTCGACACCACGCTGCTGGCCGAGCTGCTCGGCCAGGCCGACCTGCGCGAGCTGCTCGACCCCGACGTGATCTCCGACAGCGAGCGCGAGCTGGCCCGCCTCGACCGGCCGCTGCGCGACCTGGAGGACCTCGCCGACCTGCTGCGCTCCCACGGGCCGCTGCTGGCGCCCGACGTGAGCGTACGCGGCGGCGACCCCGCCTGGCTGGAGGAGCTCGAACGCGCCCGCCGGGCGATCAGGGTGCGCATCGCCGGCGAGGAGCAGTGGGCCGCCATCGAGGACGCCGCGCGCATGCGTGACGCGCTGGGCGTGCCGCTGCCCGTCGGGATCCCGCACGCGTTCCTGGAGCCGGTGACCGATCCGCTCGCCGACCTGGTGGCGCGGCACGCCCGCACCCGCGGCCCGTTCCACGCCGGCACCGCCGCCGCCCGGTTCGGGCTCGGCGTGGCGGTGGTCAGCGACGCGCTGCGGCGGCTGGCCGCGACCGGGCGGGTGGTCAGCGGCGAGTTCCGGCCCGGCGGGCGGGGCGAGGAGTGGTGCGACGCCGGGGTGCTGCGGATGTTGCGCCGCAGGTCGCTGGCCCGGCTGCGCAAGGAGGTGGAGCCGGTCGCGCCCGAGACGCTCGCGCTGTTCCTGCCCGCCTGGCACGGCATCACAGGCGTCGGCACCGACAAGGCAGGTGCGGGTGGGGGCGGGCGCGGGGCGTCCGGCTTTGGCGCGGACGCGGGCGGGCGCGGGGCGTCCGGTTTCGGCATGGACGCGCGCGGCCCGGCAGGTTCGGCGCGGGCGATGGACGCGCTGGTGCGATCGATCGAGCAACTCCAGGGCGCGGCCGTGCCCGCGTCGGCGCTGGAGACGCTGGTGCTGCCGTCGCGCGTGCCCGGCTATCACCCGGCGCTGCTCGACGAGCTGACCTCGGCAGGCGACGTGATGTGGGTGGGGCAGGGCTCGCTGCCCGGCGGCGACGGCTGGGTGTCGCTCCTGTTCGCCGACACCGCGCCGCTGCTGCTCCCTGAGCCCGCCGAGATCACGATGACGCCGGTGCACGAGCGGGTGCTGGAGCTGCTCGGCGGGGGCGGCGCGCTGTTCTTCCGCGGCCTCTCCGACCAGTTCGGCTCCACCCAGGACGACGCCACGCTGGTGGCCGCGCTGTGGGACCTGGTGTGGTCGGGGCGGGTCTCCGGCGACACGCTCGCCCCGCTGCGGGCCACGCTCGGCACCGGACGCCCCGCGCACCGGCCCGCCACGACGCGGCGGCGCAGGGCGGTGCTGCCGAGCAGGAGCGGCCCGCCGACCGTGGCCGGCCGGTGGTGGCTGCTGCCCTCTGCCGCCGACGACGCCACCCAGCGGGCGCACGCCCAGGCCGAGGTGCTGCTGGAACGGCACGGCGTCGTGACGCGGGGGGCGGTGACGTCGGAGCGGCTGCCGGGCGGGTTCACGCCGATCTACCAGGTGCTGCGGGCGTACGAGGAGAGCGGGCGGTGCCGCAGGGGCTACTTCGTCGAAGGGCTCGGCGGGGCGCAGTTCGCGCTGCCAGGGGCGGTGGACCGGATGCGGGCCATGGCGCCGGGGATCGGATCCTCGGGGAGCGGTGAGGGGCGGCGGGCCGTGGTGCTGGCCGCCGCCGACCCGGCCAGCCCGTACGGCGCCGCGCTGCCGTGGCCGCAGCATCCCGGTGACGTCGGGCACAAGCCAGGGCGGAAGGCGGGGTCGCTGGTGGTGCTGGTGGATGGTCATCTGGTGCTGTACGTGGAGCGCGGGGGCAAGACGCTGCTGTCGTTCACCGATGGCGATCGGCTGCAGCCGGCGGTTGACGCGCTGGCTCTGGCTGTGCGGGACGGGGCGCTCGGCAAGCTGACGGTGGAGCGGGCCGATGGCGGGTCGATCGTGGACTCGCCGCTGGCTGCCGCGCTGGAGGCGGCGGGCTTCCACCCGACACCGCGCGGGCTGCGGTTGCGCGCCTGACCCACGGGGCCGGTCGCGCGAATGGCGAAGGGGTGCGGTAGGCCGGTCTTCCCAAAATTTGAATGACCGTTTAAAGTCCTGACCGTGCCGCCAGAAAGTCGAACCTTCATTGAAGAGATTCGCCGAGCCCAGATCATCGAGTGCGCCATAGACGTCCTCGCCGACCACGGCTACGCCAACACGACCCTGGCCAGAATCGCCAGACAAGCCAAGATCAGCACCGGCGTGATCTCGTACCACTTCGGCGGCAAGTCCCCCCTCATCCAGGCAGTGGTAGCGCACGTCGCCAAGCTCGCCACCGACCTGATGGTCCCGCGCATCCTCGCCCAGCCCACCGCGGCGCAGGGCCTGCGCGCCTACCTCGAGAGCAACCTCGAGTTCATGCGCGTGCACCGCAAGCCCCTCCTGGCGCTGGTGGAGATCGTCACGCACGCCACCGGCGAGGACGGCGACCCGCACCCGTACGCGCGGCAGTCGGAGGTGGCGATCGACGACCTGCGCAAGCTGCTGGACTGGGGGCAGCGCGCCGGTGAGTTCCGCGACTTCGACCAGCTCAGCATGGCGATCGCCATCCGGGGAGCGATCGACGCGGTGCCAGGGCTGCTGCTCAACGACCCCGAATTCGACCTCGACCTGCTCGCCGACGAGCTGGTCACCACCTTCACCATCGCGACCAGGAGACAGCCATGACAGCGCCGGCTTTAGTGATCAAGGGCCTGGCCAAGACCTTCGGTGAGAACGTCGCCGTCGACCACGTCGATCTGACCGTTCCCCAGGGTTCCTTCTACGGCCTGGTGGGGCAGAACGGCGCCGGTAAGACGACCACGCTGTCCATGGCGGTGGGCCTGCTGCGGCCCGACGCGGGCTCCGCGCAGATCTTCGGCGCGGACGTGTGGTCCGACCCCGCCACGGCCAAGCAGCTCGTCGGCGTGCTGCCCGACGGGATGGCCATGCCCGAGCGGCTCACCGGCCGCGAGGTGCTGACCTATCTCGGCCTGCTGCGCGGGCTGAGCAAGGAGGTGGTGGCCGGGCGGGCCGAGGAGCTGCTGTCGGTGCTGGAGCTGGACGCGGCGGAGAAGACGCTGGTCATCGAGTACTCGACCGGCATGCGCAAGAAGATCGGCCTGGCCACGGCGCTGCTGCACGCGCCCAGGCTGCTGGTGCTGGACGAGCCGTTCGAGGCGGTGGACCCGGTGTCGGCGGCGTCGATCAAGCAGATCCTGCGCGACTTCGTGGCGGGCGGCGGCTCGGTCGTGCTGTCCAGCCATGTGATGGCGCTGGTGGAGCAGCTCTGCGACCACGTGGGCGTGATCGACAAGGGACGGGTGGCGGCCGCGGGCTCGCTGGCCGAGGTGCGCGGCTCGGCGACGCTGGAGGACAGGTTCGTCGAGCTGGTCGGCGCCGGCTCCACGGCCGCCAGGGGGCTGTCGTGGCTGTAGCGCTGACCATGGCCAGGATGAAGCTGTCGATCCTGCGCCACTCGATGAAGGGACAGCAGGGCAGCACGATGGTGTCCGCGGGCTCGCTCGGCGTCCTGCTGGCGGGCGGCACGATCGTGCTGGCGTTCCTGGACGGCGACTGGCTGGCCGTCACGTACAGCGTGTGGATGCTCGGCTGGATCATCGGCCCGGTGTTCTCCGGCGGCGGCGACGAGACGCTGCGGCCCGAGTTCTTCTCGCTGCTCGGGCTGCGTCCGCAGCGCATGGCGGCCGGGCTGCTGGTGGCGGCGTTCGTGGGGATGGCTCCGGCGGTCAGCCTGCTGGCGCTGGCGGGGCTGCTGGTCGCGGGCGTACGCGAGGGCTTGGCAGGGGCGCTGGTGGCCGTGCCGGCGATGGTGCTGCAGCTCGCCGTGTTCGTGCTGCTGTCGAAGGTGACCGTGGCGCTGCTCGGCCTCGCGCTGGGCTCCAGGATCGGGGCGATCGGCGCCGGGCTGGTCAACGGCGTGATCCTCGCCTTCCTCGGGCAGATCTGGGTGTTCATGGTGGCCTTCGGGCAGGGCGGGCAGATCCCGGAGTTCGTCCGGTACCTGCCGTCCGGATGGGGGCTGCTCGCCGTGCGGGGGCAGTACCTGGCTCTGGCCGCGATGGCGGTGCTGATCGTGCTGCTGCTGGCGGCGTGGGCGGCACTGCTGACCAGGCGGACGGGCCGCAGCCGGCCGTCCACGCGGGGGCGCAGGCCGATGCGCGCCTCAGGGCCGCGCGGCGCGGTCGTCGCCAAGGAGCTGCGGTCGTGGACGCGTGACCTGGTGCGCAACCACCAGCTCGCGTTCGCGTTCACGTACGGCGTGGCCTTCGCGGCGGTGCCGCTGATGGTGGGCATCTCGCAGATGATGCCGCTGGCCGGGCCCATCTTCATCGTGATGGCGGCGGCGATGACCGCCAACGCGTACGGCACCGACGGCACCGCCCACTGGCTGACGCTGATGACGCCGGGCGCCTCCGACGTGCGCGGCAGGCAGCTCGCGTGGCTGGCGGCCGTGGGGCCGATCGGGCTGGTGCTGGCGGTGGTCTGCACGGCGGCCGTGAACGGGCCGTGGGCGCTGGTCATGGCGGCCACGTTCGCGCTGCTCGGCGGGGCGATGGGGCTGGTGCCACTGGTGTCGGTGGCCGGGCTGATCCCGGGCATCGACCCGAAGAACCGGGGCGGCAACCCGCTGCGGACGACCGAGGACGACGGCTCGGCCACCGGCATGGCGTACCTGGTGCTGCTCCTGGTGGCGCTCACCGCGGCGCCCGCCGTGCTGGTGGCGGTGTTCTACGGCTGGTGGGGCGTGCCGGTCGGGCTGGCGACGGGGGTGCTGTGCTGGTGGGGGTTCGGGCTGCTGGCGGAGCGGCGGCTGACGGCGCAGGGGCCCGAGCTGCTGCACCTCATGCGTACGGGCCGCCGCCCCGACAGCGGCAAGGCGTCGGAGACGTTCAAGCTGCCCGACAACCTGTCGAAGACGCAGCGGACCATCGTGATGGTGTGCGCGTCGCTCGGCGCGATCCCGCTGGCGCCGCAGGGCATCGTGGCGATGGTGTTCCTGGCGAACGGGCGGCTCGAGCAGTCGTGGTTCCTGGCCACGCACATGCCGCCGGGGTTGCGGTGGCCGGTGGCGTTCGCCTTCGTGCTCCTGGGCCTGGGCATGTACGGCACCGCCCTGTGGTTGTGGCTGCGCGCGAAGAAGCAGGCCGCCGCCGGGAAAGATGCCGTCGCGGGGTAGCCAGCGCGCCAAGAAGAGCGCCCGCGCGGCAGGACGTACGCACGGAAAGCCGCCGCACGGCAGGACGCACGCGCAGCAACCGCCGCGCGGCAGGACGGTGCGCGAGGATGGCCGGCGTGGGGTAGATATCGCGGCATGCGGCCACTGGCGCGATTACGCGCGGACCTCGCCACGGGCAAGAACCTCGAGATCTACCTGACGGCGTCGATAGCCCTGGCGGTCGGCGTGCTCGGCGTCTTCGACCTGGTGAACACCAAGGTCGTGGGCGCCGCCACACTGGCGACCCTGGCCCTGGTGGCGGTGAACGCGCTGGGCCCCCGCCACCAGGTCGCCGAGCTGGAGAAGCAGGTGGCCCGCCTGGTGGAAGCGGGCGGGCAGGCGGGCGGTGACTTCCTGTCCGGAGACACGACGGGGTTCGACGCCCGCGTCGCCCACGCGCTGGAGCTCCGCTTCGTCGGCGTGACGCTCAACCGCACGGTGCGCTCCTACGTCAACGACCTGCGCAAGGCGCTGGAGCGAGGGGCGTCGGTCAAGGTGCTGGTGATCGACCCGGCGGGCCCGGTGCCGGAGGAGGCCGCCAGGCGGTCCACGATCCCGGACCAGCCGGAGGTGTTCGAGCACCGCGCCAGATCCACCCTGTACCTCCTGCGCGACCTGCCCGCCAGGGACCGCCTGGAGGTGCGGCTGCTGCCGTTCGTGCCGGCGTTCATGATGTTCGCGGCGGACCCCGGCGACGACGACGGCCTCGTCCATGTGGAGCTGGGCGGCCACCGCTCGCCTGGCCCGACCCCCGGCTTCACGCTCTCCAACCGCCGCGAGCACGCGTGGTGCCAGTACTTCGTGGCGGAGTTCGACCGGTTGTGGGAGGTGGCCAGGGACGTTACGGACGCGGACTGGTACCCTGCGCGTCATCCCTAAGTTCTTGTATACGATAAATCCCCCTATGACTGATATGACGCTGGGCGGGGCCCATCAGACCTTGCGTGACGAGGTCACCATGGAGCTGCGCCGCCGCATACTCTCCGGCGAGCTCGCCCAAGGTGAACGCCTGGTCGAGGACCGGCTGGCCGCCGCGCTCGGCGTCTCACGCAACCCCGTGCGCGAGTCCATCCGCGTGCTGGCCGCCGAGGGTTTCATCCAGGTCGTCCCCCGGCTGGGCGCGACGGTGGCCCGGTTGTCGGCCGAGGAGGGCGAGGAGCTCTTCGACGTGCGCATGGCCATCGAGGGCCTGGCGGCCCGGCTGGCCGCACGCAAGCGCTCCCCAGCGGCGGCGGAGCGGCTGCGCGGGCTGCTGGAGCAGTCGAAGGAGGCGGTCGAGGCGGGGCGGCTGGAGGCGGTGGCCGATCTCAACACGGCCTTCCACCTGGCCGTGGGCGAGGCGACGGGCAACTCGTACCTGGCGCTGATGATGAAGCCGATGCTCCAACGGGCGCAGTGGGTCTTCAGCCAGACCGCCGCCGCGCGCGGCCCGCACTCCTGGACCGAGCACCTGAGCCTGTGCGAGGCGATCGTGGCTGGTGACGAGGACGAAGCGCAGGCCAGAGCGGTCGCGCACGTCGCCGCGGCCCGCCGGTCGTTCCTCCAGGCCGTGGGCCGTAAGACAAAACACCCAAACGATTAGGAAACGCTCAGATAACAACATAGGGTGATGAAACACCGCTGAAATGTGGCATCTTGTATACAGTCTCCTAAACGTTTCAACGGAGGCACCATGCGACCGTCCCCCAAGGTCGTCGCGGCGCTCATCACCCTCCCCCTCGCCCTGGCGGCCTGTGGCGGAGGCGGGACGAGCAACACGCCCGCGGCACCTAGTTCCATAGCCAGCGCCTCGGCCGACCACCGGTCGGTCAAGGGCGGCGGCACGCTCAACATCGCGCTCAACGCCGACCCCGACGCGCTGGACCCGAGCATCTCGACCACGCTCGTGGGCCGCGAGGTGTTCGCGAACATGTGCGAGAAGCTCTACGACATCGACGCCTCCTCCACCCTGATCCCGCAGCTCGCCGCGGCTCTGCCCGAGCTGTCGGACGGCGGCAAGGCAGTGACGATCAAGCTGCGCGAAGGCGTCAAGTTCAACGACGGCACCGCGCTGGACGCCGAGGCCGTCAAGAAGTCGCTGGACCGGCACCGCACCTGGGAGAAGTCCGCGCGGCAGGCCGACCTGGCCGCCGTGTCCAAGGTCGAGGTGGTCGACCCAGCGACGGTGAAGCTCACGCTCACGCAGCCGTTCACGCCGCTGACCGCGCAGCTCGCCGACCGCGCCGGCATGATCATGTCGCCGAAGGCGCTGGACTCCGAGGGCGACAACTTCGGCGCGAGCCCGGTGTGCGTCGGGCCGTTCAAGTTCGCGAGCCGCACCTCCGGCAGCCAGATCACGCTGGAGAAGGCCGCCGACTACTACGACGCCGCCAAGGTCAAGCTCGACAAGCTCGTATACAAAATCATCGTCGACCCCAACGTGCGGGCCGCCAACCTCAAGTCCGGCGACGTGCAGGTGGCCGACCAGCTCGCCACGAACACCGTCGCGGGCGTGCAGGCCGACCAGAACCTGACCGTCGTGTCCGGCGGCGGCCTGGGCTACTACGGCTTCCAGATCAACATCGGCAACGCCAAGGGCAGCACCGAGAAGCCCGGCCCGATCGACACGCCGCTGGGCAAGAGCCCCGAGCTGCGTGAGGCGTTCGAGCTGGCGCTCGACCGCGACGCGATCAACAAGGCCGTCTACAACGGGCTGCACGAGGTCGACTGCTACCCCGTCCCGATGGACAGCCCGTACCGGACGCAGGACCTGACCTGCCCCAAGCGTGACCTGGCCAAGGCCAAGCAGCTCGTGCAGGCGTCCGGCGTGCCGACGCCGATCGCGGTCACCCTCGCCACCCCGAACGACGCCGTCAACCAGCGCCTGGCGCAGGTCATCCAGTCGATGACCAAGGAGGCCGGCTTCAACGTCAGCGTGCAGACGGCCGAGTTCGTCAGCGTGCTGGAGCAGGGCAAGGCCGGCAAGTTCGACGTGCTGCTGAGCGGCTGGTCCGGCCGGGTGGACCCGGACGGCAACCTGACGAACCTGGTCACCACCCAGGGCAGCAACAACTACGCGGGCATGTCCGACGCCGGCATCGACGACCCGATCAAGCAGGCCGCCGCCGAGACGGACACCGCCAAGCGGGCCGAGCTGTACGGCAGCGCCATGAAGAAGGCCGCCGAGCTGCGTGGCGTCGTGTACCTGTACCACAACAAGTACTACCTCGGCATGCACAAGACCGTCGCCGGCGTCCAGTACTTCAAGGATGGTCTGCCCCGCTTCGTCACCGCCGGGTTCGCCGCCTGATGCTCTGGTTCATCCTCCGGCGCTGCGGGTCGGCCGTGCTCGTGCTGTTCCTGTCCAGTGTCCTGATCTTCCTGGGCGTGCGGGCGCTGCCCGGCGACCCTGCCACGGTCATGGCCGGGCAGGAGGCCTCGCCGGCCGCGGTCGAGGCCATCCGCAAGGAGTTCGGCCTGGACAAGCCGCTGCCCGCGCAGTACCTGGACTACGTCGGCCAGACCCTCACCGGCAACTTCGGCCGCTCGACCCAGGACCAGCTCCCCGTGGCTGACATCCTGGCCGAGCGGCTGCCGGTGACGCTGGAGCTGTCGCTGCTGGCCATGGTGGTCGCGATCGTCGTCGGCGTGGGGGCGGGCATCGTGGCCGCCGTCCGCCGCGGCAGGTTCGCCGACTACCTGGCCACCGGCTTCGGCCTGGCCGGCCTGTCGATCCCGCACTTCTGGCTGGGCCTGCTCGGCATCCTGCTGTTCGCGGTCACCTGGCGGGTGCTGCCCGCCTCCGGGTACGTGCCCTTCACCGAGGACCCGGCCGAGAACCTGAAGCGCATGATCCTGCCGGCCCTGGTGCTCGGCACCGGCTTCGCGGCGATCCTGATGCGGCAGACCCGCTCGGCCATGCTGGGCGCGCTGTCGGCCGACTACGTCAGGACCGCCAGGTCCAAGGGCCTGTCCGAGACCAAGGTGGTGGGCGCGCACGCGCTGCGCAACAGCCTGACGACCGTGGTGACGGTGCTCGGCCTGCAGCTCGGCGCGCTGATCAGCGGCGCCGTGGTGACCGAGCAGATCTTCGTCATCCCCGGCTTCGGCAAGCTCACCGTGGACGCGGTGCTCACCAGGAACTACCCCGTCATCCAGGCGGTCGTGCTGGTCACGGTCATCGGGTACGTCGTGGTGAACCTGCTGGTCGACATCGCCTACGCCTTCCTCAACCCCCGGATCAGGCTGTCGGGAGGCACCCGTGACTAGGCACTGGCGACGTTTCAGGCGGCGGCCGATGCCGATGGCGGGCCTGGTGCTGGTGGTCGCGTTCGTCCTGCTGGCCCTGCTCGGGCCGCTGGTGACGGGCGACCCGGCCGCGCAGGACTACCTGGCCACGCTGGCCGCCCCGTCGGGCGCCCACCCGATGGGCACCGACGACCTCGGCCGGGACGCCTTCGCGCGGATCGCGCACGGCGCCCAGGTGTCGCTGCAGGCGGGCGTGCTGTCCACGCTGCTGGCCATGGTGGTCGGCATCCCGATCGGGCTGGTCGCCGGCTTCTACCGGCGCTGGCTGGACCCGATCGTGATGCGGCTGGTGGACGTGACGCTGGCCTTCCCGTTCCTGGTGTTCGCGGTCGGCCTGGCGGCGATCATCGGGCCCTCGCTGAAGGGCGTGGTGCTGGCGCTGGGCTTCTCCCAGCTTCCCGCGATCATCCGGATCACCCGCGGCGAGGTGCTGGCGGTCAGGGAGATGGACTACGTGGCCGCGGCCATCGCCGACGGCGCGGGCGACGGCCACATCATCTTCCGCTACGTGCTGCCGAACTGCGCCAGCCCGCTCATCGTGCAGGCCACGGTGGCGATCCCGGCGGCGATCATCGGCGAGGCCACGCTGTCGTTCCTGGGTCTGGGCGTGCAACCGCCGACGCCGTCGTGGGGCGTGATGCTGACGACCGCGCAGCAGTACCTGAGCGACGCGCCGTGGCTGGCCGTCTGGCCCGGGTTGATGATCGCGCTGGCGACGCTCGGCTTCAACCTGCTGGGCGACGGGCTGCGTGACGTACTGGACCCGAGGAGCCACCGATGAGCCTGCTGGAGATCACCGACCTGAAGGTCGGCTTCGACACCGAGGACGGCCACGTCCAGGCGGTCAGGGACATCTCGCTCACCCTGGACGAGGGCGAGATCCTCGCGCTGTGCGGGGAGTCGGGCTGCGGCAAGTCGGTCACCGCCATGTCGATCCCCCGGCTGCTGCCGCCCGCCACGACGCGGCTGTCCGGCTCGATCAAGCTGGACGGCCGCGAGCTGACCACGCTGCCCGAGCCGCAGATGCGGCAGGTGCGCGGCAAGACCGTCTCGGTCGTCTTCCAGGAGCCGATGACCTCGCTGAACCCGTCGTTCACGGTCGGCTTCCAGATCACCGAGGTGCTGCGCAGGCACGAGAAGCTGTCGCGGCAGGCCGCCGGCAAGCGGGCCGTGGAGCTGCTGGAGCTGGTCGGCATCCCCGCGCCGGTGCGCCGGATGAAGGAGTACCCGCACCAGCTCTCCGGCGGCATGCGGCAGCGCGTGATGATCGCCATCGCGGTGGCCTGCTCGCCGCGCGTGCTGATCGCCGACGAGCCGACCACCGCCCTGGACGTGACGATCCAGGCGGGCGTGCTGGACGTGTTCCGCGACCTGCGCGACAGGCTCGGCACCGCGATCATCCTCATCACGCACGACCTGGGCGTGGTGGCCGACATCGCCGACAGGGCCATGGTCATGTACGCGGGCCGCGCCGTCGAGCAGGCTCCCGTGGCCGAGCTGTTCGCCAACCCGCGGCACCCGTACACGCTGGGCCTGATGAACGCCCTGCCCTCCGCCGCGGTCAACGGCCGTCTGGCGGAGATCCCCGGCATGGTGCCCTCGCCGCTGTCGGACCCCGACGAGTGCGCCTTCCAGGACCGCTGCCGGTTCGCCCAGGCGGACTGCCTGGCGTCCAGGCCCCTGCTCGAACGCCAGGCCGACCATCATCTGGCGGCCTGCTTCCACCCGGGAGGTCAGTCGTGATCCTGCGGATCGACAACCTGGTCAAGCACTACGGCCCCGTCCAGGCCGTGGACGGCCTGTCGCTGGAGATCGGCCAGGGCGAGGTGCTGGGCCTGGTCGGCGAGTCGGGCAGCGGCAAGTCCACGGTCGGCAAGTGCGTGCTGCGCCTGACCGAGCCGACCGCGGGCTCGATCGAGCTGGCCGGCAAGGACATCACGCATCTGTCGCGCCGGGCCATGCGCCCGCTGCGCAGGGACGTGCACATGGTCTTCCAGGACCCGTTCTCCTCGCTCAACCCGCGTTTCACGATCGAGCGGATCGTGGCCGAGCCGCTGCTGCGGCACAAGGTCACCGACCGGCGCGAGGTCGCGAACCGGGTGGCGGCCATGCTGGAGAAGGTCGGGCTGCGCCAGGAGATGCGCAAGCGTTTCCCGCACGAGCTGTCCGGCGGGCAGCGGCAGCGGGTGGGCCTGGCCAGGGCGCTGATCCTGGAGCCCAAGCTGGTCGTGGCGGACGAGCCGGTGTCGGCGCTGGACGTGTCCGTGCAGGCGTCGGTGCTCAACCTGATCACCGACTTGCAGCGGGACATGGGGTTCTCGTGCCTGTTCATCACGCATGACCTGTCGGTCGTGGAGTTCCTGGCCGACCGGATCGCGGTGATGTACCTGGGCAGAATCGTGGAGTCCGGGCCGACGGCCGAGATCTTCGCGCAGCCGCGGCATCCGTACACGCAGGCCCTGCTGTCGGCGGCGCCGGTGGCCGATCCCGCCAGGCAGCGGGAGCGGCGCAGGATCGTGCTCGGCGGCGACGTGCCGAGCCCGATGGACCCGCCGTCAGGATGCCGCTTCCACACGCGGTGCCCGCTCGCCTTCGACGAGTGCCGTACCTCCGAACCTCTGTTGAACGACCCGCGTGGCAGCGGTCACCCCGCCGCGTGCCACCTGGTAACGGCGGACCGCGTCCCCGACGCGGCCAAGTAAGGAGAAATCTTGTTCACCACCAGGCCCGAGCTGTCGGGCGACTTCGGCATGGTCGCCAGCACGCACTGGCTGGCCTCGGCCACCGGCATGGGCGTCCTGGAGCGCGGCGGCAACGCGTTCGACGCCGCGGTGGCCGCCGGGTTCGTGCTGCAGGTCGCCGAGCCGCATCTGAACGGCCCCGGCGGCGAGGTGCCGATCCTGTTGTGGAGCGAGGCCGAGCAGAAGGTGTCGGTCGTGTGCGGTCAGGGCGTGGCCCCCGCCGCGGCCACCATCGAGCGCTTCGCCGAGCTGGGCCTGGACGTCGTGCCCGGCACCGGCCTGCTGGCGGCGACCGTGCCGGGGGCGTTCGGCGGCTGGATGCTGATGCTGGAGCGCTGGGGCACGTGGTCGCTGGCCGACGTGCTGGCCCCGGCGATCCACTACGCCGAGCACGGCGTGCCGGTGCTGGAGCGGATCGCGGCCACGATCGAGTCGGTGCGTGAGCTGTTCGCGCAGGACTGGCCCACGTCGGCGGCCACCTGGCTGCCCGGCGGGGACGTTCCCCGGCCCGGCGCCAAGCTGGCCAACCCGGTGCTGGCCGCCACCTACCGCCGGCTGGTCGCGGAGGCGGAGGCCGCGTCGAGCACCCGCGAGGGCCAGCTCTCCGCCGCCAGGAAGGCCTGGTACGAGGGCTTCGTGGCCGAGGCGATCGCCGAATTCAGCGCGACGACGGCGTGGCGGGACAGCTCGGGCGAGGTGCACGGCGGCCTGCTGACGGGCGACGACCTGGCGGGCTGGTCGGCCTCGGTGGAGGAGCCGCTGACCTTCGACTACCAGGGCCACACGGTGGCCAAGACGGGCCCGTGGGGGCAGGGGCCCGCGTTCCTGCAGCAGCTCGCCCTGCTCGACGGGTTCGACCTGGACGGGATGGACTTCCTCGGCGCCGACTACCTGCACACGGTGACGGAGGCCGCCAAGCTGGCCTTCGCCGACCGCGAGGCCTGGTACGGCGACACCGGCGTGCCCATGGCCGACCTGCTGAGCCCGGCCTACAACGCCGAGCGGCGGCGGCTGATCGGCGACCGGGCCAGCCTGGAGCTGCGGCCCGGCGCGCCCGGCGGGCGAGCGCCCAAGCTGCCCGTCTTCCCCGACCCCGGCACGCTGAGCGACGCCCCGGGCCTGTCGGGCGCCCGCAAGCCACAGGGCGTCGGCGAGCCGACGGTCTCGCGGGACGGCATGGTCAAGGGCGACACCTGCCACGTGGACGTCGTGGACCGCTTCGGCAACATGGTGTCGGCCACCCCGAGCGGCGGCTGGCTGCAGAGCTCCCCCACCATCCCTGAGCTGGGCTTCTGCCTGGGCACCCGGGCCCAGATGTTCTGGCTGCAGGAGGACGTGGCGACCGCGCTGCGCCCCGGCACGCGCCCGCGTACGACGCTGTCGCCGTCGTTCGCGCTCAGGGACGGCAAGCCGTGGCTGGCGTTCGGCACCCCGGGCGGCGACCAGCAGGACCAGTGGAGCCTGAACTTCTTCCTCGCGGTCGTGCACGGCAAGCTGAACCTCCAGGAGGCCGTGGACGCCCCCATGTTCCACACCGAGCACTTCCCCAGCTCGTTCTTCCCGCGCGGCTCCCGCCCCGGCGTCGTGCACGTCGAGGACCGGGTGGATCCGGGCGTCATAGCGGAGTTGCGCCGGCGCGGGCACGAGGTCGAGGTGCAGGGCCCGTGGTCGCTCGGCCGGCTGAGCGCGGTCGCCCGTGACGGCGGCTTCCTCAAGGCCGCCGCGAACCCGCGTGGCGCCCAGGGCTACGCTGCCGGCCGATGACCGACCTGCTCTTCCTGGTCGGTGCCGGCCTGCTGGCCGGTGTGGTGAACGCCCTGGCGGGCGGGGGGACGCTGATCTCGTTCCCCGCCCTCCTGGCGCTGGGTTATCCGGGCCTGACCGCCACCGTGACGAACGCGGTGGCGCTGTGGCCCGGCTATCTGGGGGGTGTGCTCGGTTACCGGGCCGAGCTGAAGGGGCAGCGGCGCAGAGCCACCGTGCTGTCGGTCACGGCGGTGCTGGGGGCCTGCGTGGGCAGCTCGCTGCTGCTGCTCACGCCGGGCAAGCTGTTCGAGTCGATGGTGCCGTGGCTGGTGGCGTTCGCCAGCCTCGCCCTGCTGGCGCAGCCGTGGCTGCGCAAGCTCATCGGGGGTGAGGAGAGCGGCCGCACGAGCCGGCTGGTCTACGCTGGAACGTTCCTCGGCGGCTGCTACGGCGCCTACTTCAACGGCGGCATGGGCGTGGTGCTGCTGACCGTGCTGGGCCTGTTCCTGCACGACAACCTGCACCGGGTCAACGCCGTGCGGGCCGTGCTCTCGCTGGTCGTCAGCTCGGTGTCGGTCGTCGCGTTCTCGCTGTTCGGGCCCGTGGAGTGGAAGGCCGCCGCGGTGATCGCGCCGGCCAGCCTGGTGGGCGGCTTGCTCGGCACGAAGCTGGCCAGGCTGATGCCCGCCAAGGTGCTGCGGGGCGTGGTCGTCGCGTTCGGCCTGGGGGTCGCGGTCGCGCTGGCCCTGCATTAGGCGACGGTCGCCTCGATGAGGTCGTCCACCACCTCTTCGAGCGCGTTCGCCTTCGCGTACGCCCGCCGCTGCCGCATCGCCCCCGACCCCGAGCGCAGCAGCCGGTCGAGGCCCTCCTGGATGAACGTCAGGTCACCGGCCTCGGCCAGCGCCGGGCGTACGTGCTCCAGCAGGCGCCCGGCCAGCACCGCCGCCGGCACGAGCGTGCCGTGCCGCACGTCGAGGCTGTCGCCCTGCAGCCCGTAGCGGGCGGCCCGCCAGTAGGCGGCGCGCAGCACCTCGGCCGGCACGGGCAGCCCGCGGTCGCCGCGCGCGACGGCGGACAGCGCGGTGACCACCAGCCCGCGGATGAGCCCGATCAGGGTGAGGCTGTCGGCCACGTCGAGCGGCACGTCGGCCACCCTGATCTCCACGGTGGGCAGGCGCGGCGAGGGGCGGGTGTCCCAGTAGACGGTCTTGGGGTCGAGCAGCACGCCCGAGTCGCCCAGCGAGCGCAGGGCCAGCTCGTACGCGTCGAACGACGGGAAGTACGGCGGCGCGCCGGAGACCGGCCACCGGCCCCAGCTGATCACCCTCCAGGAGGCGTACCCGGTGTCGCGGCCGACGAAGAACGGCGAGTTGGCGGCCAGCGCGATCAGCGTCGGCAGCCAGGGCCGCAGATGGTTGCCCACGTAGACGGCGTGCTCGGGGTCGGGCACGTCCACGTGCACGTGCAGGGCGCAGATGCTGATCTCGTCCTGCAGCGCCCGGTAGAGCGTGCGGCCCTCGTGGTAGCGGACGTCGTCGGTGAGCGGCGGCGGCATGACGTTGCCCAGGACGGGGATGCCACTGGCGACGACGGCCAGGCCGCACGAGCGGGCCGCCCCCGCCACCTCCTTTCGCGCGGCGCGCAGTTGCGAGCCGAGCTCGCTCAGGTCGGCGGACGGCGGCGTGCGGGCCTCCACCTGGAATCGGGTGATTTCATGCACCACGTCGAGCATGTCCGTCGCGGCGGCCAGAACCTCGGCCGCCCGGGGAGCCACGTGGCGGGTGCTGGGATCGACGATGAGGTACTCCTCCTCGATCCCGATGAGTGGAACCATGCCCACACCTCGCTGGGAGTCCAACCCTCCGTAAGGAGTTGTGCCCCTACCTCACCCCCCGGAAAACCCGGGTTGTCAGAAGGTGAACTCCACGGGGCCGTAGAGTGCGTGGCCGGCGCTAATGGACATGGCCCAGTAGCGGTCGCCGTACGACCAGTGCCACCACTCGGTGGGGTAGTTGACCAGCCCGGCGGGCTCCAGGGCGGCGGCGAGCAGCTTGCGGTGGGCGCGGGCGTCGTCGGAGATGTTCGGGGCCGCGGTGTAGCAGGCGCCGGAGCTCTGCTCGGGGTTGTCGTTGACCGCGGTGCCCATGTCGTACTCGGCGCCGTCGGGCGCGCACAGCGTCAGGTCCACGGCGGCGCCGGCGGTGTGCGGGGCGACCTCGACCGGGGAGACGTAGCGGCTGGCGGCCACGTACGACTCCTCCGGCGGCAGGTGGGAGAGCGTGGCGCGGTACTCGTCGAAGATCTGCCGCTGCGTCGCGACGGGGCGGTAGCCCTCGACGATCAGCAGGTGGTAGCCGTCGGGCAACAGGCTCTCCGCGTGCTCCAGGCGCCGCAGCACGCCGGCCCGCAGGTGCGCGTAGGCGCCCTGCCCGTCGGCCATGCGCGTGTCCACGCGCAGCCGCCCGCGCACGTCCGCGAGCGGTTCGCCGCACTCTTGCACCGGGAGGGAGGTCACGCGGGGGTCCGAGATCAGCACGACATCGTTCGAGGACTGCCACATGGGCAAGAATTCTCACACAGTGTCGGAGAAGACCTGCTCCCGGGCCTGTTCCAGGGCGGCCACCAGGGCGCCGCGCAGCACGGGGTTCCCGGCGACCGTGGTGGTGACGACGGTGGGGCGGCTCGGGCAGACCCGGGCGACGGCCTCCTGCACCTTGGCCGCCAGCCGCTCGCCGCCCGCGCGGCCGATGTCGCCGCTGAGCACGATGAGGCCGGGGTCGAGGACGACGGTGACGGCCGCCGCGCCCAGGGCCAGCCGGGCGGCCACGGCGTCGAGGTAGCCCTCGTCGCCGCCGCGTACCAGGTCGGGCACCGTGTGGCCGCTGACGCCGCGCTCGTCGGCCAGCCCGCGCAGGGCGTCGTGGCCCACCAGGCGCTGGAACGAGCCGGTCTGCGGGCGGGCGACGTCGGTCGGCAGCGGCTCGCCGGGGACGGGCAGCCAGCCGATCTCGCCCGCGCCGCCGGTGATGCCCCGGTGCAGCCGGCCGCCCAGCATGACGCCGAGGCCCTGGCCGACGCCCGCCCAGACGACCACGAAGTCGTCGTGGCCGACGGCGGCGCCGTAGCGGTGCTCGGCCAGGGCGACCAGGTTGACGTCGTTCTCGATGGTCACCGAGGCGCCGAGCGTCTCGCGCAGGCTGGCCAGCACGCCGACGTGCCAGGCGGGCAGGTCGACCGAGATGCGCACGTCGCCGGTGGCCGGGTCGACGACGCCGCGGGTGCCGATGACGAACGCGCGCAGTTGCGAGAGGCTGACGCTGGCGGCGTCGCACGCCCGCTGCACGGCGGCGTGCACCGCCTTGACCGGATCGCGCCCGTCGGAGGGGTTGACGGTGATCTCGACCACGACTCTGCCTGTGATGTCGGCCACACCGACCGTGAGACTTTCTGGCAGGACCTCCAGCCCGGCGACGTACGCGCTCGACGGGACCACGGCATACAGGGCCGCGTGCGGCCCCCTGCCTCCCGCGCGCTCGCCCGCGACCTCGACCAGACCCCGTTCCTCCAGGCGCGCGAGAAGCTGACCTGCGGTTACCTTGGAGAGCCCGGTCCGCTCACCGAGCTCGGCACGGGTGAGAGGACCGTCTCCGAGGAGCAGTTCGAGTGCCGCGCGGTCGTTCAGCCGGCGCAGCAACCGGGGGGTTCCCGGGTCTCGGCTCATCGGCGCACCCTTCTCGTCACGATCGGCTAACGAGCGTTTCTTTTAAGAAAGTTTCTTGTTAGTTTACCAGCATCGTTCGGATTTGACGATCAGCCTGGTGCGGACCGTAGGCCAGCACCCGGGAAGGGAGAACCCTGTGAGGATCGCGAAGATCACAGCCACTACGGTCACCACGGCCGCGCTGGCTCTGGGCCTGGCCGCTTGCGGTGGCTCCAGTGAACAGCCCCCCACGTCCTCACCCAGCGCCGCAGCCTCCGGCCCCGCGTACGCCGGCAAGACGTTGAGCGTCTGGCGGCTCGGCGACAGCAACCCCGCCGCCGCCAAGTACATGGAAGAGCTGAACGCCGAGTTCACCAAGACGACCGGCGCGCAGGTCAAGCTGGAGTGGATCCCGTGGCCGCAGGTCGCGGACAAGTTCGCCGCCGCCGCCACCGGCACGGGCCCGGACGTGACCGAGATCGGCAACGACCAGGTGCCGATGTGGCAGAGCCAGGACGCGCTCACGGCCATCACCGACATCGCCCGCGAGGGCGACCGCTCGCAGATCCCCCAGAACCTCTACGGCTACGAGACCGTGGACAACGAGATCTACGCCATCCCGTGGGGCGCGGGGGCCCGCGCGGTGCTCTACCGCAAGGACTGGTTCGAAGAGCTCAAGATCGAGACGCCCAAGACCTGGGACGAGCTCGTCGCCGCCGCCAAGAAGATCCAGGCCGAGAAGAAGGGCGTGGACGGCTTCGCCTTCAACGGCGGCTCGGACGCCAACCACCTGCTGGCGGCCTTCGCCTGGGCCGAGGGCGGCGAGTACGCCGTCAAGGAGGGCGACAAGTGGGTCGGCAAGCTCACCGAGCCCGCCTTCGCCGCCGGCTTCGGCACCTACACCGGCCTGGTCACCGACGGCCTGTCCAGTAAGGCGAACCTGACGCAGAACACCACGGACATCCGGACGCGCTTCGCCAACAACAAGGTCGCGATGTACCTCACCGCCGCCTGGGACCTGTCGGGCATCGAGGAGGACTCCAAGGGCAAGCTGAAGGGCGACAAGCTCGGCTTCTTCCCGCTGCCCGCCAAGACCGGCGGCGTCGCGCCCTCCTTCTTCGGCGGCAACGACATCGCGCTGTGGGGCACCACCCAGCAGGCCGACCTGGGCAAGGAGTACATCAAGCTGGCCACCAGCAAGACCTGGGCCGACCGGTACGCCAAGGAGGGCGGCCTGCTCCCCGTCTACCCCGACACCCTCCAGGCCATGAACGAGGACCCGGCGCAGGGCCCGTTCGCCCAGGCCTTCGCCAAGGCCAAGGCCTTCCCCGCCGACCCCAACTGGTCTGAGGCCGACGCGACCAAGGCCGTGCTGCAGAACGCCGCGCGGGCCGTCATCGAGGGCAAGAAGGACGCCACCACCGCCCTCGCGGACGCCAACAAGGAACTCGAAGAGATCCTGAACCAGTAACGATGGCGAACACGACAACGGTCGCCCGGGGCAGGGGCTCGTCCCCGCCCCCGGGCCACCGGCGTAACAGGAACAGCGGGAGGGCACGGGCCACCGGGCTGCCGGTGTGGAGCATCCCGTACGTGCTGCTCGTGCCCGGCCTGGTGGTCATCGGCGGGCTGCTGCTCTACCCGATGTTCCAGCTCATCGTCATGTCGTTCCAGAAGGTCGGCCTGGCGCAGATCCGGGGCACCAGGCCCGCCGAGTGGGTCGGCCTGGAGAACTTCGAGAAGATCTTCGCCAACGACATCTTCTGGTCGGCGCTGCGCAACACCGTGGCCTTCGCCTTCGTCGCCGTCAGCCTCACCCTGATCGTGGGCACCGCGGTCGGCGTGCTGCTGAACAAGCTCGGCAAGAAGATGTCGCTGTTCGTGGTCGTCGGCTGCATGTTCGCCTGGGCCGTGCCGCCCGTGGCGCAGGGCGTCATCTGGCGCTCCCTGTTCGACGCCGAGGCCGGCATCGTCAACTGGCTGCTGAACCTGCTGCCCGACTGGCTGGCCGCCCCGCCCGACGGGCAGGAGAGCTGGACCGGCACGCCCTGGCTCAACGAGACCGTCCCCCTCTACATCGCGCTGACCGTCTGCGTGGTGTGGGCGGGCTTCCCGTTCATCGCCGTCTCGGTGCTGGCCGGCCTCAAGGGCATCCCCGCCGAGCTGTACGAGGCCGCCAAGGTGGACGGCTCAGGCGCGTGGCACACGTTCAGGAAGATCACGCTGCCGATGCTCAAGCCGGTCTTCGCCGTGCTGACGGTGCTGTCGATCATCTGGGACTTCAAGTGCTTCAGCCAGTTGTACGTGCTCATGAACGGCCCCACCAACCGTGACGGCTTCAACCTGTCGATGTACTCCGTCGCCGAGGCGTTCAAGCCCCCGCAGAAGCTGGGCACCGGCGCGGCGATCTCCGTGGTGCTGACGATCATCCTGCTGATCATCACCGTGGTGTACGTCAGGCAGATCGTGAAGCAGGAGGAGATGTGACCCCGCTCGCACGCAAGAGGCTCGGCAAGGTCCTGCTGAACGCCGCCGGCATCGCGGTCTTCGTCTACGCCGTCTTCCCCGTCTACTGGATGGTCGCCACCGGCTTCAAGGCGAACGACCAGATCTTCACCACCGAGTTCATCCCGTTCCCGACGCACTTCACCTTCGAGCACTTCGAGCGGGTGCTCACCGAAGGCGTCGCGAACAACTCCATCTGGCTCTACCTGCGCAACAGCGCGATCGTGGCGCTCGGCACCGTGCTCATCGGCTCCGCGTTCGCGCTGCTGTCGGCCACCGCCATCGCGCGCTTCAACTTCAAGGGCCGGGGCACGTTCCTGGTGCTGCTGCTGATCGTGCAGATGCTGCCGGCCGAGGGCCTGCTCATCCCGCTGTACATGATGGTCAAGCGAGCCGGGCTCGGCGACCAGCTCATCGGGCTGATCGTCACCCAGGTCGCGCTGACGCTGCCGTTCGCCGTGTGGATGTTGCGCACGTTCGTCGCCGCGGTGCCCAGGTCGCTGGAGGAGGCCGCCTGGATCGACGGCGCCGGGCGCATGACGACCTTCTGGAAGGTGCTCTTCCCGCTGGTCGCGCCCGGGCTGGTCGCCACCAGCATCTTCTCCTTCATCACCGCCTGGAACGACCTGGTCTTCGCCCTCTACCTGATGTCCGGGTCCGAGGGATACACGATGCCCGTCGCCCTGCAGTACTTCTTCGGCCAGAAGGGCGTCGACTGGGGAGCCATCATGGCCGGCTCGACGCTGATGACGATCCCGGTCGTCATCTTCTTCCTGCTGGTGCAACGCCGCATGGTCACCGGCCTGACCGCCGGGGCCGTGAAGGGCTGACAAGTTCACGCGTACGGTGCCGCCGGCACCGTACCCCACCCTGCCTTGATACGGATGAGGAGCCATGAGTCAGAGTGATCGGGGGCTGCGCCGACTCGCGGCCGGCACACTGCTCGTCGCCTTCCAGGGCACCACGGCGCCCGACTGGGTGCTGCGCGAGCTGGAGCACGGCCTCGGCGGCGTGACGCTCTTCGGCTTCAACGTGGCCGACCCCGGCCAGGTGCTCGCCCTGACCACCGCGCTGAGGGGAGCCGGTGAGCCCGTCATCTCGCTCGACGAGGAGGGCGGGGACGTGACGCGGCTGGCCTACCACGTCGGCAGCCCGTACCCGGGCAACGCGGCGCTGGGGGCCGTGGACGACGTGGAGCTGACCCGCCGCGTCTACCGGGCCATCGGGTCCGAACTGGCCGCCTGCGGCATCAACCTGGACATGGCGCCCAGCGCCGACGTCAACACCGAGGCCGACAACCCGGTCATCGGCACCCGCTCGTTCGGCACAGAACCGGCGCTGGTGGCCAGGCACACGGTCGCCGCCGTCGAAGGGCTCCAGTCGGTGAACGTGGCCGCCTGCGTCAAGCACTTCCCCGGCCACGGCGCCACCCGCGTCGACTCCCACCTGGCCGTCCCCGTCGTGGACGTCGGCCTGGACGTGCTGCGGGAACGAGAGCTGGCGCCCTTCCGCGCCGCCATCGGCGCGGGCGCCAAGTCGGTGATGACCGCGCACGTCGCGGTGCCGGCGGTGACGGGCCAGACGCCCGCGACGCTGTCCGGCGCCGCACTGACCGGGCTCCTCAGGGGCGAGCTCGGTTACGACGGCGTGGTCGTCACCGACGCCCTCGACATGCAGGCGATCACCAGGAGCGTCGGCCTCGCCGGCGGCGCCGTGCTCACCCTCGCCGCCGGGGCCGACCTGCTGTGCCTGGGGCCGCTGCCGACGTACGACGACGTGCAGGCGATCATCACCGAGATCGTCGCCGCCGTGCGCGAGGGGCGGCTGCCCGCGTCCAGGCTGGAGGAGGCGGCCGCGCGGGTGACCGCGCTGCGCTCCTGGGCCGCCGCGCCCGGACAGGCCGCGCCCGAACGGAACGGGACGGAGCTGAACGGGGCAGGGCTGAACGGCGCAGGGCAGAACGGGACGGGGCAGAACGGCGCCGGGCAGCCCGGGGTGGGCCTGCACGCCGCCCGCCGCGCCGTCCAGCTCAGCGGGGCCGCCTCCCCGCTCGTCGAACCCCTGGTCGTCGAGGTGGACACCCCGCCGACCATCGCCGTGGGAGACGTGCCGTGGGGGGTCGGGCCGTGGCTGCCCGACGCCGAGATCGTCCGCGTCAAGCCCGCCGCCGCCGACGTCGCGGGGCTGCTGGCCAAGGCGGAGGGACGGTCCCTCGTCGTCGTGGTCAAGGACGCCCACCGGCATCCCGAGAGCCGATCCCTGGTCTCCGCACTGGTGTCGGCCCGGCCTGACACCACGGTGATCGAGATGGGGCTGCCCGTGTGGCGGCCGGACAGCGCGGCCTACATCGCCACGTACGGGGCCGCCAGGGCCAACGCCCAGGCCGCCATCGAGCTCCTCACCGCCTGACCGGCACCACGCGCAACGCCCCGCCTCTCCTGTGGGGCCTTGCGCCTGTTCCTCAGGAGGTCAGCAGCTCCTCGCGCGCCCGATCCAGCGCCGCCAGCACGGCCCCACGCAACACCGGGTTTTTGTGGGTCACCGTGGTGGTGACCACCTGAGGCCGCACCGGGCAGATCCGCGCCACCGCCTCCTCCACCCTGGACGCCAGCGCCCTGCCCCCGGCATGCCCCACCTCCCCGGCCAGCACCACCAGGCCGGGGTCGAGGATCACGCACACCGCCGCCACGCCCAGGGCCAGCCGCTGCGCGACCTCGTCCAGCAACGGCTCACCCTCGGCCCCCGCCGCCACCGCCACCTTGACGCACTCGGTGGCGCTCTCCGCGGCGAACCCGTAGCTCCGCGCCAGCTCGGTCACCGCCTCCGCGCTGACCAGCGACTGCAGCCCGCCGGCCAGCGACGGCAGCCGCCCCGGCAGCGTACGGATGTCCTCGGGCAGCGGCACCCCCGGCACCGGCAGGTAGCCGATCTCCCCCGCGCTGCCCGAACGCCCCCGGTGCAGCTTGCCGCCGAGCGTGATGGCCAGCCCGAGCCCGCGGCTGGCCCACAGCAGCACGAAGTCGTCGAGCCCCTGAGCGGCGCCGTCGACGCGTTCGGCGATGGCGGCGAGGTTCACGTCGTTCTCGATGGTCACCTGACGCCGCAGATCGCCCGCCAGCGCCTCGTGGATGCCCTCGTGCCAGCCCGGCAGGTCGAAGGAGAACCGGATGTCGCCGCTGCGCGGATCGACCACGCCGGGCGTGCCGATCACGACGCCGCGCAGCTTGGCGAGGCTCACCTTGGCGCTGCGGCACGCCTTCACGATCGCCCCGTGCACCACCGACACCGGGTCGTCGTGGCCGTCGGGATCGACGGTGACCTCGGCGATGGTGTTGCCGTGGATGTCGGCGACGGCCGTGGAGATCAGCTCGGGGCCGACCTCCAGGCCGGCCACGTACGCGCTGGAGGCGATCACCGAGTACAGCGCCGCGTTGGGCCCCCGCCCGCCGGCCTGCGTGCCGACCACCTCGACCAGCCCGCGCTCCTCGAGCCGCGCCAGCGTCTGCGAGGCCGTGACCTTGGACAGACCGGTCAGGTTGCCGATCTGCCCCCGCGTCATGGGACCGGTCGCCAGCAACAGCTCCAGCGCGGCCCGGTCATTGATCTCCCTGAGCAATCTGGGCACACCAGGGCGTCGCTCCACGCTGAATCCCACCGTCAAATCGAAAAGGTTGTTGGAAGTTTAGCGCTCCCATTCTTGCCTGGTGTGAACGCCGATTTCCGCACCTGGGACGGGCCCGGCGTAATCAGATCTTGTGTCCCTTCTGGCAAGCTTGCGCCTAACCAGTCTTGACCAGGAGGGATAATCGAGAACATGCGCCTATCCGCTCGTGTCGACTACGCCCTCCGCGCCGCCGCTGAACTTGCCGCAGCCGGTGCAGGCCCGACTACCGTGGGCGAGCTCGCCAAGGAGCAGGACATGCCGCCCAAGTACCTGGAGAACATCCTGCTGCAGATGCGCCGCGCCGGGCTGGTGCGCGGGCAGCGCGGGCCCGAGGGCGGCTACGTGCTGGCCAGGCCCGCCTCCGAGATCTCCCTCGCCGACGTGATCCGCGCCGTGGACGGGCCGCTGGCCAACGTACGCGGTGAGCGGCCCGAGCACGTCGGGTACCGGGGGCCCGCGGAGTCGTTGCAGCAGGTGTGGATCGCGTTGCGGGCCACGGAGCGGTCGATCCTGGAGGAGGTCACGCTGGAGCAGGTCTCCTCGGGCGCGCTTCCCGAGCGCATCCGCCAGCTCGCCTCCGACCCCGCCGCCTGGGACTGACCACCCACACCCCGCGCACGCCCGTTCGAAGACCACCGGGCGCGCCCCGCCACCCACCGCGCCACGCCGGGGTTTCGCGATGCCGTGACGCCCACCACGCGTGCCGGGCCGCTCGCCGGGCCGATGCGCTCGCAGGAGCCGTGCCGGGGCGCTCGCCGGGCGCGCGTCGGGGGCGGTTGCTCAACGTGTCGGGGGCCCGCCCAGCACGTACGCGACCCCCGCGTCCAGATCGCTGTCCCGCCCGGCGCTGAACGCGCTGTCGTAGGCCCGATCCCCCAGCACCCCCCGCACCTCGCTCTCGCAGGCCCGCCGCGTGGCCACCAGCTCCGGCGTGCCGATCTGGTGCTTGCCCACGGTGTCCCAGATCTGGTCCGCCAGCCCCAACATCCGCGCGGCCCGCTCCCCCTCCCCGGCGGCCACCGCCGCGGGCGCGAGCACGTCGATGGCCATCGCCATCCCCAGGCTGTCGTGCAGCCGCCACTTGACCTCCAGCGCCGCCGTGGCGTAGGCGCGGGCCTGCGCGGGCCGTCCGCACGCCAGCTCGGCCTGCGCCCGCAGCACGTCGCCGTACGCCCGCTGCCACCGCTCCCCGTGCCGGTCGCAGAGGGTGCGGAGCCGTTCGAGCGCGGCGATGCCGTCCTCGAAGCTGCCGACCATGGTCCTGCTCATCCCGTAGCTGGTGTAGGCGAGCAGCACGGGAAAGACGAAGAGGGAACGTTCCTCCTGGTCGATCACCTTCTGCGCGGTCTCGGCGGCCCGCGCGTTGTCGCCCATGATGACCCTGGCGCAGCTGACGGCGCACCAGGCCATGAGGGTCGCCTCCACGTCGCCCTGCGTCTCGGCCTCGGCGGCGCACTCCAGCGCCAGCTTCTCGCTGAGCGCCCCTTCGCCCTGGCACACCAGGACGAGGGCGCACGCCCACAGGGCCTTGCGGCGGGCGGGGCCCGGCGCGCGGTCCTGGGCCAGGGCGCGTTCCAGGAAGTGCCGGCCCTCTTGGAGGAAGCCGCAGGGGTACCAGAAGAACCACAGCGCACCGGCCAGCTCCAGCGCGGTGTGACCTTCCGGGCGTACCAGGGCGCACTGCAGCGCGGCCCGCAGGTTGGGCAGCTCGCCGGTCATGCGGTCGTACCAGGCGTACTGGTCGGGGCCGATCCAGCAGGCGTCGCCCTCCCTGGCCAGGTCGAGGTAGTAGTCGCGGTGCCGGCGGCGGATGCGCTCGTCCTGGCCGAGGTCCTTGAGCCAGATGGCGCCGAACTCGCGGATCGTGTCGAGCATCCGGTAGCGGTCGCCCGCCCCTGTGGGCTCCCAGATGAGGATGGACTTGTCGGCGAGCGATTCGAGCAGTTGGGGGATCTGCCAGCTCGGCAGCCGGTCGTCGGCGCAGACCTGCTTGACGGCGACGGGGTCGATGCCGCCGGCGAACACCGAGGCCCGCGCCCACAGCAGCCGCTCGGCGGGAGTGCAGAGCTGGTGGCTCCAGCCGATCGCGGTGCGCAGGGCCTGGTGCCAGGGCGGGTCGGCGCCGTACACCTTGTGGTCGGTCGTGCCGAGGACGGTGAAGCGGTCCTCCAGCCGCTCGGCCAGCCGCTCGGGGGACAGCTCGCGCAGCCGGGCGGCGGCCAGCTCGATCGCCAGCGGCAGCCCTTCGAGCCGCCGGCACACCCGCATCAGGGCGTCCCGGTTGTGCTCGTCGATGGCGAAGCCGGGCACGGTGGCCGCGGCGCGGTCGAGGAGCAGCTCCACCGCGTCGCCCTCGCGCCAGTCGCCGCCCTCGGGGACCGGCAGCGGTTCCACCGTGAAGATCTGCTCGTCGGCGCAGCTCAGCGGCCTGCGGCTGGTGGCCAGGACGCGCAGCCGCGGCGCGGCGGCGAGCAGCGTCACGACCGCCGCCGCGCAGGCCTCCGTCAGGTGCTCGCAGGTGTCGAGCACGAGCAGGAGCTCCCGGTCTGCGAGGTAGTCGGCCAGCACCTCGGTGACCGGCCGGGAGCTCTGGTCGGTCAACGGCAGCGCCTCCGCGATCGCGTACGGCAGCGCGCTCCCCTCCACCAGCGGCGACAGAGCCACCAGCCAGACGCCGTCGGCGAAGGCGTCGCGCAGCTCGGCGGCGGCCCGCAGGGCGATCCTGGTCTTGCCGACCCCGGCCACTCCGGTGACGGTCACCAGGCGGGACCTGCCCAGCAGCGCCCGTACCGCGTCCACCTCCCCGCGGCGACCGATCAGTCTCGTGCTCTCGCCGGGAAGGTTCCCCTGCCACTGGCTGACTTGCATGATCGTCACCTCACAGGACTCGGTTAGTCCCACAGTTTGCCGGAATCGCTCCCGCACCGTCACTAAAAGTGAGAAGGTGGCTACTCGCGATCGCAACCATCCGAGGAGGCGCCATCTCGCGGCAAATCATCTCCAGACATCAACGCCGGCTGGTGCCGGCGCTGCTGGCGACGGAGGTGCTGGTCGCTCTGGCGGACGCCGCGTACGCGACGGTCTCCCTGTCGGCCCTGCTGCTGATCGGCCCGATGGTCGCCGCCCATCTGCTGACCGTCCGCCACACCCTTCTGGCCGCCGCCACCGCGCTGACCCTGGCGCTGTTGCTGCCCGCGCTGGACGAGGGCTCCGAGCTGCCGCACCACCTGGTCCGCGCGCTGATCGTGGCCACGGGCGGCCTGTGGGCGTACGTGACGGCCCGCTCCCACGCCCGCCACCACGCCGAATTGGCCCGCATGACCCGCATCGCGGAGCGGGCGATGATCCCCGCGCTCCCCGCCGAGCTGGGCGGGGTGGGCCTGGCGGCGCACACGCGTTCGTCGTCGGCCACCGCCCGCATCGGCGGCGACCTGCACGACGCCGTCGCCACGCCCACCGGCCTGCGCCTGATCATCGGCGACGTCAAGGGTCACGGCCTGGACGCCGCGCACCTCAGCGCCACCGCGCTGGCGGCCTTCCGCCGCACCGCCGCCACCGCGCCCGACCTGGCCGCGCTGGCCCTCGACCTGGACACCGCCCTTTCCCCCAGCCTCGGCCCCGAGGACTTCGTGACGGTGCTGCTGGCCGAGTTCGTGCCCGGCGGGGTGCTGCTGGTCAACTGCGGCCACCCGGCTCCGGTGCGCGTGGACAACCGGCTGCGGCCGCTGCACCCGCCCCGCCCGTGCCGGCCGCTCGGCCTGTCCCCCGAGCCGCACGTGTGGCGTGTCCGCCTGCTGCCCTCCGACCGCCTGCTCCTGTTCACCGACGGGCTGACCGAGTCACGTAGCTGCGAGGGCGTGGAGCTGCCGTTCGACGAGCGCCTGCACGAGGCGCTGACGCAGGTCACGCTGGAGGAGTCGCTGCGCGAGGTGCTGGGGCTGCTGCGGCGGCACACGGGCGGGTCGTGCGCGCACGAGGCGGACGACCTGACGCTGATCCTGGCCCAGCCGCTGCACGCGCGGGAGTCGCCCGTCCCCGCGCCGGTCGTGGAGGATCGGCACGGCCGCGGCTGACGCCTGCGGTCACTTCGCCGAGAACCAGAAGGTGATCTTGTCGACCTCCTTCCTGGGCCCGCTGATCAGCGTACGGACGGGCTTCCCCGTCGCGTCGGCCATGATGACGTCGGTCGTCCTGGCGCCGGCGACGGTGGCCAGCAGGTGACTGTCGTCCAGCCAGCCGTGGAACTGGGCTCCGTCCGGCAGCCGGGCCTCGCCCTTCTTCGCGCCGGTCCCCTCATCCCAGAAACAGATATTCCGCGCATTGTCCGGACATTTCGTATTGAAGACTGAGCCGAGCGTCGTCTCGGCGGCTCCCCCGGCCGCCAGCGCGCCCACCTCGGAGAACGTCCGCAGCACGGCGCCGTTCAGGCCCAGCACCCGCACCGACCCGTCCCGCGCCTGCTGCAGCACGCTCTTCTCGTCCGAGCCCCACTTGTACACGGCCTTGTCCGCGCTCTGCGTCTCGACCACCTTGACGGAGCCCGCGACCGGATCCACGATCGCGAAGCCCACCGCCCCCGCCCCTGACTCGGCGCCGAGCACGGTCGCCAGCAGCAGCCTCCCGTCCGCCGACCAGACCGGATGGTCCAGCGTGCGGGGCTTGTTCACGGTACGCAGCTCGCCGTCCCGCCCGGTGGCGCGGTCGCGGATCCGGACCGTCTCGAAGTCGGGACGCCTGGTGCGGGTGGGTGAGAAGGAGGCGATGAAGCGGCCACCCGGCGACACGGCCGGGCGCTCGAAGTTCCCGAAGTAGGCGAAGGCCTTCGTGGCGGGGTCGCGGACGTACGCCTCGGCGTTGTCGCGGGTGTCGATGTAGGAGGAGACCCAGGCCGGGTCGGCGGGGTTCTCGTGCACGACGATCCCGCTGCCGGCGATCTTCACCTCCGACGCGGACGTCAGCGCCATCGAGCCCGCGCTCGGCGTCGGCAACGGCGGCGGCGCTGACGCGGGCGCGGGCGGCTTCGGGACGGGCGCGGGCCGCAACAGCAGCACCGCCGCCGTGACGACCACGGCAGTCACCACCGCCCCCGCCACCACCAACGGCCGCCTCCCCCGCCCGAACCACCCAACCGGCCCCCTCCCACGCCCTGACAGCGCACCCACTCCATGCCCAGGCAGCGCAGCCGACTCCCCGCCACTCCCCGCCACCGCACCCGGCTCTCCGCCACTACCCGGCGGCGCAACGGGCTCTCCGCCACTACCCGGCGGCGCAACGGGCTGCCCGCCACTGCCCGGCGGCTCGCCCGGCCCCTCGCCACGCCCCGCCGGCGAGCCCGGCTGCCCGCCACGCCCCGCCAGCGAGCCCGGCTGCCCGCCACGCCCCCTCGGCGAGCCCGGCGGCACGCCGCGCCTCAGCAGCGCACCCGGCTGCCCGCCACGCCTCAGCAGCGCCAGCGGCCCGCTGGCGCGCTCCGGCGGGGCCGCCGACTGCTGTCCCTCGGCCAGCAGCCGCTGCTCACCCGTGCCGCGCAGCACGTCCTCCGCCACCCGATGCCCGAGCAACGTGAGCAACGCCCGCGTAGCGGTGGGCCGGGCCGCGGGGTCCTTGGCCAGGCACCGCACGACCAGCTCGCACAACTCACCGTCGAGTTCGCGCAGATCCCCGAGCTCGGGCTCACCGTGCAGGATCCGGGCCACCAGCGCGGGCAGCTCCCCCGTCCCGAACGGCGGCCGCCCGGTCCCGGCCGCCACCATGGTCGCCCCCCACGCGAACAGGTCGGCCGCGGGCCCCACCCGTACGCCCTCGAACTGCTCGGGAGCCATGTACGGCGGCGTGCCCACGATGTGCTGCCCGGTGACCTCGTCCTCCTCCGCCGCCCGCGAGATCCCGAAGTCGATCACCCGCGGCCCGTCCCTGCTGAGCAGCACGTTGCCGGGCTTGAAGTCCCGGTGCACGACCCCGGCCTGGTGGATGGCCGCCAGCGCGGTCAGCGTCCCGATCGCCAGCCGCCGCAGCTCGGCGCCCCGCAGCGGGCCGCGCTCCAGGATCACGTCGGCCAGCGCGGGCCCGTCCACGTACTCGCTGACCACGTAGGGCGTGTCGCCGAACTCACCGCTGGCGAGCACCTGCGCCGTGCAGAAGGCCTTGACGCGGCGCGCGTACTCGATCTCCTGGCGGAAGCGCACCCGCGCGTCGGGGTCGTCCAGCCCGTCGCCCAGCATCTTGATCGCGACCCGGGTCCCGTCGGGCAACTCGCCGAGGTAGACCACGCCCTGGCCGCCCACGCCGAGCCTGCCGACGATCCGGTGCCCGCCCACCTGGGCGGGATCGTTGGCGATCAGCGGCTTCATGAGGCCGGTACACGGGCGAACTGGAGGGGGATGTTCTCCCGCTCGAGATCGGCCAGCACCCGCTTGACGGTGCCCACCAGGTCGATGATCTTGATCTGCGCGGTGCCCTTCTTCTTCCCGGGATCCTGGATGAGCAGGTGTTTCTCGTTCCACCAGCCGCGGAAGCTGCCGTTCTCGTCGCCGAAGGGCACCGTCGCCTGCCTCGTGCCGGTTTTGGCATCCCAGACGCAGATCGCGTCGCCCTTCGGGCAGATGGTGGCGATCCTCGTTCCGGACGGCGAGTACCACTCGCCGCCGCGTGGCAGCCCCACCCAGTGCATCATCTTGGTGACCTGGCCGGACATGTCGAAGAACTCGATCCCCGTGTTCTTGCCGTCCCAGAACCCGCGCACGATCTGGCCGTCGGGGCTGAAGTTGTGGAACAGGGTCGAGTCGCTGGTGTACTCGGTCGTGACGTGCACGGCCTTTCTGGCGGCCACGTCGACGACCACGAAGCCCACGAGCACCCTCGGTTCGGTCTTCATGTCGTAGACCGACATCAGCAGCCTGCCGCCGTCCCTGGACCAGACGGGGGTCAGCGTGTTCAGGGGCTTCTTGACCGTGCTGACGACGAAGGACTCCCCCGTTGACATGCTGACGAACTTGACCTGGTCCATCTCCGATTCCCTGAACTTCAGCAGGGGGTTCAGTGCCACCCAGTCGCCCCGGGGCGAGACGACGGCCTGATCGAAGGCGCCCACGGCCTTGAAGGTGCCGTTCCTGTCCCTGGCGTAACTGGTGTACTGGTCCTTGTCGTCCGAGTAGGCGGCCAGCCGCATCGAGTCGTCCGGGTGCTCGTGCAGGGTGATGCCCGCCCCGGGCAGCTTCGTGTCCTTGGCTGCCTTCTTCGCCACGTCCTCCAGCGGCGCCTCCGTCGGCGAGGACGTGATCGTTGCGGCCGTGGCAGGCGCGGAGGAGGCGGCGGCGGTCGTCGTGGCGGGCGGCCGGTTCGCGGTGAGCGCGTAGACGCCCGCGCCCGACAGGAGCGCCCCGGCGGCGAACGCGGCCACCAGCGACACGACCGTGCGCGCCCGGCGGGGCGGCCGGGTCTGCGGCACCGGCGCGGGCGCGCTCTCGGCCTTCCCGGTCAGGAACGACGTCTGGCCGACCAGCCGCAGCAGCACCTCGTTGGCGTCGGGCCTGGCCGCCGGGTCCTTGTCCAGGCAGCGCTCGACGAGGTCGTGCAATTCGCCCAGGTCGGGCAGGTCGGGGCCGCGTTCGGCGATGTTGGCGACGGTGGCGCTCATCGACCCGCCCTCGAAGGGCGAGACGCCGGTCACGGCGAACACCATGGTGGCGGCCCACGAGAACACGTCGGCCGCCGGGCCGGCGTCGCTGCCGCGTAACCGCTCGGGCGCGGTGTAGGCGGGCACCGCCACCTTCCTGGTGGAGACGGACGCCTCGGCCATCGCCTGCTCCAGCCCGGCGTCGATCACCCGGGGCCCGTCGGGACCGAGCAGCACGTTGCCCGGCCGGATGTCTCCGTGCACCAGCCCCGCCTGGTGGAGGGCGACCAGCGCGGTGATCGTCCCGGCGGCCAGCCGGTAGAGCCCGACGCCGCCGACGGTGCCGCCGGCGTCCTTGAGCGCCGGCCCGTCCACGAACTCCGTCACGAGGTAGGCCTGCTCGCCGGTCACCCCGGCGGCCAGGATCTGCGCCGTGCCCACCACTGAGACGCCGCGTAACGGCTCCATCGCGCGCAGGAACGGCTCGGGCTCCATCTCGGGCGGCAGCAGCCGCACGACCACCGGCTCGCCGCTCCGCGACCGCCCCAGGAACACCTGTGTGGCCAACCGCCCGGTCAACCGGTATTCCGCGACTTCGGTGGGATCTCCCGCGCATAATTCCGCGATCTCCGGCATGCCCAGTCTCAGCCCTTCGTCAAGGCCTGCTCCTGATCGACATTATGGCGGTGAACGCGCGGCATGGGCAGACCATCGTGAAATCCCTTCATAAACTGGGGAAATGCCCGAAGGAGACGCCGTCTACCGCACCGCGGCACGGCTCAGGGGCGCGCTGGACGGCCGGATGCTGACCCGGTCCGACTTCCGCGTCCCCCGGTACGCCACGGCCGATCTCACCGGACGGCAGGTGATCACCACGCTCTCCCGGGGGAAGCACCTGCTGACCCGGGTCGAGGGCGACCTGACCGTGCACACGCACCTGCGCATGGAGGGCCACTGGCGGGTCGCGGGCGTGCGCGACCGGATCCCGCCCGGCGACCAGGTCAGGCTGATCCTGGCCAACGAGCGGTGGCAGGCGATCGGCATCAGGCTCGGGATGGTGGATCTCGTCAGGACGGCCGAGGAGGCACGGCTGGTGGGTCACCTGGGGCCGGATCTGCTCGGCGCGGACTGGGACCCGGATGAGGCCGTGCGAAGACTACGAGGGGCGCCCGGCAGGACCATCGGGGAGGCGCTGCTCGATCAGCGCAACCTGGCGGGGATCGGCACGATCTATCGCGCCGAGACCCTTTTCCTGCGCGGGATCTGGCCGTGGCGGAAGGTCGGCGAGATCGAGGATCTCGGAGGGCTCGTCTCGCTGGCCCACCGGCTGCTGGAGGCCAACAAGGGGCATGCGGGCACGGTGACCACAGGTGACCGCCGCCCAGCGAATCAGACCTGGGTCTATGGCAGGGCAGGGAGGCCCTGTCGCCGATGCGGCACCCGCATCAGCCGAGGGGAGATGGGAGAGCAGCCACAGGAACGGCTGATCCTGTGGTGTGCCGGCTGCCAGCCGCGTTAGGCAGCCACCATGTCCTTGACCTCGGGGAAGACGGAGTCGGAGATCCCCCCGGGAACCGTCTCCGCGAGAGGCAGGCGCTCGTGCTCGGGCACGTCGGCCAGCACAGGGGCAGCCTGGAGCTCCGCCAGCGCGAACTGGTCGGAAACCTCACGCAACACCTGCGAAAGCGGCACACCGAGCGCGCCGCAGATCGACGCGAGCAGCTCGGACGAAGCCTCCTTCTGGCCACGCTCCACCTCGGACAGATAGCCGAGCGAGACCCTTGCCAGCGTGGACACCTCGCGTAGCGTGCGCCCCTGCCGCACCCGCAACCGCCTCAGCACGTCTCCGAGCAGCTGACGCAGCAGAATCATCTGTCGCTCCCTCCCCGGCGCGGATGTCTTCACCACGCCCCGCGCGATCGGATCGTGCCGCACTTTGTTCTTCTTCGCTTCGTACATACTCCTCGCCGTCATCACTGGACGTCGCCGCCCCTGGACCGCCGCTCGTGGCTCGTTGCGCGACTCATCAGGCCCGCCTGCCGGGCGCTCGGTGCTTGCAGTTGGCTCACGGACCTCACTCACAGCTCCACCGTACCCGTATCAACCGACACCGCGTCAGACCGCGCATCGCATGTTCGCTCGGGACGTAACACGGTAATCACCCGGAATGTTCCCCTATGTTCGCCTTCAGCACACCTGACAGTAGATCGACTGCCTCGTCCACCGTCCTTACCCTGATACGTTCGCGCGACCCTTCAAGTCTCAACTCGCGGAACGAAATCTGCCCGCCAGGCGCGGAAACCGCCGCGTACACCAGGCCGACCGGCTTGCCGTCCTGCGGCTCGGGCCCCGCCACGCCCGTCACGGCCACCCCGTAGGTCGCCCCGCACACCCGCGCCACCCCCGCCGCCATCGCGGCGGCCACGTCGGCGTGCACGGCCCCCTCACGCGCCAGCAGGTCCGCCGGCACGCCCAGCAACTCGTGCTTGAGATCGGTGGCGTAGGAGATGACTCCGCCCCTGAAGGCCTTGGAGGAGCCGGACACCGCCGTGATCGCGGCCCCGATGAGCCCGCCCGTCAGCGACTCGGCCACGGCCACCGTGGCCCTGCGCGCCACCAGCATCCTCAGCACCTCGGCCAGGTCCGCCATCGATCACTCCTCGCGCGCCTGCTGGGCCACTTTACGCAGCTTCACGGCCCGGACGATGTAGTCGACCCCCGTCGCCACGGTGACGACCACGGCCCCGCCCATCACCACCCACAGGATGGGACCGGGCACCGGGAAGGGCAGGAGGTAGAGCACGATGGCGGCGATCTGCAGCACGGTCTTGACCTTGCCGCCGTAACTGGCCGGGATGACCGCGTGCCGCAGCAGCACCAGCCTGAGCACCGTGATGCCCAGCTCCCTGCCGAGGATCACGATCGTGACCCACCAGGGCAGCTCGCCCAGGACCGACAGGCACACCAGCGCCGCCCCGGTGAGCGCCTTGTCGGCGATCGGGTCGGCGATCTTGCCGAAGTCGGTGATGAGGCCGTACCGCCTGGCCAGCTCCCCGTCCAGATGGTCGGTGATCGAGGCCACCGCGAAGACCGCGAGCGCGGCCACCCGCCAGCCCGTGCCCGGCAGGAAGAGGCAGACGACGAAGAAGGGGACGAGCACCAACCGGAGGACCGTGAGGACGTTGGCGATGTTCCACGGGCTTACCACGCGGCGCTCGTCCCTTTTCATGGACCGGCGGCCTTGATGCGCGCGATCAGGTCAACCCCCTCGGCGTCGACCACGTGCGCGCGTACGATCTGACCCTTGACCAGGCCGATGCCCTGCACCGTGACGGAGCCGTCGACCTCGGGCCCCTGGTGCGCCGCGCGGCCCTCGTAGCCGCCGTCGCCCAGGTCGTCGTCGATCAGCACGTCGACCTCGGTGCCGATGCGCTCCTCCGCGCGCTGCGCGGTCAGCTCCTCGGCCAGCTCGGTGAGCATCCGCACGCGCTCGTCGATGACCTCCTGGGCGAGCTTGCCCGGCAGGCCGGCCGCCTCCGTGCCGTCCTCGTCGGAGTAGCCGAACACGCCGATCACGTCGAGCCTGGCCTGCTCCAGGAACCCGACCAGCTCGCCGAACTCCTCCTCCGTCTCGCCGGGGAAGCCCACGATGAAGTTGGAGCGCACGCCCGCCTCGGGGGCGCGCTCGCGGACGGTCTCCAGCAGCCCGAGGAAGCGCTCGGGGTCGCCGAAGCGGCGCATCCGGCGCAGCACGGTGCCGCTGGCGTGCTGGAAGGACAGGTCGAAGTAGGGCGCCACGCCCTCGGTGCCGGTGATCACGTCGATCAGGCCGGGGCGCAGCTCGGCGGGCTGCAGGTAGCTGACGCGCACCCGCTCGACGCCCTCGACGGCGGCGAGCTGCGGCAGCAGCTTCTCCAGCGCCCGCAGGTCGCCCAGGTCCTTGCCGTAGGACGTGGAGTTCTCGCTCACCAGGACGAGCTCGCGCACGCCCCGGTGGGCCAGCCAGTCGGCCTCGGCGAGCAGCTCGTCGGGCCGGCGCGAGACGTAGGAGCCGCGGAAGGCCGGGATGGCGCAGAACGTGCAGCGCCGGTCGCAGCCGGAGGCCAGCTTGAGCGAGGCCACCGGGCTCTCGTCGAGCCGTTTGCGCAGCACGCGCGGCCCGCTGGCGGGCGCCAGGCCCTCCGGCAGGTCGCCGTGGCCGGGAATGCTGGCCTTGGGGGCGCTGGCACGGTCCACCGGCGAGATGGGTAGCAAGGTGCGGCGGTCGCGTGGCGTGTGGGGCTTGAGCGGCCTGTCGGCCAGCACGTCGTCGAGGCGGTCACCGATCTCGGCGTAGTCGTCGAAGGAGATGACCGCGCTGGCCTCGGGAAGGGCCTCGGCGAGCTCGTTGCCGTAACGCTCGGCCATGCAACCCGCCGCCACCACCTTCGCGCCGGAGTCGGCGGCGGCCAGCAGCGTGTCGATGGAGTCCTTCTTGGCCGAGTCGATGAAGCCACACGTGTTGACGACGACGACGTCGGGGGCGTCGTCGCCGAGCTGCCAGCCGGCAGCCTCGAGTCGCGCGGCCAGCTCTTCGGAGTCGACCTCGTTACGTGCGCAGCCCAGAGTGATCAGCGATGCGGTTCGGCGGGATGACATGGTGAACACTACGGTATCGGGAGTTGGCCACCACCCGTTGCACCGGGCTCCCTCAGGCTTGCCCGGGCGGCTACCGCGACTGCGGTTTGGGCGGCCCGAACGAGCGCCGCGCCACGTCTCCCCTGCCCCCGAGCCCCTTCACTCTCTTGCCGTTGACGTGCAGCGTTACCGCTCCGGCGTCGGCCAGCAGCACGTTGACCTTCTCGGGCGCGCGCCACGTGGAGGTCTTGCCCGCCTTGAGAGTGCCCGCGAAGAGCTTGTGCCCCTCGGCGTCGTGCAGGCTCACGTACGACGTCCGCTTCGCCTTGATACGCACGGTAACCGTGTTCTTGGCCGTCATCGCCGCCGGCGTCGGCTTGGGCGTCTCGGTGATGGGCGTGTTCGGCGGGACGCTGGGCCGGGCCGAGGCGGCCCGCACGTCGCCCGTGCGCACTTGGTCGCTGGCGCCGCCCATCACCCGCATCATGCCGAAGACGACCACGATGGCCAGCGCGACGCCGAGCGCCATCGTCCAGTTGGGCCCGCGCCGCTCCGGCAGGTTGATCTTGCGGTCCGCCTGGAAGACGGCCGAGGCGGGCATGGGCTGCGGAGGCCCGCCGTACTGCTGGTCGTAGAGATGGACGGTGGCCTCGGGATCGAGACCCACCGCCCTGGCCACGGCCCGTACGTGCCCTCTGGCGTAGAAGGCGCCGCCGCACTGGCCGTAGTCGTCCTGCTCCATGCAATGGATCATGGCCTCGCGAATTCGGGTAGCCGCGCTGACCTGCGCGACCGTCAGCCCGGCCGTCTGCCTGGCCGCCCGCAGCATGGCCCCGATGCTCTGCTCCTGCACAGCGAACCGCCCCCCACCACACCGACTACTCTTCGTGGTGGTACCTATTCAAGCAGTTATCGTTGTGCAACCGTGCATTGGGGTCATTCGCCACGCAGATCGGCCAGCAAACCCGGCAGATCGTCGGGCTTGACGAGCACCTCACGCGCCTTGGAGCCCTCGCTCGGGCCGACCACGTTCCGGCTCTCCAGCAGGTCCATCAGCCGCCCCGCCTTGGCGAACCCGACCCGCAGCTTGCGCTGCAGCATCGAGGTCGAGCCGAACTGCGTGGTCACGATCAGCTCGGCCGCCTGGATCAGCAGGTCGAGGTCGTCGCCGATGTCCTCGTCGATCTCCTTCTTGACCGGCGCCGCCGCCACGTCCTCGCGGTACTCGACCTGCATCTGCTCCTTGCAGTGCCCGACGATCTCGGCGATCTCCTTCTCCGAGACGAACGCGTTCTGGATGCGGATCGGCTTGCTGGCGCCCATCGGCAGGAAGAGCGCGTCACCCTGGCCGACCAGCTTGTCGGCGCCCGGCTGGTCGAGGATGACCCGCGAGTCGGTGAGGCTGGAGACGGCGAAGGCGAGCCTGGACGGCACGTTCGCCTTGATCAGGCCGGTGACGACGTCCACCGACGGCCGCTGCGTGGCGATCACCAGGTGGATGCCCGCCGCGCGGGCGAGCTGGGTGATGCGCACGATCGAGTCCTCGACGTCGCGGGGGGCCACCATCATCAGGTCGGCCAGCTCGTCCACGATCACCAGCAGGTACGGGTACGGCTGGTAGACCCGCTCGCTGCCCGGCGGCGGCTGCAGCTTGCCCGCCCGCACGGCCTTGTTGAACTCGTCCACGTGCCGGAACCCCGACGCCGCCAGGTCGTCGTAGCGCCGGTCCATCTCGCCCACGACCCATTCGAGGGCCTCGGCGGCCTTCTTCGGGTTGGTGATGATGGGGGTGATGAGGTGGGGGATGCCCTCGTACACGCTGAGCTCGACCCGCTTGGGGTCGACCAGCACCATGCGCACCTCGTCGGGGGTGGCGCGCATGAGGATGGAGGTGATCAGGCCGTTGACGCAGACCGACTTGCCGGCGCCGGTGGCGCCCGCGATGAGCAGGTGCGGCATCTTGGCGAGGTTGGCGACGATGGTGCGGCCCTCGACGTCCTTGCCCAGGCCGACGATCATCGGGTGGTGGTCGGCCTGCGCCACCTGGGAGCGCAGCACGTCGCCGAGCGAGACCAGGTCCTTGTCCGCGTTCGGGATCTCGACGCCGATGGCCGACTTGCCGGGGATCGGCGACAGGATGCGCACGTCGGCCGACTTGACGGCGTAGGCGATGTTCTTGGTGAGCGCGGTGACCTTCTCCACCTTCACGGCGGGCCCGAGCTCGATCTCGTAGCGGGTGACCGTCGGGCCCCGGGTGAACCCGATCACCTGCGCGTCGATGGTGAACTGCTCCAGCACGCTCGTCAGCGCGTTCACCACGGTCGTGTTGGCCTTGGTCTGCGGCTTGGGCGCGCTGCCCTGCTTGAGGTGCTGCAGGTCGGGCAGGCTGTACGGGCCCGCCTGCGGGGACAGGACGAGCTGCTCGACCTTCCGGGGCGCGGGTGTCGGCTGCGGCGGCTCAGGGCGCCTCTCAGCCTCGGGAGCGGGCGCCTCCTCCTCGTCGGTCAGCCCGGGCACGATCTCCGGCGAGTGGTCGGACTTCTTGTTGTCCTTCTCCGCGATCACCGGCGTGTCGTACGGCTTGACGGAGTCCTCGCCGTCCTCGGGCTTCTTGGCCCTGACCCGCTTCCTGGCTGCGGGCCTGGCGGCGGACTCGGTGTCGGCGTGCCGCTCGAACAGCATGTGCTTCAGCTCGGCCAGCCGCTCGGGGATCCGGTGCACGGGCGTGGCGGTGATCACCAGCACCCCGAAACCGGACAGCAGGAGCAGCAGCGGGATCGTCACCCACGGCGGCAGGATGCTCATCGGCGGCGCCGACACGATGAACCCGACCATGCCGCCGGCCTGCGACACCTTGTCCATGCCCTGGCCCTGGCCGGCCGGGTACGGCGTGTCGTTCGCCACGTGGATCACGCCGAGCACGCCCACCATCAGCGCCGCCCAGCCGATGACCATCCGCCCGGTGTCGGCGTTCTGGTCGGGATGGCGCAGGTAACGCCAGGCCAGCAGCCCCAGAAGCAGCGGCAGCGCCCAGGCCAGCGACCCGAACACGCCGTGCACCGTGGCGTTCACCACGCCGGCCACCGCGCCGTCGGAGTTGCGCCAGGTCATGGCCGCCAGCACGATCGCGCCCGCCAGCACCGTCAGGCCCACCCCGTCGCGCCGGTGCGCCGGATCGAGCTCCCTGGCGTTCTTGCCCAGGGCCCGGGCCGCGCTGCCGACGCCGTTGGCGAACAACATCCACAAGCCCACGACCAGCTTGCCGATCATGGTGAAGACCCAGCTGATCGGGTCCTGATGGGTCATCGAGGGCTTGCGGCCGGAGGCGGATCCCTTCGCCCTCGGCCGTCCCGCCGACGATGCCCCGCGCTTGGCGGGGGCCGAACGGGACGAGGTCGACCGCTTCGCCGGCCCCTTCGATGCGCTTTTCGGCGTACGGGTGGCCATGATGCCAAAGGTACGACGGAGACACCGCGGTACGCGCGGAGGCTCGCCGATGTCATGACCGACCCGGGAGATCAATCCCTGGCGCGCACCGTCGAGACCGCCTCGAACGCCGTCTGCATCGCCGACACCCGATCGGCCAGGTCCTTGACCGCCTCCCGCACCCCCTCGTCGCCCGTGGCGCTCTCCGCCAGCCAGTCCAGGCGCGCCTCGACCGCCCCCAGCCGCTGCGCGAACCCGGCCAGCGCCTCGTTGTCCCTGACGAGCTCGGCGAGCAGCGTCGCCTGCTCCATCAGCACCGAGGTCTTCCTGAACAGCTCCAGGAACACCGCCACCTTCGACCTGAGCACCCACGGGTCGAACGGCTTGGTGAGGTAGTCGACGGCGCCCACGGCGTACCCGCGGAAGGCCGCGCCCGAGTTGGGCTCCGTGCCGGTCAGGAAGATGATCGGCACGTCGCGGGTCTGGTCGAGCCGCTTGATGTGGGCGGCGGTCTCGAAGCCGTCCATGCCGGGCATGAGCACGTCGAGCAGGACGACCGCGAAGTCGTGGCGCAGCATCAGCTTCATCGCCTCAGGCCCCGACCTGGCCTTGAACAGGAGCTGCTGCAACGGCCGCAGCACGGCCTCCAGCGCCACCAGGCTCTCGTCGTTGTCGTCCACCAGCAGGATCTTGACCTGTCGGTTCATCCGTCCCCCTCCCGTTCGCCCGCGAGCCACCCGCGCATCACCTCCAGGAGCTGATCGAGGTCCACGGGTTTGGGCACGTAGTCGGACGCGCCGCAGGAGATCGTCTTCTCCCGGTCGCCCGGCATCGCCTTGGCCGTGAGCGCGACGATCGGCAGGTCGGCGAACCTGGGCATCTGCCGTACGGCGGCGAGCGTCTCGTACCCATCCATCTCGGGCATCATCACGTCCATGAGGACGAGCGCGATGTTCTCCTCCCGCTCCAGCGTCTCGATGCCCTCCCTGCCGTTCTCGGCGTAGACGATCTCCATGCCGAGCCGGCCGAGCACGTGCGTCAGTGCGTAGACGTTGCGGATGTCGTCGTCCACGATGAGCACCCGGCGGCCCGCGAACGCCGCCCCGAGCGGGCCCTGCTTGAGCCTGCTCAGCTCGGAGGCCGACTGCCACGGGTCGTCCTCGGCCTGCCAGCCGGGCGGCGCGGGGCGGGACTCCCCCGACTCGTCGGACTCGGCGCCGTCCGCGCTCTCCGTGGGCTCCGCGTGCTCGGGCGGCGGCTGCTCCGGGCCGGAGGCGACGCACCCGGCCGGCACGTACAGGGTGAACGTGCTGCCCTCGCCAGGGGTGCTGATGGCGTGGATCTCGCCGCCGAGCAGCCTGGCGATCTCGCTGCTGATCGACAGGCCCAGGCCCGTGCCGCCGTACTTGCGGCTGGTGGTGCCGTCGGCCTGCTGGAAGGCGCCGAAGATGGCCGGCAGCTTGTCGGCGGCGATGCCGATGCCGGTGTCGCGCACCGCGAAGGAGAGCACCGGCCTGTCGGCGCCCGGCCACTCCTCGGCGACGGACACCGACAGGCGCACCTCTCCGGCGGAGGTGAACTTGACCGCGTTCGACAGCAGGTTGCGCAGGATCTGCTGGAGCCTGCGCTCGTCGTTGAACAGCTCGCGGGGCGTGCCGGGGGCGACCTCGATCTCGAACGTCAGCCCCCGGTCGACCGTGAGCGGGCGGAAGGTGGCGTCCACGTAGTCGAGCAGCTTGGTCAGCGGCAGCTTCTCCGGCCGCACGTCCATCCGCCCCGCCTCGATCTTGGACAGGTCGAGGATGTCGTTGATGAGCTGGAGCAGGTCGCTGCCCGCGTTGTGGATGGTGCCGGCGAACTCGACCTCCTGCTCCGACAGGTTGCCCTCGGGGTTGTCGGCCAGCAGCCTGGCCAGGATGAGCAGGCTGTTGAGCGGGGTGCGCAGCTCGTGCGACATGTTGGCCAGGAACTCCGACTTGTAGCGGGACGAGGTGGCCAGCAGGTGCGCCTTCTCCTCCAGGGCGGCGTTCGACCTGCGCAGCTCCGCCTGCTGGCGCTGCAGCTCGTCGGAGCGGCCCTGGAGCTGCTGTGCCAGCCGCTGCGACTCCGACAGCAGCGCCTCGGTGCGGGCGTTGGCGATGATGGTGTTGATGGCCACGCCGATGGTGACCACGAACTGGTCGAAGAAGGCCAGGTGCACGTCGCTGAACCGGCTGAACGAGGCCAGCTCGATCACGCCGAGCACCTTGTCCTCGAACACGATGGGCAGCACCACCACGCTGGCGGGCGCGGCCTCGCCCAGCCCCGAGTGCACGGTGATGTACCCGGCGGGCACGTCCTCCAGCAGGATGCGCTTGCGTTCCAGCGCGGCCTGCCTGATCAGCCCTGGGCCCGGCGTGGCCGGCCCCGGCAGCACGTCGTGGGCGGCGCCGTAGCCGGCGATGTAGGCCAGCGAGCCGTCCACCGAATCGGCGTCGGCCAGGAAGAAGGCCCCGTACTGGGCGCTGACCAGCGGCGTCAGCTCGCGCAGGATCAGGTCGGCGACCTCGACGAGGTTGCGGTGCCCCTGCATGAGCCCGGCGATGCGGGCCAGGTTGCTCTCCAGCCAGTCCTTGGCGCGGGTGGTCTCGCGCAGGTTGGCGACCATCAGGTTGACGTTGTTCTTCAGCTCGGCGACCTCGCCCTTGGCCTCGACGCTGATCGAGCGGCTCAGGTCGCCCTGGGCGACGGCGCTGGCGACCTCGGCGATGGCGCGCACCTGGGTGGTGAGGTTGCCGGCGAGCTGGTTGACGTTCTTGGTGAGCCGCTCCCAGGTGCCGTAGACGCCCTCGACCTCGGCCTGGCCGCCCAGCCTGCCCTCCGAGCCGACCTCGCGGGCCACCCTGGTCACCTCGGAGGAGAACGACGAGAGCGTGTCGACCATGGTGTTGATCGTGGTCTTGAGCTCCAGGATCTCGCCGCGGGCGTCCACGTCGATCTTCTTCAGCAGGTCGCCGTTGGCCACGGCGGTGGCGACCTGGGCGATGTTGCGCACCTGGCTGGTGAGGTTGGAGGCCATGAAGTTGACGTTGTCCGTCAGGTCCTTCCACACCCCCGACACACCCCGCACCTGCGCCTGACCGCCCAGCCGCCCCTCCGTGCCCACCTCGCGCGCCACCCGCGTCACCTCGTCGGCGAACGCGGAGAGCTTGTCGACGGTGGCGTTGATGGTGTCCTTGAGCTGGAGGATCTCGCCCCGCGCGTCCACGGTGATCTTCTTGGACAGGTCGCCGTTGGCGATGGCGGTGGTGACCATGGCGATCGAGCGGACCTGGCTGGTGAGGTTGGAGGCCATGAAGTTGACGTTGTCCGTCAGGTCCTTCCACACCCCCGACACACCCCGCACCTGCGCCTGACCGCCCAGCCGCCCCTCCGTGCCCACCTCACGGGCCACCCGCGTCACCTCGTCGGCGAACGCGGAGAGCTGCCCCACCATCGTGTTGACGGTGTCCTTGAGCTGGAGGATCTCGCCCTTGACGTCCACGCTGATCTTGCGACTGAGATCGCCCTGGGCGACGGCCGTGGCGACCTGGGCGATGTCGCGTACCTGCTCGGTGAGGTTGGAGGCCATGAAGTTGACGTTGTCCGTCAGGTCCTTCCACACCCCCGACACACCCCGCACCTGCGCCTGACCGCCCAGCCGCCCCTCCGTGCCCACCTCACGGGCCACCCGCGTCACCTCGTCGGCGAACGCGGAGAGCTGCCCCACCATCGTGTTGATGGTGTCCTTGAGCTGGAGGATCTCACCCCGCGCGTCGACGGTGATCTTCTTGGACAGGTCGCCGTTGGCCACCGCCGTCGTGACCTGGGCGATCGAGCGCACCTGGGTGGTGAGGTTGGTGGCCATGAAGTTGACGTTGTCGGTCAGGTCCTTCCAGGTGCCGAGCACGCCCTTGACCTCGGCCCGGCCGCCGAGCTGCCCCTCGGTGCCGACCTCGCGCGCCACCCGGGTCACCTCGCTGGCGAACGAGGAGAGCTGGTCCACCATGGTGTTGACGGTCAGCTTCAGCTCCAGCAGCTCGCCGGTGGCCTCGACCGTCACCTGCCTGGTCAGGTCGCCCCTGGCCACGGCGGTGGTGACCACCGCGATGTCGCGGACCTGCGCGGTCAGCCGCCCGGCCATCGCGTTGACCGCCTCGGTGACGTCGCGCCAGCTCCCCGACATGCCCTGCACCTTGGCCCGGCCGCCGAGCCTGCCCTCCGTGCCGACCTCGCGCGCCACCCGCGTCACCTCGCCGGAGAACAGCGCGAGCTGGTCGACCATGCGGTTGACCGCCTTGCCCATCAGGCGCAGCCCGCCGCGCAGCGGCCGGTCGTCCTCCTGGAGGTCCACCCGTTTGGACAGGTCGCCGTCGGCGACCGCGTTGAGCACCCTGGTGGCCTTGGCCATCGGGATGACCAGCGCGTCGACGATCGAGTTGACCGCGGCCACGTTGACCGCCCAGCCGCCCGTGCCGGGGCTGGGGCCGAGCCGCTCGTCGAGCCTGCCCCGCCTGGCGACCTCGGTGCGCAGGCTGGTCAGCTCGCCTGACAGGTGCTCGTTCCTGTCGACGACCTGGTTGAACGTGATCGCCAGCTCCGCGAGGAACGGATCGTCCGGCATTTCGAGCCTGCTCTTGAAGTTGCCGTCACGCAGCCCTTGCAGGGCGACGAGCAGCGGGCGGAGCTCCGCGTGGTGGAGCGATCCAGCGCGGTACGGGGAGTCCAACTGCGCGACCATGGCGGCCTTCTTCACAACTGGAGGTATCAACGCCATCAGTCTGCCACTCTGAGAGTGACCGAACTGCCACATCGAGTGATGTTCTAGGACGCAGAGTGGACACGACCAGGGTGTCGAGCACGGCCTTCGACGGCACTCCCCATGCACCGGCGCACGCGCGCAAGTTCGTCCGCCAGGTGCTCGGCGAATGGCGCCTGAGCCATCTGGCCGAGGATGCCGTGCTGCTGACCAGCGAACTCGTCACGAACGCCGTGGTGCACGCGGGCACCGGCGTCGAGCTGACGTGCCGCCTGGACGTGGACGCCAGCCCCCCGAAACTCGAGATAGAGGTGGACGACCACCACCCCACCCGCACCCTGCCCGCCGGGGAGGCGGTGCCGCACGAGGGCGACGGCACGCTGTCCACCTCGGGGCGCGGCCTGGCACTCGCCGGGATGCTCGCCGACGCCTGGGGCGTCACCTACACCAGGACGGCCAAGCGCGTCTGGGTGCGCATGGAGCTGGGCGAGGGCTGCGACATGCAGGACCACGTGTCGTGCCCGCCCTGCCTGGTCCCCGGCCCCGTCACGCCGCCGCTCGACACCCTGCACGTCGGGGTGGTGATCTGCGACCTCGACGGGGTCGTGGAGTCGTGGAACCCCGAGGCGGAGCAGCTTCTCGGCTGGAACAGGGAGCAGGCCATCGGCCGGTCGCTGAAGGAGCTGGTGGCCTGGCGGGGGCACGGCCCGTACGCGCTGTCGCTGACCGACACGCTCAGCCTGGGCCGCTGGCGGGGCGAGGCCAGGATGCGGCACCGCGACGGCGCGCTCGTGGCCGTCTACGTCTCCCAGTTGCGGGCCAGGGGGCACGCGGGCGAGCGCCGGGCCATCTGGATGATCGTCTCCAGCGACCACCGGTTCGTGCTGACGCCGCCGTCGGCGCCGCTGCGCAGGGAGGCGGGGCGGCGGATCAAGGACCTGCTCGACCGGGACATGCCGTTCACGGAGCTGCTGGCCACGATCGTGCAGATCGTGCAGGTGTCGAGCGGCGGCGACGCCGCGTACGTGCTGCTGGCCACCGAGGGCGGCAGCCGGTTCGGCGTGGCGGCGGGCGTGGGCGCGACGGCGGGGCTGGTGGGCGTGCTGGCCACCGGCGTGTTCAGCCCCGAGAGGAAGTCCTCGACCATGGTCGAGGACCTGCTGGCCGGCGACGTCGAGCTGGCCCAGCAGCTTCGCGCCAGGTCGCTGGCGTGCGCGCCGCTGCTCGTGGGCGGCGAGGTGGTCGGCCATCTCGTCGTCACCGACGCCCAGCCGAGCCGCTTCGACCAGGAGCTGACGGTCAGCCTGCAGCACATCGCCGACCAGGTGGCGGTGACCGTGCAGCGCGAGCGGCTGGCCGAGCAGGACCGGGCGCACAGGGGGCGGCTGTCGTTCCTGGCCGAGGCGGGCGAGCTGCTCGCGGGCGTGCACGACGAGGAGCTGATCGCCGCGCTCACCGCGCAGCTCGTCGTGCCCAAGATCGCCACGTGGGCGGCCGTCTACCTGACCGACCTGACGGGGATGACCAGGCTCGCGCACGTCTGGCACAGCGAGGAGCGCCACAACGCCGACCTGCGCAAGTCGCTGCCCAGCATCCCCCGCACGGCGCTCACCGAGATCAGCTGGCCGGTCGGCCCCGAGAACGTGCTGGCCTTCCCGCTGCTCACGCAGGGCAGGTCGCACGGCGCGCTGGTGATCGGCCGGGCCGAGTCGACGCTGCCGCTGGAGCTGGCCGACCTGCTCGCCGACCTGTGCCGCCTGGTGGCGCTCAACCTGCACACGGCCATGCTCTACACCCGGCAGGCGACCACCTCACGGGTGCTGCAGCGCAGCCTGCTGCCGATGCGGGTGGCGCCCATGCCCGGCCTGGAGTCCGCCGTGGTCTACGAGCCCGCCGAGGAGGGCGCCGACGTCGGCGGCGACTTCTACGACCTGTTCACGGTGGCCGACCACTGGTGCTTCGCGCTGGGCGACGTGTGCGGCAGCGGCCCCGAGGCCGCCGCCGTCACCGGGCTGGCCAGGCACGCCGTCCGCCTGCTGGCCAAGGAGCACTACACCGTGGCCGACATCTTCGACCGGCTCAACCACGCGCTGCTGGACGAGGGCGAGGAGGGCAGGTTCCTCAGCCTGCTGTGCGGCGAGCTGACCCCGCTCCCCCAGGGCGGCGCGCTGTGCACGATCGCCTCCGCCGGCCACCCCTCACCCCTCCTGCTGCGGCAGGACGGCGACGTCCAGCCGATGGCCACGCCGCAACTGCTGCTCGGCATCGAGTCCACCGCCAGGTTCTACGTGGAGTCGTTCGAGCTGGCGCCGGAGGAGGTGCTGCTGTGCGTCACCGACGGCGTGACCGAGCGGCGCAACGGCGACCGGCTGCTCGACGACCGCGACGGGCTGTCCGAGCTGCTGTCCACCTGTACGGGGCTGAGCGCCCACGCGGTCGCCGAGCGGGTGCGGCACGCCGTCGAGACGTTCGCCGCCGAGCCGTCGCAGGACGACGTGGCCCTGCTGGTGATCAAGGCCAACGCCGCGCTGCGGAAGGTCAGATGAACGCGTACGTCGTCGTGGAGGTGCGGCGCTCCCCCGGGCGCAGCACCGTGGACGGGAACTGCGGCTGGTTCGGCGCGTCCGGGTAGTGCTGCGTCTCCAGGCACAGCCCGGCGAACGGCCCGAACGGCGTCGCGGCCCCGTCCAGCATGCCGCCCGCGTAGAACTGCACGCCCGGCTCGGTGGTGGTGACCTCCATGGTCAGGTCGCCCGCCGTCACCCTGACCGCGCCGTCGAGGACGAAGCAGTGGTCGTAGGCGCCGTCGTAGCGCTCGCCCACCGCGTGCGGCTCGGTGAAGTCGAACGGGGTGCCCTTGACCGGCGCGGGCTCGCCCGTGGGGATCTTGTCGTCGTCCACGGGCAGGTAGTGCTCTGACGCCATCTGCACGACGTGGTCGAGCACGTCGCCGCCGCCCTTGAGGTTGAAGTAGGAGTGGTTGGTCAGGTTGACCACCGTCGGCGCGTCGGACTCGGCGGTGTAGTCGATGCGCAGGGCGTCGTCCGCCAGCGTGTACGTGACCGAGGCGGTCAGCGTGCCGGGGAAGCCCTGGTCGCCGTCGGGGCTGGTCAGCGTCAGCGTCACCGAGGAACCGGTGCGCTCGGTGATCGTCCAGACCTTGCTGTCGAAGCCCTCGACGCCGCCGTGCAGGCAGTTGGGGCCGTTGTTGGCGGGCAGCGTGTACTCGGCGCCGTCGAGGGTGAAGCGGGCGCCGGCGATGCGGTTGCCGTACCTGCCGACCACGGCGCCGAAGTAGCGGCTGCGGGTGCGGTAGTCGTCGAGCGTGTCCAGCCCGAGCACGACGTTGACCCCGGACACCTCCAGCGTGCGGATGACGGCGCCGTAGGTGAGCACCTCGGCGCGCAGCCGTCCCGACGACAGCTCTACGCACTCGACCTGCTGGCCCGATGGCAGCGTTCCGAAGATCATGTCTGTGCCCTTCCCGTGGACTCGCGGACAATGAGGGCGGTGTCGAGGGTCACCGTCGCGCCCTCGCCTCCCGACTGCAGCAGCAGATCGACGGCCATCCTCCCCGCCTGCACGGCCGGCATGGCCACCGTGGTCAGCTTGGGCCGGTTGAGCCGCCCCGGCAGGATGTCGTCGAACCCGATCACACTTATCTGGTCTGGTACCCCTATCTCCATCGCCGACAGCCCCTCGATCAGGCCGAGTGCCACCAGGTCGTTGTAGGCGAGCACCGCGGTGGCGCCGCAGGCGGCCACCTCGGGGGCCACGGCCAGGCCGCCGCCCTCCGTGGGCTGGTTGGGGCCGAAGAAGACCAGGTCGAGCCCGGCCGCCTCGGCGGCGACGCCCTGCATCTCGTTGCTGGTCCAGGAGCCGATCGGGCCTGACACGAGCGCGATCCTGCGGTGGCCGAGCCCCGCCAGGTGGTCGAGGGCCAGCCTGGCGCCCTGGGCGACGTTCATGAGCACGGCGGGCATGCCCTTGATGCGCCGGTTGACCACGACGAACGGCACGTCCTCCGCCAGGCGCTCGATCATCTTGTTCGACAGCCGCGGGCTGCACAGCAGGACGCCGTCCACCTGCTTGGTGAGGGTCCTGATCAGCTCTTCCTCGACCCGCGGGTCCTCGTCGGTGTCGGCCACGAACACGTGGTAGTCCCGCCCCCTGGCCTGCGCCTGCGCGGCCTTGATGAGGGGCGGGAAGAACGGGTTGGAGATGTCGGCCACGATCAGGCCCATGTTGAACGTGCGCCCGGTGGTCAGGGCCCTGGCCGCCCGGTTGGGGCGGTAGCCGAGGTCGTCGGCGGCTGCCAGCACGCGGCTCCTGGTGGCAGGATTGACCAGGTGCGGCGCGGAGAAGGTACGGGACACGGTGGACACATGGACGCCGCAGGCGCGGGCCACATCCTTGATCGTCGCAGCCATGCCGCCCTCCCTTGCAAACGGTTGCCAGACTAAACCTTGACCTTTGCGGGTGATGCCGTCAAGGTTCTTGCAACCGGTTGCTGGCTCTTCAGCTCACCATTTCCCGCCGAGCTCGTTGAGCGTGAACACGCCGCCCGCGCGGTCGTGCAGCGGCTCCGACAGGTCGGGCTCGCCCTGCTCCGCGATGAGGCCGGCGGCGAAGGGCTCGGAGGAGTCGCGCGAGACGTACCCGATGGACTTGGCCTCCTCCAGCGACCACCAGCGGCGCGGGCTGTCGGAGACGCCCCAGACGACGTGGTAGCCGGGCGCGGCGAGCCCCGCCTCGACCAGGCTGGTCAGGTCGTCGGCGGAGATCCAGGTGGCCAGGCCGCGCGTGTCGGCCGGGGCCTCGTTGCAGGTGCCGAGCCTGATCACGGTGACGTTCATGCCGAAACGGTCGTGGTAGAGGCTGCCGAGCGCCTCCATGACGACCTTGCTCACGCCATAGAAGGTGTCGGGGCGCGGGAAGGCGTAGTCGGGCAGGTCCGCGCCGCCCTCCGGCCTGGTCTGGAAGCCGGCCGCGTGGTGGCTGCCCATGAGCACGACGTGCTCGACCCCCTCCTTGTACGCCGCCTCCAGCAACACCTGCGTGCCGTTGATGTTGGCCTGCACGATGTCGGCCCAGGGATGCTCCCTGCTCTGGCCGCCCAGGTGGAGCACGGCGTCCACGCCCTTCATCGCCTCGGCCATGGCGGCGGGGTCGGCCAGGTCCGCCGTCACCCACTCCTCGCCGGGCCCGGGATCGACCGGATGGATATCGGAAAGCCGCAGCGTACGGCCCTCCCGTGCGAGACGCGGGCGAAGCAGCGTCCCGACCTTTCCAGAGGCCCCTGTCATGAGAATGCGCATGCCTCATGATGTACACGAATCTGGCGGACTTTCACATACTTGAATATTGACCGTGAGCCACGCCACTGGTTACGTTCGCAGGCACACATCCAAGTCTTCGACTCACGTCCATGTATGTGAACAGGAGGCGGTCTGATGTCACGTCGTCTGCTGGGAGTCGCGATCATGGCGACTCTGGCCGTTGGACTGACAGGCTGCGGTTCCGGTGGATCATCAGGTTCTGACAACTCTCTGGAGATCTGGATCAGGCAGGCGCCCGATTCCGACTCCGCCAAGACCGCCAAGAAGCTCGCTGACGCCTTCACCAAGGCCAGCGGGGTGCAAACGAAAGTCGTGGCCCTCTTCGACGACTTCGAGACCAAGCTGAACCAGCAGGCGGCGCAGAAAGACCTCCCTGACATCGTCATCAACGACACCGCCCAGCTCGGCAACATGGTGTCGCAGGGCTGGCTGGAGCCCGTCGACAAGGCCGCGCTCAAGGGCGGCGACCAACTGGCGGAGACCGCCTGGAAGGCCGCCACGGGGTCCGACGGCAAGTTCTACGCGGCCCCGTTCTCCGCCCAGTCGTTCGCGCTGATCGTCCGCAAGGACTGGCGCGAGAAGGTCGGCATGGATCCGCCCGAGACCTGGGACGACCTGGCCAAGCTGGCCGTCGCCTTCACCGAGAAGGACCCCGACGGCAACGGCCAGAAGGACACCGCCGGCTTCACCGCCCCCGCCGGCACCAAGCGCGGCTACGCCTCCTGGTACGCCTCCTCGCTCATCTACGCCAACGGCGGCGACTTCATCAAGTCCACCGGGGCGGGCAAGTACGCCGCCACCGTGAACGATCCCAAGACCGTCGAGGCCGTGCAGTACCTCCAGGACCAGTTCTGCAAGACCAAGACCGTCAACCCCGGCGCCGTCAGCAACGACACCACCGTCACGCACGAGGTGTTCGAGAAGGGGCAGGGCGGCATCTACCTGGTCGGCCCGTACGTGCTGGCCCGCTTCGTCAACAGCATCGGCACCGACAAGATCGAGGTCCTGCCCGTGCCCAAGGGCCCCTCCGGTGGCCCCGGCACCCTCGGCGAGGGCGAGAACGTCTACCTCATGGCCGGCTCCGCGAACAAGGACGCGCAGAAGAAGTTCGCCGAGTTCGCCATCTCCCCCGAGGGCCAGCGGATCGGCATGAACAAGGACGCCAACGGCGCCATCGTCCGCCTGCCCGTGAACACCACGGTGGACATGTCCGCCGAGCGCCAGGACCCGCGCTGGAAGGTGTTCCAGGAGTCGTACGCGCACGCCGTCTACGCCCCGCCCGTGCCCAACTGGGCGCCGATCCGGCAGACCTCCGCCGACACCATCAACGCCGTCTGGGCCGACTGCACCGCCGACGTCAAGACGGCGATGGATGAGCTCAACACCAAGCTCACCCAGGAACTGCAGAGCCAGAAAGCGTCATGACCTCCACCCTCGCCCCGGCGCCCCGCCGGACGGCGGCCTCCGGCCACCCACCGAGATCGGTGCGGTGGCGGGGGCCGCTGATCGCCTGGCTGTTCCTGGCGCCCGCGCTGCTGCTCTTCCTGTACTTCAAGTTCATCCCGATGGTCGTCGGGCTGTGGAAGAGCCTGTTCAAGGTCCAGACGTTCCTCGGTGACGAGTGGGTCGGCTTCCAGAACTACGAGACGATCATCTCTGACGCCGAGTTCGGCGCCGCCATCTGGCACAGCGTCGTCCTGGCCCTGGGCACCACGATCGGCTCCATCGTGCTCGGCCTCGTGCTGGCCCTGCTCGTCGAGGGGCCCGCCCGCTACCTCTGGTTCGTCAGGACCGCGGCCTTCCTGCCGGTCGTCACCACGATGGCGGCCGTGGCCGAGGTGTGGCGCATCATGTTCCACCCGGCCGACAACGGCCTGCTGAACGTCATCATCGGCTGGGCCGGGATCGATCCGCAGCCCTGGCTGGCCAGCGAGGACACCTCGCTGTGGTCGATCATGCTGATGAGCATCTGGCGCGGGACCCCGTACGACATGATGATCTTCCTCGCCGGGCTCGTCGGCGTGGACCGCGCCCTGTACGAGGCCGCCGCCGTGGACGGCGCCTCGACCTGGCGGCGGCTGCGGCACATCACGCTGCCCGCGCTGCGCCCCGTGTTCTGGATCCTGTTCACGCTGGCCGCCATCCGCGGGCTGCGGGTCTTCGTCGAGGTGTACGTGCTGACGAACGGCGGGCCGAACGGGTCGTCCGAGGTGCTGATGACCTTGATCTACAAGCTCGGGTTCCAGAAGAACGAGCTGGGGGTGGCCTCGGCGGGCGGCATCGTGTTGTTCCTGGCCACGCTGGTGCTGACGGTGATCGTGCAGGTGCTGCGGAGGAGGCAGGCGACATGAGATTCCACGGCACCCCCGACCTGGAGCCGACGTCATGAGATTCCACGGCACCCCCGACCCGGAGCCGACGTCATGAGATTCGACAGCACCCCCGACCCGGAGTCGACGTCATGAGGTTCGACAGCGCCCTCGGCCTGGAGTCGCGGCGCGGCCCCCTGGCGACCGCCGGAAAGGTCATCATTTATGCCCTTATGGTGGCGGTCTTCACCGGCCCGCTGGTCGGCCTCCTGATCAGCGCCTTCAACAAGACGCTCGACCCCACCTCGTTCTCCTTCTGGCCCGACGAGTTCACCTTCGAGAACTTCCTCCAGGCCCAGGACAAGAACGTCTACCTGTACCTGCTCAACTCCTTCATCGTCGTGGGCTTCGGCCTCCTCCTGCAGATGCTGGTGAGCGTCTTCGCGGCCTACTCGCTGGCCCGCAAGAAGTTCCGCGGCATGACGGTCGTGATGCTGCTCATGCTCGCCACGATGATGCTGCCCGAGGAGATCATCGCGATCCCCCTCTCCCTCGTCCTGGCCGACCTGCCGCTGCTGCACCTCAACCTCATCGGCACGTACGCCGGCATGATCCTGCCCGTCGGGGCCTGGGGCTTCTCGATCCTCGTCATGACGGAGTTCATGAAGGAGGTGCCGGTCGAGCTGGAGGAGGCGGCGCGCATCGACGGCGCCGGCGAGCTGCGCATCTTCGCCACGATCATCGTGCCGCTGTGCCGCCCGGCCCTCGGCGTGATCGGCGTCTTCGGCTTCACCATGATCTGGGATCAGTACCTGCTCCCGCTGATCGTCGCCCCGACGTCCGACATGTGGACGCTGCCCATCGCGCTACGCTCGCTCCGGTCGGACGAGGAGGTCGGCATCGGCGTCCTGCTGGCGGCCTCGCTGCTCGCGCTGCTGCCGTCGATCATCGCCTTCCTGGCGTTCCAGCGGCAGTTCATGCGCGGGCTGACCAGCGGCGCTATCAAGGGTTAAGCGTCCATGTATCTGGACGGTATCCCATATCCTGGATCTTTGACGGATACGAGATGGGACGACCATGGAGCAGCCCCCGCTGGTCAAGTCCGCGGAGCGGACCGTACGCATCCTGGAGACGCTCGCCGACTCGCACCACCACCTGACCCTGTCGGAGCTCCAGCAACGGACCGGCTTCCCCCGCAGCAGCCTCCACGCCCTCATGCGCACCCTGGTCGAGCTCAACTGGGTGGAGACCGACTCGGCCCGATCCGCGTTCGGCATCGGCCCGCACGCCCTGCTGACCGGCACCGCCTACCTCGACAAGGACCCCGCCCTCCCCTTCGCCCAGGACTGCCTCGAAGACCTACGGGACGAGATCGGGCAGACCGTGCACTTCGCCCGCCGTGACGGCGCACACGTCCTCTACCTGGCCACCAGGGAGTCGCGCGAGGCCGACCACATCATCCCCCGCGTCGGCCGGCGGCTGCCCGCCCACGTCACCGCCCTCGGCCAGGTCCTGCTCGCCCAGCTCACCGACGACGAGGTCGGGGCCCTGCTGCCGCAACCGCTGACGGCGCTCACCTCCCACACCATCACCGACCTCACCAAGCTCACCGGAGAGCTCGACCAGGTGCGCACCAGAGGATGGTCGTACGAGAAGGAGCAGGGGACGCCGGGGGTGGCCTGCGTGGCCGTCGCCGTCGACTACCGCATCCCGGCCACCGACGCGATCAGCTGCTCGATGCCCGCCGCCCTCGCACCCGCCGACGTCGAGCCGATCACCGAAGCGATCATCAAACACACCCGCAAGCTCGCTGCCACCCTCCGCAGGGAGGGCATCCGCTAGGCCCCTCCTCCATCCGCTAAGGGCCGCCGCCCTCCTCCACCGGAAGGGCATCCGCTAGGGCCGCCACTCTCTTCCACCGGAAGGAACCATCATCCATGCGGCTGGACGGCGTTCTCTTCTTCCCTGTCACCCCCTTCGGCCCCGACGGCGCCCCCGCCGAGCCTGCCCTCACCCCACCGCCCGCACCCTCGCCGCCGCCGCCGAAGGCGCCGACGGCCTGCTCGTCATGCCGCGCTTCACCCCCGAGGCCGTGGCCGCCCTGGCCACCGACGTTCCGAACATCGTGGGCTTCAAGGACGGCCTGGGCGACGTAGACCTCCTGCAACGCATCATCCTCACCGTGCGCCGCGCCACCGGCGAGCCCTTCACGTTCTTGTGCCCGCCTATCGGGGGATCGGGGTGGAGCTGTACTCCAGTGCGGAGCATGTGCGGGTCTTGGAGGGGCTTATCGAGGTGGGGCTTGAGATCGCCAACACCTGACACCTGCCGGTGAGGGACTGGCCTCTCGCCGTCCCACATCCAGAACGCCGACACGTCCCCACCCGCACACCCACATGCACCTCAGACCCCTGCACCCCACTACACGCGCATCCCATCAGGCGCCACCGCCTCCACGCGGGCCCCCCAAGCGCCGCCCCCTCCACGCGCCGTCCCCTCCACGCGCCGTCCCCTCCACGCGCCGTCCACACCACGCGCATCGCCCACACGCGCCGCCCCCTGTACGCGCACCCCAATCACGCGCCGCCGACATCACGCACACCCAACATGACCCAGGCCCCTCGGCACCGGCCGCGCACATCACACATGCTCCCGCCCGACCAAGCGCACCACGACGCTCCCACCCCGATACCGGGCGCGTTCACGCTCCCGTTCGCAGCCTCGTACACCAGGCCGCGTACACCACCTGCGCCTGCACTCGGCCACCACGCCGCCACCAGCACATCACCCGGCCCACGACCGGAACGTCCTGAGGGGTCCCGGCCGTGCCCCGCGCGGCCGGGACCGGAGCTTCAGGAGTGGTCGAGCGCCCAGGTGAGGGCGTGGTCGGCGACCTCCTGCCAGCCGTCCTGAGCGGGCATCAGGTGGGACCGGCCCGGAAAGGTCACCTGCTCGGTGACGGTGCCGGGCGCCTTGTAGTGACCGGCGTTCGAGATCTGCACCTTGGGCGGCATGAGGTGGTCGTTCTCGCCGGAGATGAACAGCAGCGGCTTGCGGTCGGGGTTGCGGTAGTCGACGTAAGTGTCGTCATGGCCAGGGTGGATGTTGGCCAGCGCGCTGCCCCAGAACACGTGGCCGGAGGCCGGGATGTGGTAGCGCTCGTAGGTGGCCTTGGCCTGGTCATCGGGGAAGGTGTTGGTGAAGGTGTAGCGCCATTGGTCGAAGGTGAGCCCGACGGCCTTGTGGCGGTTGGCGGGGTTGCGCAACATCGGGAACGAGGCGCGGATCTGCGACAGCGGAATGATCTTGACGCCTTCGGTGGGGGCCGAGTTGATCGCGACCCCGGCCGCGCCGTACCCATGGTCGAGCAGGATCTGGGTGAAGACGCCTCCGGCGGAGTGGCCGATGAGGATCGGTTCGGTGTCCAGGCCGTCGATCAGCTGCTCCAGCGAGGAGATGATCGCGGGGACTTCGAGGCGTTCGATCGGGGTGGGGTCGGCGTTGAGTGCCTCGACCTCGGCCTCGAAACCGGGGTAGGCGGGGGCCAGCACACGGAAACCCTTGGCCTTGTAGTACTCGACCCAGCGCTCCCAGCTCCGGGGGGTGACCCAGAAGCCGTGAATGAGGACGATCGTGTCAGGTTTGGTCGCGGACATCGGGGCTCCTTCAGCGGGTTCCGGCGTGGGCGGCGAGGATGGTGGCGACCGCGGCGGCGGGGTGGGACATCATGACCACGTGGGAGGAGCGGATCTCCCGCACGTGACTGCCGGCCCGCTCGGCCATCATGCGCTGGACGGCCGGGGGAATGACCTTGTCCTGGGTCGGGATGAGATACCAGGAGGGGATGGTCTTCCAGGCTGGGGGGCCGCTGGGCCCGGCGAGTCCGGCGACGCTGCCCGGCCGCTGGGTGGCGGCCATCAGCCGGGTCTGGTGCTCGGGCAGGTCGGCGGCGAACACCTGCCGGAACTTGGCGGGGTCGATGTAACCGTCGGCCGGGCCGCTGCCGTCGGGCGGGATCGTGCCGTCGGGCAGCGGGTAACGCCGCGTGATGAGCGCCTCGCCGAGCAGGCTGCCGGTCACGCTCGTGGCGAGCTGGAGCGCGCTCTCTCCCTGATCAGGAGCGAAGGCGCCCAGGTAGACGAGGGCCTTGACGCCCGCGTGGCCACGGGCGGCGTTGGTGATGACTGCTCCGCCGTACGAATGTCCGACCAGGATGATCGGGCCGGAGATCATGGCCAGGACACTGGAGATGTAGGCGGCGTCGCCGGCGGCGTCCCGCAGCGGGTTGGCGGGGGCGATCGTCGGGAAGCCGGCGGCCTGGAGCAGGGCGATGGTGTCGTTGAAGCCGGAGGCGTCGGCGAACGCGCCGTGCACCAGCACCACGGTCGGTTTCGCCGTACGGCCGACGCCCGACTCCGCTTGGCCGACGCCCGACTCCGCCTGGCCGACGCCCGATTCGGCCTGGGCGGCGCCCGATTCGGCCTGGGCGGCGCCCGAGCCGCACATGAGGGCGGCGACGCTGATCATGACGATGAGAGCGCGTCTGAGAGACGAGATGCGCATGAGGACTCCTTGGGTGTCCACGGCGGGTCAGGAGGCCAGGAAGGCGAGCAGGTCGGCGGTGAACTCCCGCTCGAACGCGCCCACCAGGCCATGGGGAGCACCGGGGTACACCTTGAGCCGCGCATCCTTGACGATCTTGGCGGACTCGAGTCCGGCGGCGACGATAGGGACGATCTGGTCGTCGTCGCCATGGGCGATGAAGGTGGGCACGTCGATCTTCCTGAGGTCCTCGTGGAAGTCGGACTCGGAGAAGGCGCGGATGCAGTCCAGCGCCCCCTTGATGCCGACCTGCATGGACTGGGCCCAGAAGGCTCGGGAGACCCCCTCGGAGACCTGGGCGCCCTCGCGGTTGAACCCATAGAAGGGGAAGGACAGGTCGTAGTAGAACTGCGACCGGTCGGCCGTCACCCCGGCTCGGATGGCGTCGAAGGCTTCGATCGGCAAGCCCTGCGGGTTGTCCCCGGTCTTGAGCATCAACGGCGGCACCGCGCCCAGCAGCACCACCTTGGCCACCCGGGAGGTGCCGTGGCGGCCGATGTAGCGGGTGACCTCGCCGCCGCCTGTCGAGTGGCCGACCAGGACGACGTCCCGCAGATCGAGGGTCTCGATCAGGGTGGCGAGGTCGTCGGCGTAGGTGTCCATGTCGTTGCCGTGCCACGGCTGGGACGAGCGTCCGTGGCCGCGCCGGTCGTGGGCGATCGCCCGGTAGCCGGAGGTGGCGACGGCGTGGGCCTGCGGGTCCCACGCGTCGGCGTTGAGTGGCCAGCCGTGGCTGAACACGACGGGCTGCCCGGTGCCCCAGTCCTTGTAGAAGATGCTGGTTCCGTCAGCGGTGGTAACGAAAGACATCGTGTCTCTCCTGTGGTCGCGAGCCAGTTGGTTGCTTGCTGACAGATCGTCACGGGCGGACGGGGGTTCGGATTGGCCCCTGCGTGCCACGATCTGCACTGTGCACGCCAGGCTGGACGAGCGCGTCGGCCGCACCGACCCGCCGTGACCTTGTCCGTTGCCGGACAGCGCCGTGATCGCCTTCGCCGAGTGGGACTGGTCAGCACGCCGGGTGATCAGCGAGAATCCGGCGGAAGGGGGACATTGCCCCCATCCGTACCTTTTTGATCGCGCCAAGCGCTGCTGTCAGTCCGTCACACGCGGGGGGAGAATTCGTGCTGCTTCTGGATACCGCCGACGTCCGGCCCGAGGACCGGATCGAGGTCTTCGAGGCGGCCGTGCTCGGCCAGACCGGCAGTTGCGGGGTGGAGCACGAGCTCGGCCCCGACGGCCTGATGAGCAAACGGCTGGAGGGCTGGCGGTTCGGGCCCGTGGCCATGTACTTCAATTCCGGTACCGGGATGCGGTACTGGCAGACCTCACGCCATCTGCGCATGGACTCCTGGAACACCGTCTCGGTCCTCGCCCAGGTCGACGGCCGCGGTCAGTTCGTCTGGAACGATCATCAGCAGGTTCTCACCGCCAAAGATCTGGTCGTCGCCACCAAGTCGGCCGGTTACTGGGAACGAACCTGGACCGGTGTCGGCTCGAACATCGCTCTCATGATCGACCTGGAGCAGATCGCGCTGCCCGACAGCATGATCCACACCGTGGTGCCGCGCATCACCCGCAGCCCCATCACCCCGCTGGTGCTGAGCCACATCCGCACCCTGCACCGCGACGCCGACCAACTGGCAGCCGACGCCGGATCCGACGACGTCGGCCAGGCGACTCTCTCGCTGGTCCGCGCCCTCATCGCCTCCGTCATCACCGACGACCGCACGCGCCGCGCGATCGGCGACGAGACTCTCCTGGTGCGGGTGCTCGCCTACATCCGGGCCCACCTGACCGACCCGGAGCTCACCCCGGCCCGGATCGCCGCCGTCCACAACATCTCCCTGCGCTCCCTCTACCGCTTATGCGAAGACGGCGGCCTCAGCCTGGAGCAATGGATCATCCGCCGCCGCCTCGACGGCGCCCGCCGCGACCTGACCGCCACCGAACACGCCCACCGCACCATCGACGCCATCGCCCGCTCCTGGGGCTTCACCCACCCCGGCTACTTCACCCGCAGATTCCGAGGCGCCTACGGGCTCACCCCTCGTGAGGCACGGCGGCGAGGGAAGAACCATGCTGCTCTTTGAGACCGACGACATCCCGCCCGCCGACCGGGTCGACGCCTACCGTGAGGCCGTGGTGGCCGAGACCGGCAGTTGCGCCATCGACCACGAGCCCGGAGCCGACGGCCACGTCAACAAGCGCATCGAGGCCTGGCACTTCGAGCCGTTCGCCCTGTACTACACCTCCGGCAGCGGCTTCCGCTACTGGCAGACCTCGCGCCACCTGCGGATGGACTCCTGGAACACCGTATCGATCATCACTGTGCCCGCCGGCAAGGGCGGCTTCATCTGGAACGACCACCAGCAGGCCATGACCCCGCGCGACCTGGCCATCACCAACAAGTCGGCCGGCTACTGGGAGGTCAACTGGAGCGGGACCGGCGCCACGCTCTGCCTCCTGGCCGACGCGGCCCACGTGGGGCTGCCCGACAGCATGATCCACACCGCGGTCCCGCAGATCTCGCACAGCCCGATCACCCCGCTCCTGCTCAACCACATGCAAGCGCTGCACCGCGGCGGCGACCACGTCGCCGGCGGAGCAAGCGCGAACGATCTCGGCCAGGCGACCCTCTCCCTCGTCCGCGCTCTGGTCGCCTCAGTCGGCGCACCCCCCGACACCCGGCGTGCCATCGCCGACGAGACTCTCCTGGTCCGGGTGCTCGCCTACATCCGAGCCCACCTGACCGACCCGGAGCTCACCCCGGCCCGGATCGCCGCCGTCCACAACATCTCCCTGCGCTCCCTCTACCGCTTATGCGAAGACGGCGGCCTCAGCCTGGAGCAATGGATCATCCGCCGCCGCCTCGACGGCGCCCGCCGCGACCTGACCGCCACCGAACACGCCCACCGCACCATCGACGCCATCGCCCGCTCCTGGGGCTTCACCAGCCCAGCCCACTTCACCCGCAGGTTCCGCCAAGCCTACGGAACCACCCCACGCGCCTGGCGCGCCACCTCGGCGCCGACCACCGGAGACTGACATGCTCCTGCTCGACACCGACGACCTTCCCCCCGGCGACCGGGTCGACGCCTTCAACGCCGTGGCGACCGCCGAGACCGGCACCTGCGGCATCGAGCACGAGCTCGACGCGGGCCATGGCTTCCGCAAGCGCATCGCCGCCTGGCGCTTCGGCCCTGTCACCCTGTTCCGCAACCAAGGGTCGGGCATGCGGTACTGGCAGACCCTCAGGCACCTGCGCCAGGACTCCTGGAACACCGTCTCGGTGCTCACCCAGTCTCACGGGCAGGGCGGCTTCGGCTGGGACGGCCAGCAGCGCCGTCTCACCGCCCACGACCTCGCCCTCGCCAGCAAATCAACCGGCCCATGGGAATGCCGCTGGTCCGGCACCGGACAGAGCCTGGGCCTCATGCTGGACGCCGACCTGCTCGGCCTGCCCGATGACGTGATCCGCACCGCGATCGCCAACACTCCGCACAGCGACATCACCCCTCTCCTGCTCTCGCACCTGCACAGCCTCAACGCCGACGCCGACCGCCTGGCCGCCGAGCCCGGCGTCGCCGCCCTCGGCGACACCGTCCTGGCCCTCCTGCGTGCCCTCGTCGCCTCCACCACCACCGACCCCGCCCGCCGCGAGATCGCCGAACAGACTCGCTTCACCCGCGTCCTGGCCTACGTCCGTGCCCACCTGACCGACCCGGAGCTCACCCCGGCCCGGATCGCCGCCGCCCACAACCTCACCCTCAAGGCGCTGCGAGGGCTCTGCGACGACAACGGCATCGACCTCGAGCAGTGGATCATCGGCCGCCGCCTCGACGGCGCCCGCCGTGCCCTGGCCTCCGCTGAACACTCCCACCGCACCATCGACGACATCGCCCGCACCTGGGGCTTCACCAGCCCAGCCCACTTCACCCGCCGATTCCGCCACGCCTACGGAACCACCCCACGCGCCTACCGCCGCTCCCGTGGACACGACCAAAGCGCTACCTCACGGACCGGCGGCGCGGCCGGTGGATGATCCGCGCCGCCGCCTTCCTCGCCGCCTGGGCTGGCGGGTCTGGCGCCTACCTGGTGGTCGGCTTCGACGTCACCGCCGTGGCCGGCCAGATCTCGCTTCCCGGGTTCGTTCCACTGGTGAGTGAACGACTTCGTCCCGCCGTCCTCACGGACCTCGAACACGCATCCGCGCCGCTCTACGAAACCCGAAGCGGTTCAGCATGGGCGCCATGCATGCAACAGCACGGTGCCGCCGACCCAGCACGCAGAGCGGGCAGACACTCACCCCACCGCGCCACCAGACCGACGACCCCATCCGTCGTCAGCCGTCGTCAGCCGCCGCCAGTCACTGACAGCCACCCGACAACCGCTGCCAACCAGCCGCCACCAAGCAGCCGCCGTCGTGCCACCTCAACCAGCCGCCACCAAGCCAGCCACCTCCGCGCCACCACCAACCCGGCCACCACCGCACCACCGCCAGCCCGGCGACCACCGCGCCACCGCCAACGAGCCGCCATCGCCCCAGCCCGCCGTCAGCCATCCACCGTCGGCCAGCCGGTCAGTCCGTCAGCCGGTCAGACAGCCGACCCAACCACTCCTTCACCCAACCTGAAGCCGACCATCCACCCTCTGCGGAACACCCAGCGGATTCCCGTCCTTGAGCTCATCCGGCAGCAACGACTCAGGCCAGTCCTGGTAAGCGGTCGGCGCCAGCCACCGCCCGATCGCCGTAGCCCCCACAGACGTGTAGCTGGTCGTAGCAGCAGGCCAGGGCCCACCGTGATGCATGGCCCAGCACACGGCCACCCCGGTCGGCCACCCGTTCCAGATGAGCCGTCCGGCGGTCTTGCCCAGCGCCTCGGCGACCTCCCCGGCCTCCTCCGCGTCGGTGCTGTGGATGGTCGCCGTCAGCGACCCTTCGAGCCGCTCGAGCACCGGCCGCAGGTCCGAGACGTCCCGGTACGTGACCACGATCGACGCCGGCCCGAAGCACTCCTCACCGATGGCGGGCAGCTTCGACGCGAACGTCTCCAGGTCCGCGGTGAACACCTTGGGCGTGACCGCCAGGCTCCCCTCCCCCGGCTTGCCTTCGGCCAGCAGTTGCAACTGCCCGAGCCGCTCGACCCCGCCGAGGTATCCGTCCCTGATCCGCTCGGCGAGCATGGGCCCGCCGGTCGTCCCCTCGACGGCCTCGACGATCGCCTTCCGCAGCTCGTCCCCTTCGGGCACGAACATGAGCCCGGGGTTCGTGCAGAACTGCCCGACGCCGAGCGTCAGCGACCCGGCGAACCCGGTCGCCACCTCCTTCACGGGTGCGGACGGCAGCACGACCACGGGGTTGACGCTGCCGAGCTCGCCGTAGAACGGGATCGGCACCTCGCGCTCGTCGATCAGCTTCTGGATCGCCTTGCCGCCGGCCACGGACCCGGTGAACCCGGCCGCCACCACGCTCGGGTGCTGCACGAGGTCGGCGCCGGCCTGCATGCCCTGGACGAGCCCGAGCAGGTCCGGGTAGGGCAGCGCCTCCCGCACGATCTTCGCCACCCGCTCGGACGTGTTCGGGTGCCCGGGGTGCGCCTTCACGACGACGGGGCAGCCGGCGGCGAGCGCGGAGGCGGTGTCGCCACCGGCCACGGAGAACGCGAACGGGAAGTTGCTGGCCGCGAACACCGCCACCACGCCCTGCAGCGCGTGGTTCATGCGGCGCACGTCCGGCCTGGGCGGCGTGAGCGAAGAGTCAGCGTGATCGATGATGGCTTCCAGGTAACCGCCGTCCCTGATCACCTCGGCGAAGAGCCTGAACTGCCCCGCCGTACGCGCCACCTCGCCGCGCAGCCGTACCTCGCCGAGCGCGGTCTCCTGGTCGGCGAGCTGCCACAGCTCGTCCACGTGCGCGCTCAGCGCGTCGGCGACGGCCTCCAGCGCGACGGCCCGCTCGGCGGCCGGGGTCGCCCGCCAGGCCGCACCGGCGGCGGCCGCAGCAGAAACGATCAGATCGACCCCGGCGGTGTCGGTCTCGGGCAGGGCGGTGCCCACGGTCTCGCCGGTCCTGGGGTCGTGTCCGTAGATCATCGAAAGGCCCTTCGGAGTCTTGACACTTCTTCATTCTGATTCTTACAGTTGCGGCTACTTGTCCACAAATCTGGCTATCGTTCACATATATGGACGGCATGCGATGATCATCAGGCAGATCCACGTAACCCCCGTAGCCTTCCGGGATCCGCCTCTCCTGAACGCCGCCGGAGTCCACGAGCCATGGGCTCTCCGTACCATTGTCGAGGTCGTCACAGACGAAGGCCTGACCGGGTTGGGTGAGACCTACGGCGACCTCGAACACCTCGCCGCCGTCCGCGAGTGCGCCCAGGCCCTGATCGGCCTCGACGTCCACGCCCTCAACACGATGTACGCCCGCATCGCCGCCCTCGTCAGCGGCACCGTGCACGACCTGCACGGCCTCACCGGCGCCGCCACCGCCGAGAAGAGCATCGACCGCGTCTTCTCCCCCTTCGAGGTGGCTTGCCTGGACATCCGGGGCAAGGCGGCAGGCGTCCCGGTATCCGACCTCCTGGGCGGCGCGGTCAGGGACGCGGTCCCGTACAGCGCCTACCTCTTCTACAAGTGGGCGGGCCACCCGGGCGACGACCCGGACAGGTTCGGCGCCGCGCTCGACGAAACCGGCATCGTCGAACAGGCGAGGCTCCTGATCGACGAGTACGGCTTCCAGTCCATCAAGCTCAAGGGCGGCGTCTACCCACCGGACCAGGAGATCTCCGCGATCCGCGCCCTGCACGAGGCGTTCCCGGACATCCCGCTCCGCCTCGACCCGAACGCCGCCTGGTCGGTGGCCACCTCCATCCGCGTCGGCAGAGAACTCGAAGGCGCCCTCCAGTACCTCGAGGACCCGACCTCCGGCATCGACGGCATGGCGGAGGTGGCGGCTTCCGTCCCCATGCCCCTGGCCACCAACATGTGCGTCGTCACCCCGGAACACTTCCCGCCCGCCATGGCCTCCCGCGCCATCGGCGTCCTCCTCCTGGACCACCACTACTGGGGCGGCCTCGTCCGTTCCTCGCACATCGCCGCCATGTGCGACACCTTCGGCCTGGGCATGTCCATGCACTCCAACTCCCACCTCGGGATCAGCCTCGCCGCCATGACCCACCTGGCCGCCGCCACGCCGAACCTCACGTTCGCCTGCGACACCCACACCCCCTGGCAGGACGGCCAGGACGTGATCGCTCCCGGCCCCCTCCGCTTCGTGAACGGCGCCGTCCCAGTCCCCACCACCCCGGGCCTGGGCGTCGAGCTGGACAGGGACGCGCTCGCGATGATGAACGAGCAGTACGAAAAGTGCGGAATCCGCTCCCGCGACGACACCTCGTACATCCAACGCTTCGACCCCTCCTTCTCCCCGCAGAAGCCCCGCTGGTGAACCGCTCCCAACAACTCCCCGCCACCCACAGCGGATCTCGCCCGGCCACCCACACCAGACATCACTGGCACCCGCCACTCTGCAAGCACTCCCACGCCCGGACGCCCCGGCACAGCCCAGCGCGTCCGGTTCCCGACGGCCGGCGCAGACGCACCGCTCCGCCCCATGCGCCCCGTCACAGCGCCTTCATCCGCGACGCTCAGCCATGGCACGCCACTCCATCCCACTGGCCCCGGTACGCACGCACGGTCACGGCATGCCACTCCCCTCGCTGGCCCCAGCGCGAACGGTCACGGCATGCCACTCCCTTCGCCGGCCCCGCCGCGAACGGTCACGGCATGCCACTCCCTTCGTCGGCCCCGGCGCGAACGGTCACGGCATGCCACTCCTACCGCTGGCCCCGGCGCGCATGCTCACGGCGCCCCGCACGCCCCCTGGATGGTCGAAGCCAGACACTCCACCTCACACAAGCACACTCTGGGCACAGCGTGCATAGTCAGGGCGTCCCGCACACCCACTTGCCGCCGACCCAGACGCGCACCGACCTCCATGCGCCACCGGCCCAACACGCCCACTCGCGACGCCCATGCCAGGCGAGCCGCCTCACCCGCACACGCAAACCGCCGCACAGCACGCCCAGTACCGCATCACCACACACGCGCACCGCCGTACAACACAGTCAGCACCGCACCACCACACACACGCACCCGCCGTACAACACAGTCAGCACCGCACCACCACACACGCATCGCCGTACAACACGGCCAACACCGCACCACCACACACACGCACCGCCGCACAACACGGCCAACACCGCACCACCACACACACGCGCCGCCGCACAGCAGACGCAGCCAGCCACCCCGTGCACCACTGCCGAACACCGGCCAGGAGAATTGCGGCTGCACGTGAACATCCCACCCGCCTGGCGAATTCCAGCGAACTGACCCACCCATGACCGTCGGCAAGGAGACCCCGTTGATGAACGTCGCCTACCTCTACCCCTGGGACGTGGTCGGAGACCCATCAGCCCCCGGCCGCCTGGCAGACCTCGGCGTCCAGACGGTCGCCCTGGCAGCCATGTATCACTCAACGAGGGCAGCCACGCCGTACCACCCCGCTCACCGCGTCCTCGATGTGCCCTACCCGGCCTTCTATCTCCCGATCCGCCCGTCATCCTGGTCTCGCCTGGTCCCCGCGTCCCCCACGTGGACCCCTGCCGACGCCTACCTCCAAGCAAGGGACGCCCTGAGGGCAGCCGGCCTCCAGGTGCACGCCTGGACCGTCCTCACGCACAACTCGCACCTGGGCTCCGCCAACCCCGACCTGGTCGTACGCAACGCCTTCGGCGACCCGTACCCGTATGCCCTGTGCCCGGCCCACGAGGACGTCATCGAGTACTGCGAGCGCCTGGTCCAGGAGATCCTCGAGGTAGGCGAACCGGACGGCCTGATCCTGGAAGCCTGCGGCCCGATGGGCTTCGGCCACCAGACCGTCCACGAGAAAACGTCCGGCGCGGACTGGACTCCCGCAGACGTCGACCTCCTCTCCCTGTGCTTCTGCACGAACTGCGCCCCTCTCTATCCGGAGCCGACAAGGGCCGCCGTCCGCGCCGCCATCGACCGCACCACCTCGGCACCGCAGTCGTCCGCCACCACGGTCGAAGACGCTCTCGGCCCACTCGCCGACGAGGTACGCACCGTCCGCGCCACCCAATCGACCACCCTCCGCGAGCGCCTGATCTCCGTAGCCAGGAGAACCGCCGCCAACGTCCCCATCACCCTGCACGCCAACCCGGACCCCTGGGCCACAGGCGCCTTCGCCCCTCTCCCGTCGGGCGAACCAGGAGCAGACGTCCTGGTGGCGAACTGCTGGGGTGACCCGGCCACGGACGCCGCCCGCCTGGCCCGCCTCAAGGAACTCGCCACCCCGGACCAGCGAGTCGGCGCCTACGTCCTGGCCCTCCCACCCCGCCCGGCCGACCCAGATGTCCTGGCGGACCAGCTCAGGACCTACACCAAGGCCGGCGCGTCGGAGTTCCACCTGTACCACGCAGGCCTGGCCTCCCCCCACCGTCTGGCAGCCCTCGCCAAGGCCCTCCGCCTCCATGGCTGAGTAGGCCCACTGCAGCAGCGAGCGCCGTTCCATGACCCTCCACCACCACGACCATCGGCCTCCCAGCGAACTGCACCTCACCGCCCAACCCCACCTACCTCACCGCCCGCCCCCACCTACCTCACCGCCCGCCCCCACCTACCTCACCGCCCGCCCCCACCTACCTGACCGCTCAACTCCGCCTTCCCAACCGCCAACCCACCTACCTCGCCGCCCG